>NZ_CP197466.1:0-20000 GCF_052180255.1 Paenibacillus sp. KN14-4R
ACACGCATTTTAGATGGCACATATCCAGATACAAGCAAGCTCATTCAAGAAACGTTCCAAACCGAGCTTAGTGTGAATACAAAACAACTGACTGAAGCGATCGATCGCGCTTATTTGTTATCCCGTGAAGATAAGACGAACATCGTTAAGTTGATCATGCGTGAAGATCAATCCATCGAAGTATCATCTACATCTACTGAACTAGGTAAAGTAACAGAGCAAATCAACTTAAATTCAATTCGAGGCGACTTACTACGTATTTCGTTTAACTCCAAATATATGCTGGAAGCACTAAAAGTAATGGATAGTGAAAACATCCATATTGGCTTTACAGGTGCAATGCAGCCGATCATTATCAAACCAGAAGACGGTGCAGACATTTTGCAGCTGATTTTGCCATATCGGACAACGAACTAAGGAGACTAACTTCATGAAATCTATTTCTATTTCGACTGAGTACATTACATTGGGACAATTTTTAAAACTAGCGGATTGCATTCAGACAGGTGGGCATGCGAAATCCTTTTTACAGGAAACAGAAGTTTTAATTAATGGGGAGCCTGACAACCGCCGCGGACGCAAGCTTCGTGTTGGTGATACTGTCGTTGTCGCTGGATGCGGTCAATTTTCAGTAGTGGGACAGTAAGAGAAGTGGGGAGGAACCCTTATTGTTTCTAAAAACATTGTCCGTGAAAAACTTCCGCAACTACGAAGAGCTCACGCTCACCATGGATCGTAATGTGAATATTTTCTTAGGACCAAATGCACAAGGCAAAACCAATTTACTTGAAGCCATCTACGTGCTAGCCTTAACCAAATCACATCGCACATTTCAAGATAAAGAACTTATCGGCTGGCACAAGGATACTGCGCAAATTACAGGTGAAATCGATAAAAAGTACGGTACATGCACATTGGATCTTTCCTTTACGGTAAAAGGTAAAAAAGCGAAGATTAACAGCCTAGAGCAAAAAAAACTAAGTCTTTTTGTTGGTGGTTTAAACGTCGTTATGTTTGCACCAGAAGATTTAGAAATTGTAAAAGGTAGTCCTGGAGTAAGGCGACGTTTCCTCGATATGGAAATTGGGCAAGTATATCCAAGTTACTTGTATGACTTGTCTCAATATCAGAAAACCTTGCAGCAGCGAAATAATTTACTAAAAAGTTCATCACCTCATGCCGTTAATATTGCGATGCTCGAGGTTTGGGACGAACAACTTGCGCAGTATGGTGTTAAAATTATGAAAAAACGTCAAAACTTCATAAATAAGCTGCAAGAATGGGCAAAGCAGATCCATTCTGGCATTACAAATGGCGCAGAGGTGCTCCGTGTGGAGTACACCCCTTCTTTTTCCTTTGCCGAAGACGCACAAGAAGCTGTTTTATTGGAGCAATTTATGGTAAAGTTAACTAAGATAAGGGATCAAGAATTACGTAGAGGGGCAACACTTCTTGGGCCACACCGTGATGACATGCGGTTTTATATTAACGATAAAGAAGTGCATACGTACGGCTCACAAGGTCAACAGCGGACGACGGCGCTTTCTCTCAAATTAGCCGAGATTGAGCTAATACATGAGGAAGTAGGCGAATATCCGCTTTTGTTATTGGATGATGTATTATCGGAACTTGATGAGTTTAGGCAAACCCAGCTTATTCGTACGTTCCAGAACAAAGTACAGACGTTCATTACAACAACAAGTCTTGAGAGCGTGCATTTAGACCGCTTGAATGACTCCTCCGTCTTTTATGTGCAAAGCGGAAATGTAACTAGCGGGAGTTGATAACATGTTTATTCATTTGGGAGGCGAGAAAATAATCCGTTCAGCGGAGCTCGTCGCCATTTTTGACCTATCGATCGAAAAATCTTCAAAGATATCAAGATCGTTCATCGTCGAAGCGAACAAAACCAAGCAAATCGAAGTGATTAGTGAGGAAGATAGTAAATCGCTCGTCGTGACGACCAATAAAGTATATTACTCTCCGATCTCTTCTACGACTTTGAAGAAAAGAGCCCATCAACTTTTGACCCATTGACCGATTTGACTATAGAGAAGCAGGTGAACGGAAATGTCTTTAAATCAGAATTCATACGATGAAAGTTCGATTCAGGTGCTTGAAGGACTTGAAGCTGTTCGTAAACGTCCAGGGATGTATATCGGTTCGACGAGCAGTAAGGGACTCCATCATTTGGTTTGGGAAGTTGTCGACAACTCGATTGACGAGGCACTTGCAGGCCGCTGTACGCGAATCGATGTCATTGTGAATAAGGACAACTCGATTACAGTAATCGATAATGGTAGCGGAATTCCCGTAGGTGAGAATGCCAAACTCAAACGTCCTACAGTAGAAGTCGTCTTAACGGTTCTACATGCAGGTGGTAAATTTGGCGGTGATGGATATAAAGTATCTGGTGGTCTGCACGGTGTAGGTGTTTCCGTTGTTAATGCGCTGTCTGAGAAGCTTATCGTCACTGTTAAACGTGAAGGTAAGATTTTTCAACAAGAGTATCATCGCGGCGCACCACAATATGATCTGAAGACGATCGGTGACAGTGATGAAACAGGTACATCCATCACTTTTATGCCAGATAAAGAAATTTTTACAGAAACAACAGAATACGACTATGACGTATTGCAAGCTCGTATCCGCGAGTTAGCATTTTTGAATAAAGGTCTTGAGATCAATCTAATTGATGAGCGTACAGGTACTTCCAACACGTTTATGGCTGAGGGTGGTATTGTCTCGTTCGTAGAATATTTGAACCGTAATCGTGAGGCAGTAAACCAGGTACCGATTTACGTTGAAGGTTCCAAAGATAACATTCAAGTTGAAGTTGCCATTCAATACAACGATTCGTACGTTGAGAATATATATTCTTTTGCCAATAACATTAATACACATGAGGGCGGTACACATGAATCTGGATTTAAGAGTGCCTTAACTCGGATTATGAATGACTATGCCCGTAAAAATAACGTACTTCGCGATTCGGATTCGAACTTAACTGGTGACGATGTGCGTGAAGGTATTGCCGCGATTATTTCAGTTAAAATTCCGGATCCTCAGTTCGAAGGTCAGACCAAGACAAAGCTTGGTAACTCCGAAGTTCGCGGAATTGTCGAGTCCTTGTTTGCGGATAAGTTGCAGACATTCCTTGAAGAGAATCCAGCTGTTGCGAAGAAAGTTGTCGAAAAAGGGATTATGGCTGCAAGAGCAAGAGAGGCTGCACGTAAAGCTCGTGAATTAACACGACGCAAAAGCGCACTTGAAGTTAGCTCTCTACCAGGTAAACTTGCTGACTGTTCTTCCAAAGATGCAAGTGTCTCTGAAATTTTTATCGTTGAGGGTGACTCTGCAGGTGGTTCAGCTAAGAGCGGACGTGATCGTCACTTCCAAGCAATTTTGCCGTTAAAAGGTAAAATCTTGAACGTTGAGAAAGCGCGTCTTGATCGAATCTTATCTAACTTGGAAATTAGAGCGATTATCACAGCGCTAGGTACAGGAATTTCGGATGAATTCGATTTATCTAAGGCTCGTTACCACAAAATCGTTATTATGACGGATGCTGACGTGGATGGAGCGCATATTCGTACCCTTCTCCTTACTTTCTTCTATCGTTACATGCGCAAGCTGATTGAAGCAGGCTACGTGTACATTGCACAGCCGCCTTTATATCGTCTAGAGCGTAATAAAGTACTTCGTTACGCTTATAGCGATAAGCAGCGTGATGCAATTTTAGAAGAGTTTGGTGAAGGTGTGAAGGTTGGTATTCAGCGTTATAAAGGTTTAGGAGAGATGGATGCTGTTCAATTATGGGAGACGACAATGGATCCGGATGCACGTATTTTGCTGAAGGTTACGATTGAGGATGCCATAGATGCAGATCAAATTTTCGATACATTGATGGGTGATAACGTAGAACCAAGACGTGAATTTATTCAAGAACACGCACAGTATGTGAAAAATTTAGATATCTAAGCTTAAGTACGTCTGAAATTCGCTTAGCTATTGCTGAAAAAGCAGGTTTTAGGAGGATACAATGACCGAAGAAAATCGTTCGCAAATTAAAGACATCGATATCGGATCAGAAGTGCGTACTTCGTTTATGGATTACGCGATGAGTATTATCGTCTCTCGTGCGCTTCCAGACGTCAGAGATGGACTTAAACCGGTTCATAGACGGATTCTGTATGCAATGTCTGAACTCGGTATGGCGTCGGATAAGCCGCACAAGAAATCGGCGAGAATTGTCGGTGAAGTAATTGGTAAGTATCATCCTCACGGTGATTCAGCCGTATATGAAACGATGGTACGGATGGCGCAGGACTTCTCTCTTCGTTACATGCTTATTGATGGGCATGGTAACTTTGGTTCGATTGATGGTGACTTTGCTGCTGCCATGCGTTATACAGAAGCTAGATTATCAAAGATTGCAATGGAAATGCTTCGTGATCTGAATAAGGATACAGTTGATTTTGTAGGAAACTACGATGGAGAAGAGACAGAACCTGTTGTTTTGCCATCGCGTTTTCCAAACTTACTAGTCAATGGTGTGTCTGGGATTGCAGTTGGTATGGCAACGAATATTCCCCCTCACAATTTAGGCGAAGTCATTGATGGCATTCAGCTGTTAATTGAAAATCCTGATATTCAACCACTTGAACTCATGAGTGCAATTAAGGGTCCTGACTTCCCAACAGGCGGTTATATTTTGGGTCGAGAAGGAATTAAACAAGCTTATTCAACAGGGCGCGGTTCTGTGACGATGCGTGCCAAAGCTGAGATTGAAGAAGTGGGCGGTAAAGCTAGAATTATCGTCAGTGAGCTTCCTTATCAAGTCAACAAGGCGCGTCTAGTAGAGAAGATCGCAGAACTTGTTCGCGATAAAAAAATTGAAGGTATCAGTGACCTTCGAGATGAATCAGACCGTAATGGTATGCGTATCGTCATCGAAATGCGTCGTGATGTAAATCCGAGCGTAGTATTGAACAATCTATATAAGCAAACAGCGATGCAAAGTAATTTCGGTATTATTATGCTCGCACTTGCTAATGGTCAGCCAAAAGTATTAAATCTCAAAGAGATTTTGAGTCATTACTTGGTGCATCAACGTGAGATTATTCGTCGCCGTACGGAATTTGAATTACGCAAAGCAGAAGCTCGCGCTCATATCCTTGAAGGGTTACGTATTGCGCTTGATCATCTGGATGAAGTGATTGCTCTTATTCGTCGCTCGCAGACAGCGGAGCAAGCACGTGAAGGACTCATCCAAACTTTCAGTTTAAGTTATGAGCAAGCACAAGCGATTCTCGATATGCGTTTACAGCGCCTAACTGGCTTGGAACGTGAGAAGATAGAGAACGAATATGCAGAATTAATGCGGATAATCGCTGATTTAAAAGATATCCTAGCGGATGAGCAAAGAATTCTTAGCATTATTAGCGATGAGTTAAATGAAATAAAAGATAAATACAACGATCCAAGACGCAGTGAGATTACAATTGGTGAGGAAAGCATCGAAGACGAGGATCTTATTCCGAGAGAAGATGTCGTTATTACGATCTCCCACACAGGATATATCAAGCGTCTACCTGTTACCACTTACCGTTCGCAAAAACGAGGTGGTCGTGGTGTTGTAGGTATGGATACCAAAGAGCATGATTTTGTGGAGCATCTTTTTGTGACAAATACACATCACTACCTAATGTTCTTTACGGATAAAGGTAAGGTGTATCGTCTCAAAGCTTATGAAATTCCAGCTCTAGGACGTACAGCACGAGGTACACCGATCATTAATTTGATCCAAATTGAGCAAGGTGAGAAGATCAGTGCGGTTATTCCAGTTGAGGAGTTTGATCAAGAGCACTATGTGTTCTTCGGTACGAAACAAGGGGTTGTTAAAAAGACTCCACTCATCGATTTCGTCAATATCCGTAAAGTAGGTCTAATTGCACTTAACCTTCGTGAAGATGATCAATTAATTGGTGTTAAATTAACAGATGGCAAACAAGAATTGATTATGGCAACGAAACAAGGGATTTCGATCCGTTTCGCTGAGAGTGATGTGCGTCCAATGGGTCGTACTGCCACAGGGGTAAAAGGAATTCAGCTAAGTGAAGATGACTATGTGATTGATACGGATATCGTAAATGTAGATGATACCGTTCTAATTGTTACATCTAAGGGCTTTGGTAAAAGAACGCCTGTTGAGGACTACCGTATCCAATCACGTGGTGGTAAAGGTATTAAGACTCTCAATGTAACACCGAAAAACGGACACGTTGTCGGTCTCAAAGTTGTTCGTGAAGATGAAGATCTAATGATCATCACAGCTTCAGGAACGATTATTCGTACGGGCATGTCGGAGATTTCTATTATGGGACGTAACACACAAGGTGTTAAAGTCATTAATATTAGAGAAGATGATGAAGTATCGACAGTAGCACGCGTGAAGAAAAACGAAGAGACAGATGCAGACGGTGAAGAGGAAGACTTCATTGATTAAGATTTACTCATAGGCATGAGTTACTTAGGAGCAGGTGCATAATTGCACTTGCTCCTTTATTTTTATTAGATAGTCAATTACCATATTTTATGATTTGACTCTAGTACTACGCCATGATATATTTGTTATCCGCCAGTAAGAAAGCGGCTTCCGAACGAAACATTATACAAGTGTTGATTTAAAAAAGATAAAAAAACACTTGCAATGAGTAGTGAAGATGTGGTATATTAATCAAGTCGCCGCTAAAACGGCGCGAAGCTGAAAAGCGAGATTGTCCTTTGAAAACTGAACAACGAGTGAATGAATATAAAGAGATTGTAAAATCTCAAACAGTCGAGATTGTCACTTTCGGGTGATTGATTAAGACAAAGCTAGTAAGTAAATTTTGAGCAATCAGCTCACCAGACATTTTCCTTCGGAAAAGTCTTTAATGGAGAGTTTGATCCTGGCTCAGGACGAACGCTGGCGGCGTGCCTAATACATGCAAGTCGAGCGGAGTTATTCCTTCGGGAATAGCTTAGCGGCGGACGGGTGAGTAACACGTAGGCAACCTGCCTGTAAGATTGGGATAACTACCGGAAACGGTAGCTAAGACCAAATAAGTGATCTTCTCGCATGAGAGGGTCAAGAAAAACGGGGTAACCTGTTGCTTACAGATGGGCCTGCGGCGCATTAGCTAGTTGGTGAGGTAATGGCTCACCAAGGCGACGATGCGTAGCCGACCTGAGAGGGTGAACGGCCACACTGGGACTGAGACACGGCCCAGACTCCTACGGGAGGCAGCAGTAGGGAATCTTCCGCAATGGACGAAAGTCTGACGGAGCAACGCCGCGTGAGTGATGAAGGTTTTCGGATCGTAAAGCTCTGTTGCCAGGGAAGAACGCTAAGGAGAGTAACTGCTCTTTAGGTGACGGTACCTGAGAAGAAAGCCCCGGCTAACTACGTGCCAGCAGCCGCGGTAATACGTAGGGGGCAAGCGTTGTCCGGAATTATTGGGCGTAAAGCGCGCGCAGGCGGTCTTTTAAGTCTGGTGTTTAAGGTTGGGGCTTAACCCCGATTCGCACTGGAAACTGGAAGACTTGAGTGTAGGAGAGGAAAGTGGAATTCCACGTGTAGCGGTGAAATGCGTAGAGATGTGGAGGAACACCAGTGGCGAAGGCGACTTTCTGGCCTATAACTGACGCTGAGGCGCGAAAGCGTGGGGAGCAAACAGGATTAGATACCCTGGTAGTCCACGCCGTAAACGATGAATGCTAGGTGTTAGGGGTTTCAATACCCTTGGTGCCGAAGTTAACACATTAAGCATTCCGCCTGGGGAGTACGGTCGCAAGACTGAAACTCAAAGGAATTGACGGGGACCCGCACAAGCAGTGGAGTATGTGGTTTAATTCGAAGCAACGCGAAGAACCTTACCAGGTCTTGACATCTGAATGCAAACTCTAGAGATAGAGTCCTTCTTCGGAACATTCAAGACAGGTGGTGCATGGTTGTCGTCAGCTCGTGTCGTGAGATGTTGGGTTAAGTCCCGCAACGAGCGCAACCCCTGATCTTAGTTGCCAGCATGTAATGGTGGGCACTCTAGGATGACTGCCGGTGACAAACCGGAGGAAGGTGGGGATGACGTCAAATCATCATGCCCCTTATGACCTGGGCTACACACGTACTACAATGGTCGGTACAACGGGAAGCGAAAGAGCGATCTGGAGCGAATCCTAAAAAGCCGATCTCAGTTCGGATTGCAGGCTGCAACTCGCCTGCATGAAGTCGGAATTGCTAGTAATCGCGGATCAGCATGCCGCGGTGAATACGTTCCCGGGTCTTGTACACACCGCCCGTCACACCACGAGAGTTTACAACACCCGAAGTCGGTGGGGTAACCCGCAAGGGAGCCAGCCGCCGAAGGTGGGGTAGATGATTGGGGTGAAGTCGTAACAAGGTAGCCGTATCGGAAGGTGCGGCTGGATCACCTCCTTTCTATGGAGAATCGTTTCCTGCAACGGAAACATTCAAATACAGATCTTCGGATCACATTCATTCACTCGTGTTCAGTTTTGAAAGGCCAATAGCCTTTCGAAAACCTTGTTCCTTGAAAACTAGATAGCGAAACGAAGAAGTAAAGCATAGGAAGATGTTTTCAGTAACTGAAAACATCAATCATCTAAAGCGTTCTTATGTTTCATAAGAACAGCCTAGTTAGTTGATCGCAAGATAAGCTAATAAGGGCGCACGGAGGATGCCTAGGCGCTAGGAGCCGAAGAAGGACGTGGCGAACGACGAAATGCCTCGGGGAGCCGTAAGCAGGCTTTGATCCGGGGATGTCCGAATGGGGGAACCCAGCTGTGGTAATGCACAGTTACCCTGCAGTGAATACATAGCTGCAGAGGAGGTATACCGAGGGAACTGAAACATCTAAGTACCTCGAGGAGAAGAAAACAAAAGTGATTCCGTCAGTAGCGGCGAGCGAACGCGGATTAGCCCAAACCAAAGAGCTTGCTCTTTGGGGTTGTAGGACGTCAACATGGAAATAGCTTGCTAGGCGAAGAGATCTGGAAAGGTCTGCGATAAAAGGTAACAGCCCTGTAGCCAAAAGTGAGCGAAATTCCTAGACGGATCCTGAGTACGGCGGGACACGTGAAACCCCGTCGGAATCTGGCAGGACCATCTGCCAAGGCTAAATACTCCCTAGCGACCGATAGTGAAGCAGTACCGTGAGGGAAAGGTGAAAAGCACCCCGGAAGGGGAGTGAAAAAGAACCTGAAACCGTGCGCTTACAAAAAGTCAGAGTCCGTTAAGGGATGATGGCGTGCCTTTTGTAGAATGAACCGGCGAGTTACGTTTGCATGCGAGGTTAAGGTGATAAGCCGGAGCCGCAGCGAAAGCGAGTCTGAATAGGGCGAATTTTAGTATGTAGACGTAGACCCGAAACCGTGTGATCTACCCCTGTCCAGGGTGAAGGTGCGGTAACACGCACTGGAGGCCCGAACCCACGCATGTTGAAAAATGCGGGGATGAGGTGGGGGTAGCGGAGAAATTCCAATCGAACTCGGAGATAGCTGGTTCTCCCCGAAATAGCTTTAGGGCTAGCCTTGGAAAGAGAGTAGTGGAGGTAAAGCACTGATTGGATGCGGGGCCCCCCAAGGGTTACCAAGTTCAGTCAAACTCTGAATGCCACATACTTATATCCAGGAGTCAGACAGTGAGTGCTAAGATCCATTGTCAAGAGGGAAACAGCCCAGATCATCAGCTAAGGTCCCCAAGTGTGTGTTAAGTGGCAAAGGATGTGGAGTTGCAAAGACAACCAGGATGTTGGCTTAGAAGCAGCCATCATTTAAAGAGTGCGTAATAGCTCACTGGTCGAGTGACTCTGCGCCGAAAATGTAACGGGGCTAAACACACCACCGAAGCTATGACATGTAGAAACAAGATTTCTACTTGGGTAGGGGAGCGTTGTGTACAGCAGTGAAGGTTGATCGTGAGGACAGCTGGAGCGTACACAAGTGAGAATGCCGGTATGAGTAACGAAAAGACAAGTGAGAATCTTGTCCGCCGAAAACCTAAGGGTTCCTGAGGAAGGTTCGTCCGCTCAGGGTAAGTCGGGACCTAAGGCGAGGCCGAAAGGCGTAGTCGAATGGACAACAGGTTCAAATTCCTGTACCACCAAAAACCGTTATGAACGATGGAGTGACGCAGTAGGATAGTGACGCGAGCCGATGGATATGCTCGTCCAAGCAGTGAGGCTGATGTGTAGGCAAATCCGCACATCATTAAGGCTGGGCTGTGATGGGGAGGGAAACTTAAAGTACCGAAGGTCATGATTTCACACTGCCAAGAAAAGCTTCTAGTCAGGTCAAGGTGCCCGTACCGTAAACCGACACAGGTGGGTGAGAAGAGAATTCTAAGGCGCGCGGAAGAACTCTCGTTAAGGAACTCGGCAAAATGACCCCGTAACTTCGGGAGAAGGGGTACCCCGGTAGAGTGAATAGCTCGAGGGGGTCGCAGTGAAAAGGCCCAAGCGACTGTTTAGCAAAAACACAGGTCTATGCGAAGCCGTAAGGCGAAGTATATGGGCTGACGCCTGCCCGGTGCTGGAAGGTTAAGGGGAGTGGTTAGGAGCAATCCGAAGCTGTGAACCGAAGCCCCAGTAAACGGCGGCCGTAACTATAACGGTCCTAAGGTAGCGAAATTCCTTGTCAGGTAAATTCTGACCCGCACGAATGGCGTAACGACTTGGGCGCTGTCTCAACGAGAGATCCGGTGAAATTTTAATACCTGTGAAGATGCAGGTTACCCGCGACAAGACGGAAAGACCCCATGGAGCTTTACTGCAGCTTGATATTGAACTTTGGTACGATCTGTACAGGATAGGTGGGAGCCTTAGAAGCCTGAGCGCCAGCTTAGGTGGAGGCAACGTTGGGATACCACCCTGATCGTATCGGAGTTCTAACCTACTACCGTATAACCGGTAGAGGGACCGTGTCAGGTGGGCAGTTTGACTGGGGCGGTCGCCTCCTAAAGAGTAACGGAGGCGTCCCAAGGTTCCCTCAGAATGGTTGGAAATCATTCGAAGAGTGCAAAGGCATAAGGGAGCTTGACTGCGAGACCTACAAGTCGAGCAGGGACGAAAGTCGGGCTTAGTGATCCGGTGGTACCGCATGGAAGGGCCATCGCTCAACGGATAAAAGCTACCCTGGGGATAACAGGCTTATCTCCCCCAAGAGTCCACATCGACGGGGAGGTTTGGCACCTCGATGTCGGCTCATCGCATCCTGGGGCTGAAGTAGGTCCCAAGGGTTGGGCTGTTCGCCCATTAAAGCGGTACGCGAGCTGGGTTCAGAACGTCGTGAGACAGTTCGGTCCCTATCTGTCGTGGGCGTAGGAAATTTGAGAGGAGCTGTCCTTAGTACGAGAGGACCGGGATGGACGTACCGCTGGTGTACCAGTTGTTCCGCCAGGAGCACCGCTGGGTAGCTATGTACGGAGGGGATAAGCGCTGAAAGCATCTAAGCGCGAAGCCCCCCTCAAGATGAGATTTCCCAATTAGTAAGACCCCTTGTAGACGACGAGGTTGATAGGTTGGAGGTGGAAGCGCAGCAATGTGTGGAGCTGACCAACACTAATCGGTCGAGGGCTTATCTAAAACATTACGAAGATCAGACTTCGTAAACCCTATCTTTACTCTTCAATTCGCATCTAGTTTTCAAGGTACAAGCCTTGGTCGCTTTTTTAAATAAAAGCTAGTTTGGTGGCGATGGCGGAAGGGAACCACGCGTACCCATCCCGAACACGACCGTTAAGCCTTCCAGCGCCGATGGTACTTGGACCGAAGGGTCCTGGGAGAGTAGGACGTCGCCGAGCGAACGAAACCACCATTCACATCACGTAGTGGTGGTTTTTATTCTCTATACTAATCAATTTTCCCTGATAGCTCAGTTGGTAGAGCACACGACTGTTAATCGTGTTGTCACAGGTTCGAGCCCTGTTCGGGGAGCCATATAAGGCCCGTTGGTCAAGGGGTTAAGACACCTCCCTTTCACGGAGGTAACAGGGGTTCGAATCCCCTACGGGTCACCATATTTCGGAGGCTTAGCTCAGCTGGGAGAGCATCTGCCTTACAAGCAGAGGGTCAGCGGTTCGATCCCGTTAGCCTCCACCATTTATACAATAAAATATTATGGAGCTGTGGTGTAGAGGCCTAACATGCCTGCCTGTCACGCAGGAGACCGCGAGTTCGAATCTCGTCAGCTCCGCCATTATCTTTATAGTAGATACTTATCTATAAAGTGTATGAGGCTCGGTAGCTCAGTCGGTAGAGCAGAGGACTGAAAATCCTCGTGTCGGCGGTTCGATTCCGTCCCGAGCCACCATTCTTAATAATATGCCGTTGTAGCTCAACTGGTAGAGCAACTGACTTGTAATCAGTAGGTTGGGGGTTCAAGTCCTCTCGACGGCACCATAGTTTTTCCGGAGGCTTAGTGAAGTGGCTAAACACGGCAGACTGTAAATCTGCTCTCTTCGAGTTCGGTGGTTCGAATCCATCAGCCTCCACCATTTTTTAAAATAATTAATACTTGGTATGAACTACGCTTGTAGTGCTCATGCTAAGCATGATTGTGGCGGTCGTGGCGAAGTGGTTAACGCATCGGTTTGTGGATCCGACACTCGGGGGTTCAATTCCCCTCGTCCGCCCCATTTAACTTAATAAGAGCCATTAGCTCAGTTGGTAGAGCACCTGACTTTTAATCAGGGTGTCGAAGGTTCGAGTCCTTCATGGCTCACCATGAATTACACAGTGTGCGCGTATGGCGGAATTGGCAGACGCACTAGACTTAGGATCTAGCGGGCGACCGTGGGGGTTCAAGTCCCTCTACGCGCACCAAAATGCGGAAGTGGCTCAGGGGTAGAGCATCGCCTTGCCAAGGCGAGGGTCGCGGGTTCGAATCCCGTCTTCCGCTCCACTTTTTAAAAGTATTATGTAATATGCGCCCTTAGCTCAGCTGGATAGAGCGTTTGACTACGAATCAAAAGGCCGGGAGTTCGAATCTCTCAGGGCGCGCCATTTTTTCAATAAAATTATATCGGGACGTAGCTCAGCTTGGTAGAGCACCTGGTTTGGGACCAGGGGGTCGCATGTTCAAATCGTGTCGTCCCGACCATTTAAACTTTTAAAAAAGAATATCAAAAACATGTTGACATAAACACTGAAAGCATGATATGATATAAAAGTTGTCGCCGCTAAAACGGAAGACAACAAGAAAAGAATTGTCCTTTGAAAACTGAACAACGAGTGAATGAATATAAAGAGATTGTAAAATCTCAAATGTCGAGATTGTCACTTTCGGGTGAATGATTAAGACAAAGCTAGTAAGTAAATTTTGAGCAATCAGCTCACATCAGACATTTTCCTTCGGAAAAGTCTTTAATGGAGAGTTTGATCCTGGCTCAGGACGAACGCTGGCGGCGTGCCTAATACATGCAAGTCGAGCGGAGTTATTCCTTCGGGAATAGCTTAGCGGCGGACGGGTGAGTAACACGTAGGCAACCTGCCTGTAAGATTGGGATAACTACCGGAAACGGTAGCTAAGACCAAATAAGTGGTCTTCTCGCATGAGAGGGTCAAGAAAAACGGGGTAACCTGTTGCTTACAGATGGGCCTGCGGCGCATTAGCTAGTTGGTGAGGTAATGGCTCACCAAGGCGACGATGCGTAGCCGACCTGAGAGGGTGAACGGCCACACTGGGACTGAGACACGGCCCAGACTCCTACGGGAGGCAGCAGTAGGGAATCTTCCGCAATGGACGAAAGTCTGACGGAGCAACGCCGCGTGAGTGATGAAGGTTTTCGGATCGTAAAGCTCTGTTGCCAGGGAAGAACGCTAAGGAGAGTAACTGCTCTTTAGGTGACGGTACCTGAGAAGAAAGCCCCGGCTAACTACGTGCCAGCAGCCGCGGTAATACGTAGGGGGCAAGCGTTGTCCGGAATTATTGGGCGTAAAGCGCGCGCAGGCGGTCTTTTAAGTCTGGTGTTTAAGGTTGGGGCTTAACCCCGATTCGCACTGGAAACTGGAAGACTTGAGTGTAGGAGAGGAAAGTGGAATTCCACGTGTAGCGGTGAAATGCGTAGAGATGTGGAGGAACACCAGTGGCGAAGGCGACTTTCTGGCCTATAACTGACGCTGAGGCGCGAAAGCGTGGGGAGCAAACAGGATTAGATACCCTGGTAGTCCACGCCGTAAACGATGAATGCTAGGTGTTAGGGGTTTCAATACCCTTGGTGCCGAAGTTAACACATTAAGCATTCCGCCTGGGGAGTACGGTCGCAAGACTGAAACTCAAAGGAATTGACGGGGACCCGCACAAGCAGTGGAGTATGTGGTTTAATTCGAAGCAACGCGAAGAACCTTACCAGGTCTTGACATCTGAATGTAAACTCTAGAGATAGAGTCCTTCTTCGGAACATTCAAGACAGGTGGTGCATGGTTGTCGTCAGCTCGTGTCGTGAGATGTTGGGTTAAGTCCCGCAACGAGCGCAACCCCTGATCTTAGTTGCCAGCACTTTGGGTGGGCACTCTAGGATGACTGCCGGTGACAAACCGGAGGAAGGTGGGGATGACGTCAAATCATCATGCCCCTTATGACCTGGGCTACACACGTACTACAATGGTCGGTACAACGGGAAGCGAAAGAGCGATCTGGAGCGAATCCTAAAAAGCCGATCTCAGTTCGGATTGCAGGCTGCAACTCGCCTGCATGAAGTCGGAATTGCTAGTAATCGCGGATCAGCATGCCGCGGTGAATACGTTCCCGGGTCTTGTACACACCGCCCGTCACACCACGAGAGTTTACAACACCCGAAGTCGGTGGGGTAACCCGCAAGGGAGCCAGCCGCCGAAGGTGGGGTAGATGATTGGGGTGAAGTCGTAACAAGGTAGCCGTATCGGAAGGTGCGGCTGGATCACCTCCTTTCTATGGAGAATCGTTTCCTGCAACGGAAACATTCAAATACAGATCTTCGGATCACATTCATTCACTCGTGTTCAGTTTTGAAAGGCCAATAGCCTTTCGAAAACCTTGTTCCTTGAAAACTAGATAGCGAAACGAAGAAGTAAAGCATAGGAAGATGTTTTCAGTAACTGAAAACATTAATCATCTAAAGCGTTCTTATGTTTCATAAGAACAGCCTAGTTAGTTGATCGCAAGATAAGCTAATAAGGGCGCACGGAGGATGCCTAGGCGCTAGGAGCCGAAGAAGGACGTGGCGAACGACGAAATGCCTCGGGGAGCCGTAAGCAGGCTTTGATCCGGGGATGTCCGAATGGGGGAACCCAGCTGTGGTAATGCACAGTTACCCTGCAGTGAATACATAGCTGCAGAGGAGGTATACCGAGGGAACTGAAACATCTAAGTACCTCGAGGAGAAGAAAACAAAAGTGATTCCGTCAGTAGCGGCGAGCGAACGCGGATTAGCCCAAACCAAGGAGCTTGCTCTTTGGGGTTGTAGGACGTCAACATGGAAATAGCTTGCTAGGCGAAGAGATCTGGAAAGGTCTGCGATAAAAGGTAACAGCCCTGTAGCCAAAAGTGAGCGAAATTCCTAGACGGATCCTGAGTACGGCGGGACACGTGAAACCCCGTCGGAATCTGGCAGGACCATCTGCCAAGGCTAAATACTCCCTAGCGACCGATAGTGAAGCAGTACCGTGAGGGAAAGGTGAAAAGCACCCCGGAAGGGGAGTGAAAAAGAACCTGAAACCGTGCGCTTACAAAAAGTCAGAGTCCGTTAAGGGATGATGGCGTGCCTTTTGTAGAATGAACCGGCGAGTTACGTTTGCATGCGAGGTTAAGGTGATAAGCCGGAGCCGCAGCGAAAGCGAGTCTGAATAGGGCGAATTTTAGTATGTAGACGTAGACCCGAAACCGTGTGATCTACCCCTGTCCAGGGTGAAGGTGCGGTAACACGCACTGGAGGCCCGAACCCACGCATGTTGAAAAATGCGGGGATGAGGTGGGGGTAGCGGAGAAATTCCAATCGAACTCGGAGATAGCTGGTTCTCCCCGAAATAGCTTTAGGGCTAGCCTTGGAAAGAGAGTAGTGGAGGTAAAGCACTGATTGGATGCGGGGCCCCCCAAGGGTTACCAAGTTCAGTCAAACTCTGAATGCCACATACTTATATCCAGGAGTCAGACAGTGAGTGCTAAGATCCATTGTCAAGAGGGAAACAGCCCAGATCATCAGCTAAGGTCCCCAAGTGTGTGTTAAGTGGCAAAGGATGTGGAGTTGCAAAGACAACCAGGATGTTGGCTTAGAAGCAGCCATCATTTAAAGAGTGCGTAATAGCTCACTGGTCGAGTGACTCTGCGCCGAAAATGTAACGGGGCTAAACACACCACCGAAGCTATGACATGTAGAAACAAGATTTCTACTTGGGTAGGGGAGCGTTGTGTACAGCAGTGAAGGTTGATCGTGAGGACAGCTGGAGCGTACACAAGTGAGAATGCCGGTATGAGTAACGAAAAGACAAGTGAGAATCTTGTCCGCCGAAAACCTAAGGGTTCCTGAGGAAGGTTCGTCCGCTCAGGGTAAGTCGGGACCTAAGGCGAGGCCGAAAGGCGTAGTCGAATGGACAACAGGTTCAAATTCCTGTACCACCAAAAACCGTTATGAACGATGGAGTGACGCAGTAGGATAGTGACGCGAGCCGATGGATATGCTCGTCCAAGCAGTGAGGCTGATGTGTAGGCAAATCCGCACATCATTAAGGCTGGGCTGTGATGGGGAGGGAAACTTAAAGTACCGAAGGTCATGATTTCACACTGCCAAGAAAAGCTTCTAGTCAGGTCAAGGTGCCCGTACCGTAAACCGACACAGGTGGGTGAGAAGAGAATTCTAAGGCGCGCGGAAGAACTCTCGTTAAGGAACTCGGCAAAATGACCCCGTAACTTCGGGAGAAGGGGTACCCCGGTAGAGTGAATAGCTCGAGGGGGTCGCAGTGAAAAGGCCCAAGCGACTGTTTAGCAAAAACACAGGTCTATGCGAAGCCGTAAGGCGAAGTATATGGGCTGACGCCTGCCCGGTGCTGGAAGGTTAAGGGGAGTGGTTAGGAGCAATCCGAAGCTGTGAACCGAAGCCCCAGTAAACGGCGGCCGTAACTATAACGGTCCTAAGGTAGCGAAATTCCTTGTCAGGTAAATTCTGACCCGCACGAATGGCGTAACGACTTGGGCGCTGTCTCAACGAGAGATCCGGTGAAATTTTAATACCTGTGAAGATGCAGGTTACCCGCGACAAGACGGAAAGACCCCATGGAGCTTTACTGCAGCTTGATATTGAACTTTGGTACGATCTGTACAGGATAGGTGGGAGCCTTAGAAGCCTGAGCGCCAGCTTAGGTGGAGGCAACGTTGGGATACCACCCTGATCGTATCGGAGTTCTAACCTACTACCGTATAACCGGTAGAGGGACCGTGTCAGGTGGGCAGTTTGACTGGGGCGGTCGCCTCCTAAAGAGTAACGGAGGCGTCCCAAGGTTCCCTCAGAATGGTTGGAAATCATTCGAAGAGTGCAAAGGCATAAGGGAGCTTGACTGCGAGACCTACAAGTCGAGCAGGGACGAAAGTCGGGCTTAGTGATCCGGTGGTACCGCATGGAAGGGCCATCGCTCAACGGATAAAAGCTACCCTGGGGATAACAGGCTTATCTCCCCCAAGAGTCCACATCGACGGGGAGGTTTGGCACCTCGATGTCGGCTCATCGCATCCTGGGGCTGAAGTAGGTCCCAAGGGTTGGGCTGTTCGCCCATTAAAGCGGTACGCGAGCTGGGTTCAGAACGTCGTGAGACAGTTCGGTCCCTATCTGTCGTGGGCGTAGGAAATTTGAGAGGAGCTGTCCTTAGTACGAGAGGACCGGGATGGACGTACCGCTGGTGTACCAGTTGTTCCGCCAGGAGCACCGCTGGGTAGCTATGTACGGAGGGGATAAGCGCTGAAAGCATCTAAGCGCGAAGCCCCCCTCAAGATGAGATTTCCCAATTAGTAAGACCCCTTGTAGACGACGAGGTTGATAGGTTGGAGGTGGAAGCGCAGCAATGTGTGGAGCTGACCAATACTAATCGGTCGAGGGCTTATCTAAAAACTTTACGAAGATCAGACTTCGTAAACCCTATCTTTACTCTTCAATTCGCATCTAGTTTTCAAGGCACAAGCCTTGGTCGCTTTTTTAAATAAAAGCTAGTTTGGTGACGATGGCGGAAGGGAACCACGCGTACCCATCCCGAACACGACCGTTAAGCCTTCCAGCGCCGATGGTACTTGGACCGAAGGGTCCTGGGAGAGTAGGACGTCGCCGAGCAAATGAAAAGAAGCTGTTACTCATTTTGGGTAGCGGCTTCTTTTGTTACATTGAGTTGATTTTGTTCAGGTGGTGTTTAATGTGGGTAATGGGTAACTTTACTGACGATTATTCAAATGATTTCTTAAATTGATACAATCGATTAATTTATTTGTAAGTAATGTTTTGGTTTCTTAAGTATATTGATTAAGCCAAAGATAAGTGATTGTTATTTGATCATGATATTCGAATAAGAATTTAAGTTGTGTTACTTCTTTCTAAGTAAGAAAAAGAACAACCAGCAGTTATGATGTTAGCCCCCGTCAAGTGGACAGCGTTATATAAGCCTCAATTAAACAACCTTAGCCCGGTACAATACCGAACTAAGGTTGTTTATTTTCTTTTGAAACGTTCATTTTTATAGAATTAAATATAGCTGTGAATAGCTTCAATTAGTTCTTCTTCGGTCTTGAACTTTTGGAGTATAAGGCATCTGGACTTCAAATGTACGAAGAAACTTTCCGTAAGAATTTCCTTTACGAGACATGCTCGCTTTCATTTGGAGATGTTCCAGCAGGAGAACGCCTTACGTCTTTAGCCATGCGCATTTTCACCCCTTGTTTAAACGGTATTTAGAACTAATGGGGGATCGTAGCGCAAGCCAATCTTGCACGCTACAACTTCATTATGGTAAAGAACGATTATTGTGGACGAGAAAAGATACTTATTCAAGTGCGGTAAATAAGTGATATTTGTTACCCACTTTTCATTGGGTTTTGAAACTTCAAATTCACGGTTTAAGACATTGTTGGAGATCACATATACCTCTTTACTGCTGTTGGGTCGCTTACGACGTATGCTAGAACGGATACCAAGCACCTTTATCAAGCGTTAAACAAATTTGTGGTTTATCAGAATGCCTAAGGTCTTATACAATCATATCTGTATACGTGGATATCCGTAGATGCCCCTTTATGGTATTCCATAATTTTCTCCATTAGAGTTTCGTTATCGATCTTCCGAGTAGTTTTGTGATCTCTATTCCGGAACCATTTGGAGTTAACCACTGAGTGAAACGCCACTAAGTGGCCTTACAGGGGTATAACGAATCGTGAAGAGAGTTGCTCTATGATGATATATTTGTTGGTCCGTTGCTACGCCTCTCTCCAAGTCCAGCCAGACCTTTCCGTTCAGAATGCGCAACCCATTTTCTTACCATAGAACATTTTATTTCAAGCTCCCACGATTTTTTCTTATACGCTAGCTTATCTTCGAGGTCATTTGAACTTCTTTTCTCTAAAATCCAACATCGTATGTTTTTCTTTATTCCCCATGATATTATCTCCTCCAAGTAAACTGTAGTGACTTTCTACGCATTGTCTACTTAAAGGGGATAATATGACTATAATATTTTTGATTTTAATCTGTAACATATAATGTAAGCTAAGTCATTGAAATAGATAAATGATGGGGTGGTCCTTTTGAGGTGAAAGATTATTTGAAATTAGTGAGAATAAGAAAGAAACAATAATGTACTAATAAGACTATCCTAATTAAGGATACACGCTGTTAATAATGTTTTGTGTATTAGCTTAGAAAATGTAGGAGGGTTAGTAATATAAAAAATCTAATGTTATGAAAATGAATTAGATACAACTGTGTGTTAATT
>NZ_CP197466.1:22500-235000 GCF_052180255.1 Paenibacillus sp. KN14-4R
CAGTAGCGGCGAGCGAACGCGGATTAGCCCAAACCAAGGAGCTTGCTCTTTGGGGTTGTAGGACGTCAACATGGAAATAGCTTGCTAGGTGAAGAGATCTGGAAAGGTCTGCGATAAAAGGTAACAGCCCTGTAGCCAAAAGCGAGCGAAATTCCTAGACGGATCCTGAGTACGGCGGGACACGTGAAACCCCGTCGGAATCTGGCAGGACCATCTGCCAAGGCTAAATACTCCCTAGCGACCGATAGTGAAGCAGTACCGTGAGGGAAAGGTGAAAAGCACCCCGGAAGGGGAGTGAAAAAGAACCTGAAACCGTGCGCTTACAAAAAGTCAGAGTCCGTTAAGGGATGATGGCGTGCCTTTTGTAGAATGAACCGGCGAGTTACGTTTGCATGCGAGGTTAAGGTGATAAGCCGGAGCCGCAGCGAAAGCGAGTCTGAATAGGGCGAATTTTAGTATGTAGACGTAGACCCGAAACCGTGTGATCTACCCCTGTCCAGGGTGAAGGTGCGGTAACACGCACTGGAGGCCCGAACCCACGCATGTTGAAAAATGCGGGGATGAGGTGGGGGTAGCGGAGAAATTCCAATCGAACTCGGAGATAGCTGGTTCTCCCCGAAATAGCTTTAGGGCTAGCCTTGGAAAGAGAGTAGTGGAGGTAAAGCACTGATTGGATGCGGGGCCCCCCAAGGGTTACCAAGTTCAGTCAAACTCTGAATGCCACATACTTATATCCAGGAGTCAGACAGTGAGTGCTAAGATCCATTGTCAAGAGGGAAACAGCCCAGATCATCAGCTAAGGTCCCCAAGTGTGTGTTAAGTGGGAAAGGATGTGGAGTTGCAAAGACAACCAGGATGTTGGCTTAGAAGCAGCCATCATTTAAAGAGTGCGTAATAGCTCACTGGTCGAGTGACTCTGCGCCGAAAATGTAACGGGGCTAAACACACCACCGAAGCTATGACATGTAGAAACAAGATTTCTACTTGGGTAGGGGAGCGTTGTGTACAGCAGTGAAGGTTGATCGTGAGGACAGCTGGAGCGTACACAAGTGAGAATGCCGGTATGAGTAACGAAAAGACAAGTGAGAATCTTGTCCGCCGAAAACCTAAGGGTTCCTGAGGAAGGTTCGTCCGCTCAGGGTAAGTCGGGACCTAAGGCGAGGCCGAAAGGCGTAGTCGAATGGACAACAGGTTCAAATTCCTGTACCACCAAAAACCGTTATGAACGATGGAGTGACGCAGTAGGATAGTGACGCGAGCCGATGGATATGCTCGTCCAAGCAGTGAGGCTGATGTGTAGGCAAATCCGCACATCGATAAGGCTGGGCTGTGATGGGGAGGGAAACTTAAAGTACCGAAGGTCATGATTTCACACTGCCAAGAAAAGCTTCTAGTCAGGTCAAGGTGCCCGTACCGTAAACCGACACAGGTGGGTGAGAAGAGAATTCTAAGGCGCGCGGAAGAACTCTCGTTAAGGAACTCGGCAAAATTACCCCGTAACTTCGGGAGAAGGGGTACCCCGGTAGAGTGAATAGCTCGAGGGGGTCGCAGTGAAAAGGCCCAAGCGACTGTTTAGCAAAAACACAGGTCTATGCGAAGCCGTAAGGCGAAGTATATGGGCTGACGCCTGCCCGGTGCTGGAAGGTTAAGGGGAGTGGTTAGGGAGCAATCCCGAAGCTGTGAACCGAAGCCCCAGTAAACGGCGGCCGTAACTATAACGGTCCTAAGGTAGCGAAATTCCTTGTCAGGTAAATTCTGACCCGCACGAATGGCGTAACGACTTGGGCGCTGTCTCAACGAGAGATCCGGTGAAATTTTAATACCTGTGAAGATGCAGGTTACCCGCGACAAGACGGAAAGACCCCATGGAGCTTTACTGCAGCTTGATATTGAACTTTGGTACGATCTGTACAGGATAGGTGGGAGCCTTAGAAGCCTGAGCGCCAGCTTAGGTGGAGGCAACGTTGGGATACCACCCTGATCGTATCGGAGTTCTAACCTACTACCGTATAACCGGTAGAGGGACCGTGTCAGGTGGGCAGTTTGACTGGGGCGGTCGCCTCCTAAAGAGTAACGGAGGCGTCCCAAGGTTCCCTCAGAATGGTTGGAAATCATTCGAAGAGTGCAAAGGCATAAGGGAGCTTGACTGCGAGACCAACAAGTCGAGCAGGGACGAAAGTCGGGCTTAGTGATCCGGTGGTACCGCATGGAAGGGCCATCGCTCAACGGATAAAAGCTACCCTGGGGATAACAGGCTTATCTCCCCCAAGAGTCCACATCGACGGGGAGGTTTGGCACCTCGATGTCGGCTCATCGCATCCTGGGGCTGAAGTAGGTCCCAAGGGTTGGGCTGTTCGCCCATTAAAGCGGTACGCGAGCTGGGTTCAGAACGTCGTGAGACAGTTCGGTCCCTATCTGTCGTGGGCGTAGGAAATTTGAGAGGAGCTGTCCTTAGTACGAGAGGACCGGGATGGACGTACCGCTGGTGTACCAGTTGTTCCGCCAGGAGCACCGCTGGGTAGCTATGTACGGAGGGGATAAGCGCTGAAAGCATCTAAGCGCGAAGCCCCCCTCAAGATGAGATTTCCCAATTAGTAAGACCCCTTGTAGACGACGAGGTTGATAGGTTGGAGGTGGAAGCGCAGCAATGTGTGGAGCTGACCAATACTAATCGGTCGAGGGCTTATCTAAAACATTACGAAGTCTGATCTTCGTAAACCCTATCTTTACTCTTCAATTCGCATCTAGTTTTCAAGGTACAAGCCTTGGTCGCTTTTTTAATAAAAGCTAGTTTGGTGACGATGGCGGAAGGGAACCACGCGTACCCATCCCGAACACGACCGTTAAGCCTTCCAGCGCCGATGGTACTTGGACCGAAGGGTCCTGGGAGAGTAGGACGTCGCCGAGCAAATGAAAAGAAGCTGTTACTCATTTTGGGTAGCAGCTTCTTTTGTTACATTGAGTTGATTTTGTTCAGGTGCCGTTTGTAAAGGTAGTTCGATATGTCTAGAACTTTTTTATGATTTTGCTTAAACTCATTTTATTCACGATTAATTTGGAAATTGTTATATTTATATCCATTAAAAAGTTCATTTTCCCATTACAACTCTCTTTCCCATAATGTACATACTACCTCCTAAGGAGGCGAGTAGGATGGAAGAGAGTCCAATACATAAGATCAACTGGATCATACTAGCGCTTGTCGGGATAATGCTAGTATCAGGTTGCTCTTGGAATCGTCCAAAGGCTGAATCTGATAAGAATTCCCCGATTAAAATAAATCAAATGCAAGAAAAACAAATAACCAACGAACAACGCTTGCAGCAGCAATATGATGCGACGACGAAGAGAAGTCGTCCATTGGTAAAAGGGATTTATGTATCTGCTTATGTCACGCAAGGCAAGAAGTTGGAAAAACTGCTTGCGATGATGGAAGCGAATCATTTGAATACAATGGTAATCGATGTAAAGTCGGATACAGGTCAAATCATGTACGATTCCTCTGTAAAACTTGTTAATGAGATTGGTGCGGATGCAAATCCGGTTATTAAAGATTCAATTCAATTAATGAAGCATTTAAAGGATAAGGGTATTTATTTGATTGCACGTATTGTCGTGTTCAAAGACTCATTTTTAACAAGACACAGACAAGAATATGCATTGGTTAAAAAGGAGGGGGGATTGTGGAAGGATCGTAAGGGCGCGCGCTGGTTAAATCCTTATAAAAATGAAACATGGCGGTATAACTTGGATATTGCTAAAGAAGCTGTGATGCAAGGATTTGATGAAATTCAATTTGATTATGTGCGCTTTCCGGAAAACGGGAAGAGGGTAGACAGTGAGGTCGATTTTGGTGTAACAAATGGAAGGTCCAAGGCAGATACAATTGCAGGTTTCATTGCTTATGCGAAAAAAGAGCTTGGTCCTCATACCAATGTGTCAGCTGATGTATTCGGACTTACTACTTTTACGACGCAAGATGGAGGCATTGGACAGGATTGGTCTAAGCTGAGTCCTTCTCTTGATGTGATCTCCCCGATGATTTATCCTTCGCACTACAACAAAGGGTTTTATGGGATACGCAATCCGAATGAGCAGCCATATGCGCTGATCAAACAGGCATTAGGTGATGCGATAAAGTCGAACGCCCGCTTATCAAATGAAGGTAAAAAAGGAGCGGTTATTCGTCCGTGGTTGCAAGATTTTACAGCTTATTGGATTAAACCTCATCGGGAGTATACGGCAGCAGATGTGAGAGAACAGATTAAAGCCGCTCACGAAATGGGCATTGATGAGTTCTTATTATGGAATTCACAATGTAGGTACTCTTTTAAATAAAGAAGGAAATGCTTACTAGGACTGCTTTTATTGTAATAAAATCTCAGTTGTTATTTACTTGACATGAAAATTGACCTTTTGTTAAGATGGCAATAATAAATTTTGGGAATACCAAATATAGAGGGGGAACTGTACTGTGTGGGAAGCGAAGTTTGCTAAAGAAGGTTTAACGTTTGACGATGTTTTGCTTGTTCCAAGAAAGTCGGAAGTGTTCGGAAAAGAAATTGATATTACGACTAAATTAGGACCTCATGTGAAGTTAAACATCCCATTTTTGTCTTCAGCGATGGATACGGTAACGGAATCCAAACTGGCAATCGCGATTGCTCGTGAAGGCGGAATTGGGATTATTCATAAGAACATGTCAATTGCACAGCAAGCTGAAGAAGTAGATCGCGTTAAAAGATCCGAAAGCGGCGTAATTACGAACCCATTCTCCCTAACTCCAGAGCACTTGGTATATGATGCGGAAGCATTAATGTCCAAGTACCGGATCTCAGGTGTACCTATCGTGAATGAGAATAAAGTATTAGTAGGTATTCTCACGAACCGTGACTTGCGTTTCATCCATGATTTCAATACGAAGATTAGTGATGTGATGACAAAAGAGAACTTAGTGACGGCTCCAGTAGGCACTACGCTTCAAGAAGCGGAAGGGATTTTACAGAAGCATAAGATTGAAAAGCTGCCATTAGTTGATGAAACAAATGAGCTTAAAGGTCTTATTACAATTAAAGATATTGAAAAAGCAATTCAGTATCCTTCTGCAGCTAAAGATAAGTATGGTCGTCTCCTAGTGGGTGCAGCGATCGGCGTATCCAAAGATGGTTTGGAGCGTGCAGCAGCTCTAGTAGAAGCAGGTATTGACCTAATCGTTGTAGACTCCGCTCATGGTCACCACGTTAATATCAATAACATGGTGAGAGAACTACGCAAACAATATCCAGACTTGCCAATTGTTGCAGGTAACGTGGCTACCGGTGACGGAACGCGTGATCTGATTGAAGCAGGAGCTTCTGTTGTAAAAGTGGGTATTGGCCCGGGCTCAATTTGTACAACCCGTGTTATTGCAGGTATTGGCGTACCGCAAATTACGGCAATTTTTGATTGTGCGAATGTAGCACGTGAGTATGGTGTACCTGTTATTGCTGATGGTGGTATTAAGTACTCTGGTGACGTGGTGAAGGCTATTGCAGCAGGCGCAAGCGCGGTTATGCTTGGTAGTATGTTTGCAGGTACGGAAGAGAGCCCTGGAGAGCAAGAAATCTTCCAAGGCCGTCGTTATAAAGTGTACCGTGGTATGGGATCGATCGGCGCGATGAAAGAAGGCTCCAAAGATCGTTACTTCCAAGAAGGCGAATCCAAATTGGTTCCGGAGGGTATTGAGGGACGAGTTGCTTACAAAGGACCTCTTGCAGACAGCATTTACCAACTAATCGGTGGTCTTCGTTCCGGTATGGGATACTGTGGAGCTCGGAACATCAAGGAATTAATCGAAGATACAGCATTCGTACGTATCTCAGGTGCAGGCTTACGTGAAAGCCATCCGCATGATGTTCAAATTACGAAAGAAGCACCTAACTATTACCTGTAATATAACAATAAGTGGATAAAGAAAGCTGGGGTTCCATCTGGAATCTTAGCTTTCTTTTTTTGCATAAGGGGGTATGTTAAAATATAATCTAAATCTGATAAAAAAAGTAGGAGTGTGGGAATGAAGTGAATGCGGTGAAGAACAATTGGAAGAAAAGGATTGCGTGGGTACTAACAATTTGCATGATACAAATGGTCATTTTTCAGATAAATGGCTCGAAAGTTGCATATGCGGAGACTGCACCACCCTCTGCACTTAGTTTGGAGGTAAAATCAGCGATTCTAATTGATGCTGCGACTGGTCAAGTGTTGTATGAAATGGATGCGGATACTCCGCGCCAGCCAGCCTCCATGACAAAAATGATGACAGAGTACCTCGTGCTTGATGCGATCAGAGATAGTAAATTAACGTGGGACGAGCTTGTAAATACAAGCAAATATGCGTCTTCTGTTATCGGTTCAGGTCAAATGATTGCAGAGAACGAGAAACTTCCTGTGAAAGACATGTTCGCGTTGATGTCGATCTACTCCGGTAATGACGGTTCTGTTGCGCTTGCTGAGCGAGTGGGCGGTGGTTCGGAAGACAATTTCGTCAAAATGATGAATGATAAGGCAAAAGCAATTGGGATGTCGGATAAGACCTCCTTTAATAATGCGACGGGTTTAACTCGTGCGGATTTGAAAGATTATGCGTCCAAAACATATACAGGCGAAAACTTGATGACAGCACGTGATGTTGGGATCTTGGCTAAAAATTTAATTAAGGATCACCCGGAAATTTTAAATTATACAAAGATTACATCGCAAAAATTAAGACCAGCAGACAAAGCGCCAATGACCAACTGGAACTGGATGCTAGAGGGTTATAAAGACAGCGCATTCCGTAAAGGCTATGCTTATCAAGGTCTTGATGGACTTAAAACGGGTCACACAGACGAGGCTGGGTGGTGCTTTACAGGTACAGCGGAGCGTAACGGCCTTCGCTTAATTTCCGTAGTAATGGGCGCGAATACAGAAGCGAAGCGTTTTGACGAAACACGTAAGCTGATGGATTATGGCTTTAACAATTTTGAAAATAAACAATTAGTGAATGAAAAGACAGCACTTGATGGAGCAAAAGTTGCTTCTGTTAAAAAAGGTGTGGAGCTTGAAGTTCCGTTGGTAACGAAAAACGCAGTTTCTTATATCGTTCAAAAAGGTGAAACAGCAACTGATTTGAAAGTGGAAACAACGCTTGTAGATGAAAGTAAGCGTGTGGCACCGATCAAAAAGGGAGATGTTCTAGGAACAGCTAAAATCACATATAAAAACAATACGCAATCGGTTGATTTGATTGCTGATGCGGATGTGGAGAAGGCTAGCTGGTGGCGTCTGATGTTCCGTGCAATCAAAGACTTCTTCGTCAATTTGTTCTCGGACATTAAGAGCTTATTCTAGTGGAGAAATCTGTGCCAATGAATCGTTGAAATTGCTTGAATAATGGTTGTGTAAAAATAGGCGTTCATGTAAAATGTGTCTTTAGAAGTGAACTATCGGTAGAGTATTCTGACGATGGATGTTACACATATGGAGCAGGGGGTATAGGGACATGGAAACAGGTACATCTCGCGTTAAAAGAGGAATGGCTGAAATGCAAAAAGGCGGCGTCATTATGGACGTTATGAATGCGGAACAAGCGAAAATCGCTGAAGCAGCAGGTGCGGTAGCAGTAATGGCACTTGAGCGGGTTCCATCAGACATTCGTGCTGCTGGCGGTGTTGCACGTATGTGTGATCCGACAATTATGGAAGAAGTAATGAAGGTCGTTTCCATCCCGGTTATGGCAAAGGCTAGAATTGGCCATTATGTGGAAGCAAAAATGCTGGAAGCAATGGGTGTAGACTACATTGATGAGAGCGAAGTGCTAACACCAGCTGATGAAGTTTTCCATATTAACAAGAGTGAATTCACTGTACCATTCGTTTGCGGAGCAAAAGACATTGGTGAAGCGCTTAGACGTATTGGCGAAGGCGCATCTATGATCCGTACAAAAGGCGAGCCAGGAACAGGTAATATCGTGGAAGCAGTACGTCATATGCGTACGGTACAAGCTCAAATTCGCAGAATTCAAGTGATGAGTAAAGATGAGCTAATGACTGAAGCGAAGAACTTAGGCGCTCCATATGAGCTAGTCCTGCAAGTACATGAGACTGGTAAATTGCCAGTTGTAAACTTTGCAGCAGGCGGTGTAGCAAATCCAGCGGATGCTGCCCTTATGATGCACCTTGGATCTGATGGTGTGTTCGTAGGATCGGGTATCTTCAAATCCGACAATCCTGAGAAGTTCGCAAAAGCAATCGTTCAAGCGACGACTCATTATACGGACTATGGTTTGATCGTGGAAGTATCCAAAAATTTGGGTACACCAATGAAAGGGATCGAAATTTCCAAGCTTCAAGCTGCTGAGCGCATGCAAGATCGCGGCTGGTAATACTAGCTATCGCCTTGGATTAGCAGAAGGAAGGGTAGATCAGCATGAAAATTGGTGTATTGGCTTTGCAAGGTGCGGTCGCGGAGCACATTCGTTTGATCGAGCTTGCAGGTGCAGAAGGTGTGATCGTCAAGAAAGTCGAGCAGTTGGCAGACATAGATGGGATTATCCTGCCTGGTGGGGAAAGCACAACGATGGGTAAGCTCATGCATTTGTATGGATTTATCGATGCGCTACGATCCTTCTCAGATCAGGGTAAACCGATTTTCGGAACGTGTGCAGGTATGATTCTATTGGCCGAAGAAATTGCAGGACAAGAGCAACCACACCTTGGACTCATGTCCATGCGAGTGGCTCGTAATGCTTTCGGTAGACAGCGTGAAAGCTTTGAGACGGATTTACCGGTTGTGGGAATTGTTGAGCCTGTACGGGCCGTTTTCATCCGCGCACCGCTAATTGAAGAATTCGGCGCAGGTGTGGAAGTGCTTGCTACGTATAACGGACAAATTGTAGCAGCACGTCAAGGGCATTTGCTAGCGGCATCCTTCCATCCGGAGTTGACTGATGACTACGCGATGCACAGTTACTTTTTGAGTATGGTAAAATAGATTTGCTGAAGTTCTAAGTGCGCTGAATAAGCACTTCCTTCGCCTCTGGCGGCGGGGGGTGCTTGTTCGTGAGTCAGGGGGTATGAGCGATATCATACCTCCTAACTTACCCTTAGTAAGAAAATAAATTGAGTTACAGGAGGAACCTCCTTGTTTGATGTGAAATTATTGAGAACTGACTTAGAAGCAGTTCAAGTAGCTATGAGTCATCGTGGGAAAACAATTGAGGAAATTAATTCTTTTACAGAAGTTGATTTAAAGCGTAGAGAATTGCTGCAAGAAACGGAGCAACTGAAGAACCGTCGTAATACGGTTTCCCAGGATGTTGCGAAGATGAAGCGCGCTGGTGAAAATGCGGACGAGCTTATTGCGGAAATGAAAGTCGTTGGCGATCGTATCAAAGAATTAGACGATGAAATTCGTATTTTGGATGAGCGTTTGCAAAGCATCTTGCTCGTCATTCCGAATATGCCGCATGAGAGTGTGCCTGTAGGCGCATCTGAAGAACAGAATGTGGAGATTCGCCGTCATGGTGAAGCGCCGAAGTTTGATTATGAACCGAAAGCGCATTGGGACATTGCCCAATCTCTAGGCATTTTAGATTTTGAAGCAGCGGCGAAGGTAACGGGATCACGCTTTGTGTTCTATAAAGGACTAGGTGCACGCTTAGAACGCGCAGTTATGAACTTTATGATGGACTTGCAAAGTGATGAGCATGGTTATGAAGAAATGCTGCCTCCGTACATCGTGAATCGTGACTCTTTAACAGGAACAGGGCAATTGCCAAAGTTCGAAGAAGATGTGTTCAAGATCGAAGGATCTTCAGAGTACTATCTGATTCCAACCGCTGAAGTACCCGTTACGAACTATCACCGTGACGATATTGTACCTGTAGAGACATTGCCGGTTAATTTCGTAGCGTTCAGTGCTTGTTTCCGTTCTGAAGCGGGTTCAGCAGGCCGTGATACACGTGGATTGATCCGTCAGCATCAATTCAATAAGGTAGAGCTTGTGAAGATTGTAAAGCCTGAGGAGTCCTATGACGAGCTGGAGAAGCTCACAGGACATGCTGAAGAGGTGCTTCGCAGATTAGGACTGCCTTACCGCGTATTAACGCTTTGTACAGGTGATTTGGGCTTTACGTCCGCTAAGACTTATGACCTAGAAGTATGGATTCCGAGCTCGAATGTTTATCGCGAAATTTCTTCATGCTCGAACTTTGAAGATTTCCAAGCACGTCGTGCCAATATCCGCTTCCGTCGTGATGCGAAAGCAAAACCAGAGTTCGTTCACACGCTTAATGGGTCAGGACTTGCAGTAGGCCGTACAGTGGCTGCAATCCTTGAGAACTACCAACAAGCAGATGGAACAGTTGTTGTTCCTGAGGCTTTGATCCCATACATGGGTGGCGTAAAAGTAATTTCCGCAAAATCCGACAAAAACATCTAAATAACGGTTGATAAATGTTTAACTGTTATGATATAATACTTTTTGTCACTGCATGAGGACGCAGCAAGCATCCTTGTGCTTTTATGGAGAGGTGGTCGAGTGGTTTAAGGCAGCGGTCTTGAAAACCGCCGAGGTGCAAGCCTCCGTGGGTTCGAATCCCACCCTCTCCGTACATACATCAAACGAAGGAGCGAAGTAATTCGCTCCTTTGTTGCGTTTATAGGGATGAGAACCCACGAAAGTGGGGACGTCGCAGCATAAGCTACGTTAGCAGTACATCGCAGTCCCGAGCGAAGTGAGGGCATCCCACCCTCTCCGTACATACATCAAACGAAGGAGCGAAGAAATTCGCTCCTTTGTTGCGTTTATAGGGATGAGAACCCACGAAAGTGGGGGCGTCGCAGCATGAGCTGCGTTAGCAGAACATCGCAGTCCCGAGCGAAGTGAGGGTATCCCACCCTCTCCGTACATAAAGAAAAGGTCATCGACGTTCGCGTCGGCGGCCTTTTTTGTGTTGTATGACTTTTTGATTAGGAATGAGTGCTTCTTATGATCCAAATAGGCGCATACCCCATACATTATAACAATAGGAGTTTTTTTGGGTAGGAAGGGGGTTATGACCATGTCAATAAAGCCACCGTTGTTAAAACCAGGTGACACAATCGGCATTGTCACTTTAGGAAGTCCTTTGAATGCGGATACGATCAATAACCGGATAAATGTGCTTCAGCAACTGGGGTTTAATATCCGACTCGGAAAATATGTATACGCCGAAAATGGTTTTTTAGCGGGCATGGAAATAGAGCGAGCAACCGATTTGATGCAAATGTTTGCAGATGATGAAGTGTCTCTGATCTTGCCAACAAGAGGAGGGGTTGGGGTATCTGACATTCTTCCTTTCTTGGATTACAATTTCATTATCAATCATCCTAAAATAATATCTGGTTATAGTGATATGACAGCTTTACTAAATGCCTTGTACCAACTTGCAAACTTGATTACATTCCATAGTCTTATGCTCATTGATTTTAAAATGAGCACGCCTGCTTATAACTTCGATCAATTTTTTGCAGCCACGTCAACTTTAAGGGCACCTCGAGAAATTCAAAATCCGCCCGATATTCCATTGCAAAGTCGGGTGCTAGGAAACGTAACAGGCCCTATTGTCGGAGGGAATTTAACATCATTCGTCGGTTTGTTAGGAACTCCTTTTGAGGTCGACACGCGGGGTAAAATATTGTTTCTGGAAGAAACACATGAGCCGATCAACACCGTGTATCGCTATTTAAGTCAGTTGAGATTAGCGGGGAAATTCGATGATTGTATCGGAATCGTAATGGGGGAGTGCACGAACTGTGTGGAAGCATACGGGGTTACGTATGAAAATTTGATCAATCGATTCCTCGTTCCTTTAGGTAAACCACTAATGACAAATCTGGCAACGGGTCATGGTTACTATAAAGCTGCGATTCCAATTGGGGCTATGGTTAATTTGAATACATTTAACAATACGATGACTGTGCTGGAACCTAATGTGAGCAGGTAGAGTATGAGTCAAAGACGGTAAACTTGCTAAAAGAAGGATCGGTTAAAGTCAGGGACACCTACGCATGTTAAAGATGCGGAGGTGTAAAGACAATGGATAAACCTGCAATCACAGGAACAGAGCTAGCGCATGCTTGGGCAATTGAGCTTCCGAAACACATGCCAAACTCGGATCATGCTAAGGTATGGCCGGATGAGAGCGATGATCAGACGCTGCGGGTGCATATGACCAATGCGGGTCGCAGCTCGTATACGTTCGATTTTAAATGTACGTATGTGGATTCCCGCGAAGTGAAGGTCGATTTAGTGGATGTGGAGAGGGATCAAGTTCATATTGAAGAGCATTCTGATATCGTTCAGGAACTTATTCAAAATGATGTGCGCCATATTCACGAATGTGCACAAGCGCTACGCGATATTACCCATGGAGGCTAACGAAGAATGACGAAGTCCAAATCGAGAGATAAAAATTTGCAAAATGTTGTTAAGGATCTAGACCAACCTAACCTCGGTTCTCATAACGCTCAGCAACGTCAGCAGCAGACGAATGACCGACGCCATCAGGATCTAGTCAACCATGAAGAGTAGTGGATATAAGAATTGCTGGATAGGGGGTTAGCAGATGTCTAAGCCAAAATCAATCGCTACGGGTGCGCCGGAAGGCAGTCAGAGGAATATTCAACGTGAAACAAATGGACCCATGGAACCCCTATCGGGCTCTCACAAGGTGAAGAATCGTAATCATACGCACCATAAAAATGGTGAAGGTTAAAATCATTTAAAATGGATGTATATTGTTGAATACTTCGGACATACTATTCTTGTCGGTGAAAAGAGAGGTGTGGTTCCGTTGAACGACGTGAGCAAATACCGAAGTGATCTTTCGTAAACTTGTGAATCTTAGCTGGAGGGCGATGTGCTAAAGACACTTTAGTGTAAGTAGACACAGATGAGGCCAGATAGGAATACTGCAAGCAAATGAGAAGCTGAACTTAACAATCACCGATCAAGAAGGGCCCTTCGGGGCTCTTTTTGCATGAAAAAAGGTTTGCAATCCTAAAAATGATCGCAAACCATAATTTATCATTATTCAAATGAGTTCTTATTCTTACGAAGTAGTAGAACAAGTCCTCCGACAATAAGGATGCCAGCAACAAATACAATTTGCAGATTATCTTTGATGAAATAATAATAATATCTCCATTGCTGCCACTCTTCCCCACTCAAATGAACGCCAAATGCATCGAATACTTGTGTGCCGTACCTGCCTGGATCCAACCGATTGAATACGAAGGTGATTGCAAGCACAATAAGTCCCAGTCCCAGTAAACGGCGGTAATTCCCAAACTGACTTCCAATCATCGGTCGATCTTCAACACCGTATGTTTCGTATTTGGAAATGAGCTGAAGGGAGTCGAAAAACGAGAAGAACCAAATAATCGGAACAAGAAATAAAAAAAGCGACAAACGAATCATATCGAGCATATAAAGCGATAGCAAGAAAGCAATCATAAGTTGAATGCCACGCTTTTGTGCGCCGAGATACAAGTGACCTGCCCCTGGGAAAATAGAGAGCAATGTGGCGACTGTACGATTTTTGGTGTCATACGCACGGTTCTGGTAAAGATCCTCAAAAAATGATTGATCGCTTAACATCTCTCCGTTCATTTTCTTATTGAATAAGTGTAAGGCATCGAATAAAGAGTAGAACCAGATTACTGGCAAAATGAGCAGGAAGGCCATAAAACTGCCTCTACCGGTCATTCCACTAACAAAGGAGAGGAAGATCGGTACGCTAACGAACAAAGTCATCGTGGTTAGACCGCGTTTCATAAGTCCCAAATAGAAGTGGGCAAGTCCAGGTACGATAGATAAAAGTATGATTTTGGACGAATCCGTATGTCTTGGATAAAGATTTGCTGAATGCTGCATATTCCAATAGGGATCATGATCATGTAAGGGATCACCCATATTCATATTCGGATCAATCGAGCTCATGTAGGAATGCTGCTGGTTATAGAGACTAAGCGTTCGCTGGATACACATGACCGCATCGATAAGGCAGATGATCCAAAGAATAACATCACCTATAAATAAAGTGACCAATATTTTAGTTGGGCCATGGGTAATAATTGCAAAGAAAAAAAGGAGAACGATTCCCCAAAAGGGAATGCCGTATGCTAAAGAACGAGGATATTTACGCTGATAAAAATGCCCTATTCCTGGAAACAAAGCTAGAAAATAAGGTAAAAAACCTGGGTTGGGATTCAATGAAACAGCCTCCTTACAGTATTATTTCGAGTTTGTTGTGTTCATTTGATTTTGTGAGGGAACAGATGGTGGAATCTCTAGAAAACGCAGCGTGTGTTCCACAAGCTTATCACTGACCCTACCACTGCCCTCTGCAGATGAAGGTTGCTGGATGGCATCCACTTGGTAGAGCAGACCTTGGAAAATACCAGTTACCATAAGAACCAATGTTGCCGCGGCAGCAATGAAATAGTTACGTATCGTACGTCTGCGCTCTGAAATTGTTGTATGGGATGGATTCAAGTGACGGTGTGTAGAAATCTGCTCCATAATCGCATCTGTTAATGCGGTTGGATCGACTGGAGCGGGTAAACGATTGGAGAGTTGTTCTACACTTGTCATGTACAAATCTAGACAAATCGGGCATTTGTACAAGTGCTGCTCCATGCTACTTGCTATATCGGAAGTAAGCTGCCCTTCTATGTAGAGGTGCCACGCATCATGATCGTAATGTTTGTTCAACGAAAATCCTCCTCCTTCCAACGATTGCGTATCCACTTCTTGGCCCGGTATAGCTTGGATTCTACGGTTTTAGTCGATATGCCTTGTTCCTCTGCAATGTCTTGATATGATTTCTCTTTAAAATAATAGTCGACGACGACTTCCCTATAATTGTCTGGTACGGTTTGTAGTTGATTTTGAACGAAATCTCGTGTCTCTTGGGCTAGAATAGCCTGCTCGACTACGGGATAGTCAGAAGCGTAATCTATATCTTGTGTTGGAGCAAGCTGATCTTGGTGCAATTGAGCTTGCTCACGCTGCCTTGTCATTTTTCGGCGATGATCGATCGCTTTATTGATGGCAATGCGGCTCATCCATGTTCGAAGACCTTTGTACTCGTACTGAGGGAGAGCGTTGTGGATCTGGACGAAAATTTCCTGCGTTGCATCTTCCGCATCACCGGCGTGCTTCAATACCGAGTACGCAAGCTGGTAAATCGTTGTTCGGTAAGTTTCGACAAGATGGCGAAAGGCATCCTGATCACCTGCTAATATCCGCTTGACGAGATGATGTTCATCGATGGTCTCTCCCTCCTTTCCAATAAATAGACGAATAGAGATGGAGACAACCCTGCACGTACAGCAATGATTTGTAAAATAAATTTAGTATACCATTCAGTTAGCAACTATTGACCTACACCAACGAAATGGCTATACTAAGTAACAACTAAAATGATATCGTGATTATGCCTATGATGAGCATCCAACTCGGAGGCGTTTTTGACCAGAGTAATCAGGTTGTTTACAACTTGTCTGTACTCCCTAAATAAACCGGCACCGCCCGTTACCGCGGAACCAAAGAGGATCAGAATCTCGTATACGCGAGGCTGATCAAGTTGGGTGGCACCGCGAGCGAACGCTCCTCGTCCCAAACGGATGAGGGCGTTTTTTGTATTTTTATAGACAAAGGGGCGCGGTGTACATGTTAGAAATGAAGTTTATCAGACAAAATGCAGATGTCATTCAAGAGGTAGCCAATCAAAAACGGATTCAAATTTCCATACCAGATTTGCTTGCATGTGATGAGAAAAAGCGGAAATTGCTGCAAGAGACAGAAAGACTCAGAAGTCAGCGTAACAGCTTGTCGCAGCAGATCAGTCAGCTTGTGCAGCAAGGGAAAAAGGATGAAATTGCGGGAATCAGGGATCAGGTGAAAGGCATTAACGAACAGCTGGTAGCCGTGGAGGCGGCTCTTACTGTCGTCGAATCGGAATATAATCAGTGGATGAACCTTGTTCCGAACGTGGTGTCGCCAGATACGCCAATCGGTCAATCGGATGAGGACAATGTGGAAGTGAAGCGGGTTGGAGAAATTCCGACATTCGATTATGAATTCTTGGATCATGTGACATTAGGTGAAATGCATGAGATGATCGACATTCCACGCGGTGTGAAGGTGGCGGGGACTCGGAATTATTTTCTCAAAGGGGCAGGGCTTTATCTTCACCGCGCTGTGCAGCAGATGACACTCGATTACCTTGTCGAGCGCGGATTCACACCGATGGATGTGCCGCTTATTGTGCGTAGTGAGGCACTGGATGGAACAGGCTTCTTCCCGCTGGGTGAGGATACGACCTTCAAGATGGCTGACGAGGGGAAATGGTTGGTTGGTACATCGGAGGTTCCGCTCGTTTCGTATTTCCGTGATGAAATTGTGGATGTGACGGAACCGATTCATCTTGCAGCTGTATCGACTTGTTTCCGAAGTGAGGTTGGATCGGCGGGCAAGGACGTCCGCGGCTTGTATCGAGTGCATCAGTTTGCGAAAGTGGAACAAGTTCTATTTTGCGAAAATGATCCTGAAGTCTCGGAAGCCTTACTCCAAGAAATCACGCAGCACGCAGAGGATATCTTGCAGCTGTTAGAACTTCCTTATCGTGTGGTTGCGGTGTGTACCGGGGATATGTCGCAGAAGACGTACAAACAGTACGATATTGAGACATGGATGCCAAGCAGGAACGCTTATGGGGAAACACATTCGTCGTCGAATTTGCACGATTTCCAAGCTAGACGCTCGAACATCAGATACCGGGATAAGGACGGTCAGTTGAAATATTGCCACACGCTTAATAACACGGCAGTTGCATCACCACGTATCTTGATCCCACTTTTGGAAAATCATCAACGTGAGGATGGTTCGGTCTATATTCCGAAGGCACTGCGTCCATATATGGGAAATAAAGAAGCATTATTTTTGAATAATCTGACTTTAAAATAGCGCTTACATTACCAGCTGAATTCCATTATAATGATTCTAAAAGAGCACAGTGTTCAAGTCAAACTGTGCTTCTTTTAGGGCAGAAATGCAGGATACACGGATTATATGGGGGGTTCAGTCAATGAGCATGCAACAAGAAAAAATGGGGTTTGCACCTGATGAACGGTTACTTATTGTGAATGCCGACGATTATGGGATGTGTCATACGAATAACTTAGCTATACAAGAACTTTTATTGTCTGGCGCCGTGTCCTCAGCAACATTGATGGTACCTTGCCCATGGGCGAAGGAAGCAGCCGTATTCAGTAGGAATCATAGTCACCTGGATGTCGGTATTCATCTAACGTTTACGAGTGAGTGGCCGCTTTATAAGTGGGGACCTGTAACGAGAGATGACAGCGTTTACACTTTGGTGACACATGAGGGCTTCTTCCCTGAGACTTCCTTTGAGTTAGAAACGCATGCAGATGCTGCGCATGTTCGTAAGGAGATTTTTAATCAAATCGAGCAAGCGATTGCTTGGGGTGTTGATCCCACCCACCTCGATATACACATGGGAAGCCTGTACGGCTTAACGACTGGAAAAGATTTTCTAGAGACCGTCTTCGAGGCTTGTCAATATTATGAATTGCCGCTGCGCTTACCGCGCAGATTTGTAGGTGTACATCTGCTCAGCCAAGTGGCTTTGCTTGCGAAGAAACGTATCCGTTCTGCAGAAGAGAAGGGGATTATGATCATTGATGATCTGTATCAACTGCCTTTTGCTCCACAAGCGAATGAAACGTATGAAGATGTGAAGCAGCAGATGATGGCGATCATTCGAGGTTTGAACCCGGGTATTTCAGAAATTCTGATTCATCCGAGTACGATTACATCTGAATTGGATGCGATTATGCCGTATGCCGCTAAGCGGGAGATGGAAAAGCAATTGTTCCTTGATACCGATATTCAGGATTTGATCGCTGCGGAAGGGATTAAGCGAATTAGTTATAGACAATTACGAGATGCCCAGCGTGGGAATAATATATAGGGAATGGAAGAGCCGTCTGTGGTGAAGCAGGCGGTTTTTTTGTTGTTTTGTAGAGAATGTTTAGTAGGATATTAGGATTGAGTGCGCATGAAGCTTCATAAGTAAATAAATGGTATCTTGTCACTCTGAAAAAAGGTAAAATATAACTGTTACATATTTTGGTATAAAATAATAATATTTTGAATGGAGAGGTTCATAAAAACATGGGTATGCGATTTAGATTAAAGAAATTGCAAGTGTTTAAGAAATCAAGATTTATAGTACTAGCAGTTATGGTCATGCTGAGTACGTTAGTTGTGCCTGTTGGGGTAATGGGAGAGGTAGCTGATAATAATACCCCAGTGTCTGTAAGTAATGAGGAAGGAAAAGAAAATCAGGGTCAAATGAAAGAGTTAGCAAATGGAGGAGCACAAGATGTAACTCCTATTAAAGTGTCAGATATAATATTACATCCATTCGATGGATTTGGTAAATTTATGATTCAAACAACAAGCAGGCTTTCTCCTTATGATATCAAAAATGAACTAATTATTACTTCAGCAGAAAAAAATCAAGTAGTTGATTATAATATTTATCGTAATGACTATCGTAATGGACAAATATATATAGAAATTATTAATCCAAATTTAGGGATTTTATACAAGCTTAATTTCTCAGATAAAATTACTATAAAGGCTAATTTAGATACTACAATAAAGTGGGAACTGAATGAAAGTAATATGTATATCGAACAAAAAATATTTCCTGAAAAGCCTATTAAAGGTAGTGATTTTAATGTAGCTATACGAACTCCTTTTAATTTTGAAGGAATTAATATATCTAACTTTAAGCTAAACGCATATAAGACCGGTACCAATCAGAAAGCAAATGGAAATATCATACTTCGTAAAATTAAAACAAGTGGATCAAAAGAGTCCTTTTCTATTTTTACATTAACTAGTGATACAGTTGAAAATATTGATATTGAATTTATATTAAATAATACCCCACTTGGAAAGTTGAAGAACATTAACATATATAATGAAGATGATGATAAAAATAATGATCCAAGTTGGTGGGTCATGGACGGAATGTATTCTTTAACTTATCACCAAGATGACAAAACGAGTATAGTTATTAATTGGAATGAAGCATTTGATTTAAAAGAAATTACCCATTATAAAATCATTGTGAATGAAATAGATATTGCAACTTTGCCAAGTAGTGTTCTAAGTTATAAATTAACAGGATTATCACTTGATACGGAATATCGAATAGAGATTGCAGCAGAGAATGTATTAGGTAGATGGACAAAATATGCTAAAGCAATCTTATATAAGACACCTGATGAAGATAAAGTTGTAACAGGGGTAGATGCTTTTGGAGGGATTGTAGGAGGATTTAGGTTACACCTTGTAGGTGCAAGTGCGCAAGAGATAAGAAAAGGTTTAAAGGTGTTCTTTATAAATAATGGAACAAAACAATATGTTGATTTTTCTATAGATGAAATATCGCGCATGATTACACTTAATTTTGCAGTGCTAAAGAGAGAATATTTTTATGAGATTTCGCAACCATTAGTCTTAAAAGAAGGGACAAATACAAAATTAGTCTGGAATTCAACATTGAACAGAAGTAAAACTACGCAAACCATTTCTCCTTCAAAACCGAAAATTAATGAGGAGTTTACGTTTAAAGTGAGATTAAATGATGCAGCAGGATTTGGGTATAGGAATTTTCATAAAGACAATTTTAGTATTGTACCATTGGTTTCAGGGACTGATAAAATTGCTAGTGGAAATTTAATTATTAATAATGTGAAGTTGGGGGATAACCTAGAGGATGATGGGAAAAATGGTACGGATGATCTATCAACCTATTATATAACAGCCTCCTATTCCAAAGCAGAAAACATCGATATTCAAGTGAATGTGGACAACGTTGTTTTACCTGAGAAATTAAAAAATGTTAGTATCGTTTCAGACGGTCAAACACCCGAGATTCCGCCTACAACACCACCAACATCACAACCTAATGGTGGTTCTTCATCCGGTGGTTCCTCTAGTCCAGTAGTGGCACCTTCATTACCTGAAATTAGGATCACATCAGATGGTGTACAATTAAAAGGTGATCTTAAAAATGTAAATTGGAACAATTTATTTACTTCACTCAAAGAAACGAATAAAAATCAAATTACAGTTGATTTCAAAAGTAGCTTAAATGTTCCATTAGCAGCTATCTTATTAGGAAAGCAAAAACTATCTGAAGGTTACATCCTTCTTAGCAATGAAAAGGGAACGGCAAAACTAAAATTTAGTGATATTAATGAGGATTTACTGAAGAACAATTTCGACAATTATACAAATCTAATACTCAATATAGTGCTGCAGCCTGAAATCAGTACAAGTCCGGAAGTTGTTGCTCATTCTTTACCCGTGAGAATGTACGTGAAGAATGGGGAGAAGCAAATTGAGGTGAACTGGTTAACATCGCAGGTTATTTTGCCTAAGGGATCTACATCCGATGTAATTGTGGTTAAGAAAAATGCTGATACTGGTGAGTGGGCTTATGAACCAGCTACGACTATGATGAAAGACGGCCAACTTATTGTAGAATTCAAACATCACTCTAATGATATGCTATATGTTCTGAATTATAGTAAGACTTTTGATGATGTAAAAGGACACTGGGCAGAGAAGGATGTATCATGGTTAGCATCTAGATTTATAGTAAAAGGGAATTATGAAGGGTTATATAAACCACAAGATCCTATTTCACGAGCAGAAGTCACTTCATTGTTAATGCGCATTCTGGGATCAGAGTCTGGTCTTCCGCAAGCGGAGAGTATATTTAAGGATGTTGATTCTCAAAAATGGTATTCAAAAGATATTAATCAAGCATTCAAGTTAGGTTTAATTAATGGTTTGAATGCTGATCAGTTTGCACCGAATGATTCTATTACAAGAGAGCAGCTTGCAGTCATGCTGAGCAAAGTCATTGAAAAACATAGTTCTGGTAAAAATAAATTCGATATTGATTTGTTAATAAGTTTTAGTGACAAGGATCAGCTTTCTGATTGGGCAATCAGCGCTATGAAATTGCTTGTTAATGAAAAGATCATGCAAGGTAACGAAGATAAAAAACTTGCACCTAAAGATCATGTGACACGAGCAGAGGTTGCCGTGTTACTAAAAAAAATGATAGAGTATTTGAAATAAATAATAATAAAAATAAAGCCGATGGATGAGCGATCCGTCGGCTTTTTTATAGTTGAAAAAGGGATGTTGTATCCTTTATGGCGCGCCCGATACGATTCGAACGTACGACCTGCAGTTTAGGAAACTGTCGCTCTATCCTGCTGAGCTACGGGCGCGCGGTACAAGGGATATTATAGCATGTCGATGCATGAATAGGGAAGTTGATCCAAAGACCGTGTAAGAAAAAATGATAGCGCTAACAAATAATCAAGGATAGGTTATTGACTATCAGATAAATAAAGCGTATATTGATTGTGTAACCGGTTACCTAAATGAGTGGAGTGAGTGTATGGCTTCGATTAAAGACGTGGCACAGCGTGCAGGCGTATCTGTTGCTACGGTATCAAGGGTTTTGAATGATAAGGGCTATGTTGGGCATAACACAAGGGAAAAAGTTGAACAAGCGATCAGTTCGCTCAACTATAAGCCCAATGAAGTAGCAAGAAGCCTGTTTAAGAAACAGTCGAGTACGGTCGGTCTGATCGTGCCGTCCATTATGAACCCCTTTTTCACCGAGTTAGCAAGAGCAGTCGAAGACACCGCTTCCAAGTTGGGTTACAATGTCATCTTGTGTAATTCCGATGGCAATAGTGAAAAGGAACAAGGCTATTTGGATGTACTGCAACAAAATTATGTGAATGGCATTATTATCTCTTCCAACACGCTAACGGCTGAACAAGTTGAATCGCTTAACATTCCAATTGTCAGCATTGACCGTGAAATTAGCAGCGGCTTACCTACAATTGTAGTGGAGAACAAGCGGGGAGCGGCAGTGGCTACACGTTTTTTGCAGAAAAAAGGGTGTAAGCGGATTGCCCACATTAGAGGTACAGTTGGGGTAGTGAATGCAGAAGAGCGATTCGAAGGTTATAAGGAAGTTGTTTCTTCTGAGCCATGGTATCAAGAGAGCTACATTGTAAATGGCAATTATGATATGCAAACCTCAATCCAAGCGACATTAGCGCTATTGGAGCGTCATCCAGAAATTGATGGTATCTTTGCTGCCAATGACATTATGGCAATTGGTGCGATTAAAGTCGCGCATCAGCTTGGATTAAAGATTCCTGAACAGCTTTCGATTGTTGGATTTGATGGAATTGCTTTAACGAATGTGATGACCCCTGAATTAACGACCATTGTACAGCCTATCTATGAACTTGGTGAAAAAGCAACAACCATGCTTGTTGGGCTAATGAGACAGCAGCCAGTGGAAGAAACCTATTATAGATTAGATGTGGAACTAGTAGAGAAAAATTCAACCTAAGGAGTATACGGGTATGGAGCAGAAACCTAAGGTTACAATTGTAGGAAGCATTAACATGGATTTGGTTACGATTACTTCTCAGCTGCCTAAAGTAGGCGAGACACTCTTCGGTGATCAGTTCCAGATGAATCCGGGTGGGAAAGGCGCGAATCAAGCAGTAGCTGCGGCTAGACTTGGTGCTCACGTGCAGCTCATCGGTTGTGTAGGATCAGACAATTTCGGTAAGGAACTATTGGCGCATCTTCAAAATGAAGGTGTTGATGTGAGCAATGTGGAACCGGTTACAGGTTCGACTGCTACCGCATCGATTACGGTATCAGGTGGAGACAACAGCATCATTGTAGTGCCTGCTGCGAATCATAGCGTTACAGCTGCATTTGTTGAATCGAAACGCGAAGTGATTGCAAATAGCGATATCGTCATCCTTCAATTGGAGATTCCGTTGGAAGCGGTAGAGAAGGCAGTAGAAATTGCGAAAGAGAATAATATCACGGTAATACTTAATCCGGCGCCAATTCAAGAGCTTTCGGCAGAGCTTATTAGCAAAATCGATTACGTAACTCCAAATGAGCATGAACAGGTGCTGCTGAAACAAAATCATAATGAAAAAGAGCTAATAGGAAAGCTGATTGTGACGAAGGGGAGTCAAGGGGTATCGATCATCGAGGCGGGACAAGAAATTCATGTTCCTGCTTATAAAATTGATGCAATTGACACGACCGGAGCTGGCGATGCCTTTAATGGTGGGTTAGCTTATGCGCTAGTAAAAGGATTTCCTTTAAGAGAGGCTTGCAAATATGGCAATGCTGTTGCTGCACTGTCTACGACTAAGCTTGGGGCACAATCCGGCATGCCTACTGCTGAAGAAGTAGCAACATTTATGAATAGTCGGGAGTAGTCAGCTTTGCTGATCTGCTCAATGTATCAAAATTGTAATCGCTTACTTTTTTAATTTTAAGGAGGATTCTTATTATGACTACAAGACCAATCATTATTGACACAGATCCAGGAATTGATGATGCAGTTGCACTTGCAATCGCTTTATACAGTGAACAACTAGATGTGCGCTTAATTACGACAGTTGCTGGCAATGTTAGTCTTGAAAAGGTAACGAAGAATGCCCTACGTTTACTTGAATTTTTCGGAAAAGATGTACCTGTTGCATTGGGTGCGGCAAGACCACTTATTAAAGCGCCTATTGATGCAAGCGATATTCACGGATCGACAGGCATGGACGGTTTTGATTTTAAGGAACCCACACAAGATCGTGTGCTCAAGGAACATGCAGTAAATGCGATGTATCGTGTCATTATGGCAAGTGAGCAGCCCACAACGCTTGTACCTATTGGCCCGCTAACGAACATTGCCTTGTTATTAACGATGTATCCAGATGTAAAAGAAAAAATTGACGAGATCGTGTTAATGGGCGGTTCTACAACCCGTGGGAACATGGGCGTCATGTCCGAGTTTAATATTGCTGCCGATCCAGAAGCAGCGAAGATTGTTTTCCAAAGCAACTTGCCTGTTGTCATGGTTGGACTCGATGTGGGTTGGAAAGCACTTGTGTACCCAGAAGATAGTGAGCAGCTTAAAGGCATGAATCAGACAGGCGGAATGATCTATCAGCTGTTCCAAAAATATAGAGGCGGCAGCATGAAAACGGGACTAAAAATGTACGATAGCTGTGCAATTGCCTACTTGCTGAAGCCGGAGATGTTCCAGGTTGTAGAAACATTTGTCGATGTGGAGTTGAACGGCTCTATGACAGCTGGATGTACAGTGGTGGACCTCAGAGGATACTTGAAGCAGCCAAGTAACGCTAAAGTATGCGTGGATATCGATCCCGATATGTTCAAGCAATGGTTTATGGAAAGTTTAGGTAAATGCAATTAAATGACACCCAAATTAGGGAGGAAGTCAAATCATGGATTCTAACTTCGTAATGTATGCCTCTGCTATTATTGCAGTACTCATTGTAATTTACATGCTAATTAAAAAAATGGACATTAAGATTACGCTGTTTCTAATGGGTATTATTCTCATATTCATCAGTATGGGAATGGGGAAAGAAATTGCGATCAAAAAGTTTGTATCAACGGGTTCTTTATGGCTAGATCCGCTGCAAGTAATCGTCGCGCAGTTTAAAGATACATTCTCTGCTGCAGGCTTTATCGTTCTCATCTTGGGTGGATATACCGCCTATATGTCCTCCATTGGTGCAAATGATGTAACTGTAAATGCATTAACAAAACCCATTTCTAAGATTAAATCGGTATACATCCTTGTGCCGCTCGTTTTCTTGCTAGGAAATGCGTTGTCGCTCGTTGTTCCAAGTGCTTCAAACTTAGCCATTATTTTGCTGGCGACTTTGTATCCGATCTTAAGAAAAGCAGGCATGACAGCTTTAACGGCAGGGGCAGTTATTGCAACTTCAGCTACAATCGTACCTACGCCACTAGGCAGTGACAATGTTGCTATTGCGGAAGAGCTGGCGAAACACTCGTCATTTGCGGGTCTGAGTGTAACAGACTATGTATTTAATTATCATGCTCTTGTCTCTATTCCGACGTTGCTCTTTATCGCCGTCGTCCATTACTTCTGGCAGAAGAGAATGGACAAGAAAGTCATTGCAAATGCAGAGACAGGCACAAGCGAGAAGCACGAAAGTACGGAAACACCTGTGATAAGCGGAGGATTTTTATACAAGACGGTCTATGCGATTCTTCCTGTATTCCCGATTGTTCTTCTTCTCGTTGCTTATGGGGCTCAGTTTATTACGGGTAAAACGATCAATATTAGTGTAGAAGTTGCTACATTAGTATCCTTCACGCTTGCGATTGTGTGTGAGCTCATTCGACATAAAGGCAATAAGAGTGTTCTTGAAAAGACGGAAGCATTCTTCAAGGGTATGGGCGGCGCGGTTCCGATTGTTGCTCTACTCGTTGCAGCATCTGTGTTTGTTACGGGTCTAAAATCAATTGGTCTAGTTGATGAGTTACAATCATCTATGCAGCACATTCAAGGTAACGGGCTGGACTTTATCCTACCGCTTATTCTAGTAGCACTAACAGCTCTAATCGTTATCTTGAGCGGAAGTGGAATTGCCCTTATCTTCGCTATGGTTCCATTGATTGTTCCTTTGGCAGAGGCAGCTGGGATCAGCCCAATCTCTATCTCGGTTCCACTTGGGTTAGCCGGTAACTTGTTCCGTGCGGTTTCTCCGGTTGCCGCGGTTGTTCTGATCGTTGCAGGTACGGTGAAAGCCGACCCAATCGCAATTGTGAAACGTACATCCGTTCCAATGATTGCTGGTGTTATCTTCATGTTTATTCTATCCATGATCATGTTCCAATAATGAATTCGTTGTCATTACGAATAGAAAGGACCGTTCTCTAAGTTGAGAGCGGTCCTTTTTGCGTCCCATCCTAGGAAGGAAGGGTTTGTTTCTAATTCTTTGGGTCCTTTACAGTCGAAATCATAACCGTTCTACTTTTACCTTCCCAAGTGACTTTACCGCCAAACACCTCTCCGACGAATCTGGCAGGCGCGACTGTAAATCCATTTACCAATTGAGCGGGTTGATCTAACTGAACGGCTTGCTCATTGACATAGGCTGTTTTCTCATCCAGGGTGAGGCGTAATGTCGTGCTTCCCTTATTAGCCGTTACAGTCTGCGTCGATTCATCAAATTTAACAACAGCGCCCATGGCTTCAAAAATAGCTCGAAGAGGGGCCATGGTAGAGCCACTCAGAATAACGGGAGGCTGCTTAAATATCTGCTCTTTGCCATCAATAACAACGTTTACGCGCGGTGAAATGCGGAATGAACGACTTGTGACTTGATTCCCAGATTTGTTATACACTCGTAATTCGAGAACGGATCCATCGGGAACATCTGCAGCGTCCAAGTCAATGCCATAAGGCAATTCGGACTGGGATGCAAGGACATGACCATTGAGTACATATTCCACTTTCCCGATGTAGACATCAGGTGTTTTGACGAATGGAATAAATCTGGATTTTTTAGAAAAGGATTCATGCTGCGCATCGACTTTCACATAGCCTATCCCACCTTCGGGTACAGCACCTTGAGATACTTTGGATAATAGAAATGGATTGGCAATAAGCTTGCTGTAATAGCTTTGTATACTAGCTGAGCTGCTTAACGAGTAATCGTTCTTTGCTCCACCCATTTCTTGATCGACATTAAAATACGTGATGGCTTTCAATCTTGGGTACTTGTACGGCATGATCTCATATAATCGCTGTAAATTCAGCTTCGCCCATTCCGTAAAATCTTCCTTAGCTGAATGGGAATAATGCGGAACACCCGTCTCGCTTAACATGAGTGGCTTGCGGTCTGAATACGTATTGTACAGTCTGGTTAACCGCTCAACATTACTCGTGGCAAGCATGGAAGGCAAGGATAGGTCGCCATTCGCATAGGGTTCAATATATAAGCTAACGCCAACCCAATCCACGTAATCATCACCCGGATAATAAGGATCAATGGCATCTGCTGGCACATCTCCAGGACTCCAAACCATCGCAACATTCGGCGCTTCTTGAGCGAAGACATCGTGGATCATGCGGAATTTCTCTATATATTGATTCGGGTTGCCATGCCATTTGACCCAGTTGCCATTCATTTCACCTGCAAAACGTAAAAAGATTGGAATGCCTGCCGCTTTTGCTTTCTGCGCCCATTTACGCAGATAATCGCCGTCTACGACTGGGTCTAATCCATCATCAGGCTCCCAAGCGATTTGCAGCGCACCTCCGGCTTCTTTTGCTCTTTGCGCATATGCCTCAGGGAAAGGTTGTCCCCAGTGAGCGTAGGCCAAATAAATCGCATGATTCTTCCCATACACGTTTTCCGTCTTCTTAAAATAATTACCTACCTTCGGGTCCTGCTCGGAATACATGCCAATATATGCACCATAAGCGGGTTCAAACTTAGCCAATTTCCCATCTTTAGGGGCGGCTAAAGCCTTCAAATCGGCAGTATTGTCATCTTGGCGATAGAGCTCAACTGTCGTTCGAATTTGCTCTGCGCGCTGGAGTTTATTTGCTCCCCAATCTGTCCCGGTTTTCACCCAATACTCATTTTCTAATTCATAATAGTGAATCGCTTGTTCATAATCTCCGATTGAATCGAAATAGGAATCCAAGTTGCCGCAGAATAGGGCCGCATTATCCCAATTGCCTACACTGGCATAATAGTCAGCAAGGAACTTCCAATGTGGAACCGCTTCGGCTTTCTTGCCGCTTGCTGTAAGTTTATCTGCTGTTTTCCAATGATCCCAGACCACATCGGCGTGAGCGGGTTTAGGAATGCTTGTGAGGCTTCCTGCGATCAGAGCTGCGGCAAGCGCCGTTATCCCGAATCGTTTCATCTTGAGTGTTAAGGTTTTCATGTCATGCTCCTTATCTATGGTGATCTTACGTCTGCTGCTTCCGATACTCATTGGGTGAGATCCCATATATCTTTTTGAACACTTTGCTAAAATATTTCTCGTCTTGATAGCCGACCATTTCGGCGATTTGGGTCATTTTGAGAGCAGGGTTGAGCAGCAGCATCTTAGCGCGATCCATGCGAATGCGGCTGATGTAATCAGTCATATTTTCGTTAAAATATTGCTTGAACTTGCGTGATATGTACTCTCTGCTCATGAAAAACTGATGCGAAATTTCCTGCAGCGACACATCTCGGTGCGCATTGGCTTCGATATATTTAGCAATGTCGTAAACAACATGGGAACCCTTATGTCGATATTCACCAAGCTGATTGGAAAACCGGACGAGTGCATTCACAAGGTGCTCCTCCCAAATATCTACCGAGAATCGTCCATTGTCATCAACAGGAAGAGCAATAAAGTCTTCTGGCAGCTCAATCTCAGTGCTGTCGATTAATTCTTTAGCCCAGCGACTCGTCAGCACACGCAGCGCCTGCCGCCAACGCTCGAATTGTTCGAGGTTAATCGTAGGCTGCTGCCTAACCGAGTCCATCCAATGTTCGACCGCAGCTTGGATTTGCTTGGGCTGGCTGCTAAGCACGGATAATCGAATAGGTTCTTCATGTGCTGTCCAGCTCATCTCGGATACCGTCGTCATCCGTTCTTTACGAAACGGATGCACCCCAGCTTCAACGTCGAGAAGATTGCGGTAACGAAGGGCAAGTTTTGCTTCATGATACGAATCTGTCACACCTACCGGCAACTTCTTAACGCCTCCCAAACCGACCTCACATTGATCTCGTAAAGTCGTAGATAACACATGATGAATATGTGTGGTGTGTGCAGGTACGGACTGTAAAGATTGCCAGAATAACAGCACAATCTCATTCTCACGATTAAAAGAACGGAAGGCTACACCGATACGTGGGTGATCTTGTCCTACAATTTCGTTGCAAATGTTCGTCACGGTGAAGAATAGCAGCTCCCGATTCGCTGTGAATTTACACCAAGTCGCTTGGCTTAATGTTTCCATAGCAAGAACGGCGACCTGACATTCTGCCATCTCATCAAGATGAATGCCGAATTCTTGTTTGAGCGCCTGTCCGTGCTTGCTCAAGGTAGGAGGGTGAAGAATGAATTCCGAGAATATTTTATCCCAATAGACGGGCCGAATCACATTCATCTCCATGTTCTGCATATTTTTTCGAACACGTTCTGCCTCATCATCTCTCCAGCTATTAACGGCTTTCTCCACCGTATTTGTTAATTGTTCGGGATCAATAGGCTTAAGGATGTAATCGAATCCACCATGCCGCATCGTATGACGGACGAGCGGATAATCATCATAGCCACTGATGACAATGGTCTTGCTCGTTGGACTATGCGCCTGAATCCACTCTAGTAGCTCTTTACCATTACGAACAGGCATCATCATATCAGTAAAAATAAGCTCCGGACGACTCGCCTCCATCATCTCAATCGCTTCTTGTCCATCGGCAGCTTCCATCAGTGTCGAAATGCCGAATTGCTCCCACGGGACGAGCAGCTTAATCGCTTCACGAACGTGTTTCTCATCATCAACAATCATTGCCTTCATCGTATTTCCTCCTTAGGTAGTGGGATATGCAGGTTAACGATGAGTCCTCCTGCTGCAGGGGATTCAAGTAAAAGATAGGCTTCGGGTCCAAAATGGAACTTGAGGCGAGACACCACATTTAGGAGACCAATGCTTTCTTGTGATTCCACCACTTCCATTTCACCTGTACACTTGTCCAAAGTTTGCTGAATGCTATTTAGACGAGCCGGATCCATCCCTTTGCCATTGTCAGCAATACGAATAAGAAGGAATCCTTCCACTCCTGGGGTACTTGAAATTTCAATCCGTGAATCATTCTGAAGAAATCCGTGTTTAAAATAATTTTCTACGATCGGCTGCAGCGTCATTTTGGGTACAAGAATGGAATCGTATCGTTCATCCAATGTATAGACAACGTCGAGCTGCTCATCAAATCGTTGTTTTTGCAAGCCTAAATAAGCTTTTACATGATCAATCTCCCGAGCTAGTGGAACAATGGTCTCATGCGTATTCATGCTATAGCGCATCATGCGTCCAAGCGATGTAATGAGCGTATAAATCTTGGGTGCATCGTGTTGTAAGGCAAGTGTTCCGATTAATTGCAGCGTATTGTACATAAAATGTGGGTTAATTTGCGCTTGCAGCGCCTTGATCTGATACGTTTTATTTGCAAGCTCGAGCCGATATTCCCTTACAATCAGGTCGTTAATCATCTGCATCATTTGGTTAAAACGCTTCGCGAGCTGCCCCGTCTCATCCTGAGATGAGACATCGATTACGACATCAAGGTTGCCGGGCTCTACTTTTCGAATGGAAGCAATGAGTTTCTTTATCGGTGAAGTAATCTTGATCGAGATCGTCAATGTTGCAGCGATAATCACAATCAGGAATACGATGCCAAGCAGTACATTAATCTGAGTTAGGTGCCTAGCATCTTGATATAGGAAATCGTAAGGAATACGCTTTACGAGCGTCCAGTTCATGTAAGGAGTCGTGATTTTTTCATAAACATGCAGCCCTGAAAAATGATCCTGGTTCCATGCAAATGAGCCTTTACCATCGGTCACACCTTGGACATGCTGTACCCATGCTTCACTTAAGACCGTCCCGATTTGCTCGGGGAGGGGCGAGTAAATGACGGTTCCTTTTTCATCTAAAACATAGAGTTGTTCATGCTGCTTGTCATATAATTGCTCACAAATTTGGTTGATGACGTTCATACGTACATCCAGTGATAGGGAGCCAACCAGCTTGTCAGAAGGCAGTTCAAATAACGGTCTGTGAAACGTCATGACAATACCCGGGTCAAAATAGGGATAGGACCCTGTACCATTCTGGTGACTTATATGCGGTGGATCAACTGTTGGACGTGAAGTAGATACGGTGGTGCTGAGCTTATCACCATCTGCAACTTTACCGAGTCCCTCCATCATGAGATAGGTCTGATCCCCTTTTGCAATATAAAGACGAGTTTGATAAATTTCTTTCACTGAACGATTCAAGAACAGCATCGAGCGATAAATTTCGTTCGCATTTTCACTTTCGATTGGGCCGTTAATAATAATTTTGTACAGCGTCTGCGTACCTGCCGAATAGTAGATCGGGTCGTTGTAGACGGAAAGTGAAATTTGATTAAGAATGTTCATGTAGTTCTCGATATTCGTGCGTCCTTGAAAAATAAGGTTGGAGTTCTGCTGGACGGATGTATTTTGCACGTTATTTTTCACATTGTGATACGTGATCATAATAAAAGTCACCATCGGGACAATGGTCGCTAGACACAGAAATACGATGAGCTTGTTGCGAATGCTTCTTTTTAAAAAATCCATCGGCTTCTCCATTAGGGTTCAATTTGGGATGTGTTCAATATATTCCACCCTAACAATCAAAATCCTCTGTGTATTCTGATATCAAATCGCTCTACAATAGGTATCATGTCATTTGCAACTATGCCTAGGAAGGGGAGATTGTACCATGTCCCGCAGCAAAAAAATGTCATCAGCGCTGCAGCAAACCGTGTTTGTTGGGCCTGCCATGCTGGTGTTCGCTCTAATTGTACTCGTGCCTTTTATAATGGGAATGTATTATTCATTCACGTCGTGGAACGGGGTATCGGATCAAGTGACTTGGGTGGGGTTTCGCAATTTCAAGGACTTATTCACGAATGATCCCGATTTCTTCAAATCGTTCTGGTTTACGACACGCTTTACACTCTGTGCAGTTGTGCTGACGAATGTACTCGGGTTTATTCTCGCTTATATGCTAACCAAACCGCTGAAAATGCGCAGCATTCTGCGGACGATTTTTCTACTGCCTAATGTGATCGGTGGGCTATTGCTCGGATTTATATGGCAGTTCATTTTTGTAAAAGGATTCGCTGCCATTGGCGAGGCAACGAATATTGGGTTCTTCCAGTTACCATGGCTTGGCGATGAGACGACGGGCTTCTGGGCGCTCATTATTGTAAGCGTATGGCAGGGTGCTGGTTACCTGATGATTATCTATATTGCTGCTATGGTGAATGTGCCGAAAGAATTAATAGAAGCTGCTCATCTCGATGGAGCTACACGGGGTCAAGTGCTGCGCACTATCCTTATTCCGCTTATTATGCCTGCGATTACGGTGTGTCTGTTCTTAAGTATTGCTTGGTCTTTCAAAATGTTCGATCTGAACTTATCGCTAACGAAAGGCGGGCCTTTCCGCTCAACAGAATCGGTCGCGATGAACATCTATGCGGAAGCGTTCCAGAACAATAATTACGGACTTGGTGCGGCTAAAGCATTCCTCTTTTTCATTGTTGTCGCAGTCGTATCCTCTTTGCAGGTATACGTGACGAAGAAGAAAGAGGTGGAGATGTAATGGAAACAGGTCGGTTCTATTCGAAGCGTATTTTTGGAATCGAAGTTATTGCTATTGTGATAGCCTTGATCTTTCTCGTTCCATTTTATTTTGTAATTGTGAATTCGGTGAAATCTTTCGCGGATTTGCTGCTGAATTCAGCAGCACTGCCAACAAAGTTCGAGTGGAGTAACTATTCGAAAGTATGGACGATTACGAAGTTCCCGAGGGCGCTGCTCAATTCTTTTCTCATTACAGCAGTGAGTAACATTGGGATTGTACTGATTAGCTCGATGGCGGCATATCGGATGCAGCGGTTCCCAAGTCGATTCAACAACGTATTCTTTATGCTGCTGGTGGCGGCGATGGTCATTCCGTTCCAGTCGGTTATGATTCCGCTCATTAAAGTGATGAGTACGCTGGGCCTGAGCAACTCCATACCAGGAATTGTGATCTGTTATTTCGGATTCGGTCTTTCGATGTCACTGTTCTTGTTTCATGGTTTTGTAAAAGGAATCCCGCGCGAGATTGAAGAGTCGGCAGTCGTGGATGGATGCGGGCCGTTCGGTGTGTTTTTCAAAATTATCTTTCCGCTGCTGCGCCCGATTATCGTGACAGTTATCCTGCTGAATAGCTTGTGGATTTGGAATGACTTTCTCTTGCCACTTCTTGTACTCGGCCAAAAACCAGAGGTGCGTACGATTCCACTGTCGATCTACTCATTCTTCGGTCAATATACCAAGCAGTGGGACTTGGCACTTGCTGCGCTCGTTATGAGCGTGGCGCCGATTGTTGTGTTCTTCATGGTGCTGCAGAAGCACATCGTGGAGGGGATTACGGCTGGATCGATAAAAGGATGATTTGCTGCGGGGAGGATTGGGGCTGCGAGGGAAGTGAAGGTTCCGATCGCTGTTGACCTCGGGTTCCTTGATTAGGTTGGGTAGGAGGGAACCCTCGGTCAAAGGCGACCACTTCGTTTCTCCACTCTTCACTTCCCTCTCCGCCCCAATCCCAGTGACTGCTACACCTTTAAAATCTCTGCAGCCATTATGGGGGGCAGGGAAGGACTTCAACCTTTGGAATCGGTTGAAGTCAGCGAGCTAGAATTAATTTGTGGGCAGCATTTGGGTTGTGGGAGTCACTGATAAGTATTTCATACTGCTGGGGAGCTGGCAAAAGTGAACGCATGTCTTAATCGCTGTGAGCGAGTGTCAAGAAAAGCGATTAGTCCACATTGCAGGTCTGAGGTAAGTTATACCTCAGACCTGCAATCCGCCCTCCCCCTGCTTGCAGTGGGGAGGGGGAAAGTGTCTCGCCAAGCGCAGGGATGGTGCGAGGAGGCGGAGGGACGGGGAATGGGTAGAGAAACGAAGTGTTCGCCTTTGACCGAGTGTTCCCCCTTACCCAACCTAATCCAAGGAACACGAGGTCAACAGCGATCGGCACCCATATCCCGTCACGGAGCCTCCTCTCTCTCCACCATCCCGCAGCACCGGCCCACACTCTCCACCTTGCCCCACGTCAAAATGTTCCACCTTTTTGTTCAATATCGTACGTGTATCTAGGTTGAATTAACAATTATGATTAAATCATGAAATTATTATTATTTTTATAATAAATTGGGGGATGTCAGATGAAAAAGTTAGCGATGTTGGGTTTAACGTTAGCAGTAGGTGCTTCGCTCTTAGCAGGCTGCGGTAGCAAGGAAGCAGCTAAATCAGATGCAACGACAGGTACACCGAAACCAAGTACGGCCGCTACAGAGGCACCTAAAGATAATAAAAAAGTAACATTGAAGATGTTCCAATTTAAAGTGGAGATTGCGGATCAATTGAACAAACTGAAAGCGGAATATGAGAAAGCACATCCGAATGTAACGCTACAAATTGAGACGGTTGGCGGAGGCGCGGACTACGGTGCGGCACTAAAAGCGAAGTTTGCTTCAGACGACGCTCCAGACATTTTCAACAATGGTGGATTTAGTGACTTGGAGCTGTGGAAAGATAAATTAGAAGATTTGTCCGATCAGCCATGGGTTGCGAACGTGAATGACATTGCGAAAGAGCCAATGACGAAGGACGGCAAAATTTACGGCCAACCGATGAACCTTGAAGGATATGGTTTTATTTATAACAAAGATTTATATGCAAAAGCAGGCATTACCGAACTTCCAAAGACGCTTACGCAATTGGAAGAAGCAGCGAAAAAACTGCAAGCAGCAGGCATCACACCTTTTGCTAATGGCTATCAAGAATCATGGATTCTCGGTATTCATAACTTGAACGTGGCATTCGCAAACCAAAAAGACCCAGACAAATTTATTGCAGGCTTGAAAGCTGGATCAGATAAAATCCCGGGTAACTCCGTGTTCGATCAATGGTCGAAAATGTTCGACTTGACGATCAAATATGGTAACAAGAATGCACTAACAACGGACTATAACACGGAAGTAACGATGTTTGCGAGTGGTAAAGCGGCGATGACACAACAAGGAAACTGGACGCAAGTTCAAATTTCCAAAATCGACCCGAATATTAAAATTGGTTTCATCCCAATGCCAATCAATGATGATGCAGGGCAAGATAAATTATTCGTAGGCGTACCGAATAACTGGGTTGTGAACAAAAACTCCAAAATTAAGCCAGAAGCAAAAGATTTCTTGAATTGGCTTGTATCATCAGACATCGGTAAAAAATATATTGTAGAAGAATTCAAGTTCATTCCTGCATTCAAAAACATTACAGCAGATTCCAAAGTGCTAGGTGATCTTGCAGCAGATATTCAAAAGTACAGCCAAGCAGGTAACGTTCGTTCTTGGAACTGGTTCAAGCTTCCTGATGGTGCTGTTCAAGAGTTCGGCTCTACGATGCAAGCTTATATTGGCGGTAAGAAGAATAAAGATCAAATGCTAGAAGACTTCCAAAAAACATTGGATAAAATGTATAAAAAATAATCGCAGCCTCATGTGATAGTCAGCCCCGATAGGCAAGTAATCGGGGCTTTTATTTTCCAAGATGAAAGGGAGAATGAATGATGCGTAAATGGCTAAAAGCGGGACTGACGTTCCTGCTATCACTTGTTCTAATCTTCTCAGTCACACAACCTGCGTCAGCTACGATCAACAATACCTACAAGGCATTCGTAATGGCACCGCTGACTCACATTACAGATTGGACAGCATTCGGCAAACAGCTCAAGACACTTAAGGATAACGGCGTTGCTGGGATTACAACCGATGTATGGTGGGGCGATGTAGAAGCGGTAGGCGACCAAATTTTCGACTGGTCATACTATTTGACGTATGCCAGCCAAGTTAGAGCAGCAGGGCTCAAGTGGATTCCGATATTGTCCACGCACCAATGCGGCGGTAATGTAGGGGATGATTGCAACGTACCGCTGCCGTCATGGATATGGGGTAAAGGCACAGCCGATCAACTTAAATTTAAGAGCGAAACGGGCTATATGAACGGGGAGACTTTGTCTCCATGGTGGTCAGGAACAGCTGCACAATACGATGAGCTGTATGCTTCTTTTGCAGCTAATTTTAGCAGTTATAAAGATATCATCTGGGAGATTAGTTTAAGTGGAGGGCCTGCTGGGGAACTGCGTTATCCAAGCTATCAGAGCGCCGATGGGTGGTCCTATCCAGGTAGAGGCAAGCTGCAAGCTTACACGGATACAGCTAAAACCGATTTCCGTAACGCCATGCAGGCGAAGTATGGAACGATCGCTGCAGTAAATACAGCTTGGGGAACGACGCTAAGTGCATTCACTGCGATTAATCCGCCGAGCGATGGAGATCAATTCTTTATAACAGGTCGTAACACGAACTACGGAAAAGATTTTTTGAACTGGTACCAGTCGGTGCTAACGAAGCATTTGTCAGCCATTGCAACGAAGGCTCATAATCGCTTTGACTCCGCTTTTACCTACGATCGGGGAGATGGTGTGAAACCTGTCCCAATTGGGGCAAAAGTCGCGGGCATTCACTGGCTCATGAACCATCCGACAATGCCGCATGCCGCAGAATACGGAGCGGGTTACTATAACTATTCCACTATTCTAGATCAGTTTAAGACATCCAATGTAAACTTAACGTTTACTTGTCTAGAGATGGATGATTCCAAAGCGAACACATCACCGGAGTATTCTGCGCCACAGTCGCTTGTCATTAACATTTCATCCCTTGCGAATAACAAAGGAATTGTGCTAACCGGGGAAAATGCACTGCCGATTGTTAATGATGGGCAAAAGTATCAAAATCTCGCGCAAGCGCTGTTTAATTACAATTTCAGCAGCTTTACGCTGCTTCGTATGGCAAATGTCGTGAATGCTAATGGTACGGCAACAGGCGAATTACCTTATTTTAGTGATGCGATTGCGATGACACCGGTGCCCGTTACATTCCGAGTGAAAGGCGCAAATACCGCACCAGGTGAAGTTGTGTACATCAGCGGTTCACGGTGGGAGCTGGGCAAATGGACAACAGGCGTCTACACACCGAAGCTAACATACAGCAATGGGGATTGGGTAGGCACTGTTTACTTGGGAAGCAATCGTTACTATGAATTCAAAGCGATTAAGAAAAATGGAGCAGGCAGCGTTACGTGGCAATCTGGAGCTAATAAAACGTGGACCGTTCCGAGCACAGGCGGCGAATTCGTGATCAATTGGTAGATTATAAGGAATTGGATAATCAGGTGAATTAAGCTGTTAATATATTGAGGAAACGCGTCGATACTTATAGATAAGAGTATCGGCGTTTTTTTATTTGAAAGATGAAAGGTGGGGGTAATCGTCATGCAGGCGTATACAAAAGCAATGAAAGATGTATTGGAGCCGTATCGCGATAGTGATCAAGCAGAACCGATGGCACGCTACATGAAGAATTTGTTTCCTTTTCTAGGTATACGTACGCCTGAGCGAGATGCATTAACGAGACAATTTGTTGCGGAACAGGGCCTGCCGACGATGGATGAACTGCCGCAAATTGTACGAGAACTGTGGCAGCTGCCGGAGCGGGAGTATGCGTATACGGCGCTATTTTTACTCGGAAAATATATGAAAAAGCTTCAGCCAGATCACCTTGATTTACTAGAAGAGCTAATCACGACAAATTCTTGGTGGGATACGGTCGATTTGCTCGCTTCGAATGCTGTTGGCACCATTCTTGGCAAGCATCCCGAGTTGCTACCTATGTATCCAGATCGTTGGATTGCATCGTCTAATATGTGGTTGCAGCGAACAGCGATTCTCTATCAGCTTAAATACAAAACACACACGGATGAAGAGCGGCTGTACCGCTACATTCAGGCGTGTGCGTCTTCAAAGGAATTTTTTATTCAAAAAAGCATTGGTTGGGCGCTGCGGGAATATTCCAAAACAGCACCTGAGCAGGTAATCGCCTTCGTTGAAAAAGAAACACTTGCTCCATTAAGTCGCCGAGAAGCGCTCAAGTGGTTGCAGCGCTCCAAGCCGACAAGCTAATTGCTAAGAGCGCGAAGATGAACGATTGCTAATGATCATCATGTTAATAAATGAGATGATGATCCCAACAATTCTAGGTATATAACCGAGTAGAGGAACGAGACCCAGTAAAGCCATTCCAATATTGATGAGTGTGGTGAAAAAGGTGCCATTGCTTAATACAAATGAAAAAACCGCACTGATAATCACAAATGGTATAACCCATGAGGATGACCACGCGTAACCAAATGGAATGATGCTGATGATGAAACCAATTAAGATACATAGCTCAACGACCATATGAATTCTGTTCCAAATCCGTCTTGAATCTGACAAGGCAATCTCTCCTTTCTCAATCAAATAAGCTGCTTTACATCTTACGCCGAAGCTCTCGGAAAAAGTTCGTCAAAAGCCCAGCACATTCCTGCTGCATGACGCCCGAAATTACATCCACACGGTGATTAAATCGTTCTTCCTGAAGAAGATTCATCAGTGTGCCTGCGCAACCGGCTTTTGGATCAGTTGTTGCATACACCACCGTTGGAATGCGGGACTGTACAATGGCTCCTGCGCACATTGGGCAAGGCTCAAGCGTCACATATAACGTGCAGTCGAGCAGACGCCATGCATCTAGATGCTCGCTAGCCTGGCGAATGGCAATCATTTCAGCGTGAGCAGTTGGATCAAGTGTCGTTTCACGTAAATTGTGTCCGCGCCCGATGATTTCATCGCCGTGAACAATAACAGCGCCAATCGGAACTTCACGAAGTTCCTCAGCGAGTTTAGCTTCCCGGATTGCTTCTTGCATCCATCGAATATGGTTTTCCACAGTGGACAACCTCCTTATATATGTTATAAACAGGTGGATAACCAGTTCGAACATCTATTCTTGTTAACAGTTTGTGCATAAGTCTGTGGATAAGTCTATGCAAATGTGGATAAGTTCATTTTTTTAGTGGATATTGTCGATGTAATTATAGATTGTAAGTAATTTTATGGGAACTAGCAAGGCAGCAGTAATCATTTTTAATCAGCAGAGGTGGGAGATTATGAATAGTCACATGAATGAGGATCGACCAAGCCACACACCGCCTACTTTTGGCAAAGGACTTGGTGCTGCGCAAGCTTTTGTAAATTCCATAACAGTTATTGAAAAAAACAACTTTGTTTCCACGGGAATCTTGAAGTATGCAGAAGGAGATATTATTGAAGTTGAGATTGCGGAATGGGAAGTATTTAAGCTTGGAGAATCGCTGAAGCTTACGATCTATTCGACAAGTGGAATTCACCATTTTGAAAGTAGAGTCATTGCCAGAGATTCAGGTTCCGTCATTGTGATTAACCCCCCGGATGTGAAGCGTAAATCTTTTGATCAGCGGGAGCATCCGAGGGTGGATGTGAATCAATCGGGGATGATCCGAATGATCGAGAACCCACGTATTCCAATTAAATCACTGCTCCCAACGCCTGTGCCGCTTACAGTGACGAACCTTTCTTTAGGGGGAATCGGTTTTACGGTGTTAGCGGGCGAGATGGATTTTGATTCTTCCTTTCTCGTTGGGATGGAGGTCGACTTGGGCTTTAAGCTTTCTGTTCAAGCAGAGATTGTTCATCGATCGAGTGTGTCAGTAGGTGTTTATTATGGGGCTAAATTCGTGAAACAGCCCTCTATAGAGGAATTGACTTCACTTCGTTCGTTTATTATGCGAGCACAGGTAGGGATTTATTTGGACTGGAAAAAGGCACAAGCATGATCTTATATACGAAGCAGCAATCAAGAATCTACTGTTCATTTCAATGATGGACAGTAGATTTTTTTGAAAATATAAGAAAGTGTAAGTGGAATTATCAGCCTTTTCTTGACATTAATATGGAATTGAACGGTAATTCATTGTAACGCGGGGAATGCTGCTATATAATATAGGTTGGTCTATTAATAAACTGAACGTTTAAGGAGTGTCTTATCCATGGCTTTAAAAGCAGGAATCGTCGGCTTACCGAACGTCGGAAAATCGACTTTATTTAACGCGATCACGCAAGCGGGTGCCGAATCGGCGAACTATCCTTTTTGTACAATTGATCCAAACGTAGGGGTAGTGGAAGTGCCGGATGAGAGAATGCAGAAGCTGGTTGAGATTGTAGTACCGAAAAGTATCGTACCTACTGCATTCGAATTCGTTGATATTGCAGGACTTGTGAAAGGTGCGAGTAAAGGCGAAGGCTTAGGCAATAAATTTCTAGCAAACATTCGTGAAGTGGATGCGATTGTCCACGTTGTACGTTGTTTTGTTGATGAGAATATTACACATGTATCGGGTAAAATCGATCCGATTGGCGATATTGAAACAATTAATTTGGAACTTATTTTGGCGGATTTGGATTCTGTTGAAAAACGGATCGATCGTTCCCGCAAAAATATGAAAGGCGGCAACAAACAGTACGCGGCTGAAGTTGAAGTGTTAGAGCGTGTAAAAGAGGCACTTTATAATGATCAACCTGCACGTAGTGTAGAGCTAAGTGAAGATGAGAAAATAGTGATTCGTGACATGCACTTGCTGACAATGAAGCCTGTTCTTTATGCGGCAAACGTTGCTGAGAGTGAAGTAGCGCAAGCAGAAGACAATGAATATGTACAAAAAGTTCGCGCATTCGCAGCTCAAGAGGGTGCGGAAGTGGTTCCAATCTCGGCAAAAGTAGAAGCGGAAATCGCAGAACTTGATGATGAAGAAAAAGTGATGTTCCTTGAGGAGCTAGGTTTGGAAGAGTCCGGCCTAAATCGCTTGATTAAAGCAGCTTACAAGCTGCTTGGTCTATACACGTACTTTACTGCAGGTGTGCAAGAAGTACGCGCTTGGACGATCCGTAAAGGTACAAAAGCACCGCAAGCTGCGGGTGTTATTCATACAGACTTTGAGCGTGGATTCATCCGTGCCGAGGTTGTAGCTTATGACGATCTAATCGCAGCAGGCTCCATGAACGGTGCTAAAGAGCGCGGTCAAGTTCGTCTTGAAGGTAAAGAATATGTCGTTCGTGATGGCGATGTTATGCACTTCCGTTTTAACGTATAGCGAATCTGAACACGCGTGTTCAAAAAGTTAAACGGAGAAGAAAAGAAGCACTAAGTTAACTCTTTCGATGTACATTTTCCTTCGGAAAAATTTGAGAGCGTAGCGTTCGCCTTTGAAATCGTGAAATTACCACCACATCTAATCAAAACTTTCACGATTTCAACAGCGACCGGAAGTGCTTCTTTTCTTCGCAGTGATCAAGCTTTTTGAATACACTCCACAAGGATTAGCATCTACGGCTAGAATGGCATAAATTAAACAAGGGGGGAAATCCGAATGTTGGACCGTTTACAATCCGTAGCAGACCGTTATGACAAACTTAGCGAGCTGCTGTGTGATCCAGATGTAACTAGTGATTCCAGAAAGCTGCGCGACTACTCTAAAGAGCAGTCGGATTTGCAAGAGACGTATGATACGTACATGGAATATAAAGATGTGTACCAAGGCTATGAGTCAGCTAAGGCAATGCAAAATGAAAAGCTCGATGATGAGATGCGTGAGCTTGTGAAGATGGAGCTTGACGAGCTTGGTGCGCGTAAGCAAGAGCTTGAAGATCGTCTGAACTTCTTAATGCTGCCAAAAGATCCAAATGACGATAAAAACGTAATCGTGGAGATCCGTGGTGCAGCAGGTGGTGACGAGGCTGCCTTGTTCGCAGGTGATTTATACAAAATGTACACACGTTTTGCAGATTCGCAAAACTGGCGTACAGAAATTTTGGATGCGTCCTTGAACGATTTGGGTGGATTTAAAGAGATTATTTTCATGATTACAGGAAAAGGTGCATACTCCAAGCTGAAGTATGAGAGTGGCGCACACCGTGTACAGCGTATTCCAGTAACCGAATCGGGCGGACGTATACACACGTCTACGTCAACAGTCGTTGTGATGCCAGAGGCGGAAGATTTTGATATTGAAATTAAAGACAGCGATATTCGCGTCGATACGTTCTGTTCCTCGGGTGCAGGCGGACAGTCGGTTAATACGACGAAGTCTGCGGTACGTGTAACGCACGTTCCAACGGGCGTTATTGCGACTTGCCAAGACGGAAAATCGCAAAATGATAACAAAGCAAAAGCGTTGCAAGTTCTTCGTTCGCGTATCTTTGATAAGTTCCAACAAGAAGAGATGGCGAAAATTGCTGGCGAGCGTAAGAGCAAAGTGGGTACGGGTGACCGAAGTGAACGTATTCGTACGTATAACTTCCCACAAAGCCGTGTAACAGACCACCGCATTGGGCTTACTCTGCATAAGCTTGATACCGTACTTAACGGGGATATGGGAGAAATCGTGAATGCACTAACGATTGCAGCACAATCTGATCTTCTCGATAAGGGAGAACAGATTTAAGATGAAGTCACAGTTCCGCGCAAGCGCGGTGAATGCTAGTGTGAGAGAAGCCTATGTTGAGGCTTCTTCTTTTTTAGAGGCGTGCGAGGTGCAGGACGCACGAGTCGTATGTGAATTGCTGCTGCAGCATGTGCTTGGTGTCAGCCGCAGTGAGCTGCTGCTTACTTGGTCGGAACCATTTCCCGCGGCTCGCGCCACTGCGTGGCGCGAGGGAATTCAACGTAAAGCCGAAGGAGAGCCGGTACAGTATATTATCGGTGAGACTGAATTCTACGGCATTACACTAGGGGTTGGCCCGGGCGTGCTCATTCCACGCCCGGAAACCGAGCTCCTCGTGGAGCATATGATGCACGAGGGAGTGAGGGCGTTCGGGCAAGGGGTGCAGCTTACCCTTGCCGATGTTGGGACCGGGAGCGGTGCGATCCCGGTCACGATTGCGCGCCACTGCCCGGCATGGCGCGTGTATGCGAGCGATCTCTCGCCGCAGGCGCTAGCGATCGCACAGAAGAACGCCGCAGCGTGCGGCGTTCGGGAGCAGATCACCTTCTTCGAGGGTGATCTGCTGCGCCCCTTCATTGAGGGGCGCATAGAGGTGGATATGCTGATTAGCAATCCACCGTATATTCCAGCGAGGGAGATCCCCTCGCTGCAGCCAGAGGTGCGGCTGTATGAGCCGCACCTGGCACTGATCGGCGGCGAAGACGGCTTGGAGCCGTACCGCCGCTTATGTGAACAGCTGCCCGAGCTGCCGAAGCTGCCGACACTTGTCGGCTTTGAAGTCGGCATGGGGCAGGCGGAAGACGTCGCCGCCCTGCTGCGCGCCTGCGGCGACTATGAGATCCACTTCGTGAAAGACCTCGCGGGAATCGACCGTCATGTGATTGGTGTGCGAGAGAAATAGACGATATGCAAATCACATATTTAGACCCATAAAATAAGCTGCTTGAGGGTTGAACCTCGGCAGCTTTTTTAATGATTTTCGATTTATTAAAATTTTGCTAGATTCATAGTTTAGCTTCCATCCATCTTGCCCATACTAGGCTTATAGGAACTTGAGAGGGGCAAATCACGATGGAAAGCAAACATTTATCTAATCATTCTTTTAACAATTCTTCTTCATTTCGCACTTATATGATTCTGGCATTTGCACTTATATTTATGATCGTTTGTTGGGAAGGAAATAGAGGAAACACGGCGATAGCGGCGACAAGTATTCCCCAAGAATCCATTCGTCTTCGTATCTTAGCGAATTCGGATGATCCAATGGATCAATTCGTGAAGCGTGAAATACGTGATGCTGTTATTGCGCAAATAGGCGAGTGGGCAGCGGGTCCGCAGACATTGGAGCAAGCGCGCACGACAATTACATCCCATTTACCAGAATTGCAGGAGCTAGTTGGAAAAGAACTTCAAAAGCGCGGTTACGACTACAGCTATAAAGTGGAGCTTGGGCAGGTTCCTTTTCCAGCTAAAATGTATGGCGGTCAAGTGTATCCAGCAGGTGATTATGAGGCACTGCGAATCACACTCGGTAAAGGTGAAGGTCAGAACTGGTGGTGTGTATTGTTCCCACCTTTATGCTTTGTGGATGTAGTGTCAGGGGATGCGGTAGCGAGTAACAAAGAGGACAAGACCACTAAAGGCATCCAAACGAACAATTCCAAAGATGTTAAAACAGCTTCAAATGCCTCAGAGAAATCAAATGAGCGTCAATATCGGTTCTTTTTATGGGATTGGATCAACAGTTGGTTTGCGTAATGGCACTATTTTCGGTAAAATTTTGACACATCATACACAATCTATTGGATAGAGAGTACATCATGAGTCGGAAACAATTATGTAAAGGATGAGGACGCTTTGACAAAACAATGGCATATCGACCGAAGTGTGGATGACGCTGCCTCACAAGAAGCATTAAGCGCCGCAGCAGAGCTGCTGCGGGAAGGGCAGACCGTTGCTTTCCCTACGGAAACGGTATATGGATTAGGTGCAGATGCAACGAACACCGAAGCGGTGAAACAAATTTTTATAGCAAAAGGACGACCATCCGACAATCCGCTCATCGTACATATTGCAGATCGTCAGGATTTAAATAAATGGACATCCCCTGTTACGGGTCCTGTCGATCGCTTAATGAAAGCGTTCTGGCCAGGGCCTCTTACGATTATTTTCCCAGTACGGGAAGACGCAATCTCCCCGCTTGTTACAGCGGGGTTATCTACTGTCGGGGTTCGCATCCCCGACAATGACGTTGCCCGCGAGCTCATTCGCCTCTCGGGCCGCCCAATTGCAGCCCCGAGCGCGAACTCCTCGGGCAAGCCAAGCCCCACACGCGCCGAGCACGTGTTAGCCGATCTCGACGGCCGCATTGGCGGCATCGTCGAGGCAGGGTCAGCCACCGTCGGACTGGAGTCGACGGTGGTCGAGTGGGCGCAGGATGCTTTGCATATCCTGCGTCCTGGCGGCGTGACCGCCGAGCAGCTGCGCGAAGCGCTGCCCGGCGTCACGGTCATCGCCCCGGCGGGGGGCGAGTCTCGCGGCGATGCAGCAGAAGGGCGAGCTGCGGCGGACGATTCCGCCGCAGCTGCCACTGCTGCAAGCGCCGACGAGGCGCCTCGCGCGCCGGGCATGAAATACGCCCACTACGCACCGCGTGGGCGGATGATCCTCGTTGACGGCGCCGATCCGGACGCCGTCGCAGATCTGATCCGGCGCGAGCTGCGCGCCGCAGCCTCTCGGGGTGAGCGCACAGGCGTGCTCACCCGTACGGAACGGTCGGCCCTCTACGAGGAGGCCGACGTCGTCGTCGCCTGCGGCTCGCTTCGCTCGCCGCAGACGATTGCGCAGGGCCTGTTCGCAGCCCTGCGACAGTTTGACCAAGATGAGGCAACCTTCATCTTGGCGGAGAGTTGCCCCGAGCATGGCATCGGGGCCGCGATCATGAACCGCCTGCGTAAAGCGGCAGGCGGTCGTACCCTAAGCGCAGACTAAGCGCGTAAGCAACTTTTTCGAGCTTGTTCTTTTCACACCTGAGCAATCCTAGCATGATTTGTCCACTGCCCGCATATGTTGGGAGAAGACAAGGTGGACAGGGGGGCTTAGGGATGTCTAGTTTTGCGGTGGGGCAGTTTATGACGATACTCATCATGTCAATCGCCCTCGGGTTCGATGCATTTTCGCTTGGACTGGGGATGGGCATGAGAGGTGTTCGGCTGCTTCATATTGCATGGCTCTCTTTTGTGATTGGACTTTTTCATATTCTCATGCCGTTGTTCGGTATATTTATGGGGCACTATGTTTCCTCGTTACTTGGACAAGTTGCTGTCTCGATCGGTGGCATTCTCCTAGTCGTACTCGGCGGACATATGCTCTATTCTTCACTTACAAGTTCGAATGATCAGCAGCCTGTCCGTCAGCCGATGACACTATGGGGACTTGCGCTATTTGCACTGAGCGTCTCGGTGGATTCTTTTTCAGTAGGCGTATCATTAGGTATGTTCGCTTCTGACGTCATTTTAACAGTAATCATGTTCGGCCTTGTCGGTGGACTGATGTCCATAATGGGATTGATGTTGGGTAAACGAGTATCTCATATCGTTGGTGGCTATGGAGAAGCCTTAGGCGGCATTATCTTACTGGCATTCGGACTGAATTTCTTACTCTAAACGAACATTCTTATCGTCAGTCCCTCTTCAGATGATGAAGCATTTCTTCTCAAATGAGGTATAATAGAAGTATCAGATAGAAGAGTGATCTACAAAGAAAGGATGCGGTGAGATGCTTCGCATTTTATTTGTATGTACGGGTAACACATGTCGCTCACCGCTGGCAGAAGGGCTCATGCGCAAGCTTGCTCGTGACGCAGGAATGGACGTAGAGGTGCGATCTGCAGGTGTATATGCAGCAAATGGTGGGCCAATCTCAAGTAACTCCGCTCAAATCTTGCGGGAAAAAGGAGCTTCGGATGCAATTCGCTCCAGCTCGGTCACTTCGGATGTGGTGCAGTGGGCCGATCTCATTCTTACCATGACGTTTAGTCATAAGAACGCTTTGGTTCAGCATTACCCCGACTCCGTAAGTAAGACGTATACCCTCAAAGAGTATGCAATCGGGGAAGGCAGTGCATCGCATATTCAACAAGAGCGAGAGGCACTTATTGCGGAGCTAAGTCTCAAGCAAGCGCTGGGTCACGAAATAACAGAGGCAGAGAAAGAACGTTATTATGAGCTAGAACAACTTGCTCCGGGCGTTGATATCTCAGATCCTTTTGGTGGCTCGTTAGAGTTGTACCGGAAGACAGCAGCTGAGATTGAGCAAGAAATTCAGAAGCTGATTAAGCGGCTGCATCAGTCACAGTAACTGTTAAAGGATAAGGGATATCCAGAGGGCTTTCTCTTTACAGACTTCACACAATGAGCTAAAATAAGATCAATTATAAAGCCTTGATGTAACTGGCGACGAGTGGGTCCAACCACAATGGAGCATCGAGGGATACGGCCGGTCGCCTGGGCAAAGAGCATCGCTGCGTGTATATACGCATGTCGTTTGCTCTTTTTTTCATTTTGCAAGAGCATATATTGTTCAATTGTGATCCACTTCTCACCAACTGGAATGTCCTGAAAAATGGGGTATAATGAAGGCATGTTTACAGCCCCATCAGCTAATATATTGGGGCAAATAGAGGAGGCGTAACCATTGAAAATTGCGATTGGTGCAGATCACGCAGGGTATCGTTTGAAAGATGTTATCGTTCCATTGTTAGAACAGCTTGGACATGAAGTACAGGATTATGGGGTAAACGGTCCGGATTCCGTCGACTATCCTGATTTTGCTGCTGCAGTGTGCCAGAAGGTTGTCGCAGGTGAAGTGAATCGTGGTATTCTGATTTGCGGAACAGGAATAGGCATGTCGATTGCGGCTAATAAATTCCCGGGTGTTCGCTGTGCATTGGTGCAGGACTTATTCTCGGCCAAAGCAACTCGTGAGCATAATGATTCAAACGTGCTAGCAATGGGCGAGCGCGTTGTTGGACCAGGAGTGGCTGAGGAAATCGTGAAAGTATGGCTGGAGACTGAGTTTTCAGAAGGTCCTCGTCATTGTGCACGTATCGGAAAATTGACTGCACTTGAATCACGTTTACAATCCTAGTGATTGCATAACGTGGAGCAGATGGAGATGCAAAAGGGGGCAGGAAGTATGCAAAAAGAAGTTGTAGGAACGATCGGCGAAGCCGTTCAGCAAAATTTAAGGGAGCTTGTAACCGCAGGTAATCTGAAGGCTGGGCAGCTCGTCGTGATTGGTTGCTCGACGTCGGAAGTACTTGGTGCACATATTGGTACTTCAGGTACGCTTGAAGTGGCACAGGAATTGTTCCAAGGTGTAGATCAAGTATGCCGTGAATTCGGATTGCTTCCTGCATTCCAATGCTGTGAGCACCTGAATCGGGCTTTAGTCGTAAGTGGTGAAGCAGCGGAGCGCTATGGACTTGAACCTGTGAGCGTGATTCCAATGCCACGGGCAGGCGGCTCCATGGCAGCTTATGCTTACCGTCATTTGCCTGATGCTGTTGTGGTTGAGCAAATCCGCGCACATGCAGGAATTGATATCGGTTCTACATTGATCGGTATGCACTTAAGACCTGTTGCGGTGCCTGTTCGTCCATCGATTCCATTTATCGGCAGCGCATACGTCACAATGGCCTATTTTCGTCCTAAGCTGATTGGTGGCGTACGTGCGGTTTATACCGTGGATGAACCTCAAGCTCAGCCGACAAGTAATAACGAAGTAACCGATTGTAAATAAAAATAAATGTTCAAAAAGTCAGGCGAAGGAGAAATGATGTGTTGGAGAAGCGAAGCGCTCGCCTTTGAAATCGTGAATATACCCCATCATCCATTCAAATTTCACGATTTCAACAGCGATCGGAAACACAATATTTCTCCGCAGTACCTAGACTTTTTGAACCCAACCGTATAGGAGGAATCATCCATGGAATTTTTAAAAAAGCAAGATCCTAAACTTGTAGAAGCGATTAACCTCGAACTCGGTCGTCAACGCGACAAAATTGAATTGATTGCTTCCGAGAACTTTGTATCCCGTGCCGTAATGGAAGCAGCAGGAACTGTACTTACAAACAAATATGCAGAGGGCTACCCGGGTCGTAGATACTATGGCGGTTGTGAATATGTCGACATCGTAGAAGATATCGCACGTGATCGCGCGAAAGAATTGTTCGGTGCTGAGCATGCAAACGTACAACCGCACTCTGGCGCGCAAGCGAACATGGCGGTGTATCTTGCTGCACTAAATCCTGGTGATACCGTTCTAGGGATGAACCTTGCTCACGGCGGGCATTTAACACACGGCAGTCCAGTTAATGCATCCGGTATTCTATATAACTTCGTCGCTTACGGAGTTAAAGAAACAGATTCCCAAATCGATTATGAAGATGTACGCAAAGCCGCGTTCAAACATAAGCCTCGCATGATCGTAGCGGGTGCAAGTGCATACCCACGTGTGATCGATTTTGAAAAATTAGCAGCGATCGCAAACGATGTAGGTGCATTGTTCATGGTAGACATGGCGCATATTGCAGGTCTAGTTGCAGCTGGTTTGCATCCGAGCCCAGTGCCACACGCACACTTCGTAACGACAACCACACACAAAACGCTTCGCGGACCTCGTGGTGGACTTATTCTTTGCCGTAAGTCTTGGGCTGCAGCGATTGATAAAGCCGTATTCCCAGGTTCCCAAGGTGGGCCTTTGATGCATGTCATTGCAGCAAAAGCTGTTGCGCTCGGCGAAGCTTTGCAACCGGAATTCAAGACATACGCGAAGAATGTAATCGACAATGCTGCAGTATTAGCGGAAAGCTTGACTGCAGAAGGTATCAATCTTGTATCGGGCGGTACTGACAACCACTTGCTATTAATTGACCTGCAAAGCTTGAACCTAACAGGTAAAGTGGCAGAGCATTTATTAGATGAAGTCGGTGTAACTTGCAACAAGAACGCGATCCCGTTTGATCCGACTTCTCCGTTCGTAACAAGTGGTATTCGAATTGGTACACCTGCGGTGACTTCACGAGGTATGGGAACAGAGGCGATGAAGAAGATCGCGCAAATTATTGCTCTTACTTTGAAAAACCCTGAAGATCAAGCGATTCATGAGCAAGTACGCGGTATGGTAAAAGATTTGACCGCACAATACCCAATGTATGAAGGATTATCCTACTAATAGAAATACACAAGGCTTCCTCTCGATCAGAGAGGGAGTTTTTTTGTAATAATAGTTTGAATAGAATCAATTTTATGTGATATTTTTCACAGAACTAAAAAGGAGATGATGTTATTTTATAGTAGTAAAGCAACTCGAGGTTACATTTTAGACTAACAACTAGAGAAGACGAAGCATCTCCCGATCATCCAAGAAACGCTAACTTAGTAGGAGAATGAGCCTAGTCAGTAACATCGAGAGCGCGGACAGCATATGAGCGAACAAGCACAATGCTTAACGAACAACGTTGCATCCAAAGTAGGAAGCTGCTACCCTAAGCCATCACACGATAACCCCTCAAGAATTAGGGCGCTTATGCTACCTCGGGTTGTTTTTACGATTTATTTCCCTATCATTTGAATATCACATACACTAAGCCCAGCGACATGAGCCGTGGGCTTTTTGACGATTGCCAAACTTAGAATTTTTAATGATTGCTAAATAGGACGGATAGGTGCTGAGCTTACCGTTTTTTCTTGTATCTGCCATTGTAGTTTTGGGTAGGATAAGGATGAAACCGTATGGTATAATAGAACGGATTTTCGATGGATTTAGAATTATTTAGGAGGATTAAGAATGGGAAAAGTGTATGTGTGTGATCATCCGCTCATTCAGCATAAGCTGACGTTCATCCGAGATGAGCGAACGAATACAAAGGATTTTCGCGATCTTGTAGATGAAGTAGCAACACTAATGGCTTACGAGATTACGCGTAATCTGCCACTAACGCAAATTAAAGTGAAAACGCCTGTTACAGAAGCCGTATGCTCCACGATTTCGGGGAGAATGTTAGGGCTAATTCCTATTTTACGTGCAGGATTAGGGATGGTAGAGGGTGTTCTTAATCTCATCCCAGGAGCAAAAGTCGGTCATATTGGCTTATACCGCGACCCGGAGACACTTCAACCCGTAGAATACTATGTGAAACTTCCTACTGATGTTCAAGAACGTCAATTGATCGTCATCGATCCGATGCTGGCAACAGGCGGTTCAGCGATCGCTGCAATTACAGCACTGAAGAATCGGAACTGCACACAAATCAAGCTGATGTGTCTTATTGCTGCACCTGAAGGTGTTCGAGCGATACAAGAGGCGCACCCTGATATCGATATTTATGTGGCAGCTGTTGATGATTACCTCAATGATCACGGTTATATTGTACCGGGACTTGGGGATGCTGGAGATCGATTGTTCGGAACGAAGTAGAAGTCACAGGTTATTAATAGGGAGATAGAGAAGGGGGCTTATGGCTTGAAACGTTTAAAAGTCATTACGATTTTTGGTACCAGACCGGAAGCAATTAAAATGGCACCTCTAGTGCTTGAATTGCAAAAGCATGAGGACAAGATCGAATCGCTTGTCTGCGTAACCGCTCAGCACCGTGAGATGCTGGATCAAGTTCTGGAAATTTTCAACATTACGCCAGACTTTGACCTGAATGTGATGAAGGACCGTCAGACATTGAATGAGCTAACGATTCGTGTACTTCAAGGTCTTGAGCCTGTGTTCTGCGAAACAAAGCCAGACTTGATTCTCGTACATGGAGATACGTTGACGACGTTCCTAGCAAGCTATGCGGCATTTATGCAGCAGATTGCAGTAGGACACGTAGAAGCAGGTCTTCGGACATGGAACAAGATGTCTCCATTCCCAGAAGAGATGAACCGTCAATTGACTGGTGTGCTAGCTGATCTTCATTTTGCACCAACGGATTGGTCAGCAGACAATTTGCGAAAAGAGAATAAATCGGAGAATACGATCTATATAACGGGTAATACCGTCACAGATGTGTTCCAATATACGTTAAAAGAAGACTTTACGCATCCTGTACTGGATTGGGCAGAGGGTAAGAAGCTGATTTTGATGACAGCGCACCGTCGTGAGTCGCAAGGTGAGCCGCATCGTCGTATTTTTGAAGCAGTAAGACGCTTAGCCGACGAATTTGAAGATATTGCGATCGTTTATCCCGTTCATTTAAGCCCGGCAGTAAGGGAGCCTGCTCATGCGATGCTAGGTAATCACCCTCGCATTAAGCTCATTGAGCCGCTAGATGCGCAAGAAGTCCATAATATATATCCGCATGCGTACATGATCCTCACGGATTCTGGTGGCATACAAGAAGAAGCACCATCGTTCGGCGTGCCGGTACTTGTGCTTCGTGATACAACGGAACGTCCAGAAGGAATTGCTGCGGGCACACTGAAGCTTGTGGGTTCTGATTCGGAGCTGATCTATAAGGAAGCTTGTGAATTATTAACGAATCCAGCAGCCTATGAGAAGATGAGCAAGTCTGCAAATCCTTATGGAGATGGCCATGCAAGTGAGCGTATTGTCCAGGGTATTTTGAACCACTTTGGCTTACAATCCGATCGTCCTGCACCTTTTCAGCCCAATAATTTGAACATATTATGACAAAGTTTTCGGACAAGTATTCTAGGCAGTATTAGTAAAGTGCCAAAAACGCTGATCTAGAGCGGGTTTCCGGCGTTTTTCTCAAAAAGTAAGCGATTTAATATCAATTGACAATGCGAAGTTGCGTTAGATAAAATGAATGTGGGCTAATGTGATGTATGTCACACAATATGTGTTTAGGAGCGTGAATGAGATGAAATCACCTCATTCCGATAGTAATCCGTGGAAGGCCGTTGGGATGGTCAGTGCCCTTGGGATCGATTTGGTCGCATGTATGGGTGCAGGCTATTGGCTTGGCAGTTTGATGAGTCAATCTGCTGGCGGTCAGCCGATATGGATTGTGCTTGGAGTCGTTCTGGGTCTCATAGTCGGAATTGTGAGCATCATCATCATACTTCGCAAGGTTACAGGAGGCTCTAATGGATGAATTCCACGCTCATCTTTGGCGCGTCCAGAGATACACGCTCTTTTTCTTGTCAGCATGCTTTTTAGGCTGGGCGCTGTTTCCTGATTATCGCCCGTATGTAGCTGGAGTCATACTTGGTACAGTCGTATCACTGATTAACGCGCGATACATGGCTTGGAAAATTGGTCAGGTATCCTCCGTCGTACTAGATGGCGTAAGGAAACGAATTAATCTTGGGTTTATGACAAGGGCTGCTTTAGCACTCTTGGCTATCATGATTGCGATTAAATCACCTCATGTTGATATTGTAAGTACTATGGTTAGTTTAATTTTCGTGCAATTCTTATCGCTTTTATTGGGTTTTATTCAATCTAGGCGCAAGTGAGTGATTTACAAACCTCCACGGAAAGGGGTGAAAACAACTAATGCATGAATCACCGATATTGAATATCAATGGGTTTCACTTGGACATTTCCGTCATCGTACCTATGATCGTTACCATGATTATTATACTTGTGATAGCTAGGATTGCTGTTCGCAACTTATCTGTCGATAAACCAAGTAGAATGCAAAATTTCATGGAATGGGTCATTGAATTCGTTCAAGGAATTATTGGAAGCGCAATGGATATGAAGAAAGGAAAGGCCTTCTTATCTTTAGGAGTTGCTTTGATTTTATTCATCTTCGTAAGTAATATGCTAGGATTGCCACTAACGCTCGTAACTGAAGCACATGGTCCTGTATCGTTATTCGGTTATGACATCATTTCCCCTGAAAAGTATGAAACGATGCACGCAGCTGGCAAGCATATTGCAATCGCATGGTGGAAATCACCAACTGCAGATGCGTTCTTCTCGATGGGTCTTGCTTTGATGGTAATCGTAATGGTTCACTATCTAGGTCTTACACGTAATACCAAAGCGTATGTGAAGCACTATTTCCAACCTTACTGGTTCTTCTTACCGATTAATATTATCGAGCAGTTCTCCAAGCTTTTAACGCTTGGTATGCGTCTATTCGGTAACATTTTCGCCGGGGAAGTCCTAATCGCTACGATTATTATGGCAGGCTATGCAGGTATCGTACCGATGGTCGTATGGCAGGCTTTCAGTATTTTCGTAGGCGCAATTCAAGCTTTCGTATTCGTGATGTTGACGATGGTTTATATCGGCCAGATCTTAGAATCGCACGATGATCACGACGAAGCACACGCACATTAATGTATTGAAGCTTTTCCCGAATGTCAGCGGCGCTAGGGTGAGTATAAAAAAATTAATTTCATGTATTTAAGGGAGGAAGTTATAACGATGGATATGAATATGATCGCAGCAGCAATCGCAATTGGTTTGTCCGCACTAGGAGCAGGTATTGGTAACGGTTTGATCGTAAGTAAAACAGTTGAGGGTATTTCTCGTCAACCTGAGCTTAAAGGTGCTCTTCAAACTACAATGTTTATCGGGGTAGGTCTAGTAGAGGCGATTCCAATTATTTCCGTAGTATTCGCATTGTTGTTCTATTTCGTGAAGTAATTTATTGAAGGTTTGGCGGGGAAGGCCTAAGCCATCCGCGCCTTCATTTTGTGAATTTTGAAAGTAGATACCCCTCAGAAGGGAGTGACTCGAATGAGTTTTACATGGGAAAATTCAATAATTGCCATCTTGGCATTCGGAATATTATATTTTCTGTTACATCGTTACGCACTCGCTCCACTTATGGGTGTGATGGAACAACGTCGTACGTTAGTTGCCGATCAATTGGCTAATGCAGACCAAAATCGTAAAGATGCTGAGACTTTGATCAATGATCAAAGACAAGCTCTTCAAGCAGCGAAGAAAGAAGCTTATGACATTATCGAGCAATCGAAATTGACAGCTTCTCGTCAAGCAGAAGACATTATTGCTCAAGCGAAAGCGGAGACTGCACGTTTGAAAGAAGAAGCGGTTCGTGATATCGAACGTGAGAAAAGTAAGGCAATCGCTGCACTGCGTTCAGAAGTTGGTTCAATGTCCGTGGCAATCGCTGCGAAAATCATTGAAAAACAAGTGGATGCTGAAGCTCAGCAAAATCTTGTTAACCAATACCTGAGTGAGGTAGGGGGAGTTCAATGAGTGACATCGTGGTAGCAAAACGATACGCGCGCGCACTGTTTGAAGTCGCCAAAGATAAAGGCATTATTGCTCAAGTTCAAGATGAACTCGAAGCAGTTGTTGAATCTTTTCAGCAAAACAAAGAATTTATGCAAATTCTATCGCAGCCAAATATTGATGTTACGAAGAAAACAGCTCTATTAGCAGCTGTTTTTGAAGGAAAAGTATCTGAAGTGGTACTAAACACATTACAACTTTTGGTGACAAGAGGAAGAGAAGAAATTCTTAACTCCATGCTTGTGGACTATGTAAAAATCGCAAATGATGCGCTTGGACGTGCGAATGCAACTGTCTACACACCATTTGTAATTACAGCAGCGCAAGAGCAAGAAATTGCAGATCAATTTAGCAGAATCACGGGTAAAACCGTTCATGTACAATCTGTGATTAAACCGGAACTGCTCGGCGGTATTCAGGTGCGAATTGGCGATCGTCTATATGATGGCAGCCTTTCTGGCAAGCTGAATCGATTACAGAAATCATTGAAGTCTCAAGCATTGTAGATAGGGGTGAGGTTCGTTGAGTATCAGACCTGATGAAATCAGCACGCTGATTAAACAGCAAATTGAAAACTACAAGTCTGACCTGCAAGTCGTAGACGTAGGTACCGTAATTCAAGTGGGTGACGGTATTGCTCGCGCACACGGTCTAGAGAACGTGATGTCTGGAGAGCTTCTTGAGTTCTCCAACGGCGTAGTAGGGATGGCGCTTAACTTAGAAGAAAATAACGTCGGTATCGTAATTATGGGACCTTACACGGATATCCGTGAAGGCGACCAAGTTAGACGTACTGGCAAGATCATGCAAGTTCCTGTAGGTGAAGAGCTTTTAGGTCGTGTTGTAAATCCACTTGGACAACCGCTTGACGGTAAAGGTCCAATCGAGACGACACAAACACGTCCAATTGAATCACCAGCACCAGGCGTTATGGCGCGTAAATCCGTACATGAGCCGATGCAAACAGGTATCAAAGCGATTGACTCCATGGTACCAATCGGTCGTGGACAACGTGAGCTTATCATTGGTGACCGCCAAACAGGTAAAACGGCGATCGCAATCGATACGATCATCAACCAAAAAGGTAACGGCGTAAAATGTATTTATGTCGCTATCGGACAAAAACAATCCACTGTTGTTAACGTAGTTGAAACATTGCGCCGTCACGGTGCATTGGATTACACAATCGTTGTTACAGCAAGTGCTTCGGAGCCTGCTCCGTTGTTGTTCTTGTCTCCATATGCAGGTGTTGCGATGGCTGAGTACTTCATGTACAAAGGCGAGCACGTTCTAATCATCTATGATGATTTGACGAAGCAAGCTTCTGCTTATCGTGAGCTTTCCTTGTTGCTTCGTCGTCCACCAGGTCGTGAAGCTTACCCAGGGGATGTGTTCTACTTGCACTCCCGTTTGCTAGAGCGTGCAGCGAAGCTAAATGATGATCTAGGTGGCGGTTCCATTACGGCGCTTCCATTTATTGAAACACAAGCTTCCGACGTATCTGCTTACATTCCAACGAACGTAATTTCGATTACGGACGGACAAATCTTCCTAGAATCCGACCTCTTTTACTCCGGTCAGCGTCCAGCGGTTAACGTTGGTATCTCTGTATCGCGTGTAGGGGGATCTGCTCAAATCAAAGCGATGAAGAAAGTTGCGGGTTCCCTACGTTTGGACCTTGCGAACTATCGTTCACTTGCTGCGTTTGCTCAGTTCGGTTCTGACTTGGATAAATCCACGCAAGCTCAATTGAACCGTGGTGTGCGTATGCTTGAGATCTTGAAGCAAGGCGTTAACGAGCCAATGCCAGTTGAGAAGCAAGTCGTGAGCTTATATACAGTTGTAAAAGGTCACCTTGATGTTCTTCCAGTACACGATATTCGTCGTTTCGAAGCTGATTTCTTATCCTTCGTGGAAAGCAATCACCCAGAAATCTTGACGTCCATCCGTGAAACAAAAGACATTACGGCTGAGAACGAAGAAGCATTGAAAGCTACAATTGCTAACTTCTTGAAAACTTTTGCAACAACCTAGACCATAACGGGCTTGCTTTCTAGCAAGCCGAATTCTTATAGTAAATTAGTTTTCTTAAGGGAAAACACTACGAGTTAGTTTTCCCCTTAAGAAGACTAACCTTATGCTTACGAAGTCAGTTTTCCCTACGGGAAAACTTTGAGGTGGTGAAACGATGGCCAAGGGAATGCGCGATATTAAACGTCAAATCAAGAGCATTCAAAATACGAAGCAGATTACCAAAGCGATGGAAATGGTTGCCGCATCCAAACTGAGAAAAGCGACGGAAAGCGCACAAGCTGCACGTCCTTATGCAGATAAGATGAAAGAGGTAGTTGCCAGCATTGCTGCAGGATCTGTTGGGATTAAGCACCCGATGTTAGAACAACGCGAGATCAAGAAGACGGGTTACCTCGTTATTACTTCGGATCGTGGTCTAGCAGGTGGATATAATGCCAACATCCTTCGTATGGTGATGACAACAATTCGCACGAGACATCAGTCCACGGATGAGTATGCAGTGTTCGTAATCGGTCGTAAAGGTCGCGACTTCTTCCGTAAGCGGGGAATCCCGGTTGTAGAAGAGGTTACTGGCTTACCAGATGTAGTAAGTTTCGCCGAAGTCAAGAAATTGGCTGCGAAAGCAGTTCAATATTTTGAAGACGGATCGTATGACGAACTGTACTTGGTATATAACCAGTTCAACAACGCGATTTCACAGACGCCGGTTGAGAAGCGTTTGCTTCCACTGGATGAAGTGAAACACGATGGACCAGTTACGGCTTACGAATATGAGCCATCCGCAGAAGGCGTTTTGGAAGTTCTGCTTCCAAAGTATGCTGAAACATTGATTTATAGCGCAGTATTGGAGAGTAAAGCGAGCGAATTCGGCGCGAAGATGACTGCAATGGGCAGTGCGACGAAGAATGCGACAGGCATGATTTCCTCATTGACGCTTATTTATAACCGTGCACGTCAGGCAGCAATTACGCAAGAGATTTCGGAAATTGTTGCAGGTGCAAACGCATAGGACGATGCTCGCATAACTAGAATCTTTCATCGGAATCTAGCCTGCGATGCTCGTCATTTATTGAACGGGAAACCGTTGTATGTGACTAGGAGGGAAACAAATGAATAAAGGACGCATTGTTGCCATTATGGGTCCGGTTGTCGACATCGAATTCGAACGTGGTCACCTTCCGGAAATTCTTAATGCGATCAAAATTGAACGTAAAGCACAAAGCGCGAACGAAGTAGACATCGACTTAACAGTTGAAGCTGCTTTGCAACAGGGCGATAACATCGTTCGTTGTATCGCGATGTCCACAACGGACGGCCTTGTTCGTGGTATGGAAGCAATCGATACAGGCACGCCAATCTCTGTACCAGTAGGTCCAGCAACACTTGGCCGCGTGTTTAACGTATTGGGTAACCCAATCGACGATCAAGAAATTGACCGTACGTTAGTAAACCCTATTCACCGTCCAGCTCCTGTATTTGAAGAATTGTCCACAACTGCGGAAATTCTTGAAACAGGAATTAAAGTAATTGACTTGCTTGCTCCTTACGCTAAGGGTGGTAAGATCGGTTTGTTCGGTGGTGCGGGTGTAGGTAAAACCGTTACAATTCAAGAGTTAATCAATAACATTGCGCAAGAGCACGGCGGTATCTCCGTATTTGCTGGTGTAGGCGAAAGAACTCGTGAAGGTAACGACTTGTACCATGAGATGAAAGATTCCGGCGTTATTAACAAGACAGCAATGGTGTTCGGTCAAATGAACGAGCCACCAGGCGCACGTCTTCGTGTAGCATTATCCGGTCTTACAATGGCTGAATACTTCCGTGATGAAGAAAATAAAGACGTATTGCTCTTTATCGACAACATCTTCCGCTTTACTCAAGCAGGTTCTGAGGTATCCGCATTGCTAGGTCGTATGCCTTCCGCGGTAGGTTACCAACCAACTTTGGCTACAGAAATGGGTCAATTGCAAGAGCGTATTACATCCACGAAAAAAGGTTCCGTAACATCGATTCAAGCGATTTACGTTCCTGCGGATGACTATACGGATCCAGCTCCAGCTACAGCGTTTGCTCACTTGGATGCAACGACTAACTTGGAGCGTCGTATTTCCGAGATGGGTATCTTCCCAGCGGTAGATCCACTTGCTTCTTCTTCCCGTATCCTAACTCCAGAAGTTGTCGGCGAAGAGCACTATCAAGTTGCTCAAGGCGTGAAGCAAATTCTTCAACGTTACAAAGAGCTTCAAGATATTATCGCGATCTTGGGTATGGATGAGTTGTCTGATGAAGACAAGCTCGTTGTACAACGTGCGCGTAAGATTCAGAACTTCTTGTCTCAACCATTCCATGTTGCTGAACCGTTTACTGGTAAGAAAGGTAAATACGTTCCAATTAAGGAAACAGTTCGCAGCTTTAAAGAAGTACTTGAAGGTAAGCATGATGACTTGCCAGAGGGTGCATTCATGTACGTAGGTACAATTGAAGAAGCGATCGAAAGAGCGAAAAGCATGTAATTTCGTTTTTTAAAATAAAGCCTGTAAGTTCACCCTTTCCTGCAGTTTTGCAAAAAGGGAAGCATAGGGGGAATAAACGTGAGTACATTCCTGTTGGAAGTTGTCACTCCGGAACGTAAAGTGTACGCGAAGGACGCTTCAATGATCGTTGTTAGAGGTGCAGAGGGAGAACTTGGTATTCTCCCAAACCACATTCCACTCGTAACTCCTTTACGTATTGCGCCTTTAGTTGTTAAACATGCCGGTGGCAAGGATGAGATCATTGCTGTAAACGGTGGGTTTATGGAAGTGCGCAAGGATAAAGTTGTTATTCTCGCGGAAAGTGCTGAACTGCCTGAAGAGATCGATACGGAGCGTGCGATGGTCGCTAAAGAACGTGCTGAAAAACGTCTTGCTTCTAGTCAGCATGATGTGAATATGCTGCGTGCTGAGCATGCTTTGCAAAGAGCACTCAATCGAATGCATGTATCCGAAAACAGAAAATAAGATGGATGAAAAGAGCCCTTTGGGGCTCTTTTTTTATGAATATTTATGAACAAACAAGGTAATTTGACTTCCTATCAAGAAATTATATAGAAGGTTCATAATATTGTGAGTATTTTCATTAGACACTCAAAAAAGCCCTGTGATATAATTGTATAGGCGAATATTACCAATTTTAATGGTTGTGATAAGCATCCTTGATAAGATGGAGGCGGTTTCAAACAAATGCATTCGAACAATTATCTCATTGTCGCTATTTTTCTTCTATTGGGTATTGGACTCGCGATCGTTGCATTTTCGGTAGGAAAATTGTTACGGCCTTACAAGCCGACTGAACCGAAATACACGACTTATGAGAGCGGGAACGAACCTGTCGGAGAAGGACAAATTCGCTTTAACATTCGTTATTACTTATTTGCGCTGATGTTTGTTATTTTTGACGTGGAGACGGTGTTCTTATATCCATGGGCTGTTGCATATAATCAGCTTGGATTATTTGCATTAGTTGAGATGTGCATCTTTATCGTTCTGCTCTTGGTCGGTCTACTTTACGCTTGGAAGAAGAAGGTGCTGCAATGGAATTCAATTTAGAATCAATCTCTCCTGAAGAGAGACAAGAGCTGGAGCGCAATGTGTTCATGACAACGCTGGAGCAAGTTAAAGCGTGGGCCCGAAGCAATTCACTGTGGCCATTAACGTTTGGACTTGCGTGCTGTGCGATTGAAATGATGGGCACAGGCGCTTCTCACTATGATTTGGACCGATTTGGTGTTATTTTTAGAACTTCGCCGCGCCAATCGGATGTTATGATCGTCGCTGGAACGGTAACGAAGAAGATGGCGCCACTACTTCGCCGATTGTATGACCAGATGCCAGAACCCAAATGGGTCATTGCGATGGGATCATGTGCAACAGCTGGTGGTCCTTATGTAAAATCCTATGCGGTTGTAAAAGGCGTGGATCAAGTGGTACCCGTTGATATTTATATTCCAGGCTGCCCACCCAATCCAGCTGCACTTATCTACGGTATTAACAAGCTGCAAGAAAAAATCCGTTATGAAGCGAAGACTGGGAAGCAGGTGACGAATCGATGAGCGATGAGCAAAAACGAGACGAAACCCTTACACAAGCGAAGGTAGCTGCAGAGAATAAAGAATCGACAGCATTGGACAATACTGCGGCAAACCCAATCGAAGCAGTTTCCGAAGCAGAAGATAGTAAGCGTTCTCATAATGCTGAAGAGCATGCATCTAACGAGGGTTTAACTTCAGAAGATGGACAACCTGCTTCGACGGATAAGCCGTCTGCGACAGAATCAGCGCCGCCAGCGGAGCCTGCGGCGCAATCACCCGCGCCCGCAGCAGAGCCGGGCGCTGCAGGCGCATCCGACGTCCCTGCGGGAGACGTCGAAGATGCCGCCGCCGCTAAAGCTGCAGCAGCGGCAGCAGCCCGTGCCGCGCGCGATCAAGCTCGCGCGGCCAAAGCCGCAGACGCCGCAGCTGAAGCGGAAGCGGCGCCCAAAGCTCCCTCCCCGAATCAGCCTGTGCTGGATCGGGTCGTAGCCATCCTCCGCGAACAAATTGACGCGGAAGCTGTCGTTGAGGCGTCGATCAACGAGACCGACGCCGATGCCCCTGTTGTGGTCGTTCACAGCGACCATTGGCTGCGTGCAGCTAAGCTGCTGCGCGATCACGAAGAGCTGGAACTAACGTATCTGCGTAACCTCTCAGGTGTCGATCATGGCACGTTCATGGAAGTGACGTACCACTTGATCTCACTGAGCAAGCGCATCGATTATACATTTAAAGTGAGAACCGATCGGGATACACCGTCCGTTCCTTCTGTTACGCCAATCTGGGCGACTGCGAATTGGAACGAGCGCGAGACGTACGATTTGTTTGGTATTGATTTCCCGGGGCACCCGGCACTTACGCGGATCATGTTATCCGATGATTGGATCGGCCATCCACTGCGTAAAGATTATGAACAGTATGACCCGGAGGTGTAGCTCTTGTTACGGACAGAAGAACTGCTGCTGAACGTCGGTCCTCAGCACCCGAGTACGCATGGTGTGTTTCGTATTATCGTGAAGCTGGATGGAGAGATCATTCAAGAAGCGATTCCGGTTATGGGTTACTTGCATCGTGGAACCGAAAAACTGGCGGAGAATCTGAACTATACACAGATTATTCCGTATACGGATCGTATGGATTACGTGTCAGCGATGACAAATAACTATGTGCTAGTAAATGCAGTTGAACAAATGATGGGCCTCGTTATACCTGAACGTGCAGAATACCTTCGTTTGGTCGTAATGGAACTGCAGCGTATCGCGTCTCACTTGGTTTGGTGGGGCACATATCTCTTGGATATTGGAGCGCTGAGCCCGTTCTTATATGCATTCCGTGAACGTGAAATCATCATTGATTTATTCAACGAACTATGTGGTGCGCGGCTTACTTATAACTACATGCGTGTAGGAGGAGTGAAGTGGGACGCACCTGATGGATGGCTAGACAAAGTACGTGATTTCTTGCCGTTAATGAGTTCCAAGATTGAGCAATACGAGAAGCTAGTATCTGGCAATGAAATTTTCCTAGCTCGGGTTAAAGGAGTCGGTAAATACGACGCTGAGACAGCGATTCAATACGGATTAAGCGGAGCTAACCTGCGTTGTACCGGTGTAAACTGGGATTTACGAAAAGATCAACCATACTCGATTTATGATCGATTTGAGTTTGACGTCCCTGTTCGGGATGGTGGTGATTGCTATGACCGTTATTTGATTCGGATGGAAGAGATGCGTCAATCGATTCGTATTTTGGAGCAAGCAATGAAGCAATTCCCGGCTACAGGTGAAATTATGGGCAAAGTCCCACGGATCTTGAAGCCGACAGGTGAGATTTACTCCGCAATCGAATCACCGCGTGGTGAGATTGGCTGTCATATCGTGGCACAAGGTCGACCTGAGCCGTATCGTCTTAAATTTAGAAGACCGTCATTCGTAAACCTGCAAATATTACCGAAACTTCTCGTCGGAGAATCCATGACGAACCTCATCACCATTTTGGGCGGGGTTGATATTGTAGTCGGGGAGGTTGACGCCTAATGCTTGAGTTAGTAGCTGAAACATTAACGTGGAGCAACTTTGCAATTTTCATTGCAGTTGGAATTGCGATGCTATTGATCGTACTTGGTTTCGTTACGTATGCCATTTACTTTGAACGTAAAGTTATTGGATATATGCAATTCCGCTACGGTCCGACTCGTACAGGGCCTTTTGGCTTGCTACAATCCGTTGCGGACGTATTAAAATTGCTTCTCAAAGAAGACACCATTCCGCGCAAAGCGGAGCGTCAATTGTTTATTTTAGCTCCGATTATTACGTTCGTGCCTTCATTCTTAGTGGTCGCGACAATTCCGTTTACAGCAAATTTCTTGCATGCGGATTTGAATATCGGGGTTTTGTACGTGATCGCACTATCGGGAATTTCCACGATGGGTATTGTACTGGGTGGTTGGTCGTCTAACAACAAATACGCGCTGCTTGGCGGGATGCGCTCTGCTGCACAAATGATTTCCTATGAAATTCCACTTGTTATGTCGATTGTAGGTGTGGTGATGATGACAGGTTCAATGAACCTTCGCATCATCGTGGAAGGTCAACAAGGTTACTTCTGGCAGTGGAATTTCCTTCCGCAGATTATTGGTTTCTGCGTCTTTATTGTAGCGATGATTTCAGAGCTCAATCGTACACCGTTTGACCTTCCTGAAGCGGAGTCTGAGCTTGTTGCAGGTTACCATGTGGAATATAGTGGTTTCCGTTTTGCCTTCTATATGCTTGCGGAATATGTGTATGTGTTCGTATTCTCCGCACTGCTCACGATTCTTTTCTTGGGCGGCTGGAATGCACCGATTCCACAGCTCGATTTTATACCAGGAATTATCTGGTTCATATTGAAGTTTTCACTTGTTGTCTTCTTCTGCTTCTGGCTGCGTGCGACATTACCACGTGTGCGTATCGATCAACTGATGAGCCTCGGATGGAAAGTGCTGCTGCCACTGGCATTGCTTAATGTTTTTGTAACAGCGGGATATATGAGTCTGAAATCCTGGATCATGGGAGGGTAACCGATGAAAGGGATCGTCAAAGGTCTAGGTATAACGCTCAAAGCGTTTACGGAGAAAAAAGTAACATACGCTTACCCGGATGTCCCGCTTAATATGCCGGATCGTTTCCGTGGTATTCAGCATTTTGAGCCAGATAAATGCATCGTGTGCAACATGTGCGCGAAGATTTGTCCGACCGACTGTATTACGCTTACAGGTAAGCCGAACCCAGACCCTGAGAAGAAGGGGAAGGTTATCGATACGTACGATATTAACTTTGAAATTTGTATCCTTTGTGATTTATGTACCGAAGTGTGTCCGACAGAGGCGATCGTCATGACGAACAATTTTGAGCTTAGCACGTATTCGCGTGATGAGTTGTTCAAGGATAGGGATTGGCTGACGAACAACGACTCTTTGGTACGTAAAGAGAACGTTCCTATGGCTCCGAAAGGGGGCGCGACGAAGGATGTTTAGTGGACTCGGAGATTTTTTATCGAATGGTCAAAATATTGCATTCCTCATACTCGCTATGTTTGCGATCGGCGGGGGACTTTATATGATCATGTTCGCGAAAGTCATTCACATGCTCATTTCAGTCGCAGTTACGTTCCTTTCCTTAGCGGGCATTTATCTGATCTTGGATGCTGAGTTCCTAGCAGTTGTTCAAGTGCTGATTTATGCGAGTGCAATCTCGATTCTGATGATTTTCGGCATTATGATGACGAAACATCGGAGCGAAGAGGAGAAGGATACGCGCAAATGGCATATTGCTTTTTCATTTATCGGAGCATTGGCACTGTTCGGTATTTTGTTCTATGCGATCCAGACAGCGACATTCCCGGATGGCACACCATTTGACCCGGGTAAAGATAATACACTTGAAATTGGTAAACTGCTGTTCAACCAGCATGTGATTCCGTTTGAAATTATGTCCGTGCTTCTCACAGTTGCCTTCATCGGTGCTGTCATTATCGCGAAAAGGGAGGAAGAGTAAGATGGGTGGAGTTATTGCTCCTTACTTAACGCTGGCTGCGATATTATTTACGATCGGTTTATTTGGCGCTCTAACGAAGAAGAATGGTGTCATTGTGCTGCTCTCCATTGAACTGATGCTCAATGCAGTGAACTTGAATTTGGTCGCCTTCTCCAAGATGGGAGTTAAACCTTCGCTTACTGGACAAATATTTTCCTTGTTCAATATCACAATCGCTGCAGCCGAGGTAGCAGTTGGTGTCGCAATATTGATCCTCCTCTACCGCAACAAGGGAACGACTGACGTGACAGAAATCGATTCAATGAAACGATAAGGGAGAGGATGGTTAAAAGATGGCTTCAGACTACTCGCAATACGCCTGGTTAATTCCGTTGTTTCCTCTGCTCGCGTTTCTTGTTTTGATGGCTGTAGGGCGTCAATTGAAGGGATTCGGCAGTTATATCGGCATCATTGCCATGCTCGCTTCCTTTGTGTTAGCTGTACTGATCTTCCTAGAGCGGATGGGTGGCAAAGTAGCTGATTATTCGTGGAGTGACTGGCAGTGGCTCAGCATTGGTGATTTTTCAATCCGTATGGGTTTTGAAATTACAAATCTGAATGCACTTATGCTTGTAATCGTCACACTGGTGGCGCTGCTCGTTAATATTTATTCCAAAGGCTATATGAAAGGTGACGAACGCATTAACGTATTTTTCTCCTATGTTGCGTTGTTCACATTCTCCATGTTAGGCCTTGTGATATCTGTCAATTTATTAGAACTTTATATTTTCTGGGAGCTTGTTGGGGTGTGTTCGTTCCTTTTGATTGGCTTTTGGTATCACAAGCCAGAGGCGCGCGCAGCTGCGAAGAAAGCTTTTATTATTACAAGAATTGGTGATGTTGGTTTATTGATCGGCCTTCTTCTGTTGTTCTGGTATATGCCAGGGCATGCACTTGATTTTAGCTCGATTCATAATGTGTTTGCTTCGGGCAATGGAGGTATTTCTCAAGGCGTCATAACAGCGATTGCGATTATGATCTTTATTGGTGCGATTGGTAAATCAGGTCAGTTCCCCCTACATACATGGTTGCCTGATGCAATGGAAGGGCCGACACCGATTTCTGCACTTATTCACGCAGCGACGATGGTTGCAGCGGGTGTGTATTTGGTAGCAAGAACGTATGATATTTTCCTTGCTTCCCCAGACGCACTGATTGTTGTTGCTTATGTGGGCGGATTTACAGCTATTTTTGCAGCGACGATTGGTATTGCACAGAACGATATAAAGCGCGTTCTTGCGTATTCTACGGTATCGCAGCTCGGTTACATGATGATGGGACTGGGCATTGGTGTATCGTATACGTCAGGCATGTTCCACTTGTTCACACACGCATTCTTTAAAGCGTTATTGTTCCTTGCAGCAGGCAGCGTCATTCATGCGGTTAAGACGCAAGATATTCGTGAAATGGGCGGCTTAGCTGGCAAAATGAAAATAACGACGATCACCTTCGCCATCGGTGCATTAGCACTAGCAGGGATTGCACCACTTTCTGGTTTCTGGTCAAAGGATACGATCTTAACGGAAGCCTATGAACACAATCAACTGCTGTTCTGGGTCGGCCTTGCAGCTGCATTCTTTACGGCTCTGTACATGGCTCGCGTGTTTTTCCTCGTTTTTACTGGAAAGAAGCGTTCGAATTATGAACCTCATGAATCACCGGTATCGATGACATTACCACTGATCCTATTGGCTGTATTAGCAGTTGCTGCAGGTTTCATAATGACACCTTTCAACCCTTGGCTGGGTGAATTCTTAACAGGTGCTCATCACGAGGAAACAGCAAATTGGATCGTTATCATTCTTTCTACACTTGTAGGTCTACTTGGAATTGGTGTTGGATACGCCTTGTACTATAAGCGTCCAGTTCAATCACCAGGTACACAAGATAATAAGTCAGTACTTTATACCATGCTTCAACGTAAATATTACATCGATGAAATTTATGATTGGGTAATCGTGACACCACTTAAAGGATTGGGTTGGCTGTTGAAGCTATTCGATGAATACGTCGTAGACGGTGTGGTGCGATTAACGACAGCTTCTGTGGTTGGCCTTGGTCGTCTTGGCTCTAGATTGCAAAATGGTCAAGTACAGCGTTATGGCCTAGTATCGCTGGTCGGGCTCGTCATCTTGATGTTGGCCCTTGTGGCAAGGAGGTTCTTCCCATGGTGAATCATATTTTGACAATGGTACTGCTGTCGCCTCTCCTTGGGGTATTGATCCTGTTGTTTATGCCCAAAGACAAGGGCAATTGGCATAAGACTGTAGCCATTCTGACGTCGCTGCTTGCACTAGGACTTGCTATATGGATGTATGTGAGCTTCCAAACGACAGAAGAAGGTATGCAGTTCAGAGAAACACTGGACTGGATCAAGTTCCCGCTTAATCATGAAGGCTTGCCACAGGTGACTTCACTATTTTTCGAAATGAAATTTAGCTTGGCTGTGGATGGAATATCGATGCCACTTGTCTTTTTAACGGCGCTCGTCTCTGTCATGGCGGCTCTGGCATCGGTTAACATTAAGAAACGCTGGAAAACATTTTACATTTTGTTTCTATTACTTGAAGCCGGTATGTTCGGTGTTTTCATGGCACAGGACTTATTCTTATTCTTCTTATTCTTTGAAATGACGCTTGTCCCTGTGTTTTTCTTAGTTGGAATTTGGGGATTTTTAGAAAAAGAGAAAGCGGCAAATCGCTTCCTCATTTATAACGGACTTGGTTCTGCGATCATGTTTGTTGTGTTCCTAATTTTAGTTAGTACGGCTGGATTTAGTGAAATTCGGACAGCGAATGAATGGCACATTTTCTATAGTGGTGATATTCAGAACATGATGAACAATCTTTTAGTAAATCCGCAAGCTTATGTGAATGTGCCAGAAATGGCCGACTTTTACTTAAGCTCCGGTATGAAGTGGACATTGTTCATTCTGCTCCTTGTGGCATTCGGTATCAAGCTGCCCATCTTCCCGTTCCATACGTGGATGTTGAAAGTGCATACGGAAGCACCAACTTCGATCGTTATGATTCACTCTGGCATATTGCTGAAGATGGGGGCATACGGACTTATTCGTTTTGGTGTTATGTTCTTCCCAGAGCAGGCGTATAGCTGGGCTTGGGTGCTTGCGCTACTTGGCGTCATTAACATTTTATATGGAGCTATTCTTGCTTTTGTCCAAAATGAATTCAAGCTTGTGCTTGCATATTCCTCGATTTCGCACATGGGAATCGTGCTGTTAGGTATCGCAGCATTTAATGAAATTGGTCTGCAAGGCGCTATGTTCCAATTGGTATCACACGGCCTTATTTCAGCCTTTTTATTCCTAATTGTCGGTATGATTTATGAGCGTACAGGTACGACTGAGTTAAGCAGACTGGGTGGATTAGCTAAATCCATGCCGTTTATTAGCGGTATGCTGCTTGTTGGTGGTATGGCATCACTTGGTTTACCTGGTTTGTCAGGTTTTATTTCCGAATTCCTAGCTTTCCTAGGTCTATTTGAAAATCATAAAGTATACGCGATTCTCGGTATTATGGGTGTCATTCTAACAGCCGTGTATGTTCTTCGTGCTGTACTTGGGATTACGTACGGGAAGTTGCCAGAGCAGTATGCAAACCTCCGAGATGCGAGATGGATTGAAGCTCTGCCGATGGTTGTGCTCGTGGCATTCATACTCGTGATTGGCATTTATCCGAGTGTACTAAGTGACCCAATGAAGCTGACGTTGAGTGGGTTTGATGCTTTTATGCAAGCTATCGCTCAGAAGATGGGGGGTTAAACCAGTGGAACAGTTACGATTACATGCATCGGATTTAAACCATCTCTGGCCAGAATTAATACTTGTCATCGCAGCAATTGTGTTGTCTGTTCTTGATTTGGCTCTGCCGAGCAAGCGCAGCCGCACATTTGTTGGTTGGTTGACACTTGTAAGTTTGATTGTATCCGGGGTATTCGTTTGCCTACAGCTAAATCTTGAAGCACCGGTTGAATTATTACTAGGTTCGTATCGTGTGGATGATTTCGCTAGTCTCCTGAAGCTGGTATTCCTCTTAGGTACAGCATTTGTTGTACTGATGAGCATTGGCTCTGTGAAGAAGACGGATATTCCGAATGTAGGCGAGTACTATTACTTCCTCCTTCCAGCAACATTAGGAGCGATGGTAATGGCATCATCTGCTGATATGATTACCCTATATGTGGGACTTGAGCTGCTTAGTATCACATCATACATCATGGTTGCGATGCGTAAGAACAGTTTCCGTTCTAACGAAGGTGCTTTCAAGTATCTCGTGATGGGCGGTATTTCCTCGGCAATGATTCTGTATGGAATGTCGTTCTTATATGGGATTTCAGGTTCAACTAATTTGGCCGCTGTAAAAACAGGCATCCTTACTAATTTCACATCTTTTGAAGCTTTGATCTACGTTGCGTTTTTCTTTTTAATTGCAGGTTTCGGTTTTAAAATAGCGGCAGCTCCGTTTCACACATGGGCACCAGATGTGTATCAAGGCGCACCAACACCGATTACGGCTTTCTTAGCAGTTGTGTCCAAGGGAGCGGCATTTGCAATTTTATTCCGCATTGTATACAACTTGTTCCTTCTACTACCGCAAGATGGTCCTACAGGAGCACTTGTATCTGATGTGTTCTTAACACTTGGCGTTGTGGCTGCAATCGCGATGATTGTCGGTAATGTAGTTGCTTTACGTCAGACGAGTGCAAAGCGGTTACTTGCTTACTCCGGAATTGCGAATGCAGGTTATTTACTTGTACCGCTTGCCACGCAGTTCTCGACGGCTCATTACAGTAATTTCTCTGAATTTATTTATTACTTAATTGCCTATTTGTTTATGAATATTGGGGCTTTAGCCATCGTAACTCTCGTAGAGAAGTCCTCAGGTAGTGATGAAATTAGTGGATTCGCTGGACTCTACTACCGAGCACCGTATACGGCAGTTGCAATGACACTTCTTATTTTGTCGCTTGCAGGTATTCCAATCACAGGCGGATTTTTCGGTAAGTTGTTCATCTTGCTCGGTACGATGGAAACCCATAATTACTGGTTAGCAGCGATCATGCTCGCTACATCAGTTGTGTCCTTTTACTACTACTTTGGCATTGTTCGTCAAATGTATATGCGCAGCGATTATGAATCTGCTCCTATGCAAGTGCCGGGAACAATCGGTTTTACGGCTTGGCTCTGTGTGATTGTCAGCGTAGCGCTAGGAATTTTCCCTAATGTATTGTTACAATATATTGAAAGTGTATTTACCATTACAAAAGATCTGCTATTTGTGTCATAAATTTGCTATAATGAAAGCCACTCCATATTTATGGGGTGGCTTTTGTTCATTTTCACATAATTTCATACATTTTTAGGAAATGGTACATAGATCTATTTTGCAAATTAGGTAAATTTAGGTGAGGATATCGTAAAAATGACAAAAAAATGGAAATGTATCTTTTTGGTAATTGTATGGATGATGAGCATAAGTTGTTCTTTTTCACATCCTTTACAAGCCGCAATTGTGACTGCAACGGACCCTTTACGCGGGAAACAAGCGTACTTGGATCGGATCGGCATTGAGGCAGCCTGGAAAGCAGCATCTTCCTCCCAGAAACCAATCGTTATCGCAGTTGTGGATACAGGAATTGATCTAAACCACCCTGATCTCAAAGCGAATTTAGTACCGGGAACGAACATATTAAATCCGAAGCTGCCACCCCAAGATGAATTTGGCCATGGCACGAATGTTGCTGGTGTCATTGGCGCCATTGCGAATAATGATATCGGGATTGCTGGGATTGTGCGCAACGTGAAACTTATGCCGATTAAAGCGCTCGCTAATGATGGATTTGGTGATGAGAAGAAGTTAGGTGAAGGAATCAAGTATGCCGTTGATCATGGTGCAAAGATTGTTGTGTTATCGCTTGGTCTAAATAAGCAATCTTCCTACTTGGAGAATATAGTGAAGTATGCCGAAGAGCGCGACGTACTTCTAGTAGCGGCGGCAGGCAATGATGGCAGTGCCATTCGGTATCCGGCTGCTTATGCTTCTGTACTTGCTGTAGGTGGAGTTGATGCGAATAATGAGGTTGAACCACGTTCTAACTTTGGGTCTGAGCTCGATGTTGTAGCACCTTGGAATGTGTTCACAACGGCACTTGATGGTCGATATGAGTACAATGAAGGTACTTCAATGGCTGCCCCTCAAGTAGCAGGTGTGGCGGCTCTTATTTGGAATAAATTCCCGCAACTTAAAGCGCATCAGGTACGATCTTTGATTGAGCAAACAGCACAAGATGTTAACACACCAGGTTGGGATGAGCGTACTGGCTATGGATTGGTACGCGCAGATTTGGCACTGACTCGCCCGTATACAGACGACAGTTTTGAACCGAATGATACCAAAGAATTGGCCAAAACGTTATCTGTGAACAAATTAATTCAAGCCTCCTTTTCGTCGCAACAAGATGAAGATTGGTATGCAGTAGACAGCCCTTATGATGGCACCTTGACGCTACGAGCCGATTGGGCAGATAACTCGTCTGTAAGTTTGCTTCATGATGCTGCGGATGGAAGCACAAAATCTTATAAGCTGAAATCCAAGGAAGCTGTACGAATTGGTGTGCATCGTGGGAGAAATTATTTGATGCTGCAGCTGCCACAGATGAAATCAAACATAGCGATTCCATATTCGTTAGAAACAAGCTTTGAAATCTATGCGGATCCTTTTGAAGATAACGATCAACAATATAAAGCGTATGTGCTTCCAGCGCGTACAGGATCGATATTGGGGACTTTTCATCAGACAAAAGATCAGGATTGGTATAAGCTTGTATTGAGCAGATCTGGATCGCTGCGTATTCGTGTTTCGGTCGATACAGCGAGGATGGACCCTGTTCTACTGGTTCAAAGGAAGGGTGAAAAATCCGTTGTTTTCGATAAAAAAGGGGATGGCGGAACCGAAACGACCGAGTTTTTGCCAGTGGTGCCAGGGGAATACTATATACGAGTAAGCAACATTAAAGATTATAGTATGCCTATCATCGGGCAATATGAGCTTTCTGTGGAGTGGAATGAAGAGCCGATCGATCCTTTTGAACCGAATGACAAACCGTTTCAAGCTACAGGTGTAACAAGTGGCACCATATACCGTGGGGTAATCGATCATAAGCAGGACGTGGATTGGTTCCAATTTAACGTCTCACAAGAAGGCCCTGTACAATTTAATATCCGAGATATTTATCCGACTCAAAATCTAGAGGCGACCCTGTACAACGGAATGCTTATGGAAATGGAGTCGCGAAGTCAGGCTGCGGGTACCGGGCAGCTTCAAATTTTGAAGTATTTAAAACCGGGTACTTATTTTATCAAGCTGCATGCAAGTAAGTGGACCGAAAAGCAGACGTATGCGTTAAATATACTCTCGGCTGGGGGCAGCGCCCAAGATAATCATTCGTTATTCTCTTGGGCACTGCACTTTGGTCCTCGTGCAGTTCGATATGAACGAGACATTGCAATAGCTAAAGCAACCGAACAACTTTCAGGAGTGACGCACCCATTATGATTAGTTGGAATAACGATCTTACGAACACCTTTGGATCTTACATGCTCATTGTGCAAATCATTATTTATTTAATAGCGATTGGTCTTGCATGGTGGGGATTGCAGGAAGTTAGGTTTGATGTATTTTTACGTCGTCCGAAAAGTCCTGCTGCAAAAATGTTGCAAATCTTTATAGCTATTGCAATTGGCTCTAATGTAGCTGGATTTTTATTGAACTATTTAGGACTGTCTGTACAACTAGGTTTTTTTCGCTAATTTCTCGAATATTCGAACCTAATTTTGTAAATAATGGGGAAAGAAAGATTCGACAATGCATGACGAATGGCTTGATTAAAAAACGAGCGGTTTCGACACATTGCGGGAGAATTAGTTGATCATCAAAAATGATTTATGCTAAACTAACTACAAAAAATATGTTCGCGGAGGGACCAAGATGAGCAAAATTATCGTCCGCGGTGGTCGAAAAATAACAGGAAGCGTAAAGGTAAACGGTGCGAAAAATGCTGTTCTGCCTATTATTGCGGCTTCCTTGTTAGCTGCGGAGGGAGAAAGCGTCATTCAAGAGGCGCCCCCGCTTCATGATGTCATCACCATTATCCAAGTCTTAGGTGACTTGGGAATTGCAACCGAATATCACCAAGAAACAATTCGCGTTAATGCGACACATATAGCCACTTGCGAAGCATCTTATGAGTTGATTCGTAAAATGAGGGCTTCTTTTCTTGTAATGGGACCACTATTGGCCCGCATGGGCAGAGCGAAGATCTCACTTCCAGGCGGATGTGCGATCGGGACTCGTCCAATTGATCAGCATTTAAAAGGTTTTGAAGCGATGGGTGCTGAGATTGAGCTGGGTCAAGGTTATATCGAAGCAAGAGCAAATGGACGGTTAAAGGGTGCCAAAATATATCTCGATGTCGCTAGTGTTGGCGCGACAGAGAACATTATGATGGCAGCTACTTTGGCTGAAGGCACAACCATTATCGAAAACGCAGCGATGGAGCCAGAAATCGTAGATCTTGCAAACTATTTGAATGCGATGGGTGCGGTGGTACGCGGAGCAGGTACAGGTGTAATACGGATTGAAGGCGTGGAGCAATTACGCGGTGTGGTACATTCCGTCATTCCAGATCGGATTGAAGCAGGAACGTACATGATTGCTGCGGCAATTACAGGTGGAGATGTCTATGTTGAGGGAGCAATCGGCGATCATCTTCGTCCAGTGATTTCGAAATTACAAGAAGTTGGTGTACATGTGGATGAAGATGAGAACGGCATTCGTGTTCGTTCGAATGGATCACTTCGCTCTGTCGATGTGAAGACACTTCCTTATCCAGGTTTCCCAACAGATATGCAATCTCAGATGATGGCATTACTGCTTGTATGCGATGGTACGGGTCTTGTTACAGAGACTGTATTCGAGAATCGATTCATGCATGTAGCTGAATTTAAGAAAATGAACGGTCAAATCAAGGTGGATGGTCGTACTGCCATCGTAAGTGGCGGTTCGCGCCTAGTCGGCGCGAAAGTAAGTGCGACTGACCTTCGTGCAGGAGCAGCACTGATCTTAGCAGGTCTCGTTGCAGAAGGTGAGACGGAGATTACGGAGATCTATCATATTGATCGCGGTTATGTGAATATCACCGACCGTCTAAGCGAGCTCGGTGCCGATATTTCGCGCGTGGAGCCTGCTGCGCTGCAGCAGGAGCTGCAGCCTGAGGCTGTGCCAGCGCGCGTAAGTGATGTGGGCGTGCTAGCCGCGCAGCCCACATGGGCATAGTCCCGTGTGCGCATCAAGCGCCACGACTGGTCTGACGTGCGTAGGCGTAGCCACACGCACGAACATCATACCGGCGCGTATCTAACATTCGCGCCGAACAGAAAAGGGTTCCTCACTTCATTGTGAGGGACCCTTTTCTGCTTTATTGCTTGGCAGCGCATATAACCCTTGTAGCTGCCAACTATCATCTTCGCGCCTATCACCTGAGGCTAATTCAAGTTCTATTCTAGCATCTCTGTTCATACGTATTACTAATCTTGTTTTTATCAGAAGAGACGCAGATTAGATGAACTAGGATACGAAGGAGAGAACGCAGATGTCGAGCATACATAGACAAGCCCCACAATCGGAAGAGCAGCCTCTAACTAACCGAGTCAAGCAGGTTACCCACCGACCTACCATCCATTTTCAAACCAAAGACCAACCCTATCAAGCAGAAAAAGCCTATCCTACGACTAGAGTCCCTTTTCGCCGTAAATCTACTTCATCACGCTGGTTCAAGAACCACTCCCAAAGTCGTCTAAACAAAGGATTATGGGCACTGCTTGTCTTAATCTTTTTCTTTTTTGTCATTCTCGTCATTCCGAGTTTTCTCGCTCACCGCACAGTTCCTTCCAATAAACAAACAATTGGGCAAAATCCACCTGTAGGAGACAAGCCTGATATGCCTCAAGTGAATCCTGACAATGCCGTGCCAGTAGCCGGTGAGAGTCAAGGTATCATGATTCCTGTCTATTTAACAAAGCAAAAAGAGATTGAAACGGTCACACTCGAAGATTATGTTCGTGGGGTCGTGGCGGCAGAGATGCCACTCGAATATGAAATGGAAGCCCTCAAAGCGCAAGCTCTTGCTGCACGTACCTATATCATCAGACGAATGGCAGAGCATGATCGCACACAAGTTCCAGTGCCTGAAGCACTGGTTACCGATACGACTACCCATCAAGTCTATTACAATCGAGCGCAGTTAGAGTCGATACTCGGAGATGGGGGCAGCGCGGCTAGTAAATCGAGGATCGATAAACTGAATCAAGCCGTAAACGAAACCAAGGATCAGATTCTGACCTATGATGGAAAACCGATTAATGCGACCTTCTTCTCTACGAGCGGTGGATATACCGAGAATTCAGAGGATGTATGGCCATTTGCCTCTCCTTACTTAAGAAGCGTCATGTCACCTTGGGATGCAACCTCACCTCGCTATAAGGAGGTCATTACACTCTCTACTACAGAAGCAGCGCGCAAACTTGGAGTCAAGACGATATCTACCTCTGATTCTAGCCGTAATGGTATACGTATAATAGAACGCACAGCGGGTCATCGCATCAAGACGATCACGATCGGCGGCAAGATTTTTACAGGTTCCGAGGTCAGAGCGAAGCTAGGTCTTAAATCGGCGCAGTTCGATTGGCAGTTCAAAGGCAACTCGCTACTTCTGACGACTTATGGTTATGGGCACGGTGTCGGCATGAGCCAGTGGGGAGCCAATGAAATGGCGAAGAAAGGTCAATCTGCTAGCGATATCGTCCGCTATTACTATCAGGGCATTGCGATAACGAAAGCTTCAAACATACTAAACTAACGAACATCTAAATTTTTTATATAAAAATAGTAAAAGCACGTATAAAACTTTTTCACCTGTCAACAATGGTTGATGAGGTGATAATTATATGAGTGATCAAAAACAAGGCTTTGACAACAAATCAAATGCTCCAAAAACGAATCCTGGAGCAGAGCAATCAGCAATGAAGAGATTTTTTGCTAAAAAATGGGTGTTTCCAGTCATCTATGTAGCAGCAGCGGCAATTATCTTAACCTTAACAACATGGCTCTATCAAAATGCTGCTAGTAAGAATGTAAACGAAGCTGTCTCTCAATCCGAGCAAGTGTCCAAAGGTGATCCAGGTAATGGAGCAGTCGCTGCGAATGGCCCTCAGGAGAACATGAAGTGGCCGGTGAAAGACAAGAATGATGTAGACGTCGTGCTCAAGTTCTACGATCGGAATTCAAGCTCTGAAGCAAAAGCACAATCCACCATTGAGTATGCAGATACATTCGTGCCGAACACAGGACTTGCGCTTGCGCGTAAAGACAAAGCAACGTTTGATGTCCTTGCAGCAATGAGCGGTAAAGTATCCGCGGTAGCTACCGATCCTGTCGTGGGAAACTTGGTTGAGATTACACATGCGGATGGAAAAGTAACGGTATACCAAAGCTTATCTGACGTAAAAGTGCAAAAAGGTCAAGATGTGAAGCAGGGCGATGTGATCGCCAAAGCTGGACGAAATGATCTGGAAAAAGCACAAGATGTGCATCTCCACTTTGAAGTTCGTCAAGCAGCTTCTGGGACAGTTTTGAATCCGGAAAACCTTTTGACGCAAAAAGAAGAGAAAAAATAAACAAGTTAGCTGATAACCAAGAAGCGTATGGCCTAGAGCTGTACGCTCTTTTTGTGTTTAAACGGCAGTCTTTTTCAAAATATTTGTACACAAATGGGCTTGTCAGGCTTGGTCACAAAGAATATTAGCCCTTGCCCCTCATATAATGTACCAATCTAACTTGAGCAGGGAGGCGAGAGGCGTGCACGATTACATCAAAGAGCGGACGATCAAAATCGGAACTTGTATCGTGGAAACAAAAAATACGGTTCGAACGATCGCGAAGGAATTTGGGGTTTCTAAAAGTACGGTGCACAAGGATTTGACAGAACGACTTCCAGAAATTAATCCTGATCTAGCTAACCAAGTTAAACATATTCTGGAGTATCACAAATCCATTCGTCATTTAAGAGGAGGCGAAGCTACTAAAATTAAATACCGTAAATCGACCCATCCCAAGCAATCGGAACCGCTAATTCCGGTCAAGTCCTAAGTGCGTTATAGCGTCCTCCCAAATTTGTTGTAAGTTGTCGAGATTCGTCAAGAAAAAAAAGAATATACTGTGTTTTTTTAACGAATATAGTTTATAATTATTAGAGATAATCGCAAATAGATGCCGATTCTTTTTTGGACGGACGGAAATTTTAGGGAGGCTAAGTTTAGATGTTTAGTAAAGATATAGGAATTGACCTGGGAACGGCCAATGTGCTGATTCACGTAAAGGGGCACGGCGTAGTTCTGGATGAACCTTCTGTAGTCGCTATTGAGAGCGAATCTAAGAGGGTTCTTGCTGTTGGAGAAGAAGCTAGACGCATGGTGGGTCGTACACCTGGCAACATTATCGCGATCAGACCACTCCGAGACGGCGTTATTGCAGATTTTGATGTGACGGAAGCGATGCTGAAGTATTTTATTCAAAAAGTAGGCGGTAAGAACTGGTACTCATCTCCTCGTGTTCTTATTTGTGCACCAACGAATATCACATCTGTGGAACAAAAAGCAATTCGTGAAGCTGCTGAACACTGCGGAGCGAAGGAAGTATTCATGGAAGAAGAGCCGAAAGCCGCAGCAATCGGAGCCGGAATGGATATTTATCAACCAAGTGGTAACATGGTCGTGGATATTGGTGGAGGCACAACAGATATCGCCGTTCTATCAATGGGTGATATCGTAACCTCCTCTTCTGTCAAAATTGCAGGGGACAAGTTCGATTCTGCAATCTCGAAATACATAAAAAATAAATATAAGCTATTAATTGGCGAGCGAACTGCCGAAGATATAAAGGTGAACATAGGAACTGTTTATCTGAACGGTCAACGTGCGGAGATGGATATTCGCGGACGTGATATGGTTTCTGGCTTGCCACTGACAATTACGATTCATTCAGGTGAAGTGCAAGAAGCGCTATGGGATTCCGTTTCATCTATTGTAACGGCTGCCAAAAGTGTGCTGGAACGCACGCCGCCTGAACTATCTGCAGATATTATCGACCGTGGTGTGATCTTAACAGGTGGCGGCGCGATGCTGCATGGACTTGATCAATTGCTCGCTGATGAATTGAAAGTGCCAGTCTTGATCGCAGAAGATCCAATGCATTGCGTAGTAAAAGGGACAGGAATTATGCTCGATAATTTGGACAAGGTGTCGAAACGCAAGTTTTAATGTAAAGGCACTTTGCTCCTTCGTAGAGGGGGGTTTTGATGTTAAGGGGATTGTACACCGCAGCAGGTGGCATGATTACACAGCAGCGTAAACATGATACAGTGACGAACAACATTGCGAACATAAATACACCTGGCTTTAAACAAGGCATTTCGTTAGCACGCTCTTTTCCAGAGGCACTCGTAACCGCTATGGGGACCGACGCTTCTGCATCAGGCAGACCCAATGGCCAAATAGGTCGACTAACAACGGGTATATTTGCTGAAGAGAACGTTTCGATCTATGGGCAGGGTGATTTGCAAGAGACGAACAATACATATGACTTTGCTCTGCGGTCGAACATTCAAGTTCCCGGAATGAGATTTGATGCTACGGGCAAATCCTTGGATGATAACGGCACTGTAACTTTTCAGCCGCACGCTTTTTTTACAATGGTTAATGAGAATGGCGAACGCCGTTACTCGCTCAATGGGAAGTTCACAGTGAATGAGGCAGGAGAGCTTATCAATTCGAACGGAAATCGCCTCATTGATCAAGCTGGAGCACCTATTGTACTTAAGGATGCGAACGATGAACCTCTTCGTGACTTCAAGGTAACAGATAAAGGTATTTTCGTAGATAAAGAGGGACAGCCTCTTGCGGATGCGAATGGAGATCCTCTTAAACTTATGATTACGAAAGCGGAGAATCCGAATCTACTCCTTCGTGAGGGAAATGGATTATACGCCATTCGATCAGAGGATGAGGCAACTCTTACACCGTTATTGGACACGGATGCAGCTGAGGTGCGTCAGGGGTATATTGAACGCTCCAATGTGGATCCGACTCAATCCATGGTTGACATGATGACGGCACAAAGAGCATACGAAGCGAATCAGAAAGTCATTCAATTCTACGATCGAAGCTTAGAAAAAGCTGTGAATGAGATCGGACGGATTTAACAGGAGGAGCGACTATGAATCATTCAATAATTAGTTCGTCCGTTTCACTGCAAGGTTTGCAGCAAAAACTGGACATCCTGGCAGGCAATATGGCCAATGCGAATACGACGGGCTATAAGAAGACGCAAGCGTCTTTTGAGGATGTACTCACAAAGGTGAAGTCGCAGCCAGAAGATTTCCGTCAGCCAGGCCGGATGACTCCGCTAGGACTTAATCAAGGCTTTGGTGCTAGACTTGTGAATATGCACAAAGATATGACACAAGGCTCGATTCAGCCATCAGATGGCCCGCTAGACTTCGCTGTGGAAGGTAATGGCATGTTTGAAGTTGGTATTCAGACGGTTGATGCAAATGGTAACCCTTCTGTGAAGTCTGCATGGACGAAGAACGGTTCTTTTGCAATTACGATGAATCAAAATCGCGAAGAAGTTCTGACAACCAAAGAAGGCTATGCGGTTTACAATACAGATGGCGATCCCATTATTATACCGACGAATCATCGGGTTCAGGTAGATGCGAACGGCCATATGCTTGCTTATGATAAAGCAGACGCGGGAGCTCCTCCGGTTGATTTGGGGCAAATGCGAATTGTACGCGCCGTTCGACCGCAGTTATTGCGAGGACTTGGCGACAATATGTATGAACTGCCTGCAGGTGTGGATCGTAATCAAGTATTAAGTGACCTAGCTAATGAAAATCCTTTAAATGGGGACCCAATTCGTGTGATGCAAGGTTTCTTGGAGCATTCCAATGTGAATTTAACAGATGAAATGTCTGAACTGATTATGGTTCAGCGTGCTTTTCAGCTTAATTCACGAGCAATTACTTCCTCGGATACGATGATGGGCTTGGCGAATAATCTACGTGGTTAAATCAATGGAACCTATGGTAACCGATAATCCAGATGCAGCTGCTGATCGGATGAAGAAGCCAAGTAAACCGAAGAAAAAATGGCAGAAGGTCACGCTGACCATTTTAAAATATATACGCGTCCCTGCTCTTTTCATCGTGCTGGCATGTGTCGGCTTGTGGGTCGGTTATGTGAAGCTTGGTAAACAGCCGATGGGCGATATGATGCACTGGAGTACATGGAAGCATTTATTCGATCTTATTTTTGCAGATTAAATCACTTATAGCCTTTGGCATTTCAATCTGGAAGCTCCCGCAAGGGAGTTTTATTTTTGTTTCAGGAAATGTATAATGAATGAAACTAGTAACATGGCAAGGGAGAGGGACTTTTTGAATGTACCGAATTTGCTTACAATAAGCAGGTTTGTCCTCATTCCCGTTTTCCTGTTCTGTTTTTTTCTGGGGTATTTGAAGACATCTTTTGTTATACTCGCACTCGCCGGACTGACAGATGTGGCAGACGGTTATTATGCAAGGACACATAAACAAATTACGCCGATGGGCACGATGCTGGATCCCTTGGCTGACAAAACAATGATGCTTGCCGTTGTTATTTCACTTTTATTATCGGGAATGATTCCTTGGCAAGCCGCACTCGTAATGTTTATTCGGGATGCGGGGATGATCTTGGGATCTGCATATTTTTATTTTCGAGGAAAGAAGACAGTCCCGGCTAATGCATTTGGTAAATGGACGACAGTCCTTTATTATTTAGGCATTTTCTTTATCTTTTTTCAATTTTCGTTCGCTATTGTGTATTTATGGTGTGTGATTGTGTTTTCTTTTGTGACTTCGCTCATCTATGTAGGGCAATTTACGATGCTGAATCGAAGTCGTACATAAGTAATTTGGAGGGAGCTTTAAATGATGCTGGATATTAATCAAATTCAAGAAATTATACCTCACCGACCGCCATTTCTATTGGTAGATCGTATTCTGGAGGTAGAAGACGGTAAGCGTGCAGTTGGCATTAAAAATGTGACAATCAATGAGCCTTTTTTCACAGGTCATTTTCCAGGTTACCCGGTTATGCCGGGTGTGCTCATTGTTGAAGCATTGGCGCAAGTAGGCGCAGTGGCAATCTTGAAAATGGAAGCGAACAAAGGCAAACTTGCGTTTTTTGCAGGAATTGATAACTTCCGTTTTCGTGGACAGGTCGTTCCTGGTGATACCTTAACACTATCTATGGAAATTACACGTCTCAAAGGTACAGTTGGAAAAGGTTCTGCTGTTGCTAAGGTTGGAGACAAAGTTGTGGCAGAAGGCGAATTGATGTTTGCCCTCTCGAATGCCAACTAACTTTCGTCTGATTGAATGATCCAAACGACTAACGTGCAGGAATCATCCTGTATGGGGAAAAGGGGAAATATTCATGGCAACATTGACACGTATTCAAACTGAATATCAACGATGGCTGAATGACCCAGTAGTGGATGATTTGACGAAAGAAGAGCTGCGTGCGATTGCAGAGTCCCCGAAGGAAATGGAAGATCGCTTTTACAAAGATTTGGAATTCGGAACCGGAGGCTTGCGTGGTGTCATGGGTGCGGGTACGAATCGATTGAATGTGTATACAGTGGGTCGTGCTACGCAAGGACTGGCTCATTACATTCAAAGTCTTACTTCGAGTGTTGACCAAGATGTAAAGGGCAAGCAAGCATCGGTCGTGATCGCGTATGACTCGCGTCATCGCTCGGCTGAATTTGCATTGGAAGCGGCACTGGTACTGGCTGGTAACGGCATTAAAGCTTATGTATTCGAAGAGCTTCGCCCCACACCGGAGCTATCATTTGCTGTGCGCGAACTTGGTGCGACAGCAGGGATTGTCATTACTGCAAGCCATAATCCGCCTGAGTACAATGGATATAAAGTCTATGGCTCAGACGGTGGTCAGTTAACGACAGATGGTGCGAATGAAGTTACACGACAAATTCAAAGTATTACGGCATTTAGTGAAGTACGCAGGATGACTCGTGAAGAAGCCTTAGCATGCGATCTGTTGGAATGGATTGGGGAAGTGATCGATCGTCGTTATCTGGAAGCGGTGACTGCTGTGAGTCAGCGTCCAGACGTGGTGAAAGCAATGAGCGGAGATTTCCGTATTGTGTATACACCACTGCATGGTGCTGGGAATCAGCCTGTACGCCAGGCGCTTGCTGCTGCAGGTTTCGAACAGGTACGTGTTGTTGCTGCACAAGAATTACCTGATCCTGAGTTTTCGACGGTGAAGTCACCGAATCCTGAGGAGCGGGATGCATTCACACTTGCACTCGAAGATGCACGAGCATGGGATGCCGATATGATTATCGGTACGGACCCGGACGCAGACCGCATGGGGGCAATTATTAAAGATATTACAGGTGAGTATGTGGCGCTCAGTGGTAATCAATCAGGTGCTATTATCGTGAATTACTTACTAAGCTCCATGCAGGAGCGAGGCGAATTGCCGGATCACGGTGTGATCATCAAGACAATTGTGACCAGTGAGATGGGTGCTGCGATTGCAGCTTCATATGGTGTTGAAACACGCAACACACTCACAGGCTTTAAATACATTGGTGAGCTAATGACACAATTCGCAGCGACGGGTGAGAAACAATTCTTATTCGGTTACGAAGAGAGCTACGGTTACCTTGCAGGTACGTATGCGCGTGATAAAGATGCGATTGTGGCAGCGTTGCTGATTTGCGAAGCAGCTGCTTACTATAAAAGCAAAGGCCAGACACTGGCTAACGCTCTGCATGAGCTGTACGCATCACACGGCTATTTTATGGAAAAACTGGAATCAAGAACGATGAAGGGCAAGGATGGGATCGAGCGTATTCGTGCTGTCATGGATATGTGGCGTGCGAATCCTCCGCAAATGATTGCGGGAATGCCTGTTCAGGAGCTTGAGGACTACACACAGGGACTTCATGGATTGCCGCGTGAGAATGTGATCAAGTGCAAGCTTGAGGGTGGCTCATGGTTCTGTTTGCGCCCTTCGGGCACGGAACCGAAGATGAAGTTTTATTTTGCCGTAAAGGGCACTTCGCTTGAAGATGCACAGCAGCAGTTAGCGGTTGTTTCCGAGGCTGTTATGAAGCAAATTGATGCGGAGCTCTTGGCCTAACCGCAGGAGATAGCCTAATGGTGAGATGACCTCTCCTGATGCATATGCGTTTGGGAGAGGTTTTTGTGTGAAGAGAAATCTAAATAACATGAGTGGGATACCCAGAAGGTATCGAAGGGAGTCATAAGAAGTATGTTCAAGATGTATCGTGCTTGGAATACCAAAGTGCGCAAACTGCTGATTGTACTTGTCGTTCTCGGACTTGTTGCTGCAGTTCCGCTTGTTTTTGCAAGAGAGAATACCGAAACATCGGCGAATAACGTCGAATTTGTGTTTGATTATCGTGATTTACTCGACATTGCAGATACACAGCCAGATCCGCTCGCTTTTGTGGACGAGCATTTAAAGAAGATGAAGGCAGCGGGTATTCACTCGATGTCTGTTTATGAAGGAACTTTGCAAGAAATGAGAGAGCAGCGCCGTCTTGAAGTTTTCTCAACTCGTGATGCGATGTCTCTAACACAAACGTTGCTTCCTGCAGGTGAGAACTTCACGTATGTTCTGTTCGCAGATCAAGAGGTACAAAAGAATCTACAACCAATTATTGAAAAAGGTTTTAAGGATTTTGGCGTCGTGACGAAGCCTTGGACATTCAAAGGTCGCAGTGGGATGATCATTGAAATGGGTATGGATGATGCGATCATGCGTCCGATGGATCCAGATCCAATGACAATGAAGGCACTCAAGGATCAAGGGTTCCATATCGTTGTGCGGATGTCCAATAAGCGTCCATTCGAGCCCAAACAAATGGATAAGCTGATCGGCAGCTTCAAAGAGTATGGTGTAACACGAATTATTCCAGATTCAGATGCGGTTCCTGGTTTCACAGACAAACCGAATGATCTGATTGATATGGCGAGCATTCTTCGTAAGTATGATATTGGGCTTGCGGGTATTGAAATGTTGAAAGCACCACAAAAAGGTTTTAACAAGCTTGCAAGCAAGATTGAGTACAATGTCGTGCGTCTGCACTCTTTTACAGAGAAAGATACAGAGAAGTTTATGGAGCCTGTGGATCGTGAAGAGATTCACCAACGCGTTCTCGACATATCAGATCGTTTCGTTCTTGCTGTAAAAGATCGTAACATTCGTATGGTATTCCTGAACGCTAAGATTTCCAAGAGCTTAGATAAGAAAATGGTTGATCACCCATTAGAAGAGATTTATCAAACCTTGAACGGTGAAGGTGGAGCGATTCCTCGTATTGAGAAATCAGGTTTCGTTGATGCACCTGCAGTAGCATTCACAGTTGATCATGGTTCGTTTATTACGACATGGCAGAAGATCGCACCTTACCTTTTGTTGCTTGGTGGTGTGGCATTAATTGCATTAACGCTTTCTTATTTTGTTCCGAGCTTGACGTTGTTCCTATTCGTTATTGGCGCTATTGGCGCAGGCGGCTTACGTGTGTTGTCAGAGAGCCTGTACTCCCAAGGTTTAGCACTAGCTGTGGCGATTTGTGCATCTACGTTATCTGTTATTCTAGCGATTCGTACGGTGAACAACGGTGGTGCCAAATGGGCACGAAGCTCCCGTCTGTTGTTTGCAGCATGGCTGCTTGTTCGTACATCGCTTACTTCGTTAATTGGGGTATTCTACCTTGTGGCACTGCTAAATCAGGTCAAATACTTCCTCGTCATTGAGCAATTCCGCGGTGTGTCGCTGTTACACCTTATTCCGATTGCACTAGCAGGCCTTTATGTGCTGTTATTCAATGAGAAGATGACAGGTGCAGAACGCATGCAGCGTGTGCGTGATTTATTGAAGTCTAAGATCAGCGTCCTTGCCATTGTACTTGTAGGTGTTGCGCTTGCTGCGGTTTACTACTACTTGTCACGTACAGGTAATGCTGGCACAACTTCTTCTTTGGAGCGTACGTTCCGTTCATTCCTAGAAAATACACTTGGTGTACGTCCACGTACGAAGGAATTTTTGTTGGCGCATCCGCTCTTTATTTTGGGTGGTTATTTAGTCTTAAAGTACAAGCATGCGATCTATTTATTAGCAATCGGTGTTATAGGTCAATTATCGATTATTGATACATTTGCTCATTTACACACGCCGCTTGAAATCTCAGGTATTCGTATCACTTATGGTGTTGTATTCGGCTTCTTAATTGGCCTCGTGCTGATTGTCGTCTGGGAAATCGCTTTGAGGAGTTGGAAAAAATGGGGAGCCCCCTTGTTAGAAAAATAGTAATATCCGGTTATTACGGATTTGATAATAGCGGCGATGAAGCGGTATTGCAGTCTATTTTGTTGGCACTGGAGGAGCAGGGAACGGCTCAAGGTGTAACCATAAAGCCAGTTGTCCTCTCAGCCAATCCCGAGCGAACCCGCAGCATGTACGGCGTGGATGCCGTACATCGGATGAAGCTTGGCGCCGTGCTTGGTGCGCTGCGCGGAAGCGCTGGCTTGATCTCAGGCGGCGGATCGCTCCTGCAAGATGCAACAAGCTCGCGTACGATCCCTTACTACGTCGCGATTATCAAGCTTGCACAGTGGCTGCGCAAGCCGACGTTCATCTACTCGCAGGGCGTTGGACCCGTGCAGAAACAAAGCTTCTTCCCGTGGATCCGCTCCGCGATAGGGGGCAGCGCGTACATATCGGTACGCGATGAGGAATCCGCCCAGCTGCTCGGCCGCATGGGCGTAGCCGTGGATCGGGTCGACGTCGTCCCCGATCCAGTCATGGGCCTCCCGCTGCGCGCGGGAGGCAAATCTGCCAGCAGCGCGCTATCCGCCGCTGCTGCCACAACCCCCGATGACCCGGCTGTGCCGAAGGTCATCGGCGTCTCGGTCCGCTTCTGGAACGCGGACCGCAGTGAGCTCGCTGCGCTCGCAGATGCGCTGCGCCGCATCTTGGCGGCAGCAGCCGATGTACACATTCGGCTGCTGCCGTTCCACCTGCCGACGGACGAAGACGCGTCGGCATACGTGCTCTCGCAGATGGGCATCCGTGCCGATGGCACAGATCCATCATCTGCTGGCAGCGCGGCATCATCGCCATCGCTTGAAGGTTCAGCCTTATCGACAGAAGCAAATAGCGCATCTCTCACCTCCCGCATCTCCATCGTGCGAGGCGTCAGCCATCCGCAAGATATGCTTGCTGAAGTGGCGGCATGCGACCTAGTCATCGGCATGCGCTTGCATGCGCTGATCTACGCCGCCTCCCAGTTCGTACCGATGGTGGGAATCTCTTACGATCCGAAGATCGACCAATTCTTGGGCAGACTCGGCATGAAACCTGCTGCATCAACGAGCCAGATCGATGCGGAGCAGCTAGCGGAGCATACATTAGAATTACTTGCTAATCGCGATCAGTGGAGGGAGCGTACGCTGCCTGCCATTACCGCGCTTAAAGAGCAAGCACAGCGTCCAGCGCAACAAATTTCAACAATCCTCCGTCAAAAAGGATGAGATAGATAAATGACACATCAAAATGAATCCCAATCAAGTTCACAAGCCCAAGCGCTCACGCCGCCATTTCCTGTCGTATCGCTCTACGGTATTCCCGTCTCCCGCATGAACATGAAGGAGACGGTGTCGTACTTAAAGCATGTGATCGATAGTCGTACACCGCATCAAGTCATTACAGCTAACCCCATCATGTTGATGGAGGCGCTAAACAACCCCGACTACCATAACATGATGAGTAAGGCAGACCTCATTGTCCCTGACGGGGCGGGTGTCGTCTGGGCAGCGAATCATGTCGGGCAGCCGGTTCAAGAGCGGGTGGCTGGTTTTGATCTAGTGCAGGAGTTAATGCGAGCTGGCGAAGTGAAGCGCTGGAAAGTGTACCTAGTCGGTGCGACCACAGAAGTCATTGAAGCTGCGGCAGCCAAGCTGCAGCGCGATTTTCCGACCATTCGGATTGTAGGTGTGCGTAATGGCTACTTTGGCAGCGATGAAGACGCACAAGTAATCGCTGATATTCGGGTGCAAGATCCAGACATCCTTCTTGTAGGTCGATCTGCGGCAAGTCAAGAGCCGTGGATTGCTCAGCATAAAGCTGAATTGGGTGTACCTGTCGTTATCGGGGTTGGCGGATCATTCGATGTCTTGTCAGGTAAGCTCAAGCGCGCTCCGAAGCTGTTTCAAAAGCTGCGTTTAGAGTGGTTCTACCGCTTGCTCCAAGAACCTTGGCGCTACAAAAGAATGCTGTTACTCCCGAAATTTGCCCTTAAAGTCATGAGAGATCGAGATAAAGTACTGAAATCGAAGTAATTTATCGTAAAAATCGATTATTATTTGAACTTTTGTGAAAAATGAGGGTGGATTTTTCACAGCAAGAGGGAGTATAATGTGGACGCATGACTACTGATTGAGATAAGAGGGGCAGTGAGGGGAATAACATGTATGGGTTATATTTAATAGGGTTTGTCGTGGCATGTGTAATATCATTGCTATTGACACCGCTAGTGAAGCGGTTTGCCTTCCGCGTTGGAGCTGTTGATGCACCTAATGAACGTAAAGTGCATTCGAGAATCATGCCAAGACTTGGAGGACTCGCTATATTCCTAGCTTTTGTCGGCGCATATTTCGTCATCTCACCTGTGCTCAACTCCTATAATCCAGAAGCAGGGCTTGCGCTCTTACTAGGTGGAGGCGTTGTTGTACTGACAGGCGCACTCGATGACCGTTTTCAAATATCGCCACGCTATAAACTGTTAGGCCAACTGATTGCAGCTATTATTGTTGTTTCATTCGGACTTGTCATTGACCTAAGTTCCTTACCGTTTATCGGCGACTGGTTAGCAGGTAAAGACTGGATTTCCATTCCTATCACCATCATTTGGATCATTGGTGTTTCCAATGCCATTAACTTAATAGACGGACTGGATGGTTTGTCTGCAGGGGTATCGGGTATCGCAACTTCGACGATCCTCGTACTTGCCATCATTTTACCAAGTTCCACAGGCGTGACTGTCGCGCTGCTCAGCGTTATTTTGCTAGGAAGTATTGTAGGATTCTTATTCTATAACATTCATCCTGCTAAGATTTTCATGGGCGACTCCGGCTCCTTGTTCCTAGGCTTTGCACTTGCAACTTTGTCCATCCTAGGTTTCAAACAAGCGACCGTTGTATCCTTATTAATTCCAATCTTGATTCTGGGCGTACCGCTTTCCGATACGGCATTTGCGATTCTGCGTCGTATTGTGAACAAGACACCGATCTCAGCACCGGATAAGAGCCATCTGCACCACTGCTTCTTGCAGCTTGGATTCTCCCATCGCGTGACTGTGTGGATCATTTATGGAATCTCTTGTGTATTCGCATTAAGCGCAATCGTGTGCTCCATCTTGCTCGCACAATCAACGCGCTGGGGTACTGCTGTGATCGTGGCACTATTACTTGCTGTTATCGTCCTGGGAGCAGAAGCAATTGGTCTCATCTCCAAGAACCGCAAACCTGTACTTCACGCTTTGCGACGTCTGTTCTTTAAGCAAGTATCCAAGCCGGATCAAGTAACGAAATCGAACTAATTCCATTCCATTCTTATAACCAATAAGCTCATTCCAATTCAGGGATGAGTTTTTCTTATGCAAAAAATCCATTCATGTCTTCATTTTTGTCTAGCAAAGACCGATAAATATACCAAACTATATCTATTATCATGAGATAAGGAGGGCATCAGTTCTTCGTTTACATAGATCCAGATTTACCATTAATCACCATGTACAAAGGAGAGGAATTCATTGAACATTTATCGCAAAATATTATGTGTCGTCCTAAGCATCTTTCTCGTGCTTCCTACTTTCAGTGGACTTCACGGAATTAACCAAGCGCAGGCAGCAAGCACATCAATCGCGACATTCTTTATGCCAGATGACACAAAGCTCAAGAATACGGCGAATCTCATTCTTGGCGATAGTAGTACCTTAACGCGTGAGATCGCGTATACAACTAACGAAGGCAAGATCACGATCAAAGGTTCTTTCCAGCAAGTAACGGATTCAAGTCTACATATTAAAGTAGATCAGATTGCCTATGATAGTACGAATAGGGTTTGGAAAGAACAAACAGGTAAGACATTTAACTCCAAGGTATTAAGTGAGGGACCGAATCGGTTCTTCGTTAATAACTTACAGTTATTTCCAGGCTATAACCGAGTAACCATCAGTGGGGAACAGAATTACGTTACGAAGAGTGATTATTTCTATATTTTATACGAAGCAAGTCCTGTTATCGCCTCCATGCAGCTTTTTGATGGTAATGCGACTGTGGATGTGAATGAAGGCAATAAAGTTGTAACGACACAAAAAAGCGTTGTAATCCGTGGTACAGCCTATAATGCTGACGAATTAATTGTGAATGGTGAGGTAGGAACTGTTTCGAATTCAGGTGTGTTCTATACGCCTGGAATTAACTTGGAACCAGGTTTGAACACGATTAAATTTACATTCCGCAACAAAGGCGGTGAGGAACTGAAGACAACCCGCCAAATTTTTTATTTTGATAGACAGAAGTCCATCTCTAAGGTCGAACTAACACATGGCGGGCAGACGAAAGACATCCTGCACAGCACACAGACGTTCACTGGTAATGATGCAACAGGTGTTATGAATTTTGAACTTATGGTCCCGTTTAACCAATTAAGCTTTAAGGATAATTCTAAGCTCTTAGTGAACGATGATACGAATCCACTAGGCATAACGGATGTTGTGGAGACAGTCATTAGCGATACATCCAACCAGCCAGCTTATAAGCTCGTCACCTTCAAGACAGCTCCTTATAACTTAAAAATGAATGGGGCAGTTCCAGCAGCTGCACAGAACATTAACTTGAACTTAACCTATGGAGATTTGTCGCCGACTGCAACAGCAGATAAGCGAGTAGTTATTTCAGCAAATCTCAACTACAAGGTTTCGGTAGATGAAGTTCAGCTCGTTAATGCGTATTACTTGCCGAATTTCGAACCTGGTAAAGGGCTTAATAAAGACACACAGAAACAGCTTCTTGATGGAAGCAATGTCCCTTCCGAATATTACATTATGATCGAGAGTGAGACTGATAAAGCTCCGGATGATCTTGTTATTGATGCTGTTCCATTGGGTTCTGTTACACTAGATAACAACGGTAAATCTGTCGCAAGCTACCAAGATGGCGGTCATTTCTTTAAAGCTTATAAAGTTATTAACTTCCCAGATGGTGCACAGAACTTAGAGTTGCATTACAAGACCAACTCTTCTGTGTTAAAAGCGAAAGTAACGCGTTTTTCCAAGGACTATGTCTTGTTAGACAATATTTATAATGGTATGGTTCATACCGTTAATTCAGCCATTACAATTCCGAAGTTGCCGGTTTCAGGGCAAATCGTCGGTTTTGATGGTCCATCTACATTATTAAACACGCAATTTCTTGTTAATGGGGTAGATTATACAAACATGTTGCAATTAGATCCTGCAACACGTAAGTTCAATTTTTTATTAGATATCGGCACTAAAAATACGGATCAATTGTATATCGGTGAGAATAAGATCAAATTTATTCTGAAATACACACTAGGTTCAATCGTTCGCGAATACGTCAATGAAGTGAAAATTTATATCGCTGACTCCAACGTACCGACGATCAAAGATGTTCGTCCACTTACTCCACCGAAGAACGGTCACAACAATAACTTGGATGTACCTCAGCCAAGCGATTACTTACTTCCATCGCCTGAATTCCAAGTTAAAGGCAATCTGAAGATGAACTTTACAACAACATTGAAGAAGGCCGATTACTTCTTAGAAGGTAGTGGGGCGAAGACAGTTACCATTAAGAAGAATGGTGAACTGCTTGTCCGGTTCGATCCTTCAATAGGTGCAACTGATGTGAAAACTTCCATAATTGCAGGAAGCGATAGAGATCAGGTTGGCGGTCTTTCTAATATTACCAATAAGCTCCCTGAGAACACGACACTTGATTATTATGGCAAGAAAGAGAATTTCCGCATTCGAATTAACAATTTGCCAATTGAGAAAGTCGGAACGCATGTATATACCGTTGAGTTAGTTAATGAGACAGGCGCTCCAGTTACGAACACCCTGGAAATTGAGCGTAGTCCTGCCACATATCGTCTGCTTTCACCAGTAGTCAACGTTGGTAAGCAAATCGTCATGAATAAGAACTTTGTTATATTTGACATCGAATCTGAAAGTGCAACAGAAGTAACAGTTAACGGCAAAGTTGCGACAAAAGTTCCAGACATGGTCGATCGCTTCAAAGTAACGATCACGGACTTGAAGAAAGACAAGGATAACAAGATTAAGATTTCCATTAAGCGTCCTACAGGAGATATCACGGATACGGTAAGTGTTTACTACGCCAGTGATGTAGACGTAGATTCCATGTATATGGAGAAATTCTCGAATAAACATTCTGTATTTAATAAGAAGCTGGAACTTAGCTTCCCGAGCAAGACCGTATTAAGACGTACAGACGATAAGAAGATTTATCCGGATGCATCCATTCTCTTTGGTATTGCTTCCCCTGTAGATGGATATTTAGGTCGAACAGATGATTATGGTATTAAGGCGCCAGCAAAAACAGAAAACGAATTATATGAGGCATTCAAGAGAACATTTGGACGCGAGAACTTTACAACCATATCAGAATTCTATTGGGTATCTGTCGGTTATGCAGAGAGAGGTAATCCGGGAGATGCAGATTACCAGCCAGCGACTGGTGGATTAATGCCATATAACTCGGAGAAAATGTTTGGAACTAAGTATGACACCCCTAAATTTAATTTCGACTCTGAGAAGCGTATATTGAAGCCGTCAGAGCGTGGAACAATAACGCTGGCATTTGATCCAAATACAGTCGAAGATGCAGGTTCATACATTAGTGTGTTCTTTATGAATGATAAGGGGCAATGGAAGAACCTTGGTGGTAAAGTGGACGCTAAAGCCCACACAATTACCGTACCTTTTGATGAATTCGGTTATTACATGGTCGGTAAGCTGAAACAGTCTTTCTCTGATATTGTGAATCATGGATGGGCGCGTAATGTGTTACAAGCTATATATGCGAAGGGCTTAATGACGAATTTCGAGAATAGCTTCTTCCATACGGATGTAGATACGACGCGTGGTGAATTTGCTGCTGCGCTCGTAAGAGCACTGGAGCTGCCTATTAACTCAGATAAAAATTTTACATTTAATGATGTTACACCGAATTCTCGGACAATTTCGTGGAGTTATGAAGAGATTGAGACCGCAGCGCGTGCAGGAATTATTTCAGGTTTCAGTGACAAAGTATTTGAACCTGGATACACCATTACACGTGAACAAGCAGCGATGATGATCGCTAGGGCCTTGAATTTAAAGATGGCAGTAAATGATAAGAAATTGGCTGACAAGATTGGCAAGACATTTGCAGATGTTAATAAAATGAGCAACTATGCTTATCCTGCAGTTGATGCTGTAAACGCTGCTAAGATCATGGTAGGCGCACCTGCTGATCCATCGAATCCGAAGAGCAAGGCGGTCAATTTCAATCCAACTGCGAACCTAACTCGTGCAGAGACAGGTCAGATCGTAGTTAATATTCTCCAGAAGTATCGCAAGACGTTCCCAATCAATCTTTCCTAATAATGAAGCAGACACGGTCTCTCTCTGTAGAGGCCGTGTTTAATTGCTGTAAAACTTTTCAATTTGGAAAATCTTTGATGATGACGATTGTGAATAACACTTGTATACTTAGGGTATGGTCACCCATAGATTACATATTGCGACACCTCATACATAGAATTTTGGCGAACAAAAACTTTTTTCATGTTAGCGCAACTTTTTCGAAATTCATGCGTTTAAGATTACATACATGAAAAAAACAGGAAAAATAACTCCATAATCACGTAAATTGGCATGATTTCACATTTATGCACTTTACGTCAGTATGTAGGCGTTGTATAATGTGTAGGGTGACACCACACGTGTCTACTTTTCTATCTATTTGATTACTAGATTCTTGGTGGTGATAACCACACTTGAATATTAGTGTATATATTAACGCTCATACTCTGGAAAGGGGGTGAATCGACCAATGAGGATTTCGAGCTCTCATAATTCCAATAAAAATTTAAATTTAAACGCAACTCAAGGAGGAGAAAAAAAGGTTATGAAAAAAAGTTTATCCGTAATTCTTTCAACTACTATGGCATTATCATTCTCAACAGCAGCATTTGCTGCAGCAACATCTAGCTCAGATTTCTCTGATCTATCCAAATTGTCCGCTGCGGACAAAGTGATCTTTGACAAATTGATCAAAGACGGTATCTTCTTAGGTAAAGGCGAAGGCAAATTCGGCGTTGAAGACAACATGAAGCGTTCCGAATTCGCAGTAGCAATCTCCAAAGCATTGAAATTGACTGCTGATGCTAAGACTAGCTCTTTCGCAGACGTTGCTGCTGATGCTCCTGAGCTTCCTTACATAGAAGCAGCTTACAAAGCAAAAGTTGCTAACGGTAACACTGGTACTCCACTTACTTTCTCACCAGCTGACGAAGTAACTAGAGAGCAATTGGCTGTATTCTTGGTTGGTGCACTTGGTGCAGACGCTAAGAAAGAAGCTGAAGGCGCTAAAGGCACTGACAAGACTGTATCTGACTGGGCACAAGGCTATGTAGCTACTGCTCTTAAGTACAAATTGTTAACTGCTAAAGAAGATGGTACTTTCGCTGGTACTGATAAAGCAACTCGCTACACACTAGCTAAAGGTGTTGCAGCAACTCAAGCAGCTATCGCTTCCAAAGGTGTAGCTACTAAAGTTGAAGCAGTGACTGCTGATAACTTGAAGGAAATCGTTGTTAAATTCGACGGTAACGTTGATAAAGCAACTGCACAAGACAAAAACAACTACTCAACTACAGCTGGTGCTATTGCTTCTGCTAGCCTAAATGCAGACGGTAATACAGTTACTTTGACTCTTGGTAAAGAAACTAACGGTGTTGAAATCAACATGAAAAACCAAAAGAGTTATAAAGTTTCTGTAACTAATGTTAAAGCTGGCGATAGAGTAATTAACCAAAGTGAAGTTGTTTTCTCACCTTTGGATAACACATTGCCAACTGTTGAATCAGTAGTTGCTCTTGGAACATCTGCACTTAAAGTTGTTTTCTCCGAGCCAGTTAAAGCTGCAACTTCTTCAAACTTTAAAGTTGATGATAAATACTTCAATGGTTCAGTAACTGTTAGTGGACGTGAAGTGGTTTTAAGAGCGTTTGATTCCACAACACTAGCTGTAGGAGCTCATAAACTTACTACTTCTCTTGTAGAAGATTATGCAGGATTGAAATCTTTGGCAACATCTTCTGATTTCACAGTAGTTGAAGATAAAGAAGGTCCAGTTGCAAGTGAAATTACAGCAACATTGGAAACTGTAACAATCACATTTAATGAAGATATTGATACAAACACAGTTTCTGCTGATGATGTTTATTGGATGTCTGGAACTAGCAAGAAGAAAGCAAGCAAGTTCACGAAGATCTCCGGTAATAAATACCAGTTTGAATTCACTGGTACTAATGTAATCCCAGCGTACGCTACTACACTTTATATCGATTCCGTAAGTGACTACTCTGGCAATGCTAATACTGTTAAAGAGTATCAAATTCAAGCTACTGTAGACCAAACAAGACCAGAAGTTTCTGAAGTGAAATTTGATGCTAGCTCAGCAGATACACTTATTGTTAGATACAATAAAAATGTAAGTGCTGACGACAGAAAGTTCTACACTTTGACTGATAAAAACGGCGATGTTGTTGGAATTAGCAGTGTATTAGCAGTTGATTCAAAAACTTTTGCAATTAAATTGTACAAAAACCTGCCTACAGGAAAAAATACACTGAAGATTGCTGGAGTTCAAGATACAACTACTTTGCACAACACTATGCTTAGCTATGAAACAACAGTTAATGTTAGTGATTTAGATTCACCAAAAATTGCTGACGTAACAGCTTCTTCCAATGCAACTAATAATACTGTTGTAATTTCATTTGGTAAGAAAATGGATGCAGCAACTTTGCAAAATCCATCTAACTACACAATTTTCTTCAAAGGAAAGACTAGACAACTTCCTTCTGATGTAAATATCCAAGTATTGCAAGATGGAAAAGCAGTACAGTTGGCATTCCCAGACTATATTGGTAATGACGCTGTGACTATTGGTAAGACTATTAATAACGGTTCACTACAAACAATTACTGTAATGGGTGTTAAAGACGTTGCAGGTAATGTTCTTGATAAATACAGTGTTACTGTAGATGTTCAAGAAGCTAATGCTAAAACAGCACCTTTCAGTGCGACATATGGTTCTAAGAACGCTCGCACTACAGATGATACAACAATCTTAGTGAAGTTTGATCAACCAATTGGTTATGCACGTACTAATGACTTTGAAGTAACAGTTAATGGTGGTGCTCCAGTTAGAATTGAATCTGTAACAACTGATGGAACTAGCGTTGTTACAATCAAAACACGTGATAGTATCGGAACTGATGCAGCTGCTATCAATGTAGCTACAATTGTTGGTAACTACATTAAAACAACTAATGGAAATCAAGTGAATGCTGAACCAAGCATTTCATTGTACGATGGTGTTGCACCAGTTGTTAGTGTTTCTTCCACTACTAGACTTGAGCAAGCTGGCGGCGTTATCACACTTCCATTCAGTGAGAAATTAGACGGTACTGCTGCAGCTCAATTCGGTAATGATCTACAAGTAATTGACCGTTCTAACCCTAACGAGCCACTAAAAGCAGGTACTGACTACACTACTCGTCTTGCTGCTAACGGTAAGGATATCGAGATTGTTCTAACAACTCAATCAGCTACAACTGATTATGCTGTAAAAGTAAAATCTGGTGCTAAATATATCCAAGATATTACTCGTAATGATCAATACGCAGCAGAATCAGCAAACTACGAAGTAAAACGCAATGCAGCTGCAACAGTTCAAGCTCCAGTTCTTAGCCCAGCTAAATCAGGAGATACTCAAATCAATGGTAGAGCAGTAGCTAACGCTGATGTTGAAGCATTCTTTAATGGTGCAAGTATTGGTACAGCTAAAGCAGATTCAGCAGGAACATTCACAATCAATACGAATGCTCCATTGGTTGCAGGTGGTACTTATTCAGTGAAAGCATCTGTTAACGGCGTTACTAGTGCTGCTGCAACAGTTGTTGCAACTGCTAGTTCTGCAAAAGCAATCACTTCATTTAACATTGATGCGGCAGTTGGCGTAGTCAACGAAACAGCTAAAACAATTACAGTTGTAGTTCCTATGGGTTCCGATCTGACAAAATTGAATGCTCCAGTTATCGTAGCATCCAATAAAGCGACAGTTGCTCCAACTGTTTCTGTTGACTTCACAGCTCCTGTGAAATATACAGTGACAGCTGAAGATGGTACTACTGTGCAATACACAGTGACTGTTACTGTTGCTACTGCTTAATTAATATGTCAAGAAGAAGTCCCGAGTAATCGGGCTTCTTTTTTTGTCTTCTTTGACCAATCTACAAATCTTCTATACAATAACCTTATTCTATTAAATGAGGTGACCCATGAAAAAATACATAGCAACTCTAGCATTAATCTCTTCTCTCTCATTCGTAGCAACAGCTAACGCTGATGCACCGGTTCCTGGTTCCGTTGATGATCCAATGATTACAAAGAGTTATTTCGACCAGAATGTGCAGAAAGCAGTAAAAGACGCCCTTGCTGGTGGTGGCGCTAGTACAGGCGACACGTCTTCAGGCGGCGGTTCTTCCGAGCTTAAAGTTGTACAACTGAAAGCGGGACAGACTTTGCTTGCGAAGGCGGGCGCTGAGGTGATTGTGCGTCGTGGTAAGCTCATTGCGGTGAGTACAGATGGGGAGACTATTCCCGATGTAACAAGTGGCAAGGACTTGAACCCAGGGGCTCCAGTGGAACTGAATCATCTATTGGTATTCCCACGTGATGGACGTGGCGTGAAGCCAGATCCGAAGAACAACACAGACATTTATGTCATGGTGCGTGGCGGATATTCGGTGAAATAGAATGTGCTAACAACACTTTCCATTTGTGAAAAACCTAGATATATTGTAAATTCAAGGATGATCTTACATAAAAGGGGACATCGTGATGAACAAGGTATTAGGTATTATATTGTCTGTGGTACTTGCATTAACTGCATTACCAGCTAACATGACACTCGCAGCGACGAATCTTTCGAGCAGTGATTTTACTGATTTGAAGGGGTTGTCTGCTGCAGATAAAGCCATCTTTGATGAATTGATCAAAGATGGTATTTTTGTGGGCAAAGGCAATAGATTATTCGGATTAAGGGACAATATGAAGCGTTCGGAATTTGCTGTGGCGATTACGAAGGCGAAGGGTTTAAAGATTTCGAACAAGGTGAAGAAAAGTTCCTTTGCTGATATGAAGTCAGATCGACCAGAAGTTCCTTATATGGAAGCTGCGTACGAAGATGGGATTGTGAATGGGGTTTGGTTAAATCCACCGTTGTTTGCTCCTGATGAGGATGTGAAGAGAGAGGACTTAGCTATTTTCTTAGTGGGCGCATTGGGTGATTCTTATAAAGAGGAAGCTCGCTTAGCTAAAGGATCGGACCCGACCGTAAGTGATTATGCTCAAGGTTATGTAGCGACAGCACTCAAATATAAGTTGATCGAGAAACAGGCAAATGGTCAATTTGGTGGACTGCAAATGGCCTCTCGTTATGAGCTCGCTCATTGTATTGCAGCAGTAAGGCGTGTCATGGTAATTAATCCGAACTTAGAGATTGCATCTGTCAAATCGGGCAATCTGCAAGAGATCAACGTTCGTTTTACACAAGCTGTAGATGCGAATACTGCTGAGAATGTAAGTAACTATCAGTTAAAGTCGGGAAAGCGGATTAACTATGTGACCTTATCTGAAAGTGGTCGAACAGCGACAATAACGCTGAAAGACTGGTTGGATGAAGGGAAACCGGACAACATCACGATTAGAAATATACGAGCTGGTAGCCTTCGATTGGATGAGCACAGTGAGGATTTTAAGACAGTTATTAATACGTATCCATTGGTCAGTGAAATGACGCCATTAGGTGATAAAGCGATCAAGTTGGAATTTAGCGAACCGATTCGTAAACTAGAAGCATTGCCTTTTGGTGGCGAATATTCTGCTTTCTTAATAAACAGAGAACGGTTCAGAGGCACAATCGAACTTGCCCCTAATGGAAGATATGCAATCCTTACTCCATATGGCGGTTTAAAAGCAGGCCAAACTGAGTTTATTAATGAAGGGCAAATTAGGGGATTAAGTGGCAGGAATGGTTCATTCGGTGGAGGTCAACCTCATTATCAGATTTTTAATTTCGCGCCAAGAGCGGATCATCAAGCTCCCACTGTTCAATCGATAAATCAAGCAGTGAATCATGTGACGGTTACCTTTTCAGAGGATATAAATTCAAAATTTGTTTCGAATGATAGTGCCTATTGGGTCGTAAATGGTCAACGTGTGGCAGCACCTTCTGTTATACCGCTTGCGGGAAATCAATATCGGTTCCTGTTCGATGAAAAGATTGCATCGGGTTCGCAAGTGTTCGTTGTAGAAGGCATGGAAGATTACTTGGGTAACAAGATGGTGCAGCACAAAGTAAATTTACCTGTTGAAATGGATCAAATTGCTCCAGAGGTTCGTGGTATGCAAGCGGTAAGTTTCAAGCGTATTCTTGTAGAGTTCTCTAAAGCAGTTACGGAAGAGACAACGTTAAACACAAGCAATTATGTAGTTACCGATCAAGCAGGAAATAAGTACCCAATATCAAGTTTAGCGTTCCTGGATCCTCAACATCGAAAAACGGTTATGTTGGAATTCGATAACGATTTGCCGGTGGGCAAGATCAAGCTTGGGATTACTCAAATAACAGATGATACAAATTCGCACAATAAGTTGAAGGATTACACAGGTGAAGTGAATATTTATGATTATGGCAAATGGCCTGTAGAATTCCAATGCATGATAGATATAATGGGTTCAACTCGCATTGCGATACCACTCGCTGGTGAAAATGATGTGAAAGAACAATATTCAACTCAATTCGTTGATTCTAGTGGGATATTGAATGCATCGATTAAGCCAGTGTTCATGATCAAAGGCAAGCTGCCATTAGGTGTGAAATTCGATCCAGTTCGTGGAGATTTGACGGTTACGAAGGATGCGAGGCAAGGAACGGTGACCTTGATGGCGGTATATGATCGAATTGTAGGTCAGATTAAAATCCATTTGGATTAATCTTATTTCACATAAATTTTACCCCAACTGACAACTTCTTATTCGTGTGAGAACGCGGATTGCAGCCATAATAAATGTAATTCATCTATGAAGGAGGCATTTATTAATGGCTAGAAATCGACAACTTGTACCCGGTTCACAGAAGGCTTTGCAGGCAATGAAGTATGAGATCGCAGCAGAGATGGGTTTATATGGTGGTGGATCGGCGCTTGGAGATGTGAATTCGGAATTTGCTTCCGAGCTTGGTGCTGTGCAGGGTTCAGTTGGTTCTAAGGATTATTGGGGTAATTATTCGTCACGTGATATGGGACATATTGGAGGTTCAATTACGAAGCGCTTGATCCAGCAAGCAGAGGATACGTTATTCACGTTATAATTAACATCATTTTCTGAATTTGGCGCATTGACATGGATCGACAAATCACGTATTATGATTCCTGAAGGTCATACCTGTAACCTTTTCCACCCGGGAAAAGGTTCATTTTTTGTCTTTTTGCATATACTATACTTGATCTGGGGAGGTCGATATAAATGACGCTTGAACGCGGTCGACGTTTATTTACATCGGAGTCTGTAACTGAAGGACATCCGGATAAAATTTGTGATCAAATCTCTGATTCTGTACTTGATGCTTTTCTTAAGAATGACCCGAATGCACGTGTTGCGTGTGAAGTCTCTGTAGCAACAGGATTAGTACTGGTAATCGGAGAAATCACATCCCAATCGGAATATGTGGATATTCAATCAATCGTTAGAGAAACGGTTAAGGATATTGGCTATACACGAGCGAAGTTTGGCTTTGATTATAAAACATGTGCGGTTCTGGTATCGCTTAATGAGCAATCCCCTGACATCGCGCAAGGTGTGAACCAAGCTCTAGAAGCTAGAGAAGGCAACATGTCTGACGCTGAAATCGAAGCGATTGGTGCAGGTGACCAAGGCTTAATGTTCGGTTATGCAGTAAATGAAACACCTGAGCTTATGCCGCTTCCAATTTCTATTTCCCATCAACTAGCTCGTCGCTTGTCTGAAGTTCGTAAGAACGGTACGCTTCCTTACTTGCGTCCAGACGGTAAGACTCAAGTTTCTGTTGAGTATGATGGCGATGTTCCAGTACGTGTAGATACAATCGTTGTGTCCACACAACATGCGGAAGAAGTAACTTTGGAGCAAATCCAGAAGGATATCAAGGAACACGTGATTAATCCGATCGTTCCTGCGAAATTCTTGGATGAGAATACGAAGTATTTCATCAACCCAACAGGACGTTTTGTTATCGGTGGACCTCAAGGGGATGCTGGTTTAACAGGACGTAAGATTATTGTGGATACGTACGGTGGATATGCTCGTCACGGCGGTGGCGCATTCTCCGGTAAAGATCCAACAAAAGTTGACCGCTCTGGTGCTTACGCTGCTCGTTATGTAGCGAAGAACATCGTAGCTGCTGGCCTTGCTGATCGTTGCGAAGTACAACTTGCTTACGCGATTGGTGTTGCTAGACCGGTATCGATTGCGGTTGATACATTCGGTACGGCTAAGGTGAGCGAAGATAAACTCGTTGAGTTGATCTACAAGCACTTTGACCTGCGTCCAGCAGGCATCATTAGAGAGCTTGACCTACGTCGTCCTATTTACAAGCAAACGGCTGCATACGGCCATTTTGGACGTACAGACGTGGATCTTCCATGGGAACGTACAGACAAAGCAGAAGCGCTTAAAGCTGACGCTCTTCAATAATACGGTTTTATAGGAAACAAACAACAGCCCGGGACATTGTTCTCGGGCTTTTTTTGCGAGAAAAAAATGAGTGGATTTGGTGTATAATAGCTAATAATGGATATTCCGAATAGGGGGGCGAGAAAGTGATCTTTCCAGTTGAAAATCTTACGCGTGAGCATATTTTGGAGATGGTAAAAGAAGTAGTTCTCGCCCCATTTTCAAATACAACGGCTCGTGTTTATTTAATAGGCTCGTGGGCGCATGGAAAAGAGAAGAGGACATCGGATATCGACGTGGCCATTTGGTATGATTCCTCGGATGCTGAGGAAGTGTTAAGCGATCTGCGTACGGAACTAGAAGAATCTCTTATTCCCTATCGAGTAGATGTGGTGAACTTAAACTTAGCAGGTCCTAAGATGAATCGTAAAGCGGAAGAGGGGATTGTATGGAAAGACTGAAAGAAATGCTGCAAGAAGTTCTTCAAGATGCATTGAAGCCGATCAAAGAAGACATAAGTTCGATGAAAGAAGATATCAAGTCGATTAAAGCAGAGCAGCAATCGATGAAAGAGGATATCAAATGGATCAAAGAAGAGCAAAAATCGATGAAGGAAGATATCCAATCGATCAAAGAAGAGCAGCAATCGATGAAAGAAGATATCACATCGATAAAAGAAGAGCAACAATCGATGAAAGAAGATATCAGATCGATCAAAGAAGTGCAACAACAAATCTTGCAAGTTGTGCTAGAAACGAATGAGATAGTAAAACGCATAGAGGTCGTACAGGAGCAACAGCACCGCATCATTGAATTACTTTCCTATCGTTCTCTTGATCAAGAAGCTACTTTGAGACGAATTAAATAGATAATCAAGACATCATAATAAAAGAAGCGTACATCCGATCCAATAGGATGTGCGCTTCTTCTTTGTTTAAATTAAGTTCTTCATTTCAACCACTTACTCGCCACAAGCTGACACAACCACTCTGCTCCTTTGGTGTTCAAATGATTCACATCACGGAAGTCTTGTTCGGTCTGCAGCGCTTCGTTAGAGATGATTTCGAATTCAGCTCCATAACGGTTAGCGATCGTGCGAATGGTGTCGTGGAATTGTTGCTGTTGTAAGGCATAGCCACTCTGCATGGCTTGTTCAAATCGATCTGTTCGTGGAATCCGCAGGATGGTCACAGTGACCCCCTGAGCGCGCAAGTCACGTATGAGTGACTCAAATGAATCGGTTAAGATCCCTTTTGTATCATAATTCTGCATCCAACGGTCAACATTATTTTTGGCTAATTCAGCGGAGAGGTCACCCTTTACAGTGTTCGGTGCAATGCCGCCAGGGTGTAATGAAATTTCAAACGATAGCTTCTTCTTTGGATCTAACGCCTGGTCGACGATGCCTGCCCATATTGTACGTAGATCGAACGATTTCAGAACGTAACCGACTAGCAAGTCCCCGTAGTTATCTTTATTCATGACTCTAAGCCGATCTTGCAAGCCCGCATAATAGCGGAACATCGGCTGTTGCTCGGCTTTAGGCTCGGCATTGTTGATCTGATGTTCATTCACGACAACGATCGCGCGGCGCATGTTCGGCATCTGATCTTTATATTTCAAGTAGGTGTGGTAAATCTCAAAAGCTTTACCACCAGATAGACTAAAGTTGAACAATTGCTCGGGCTTCATGCCAGCGGCATTAGCCAGCATCTCAGGGCGCAGCCCGTCTATACTTTGCGAATCCCCGAATATGACAGTATCAATGGCGTTGTGATCAGCTGCTCGGAATGAATGATCCAGCTCGGCGAGCTGACTAATAAATTTCTTCTCGGGTACATAGAAGTTGAGATTACGGAACACGAACACTTCACTTAGAACGAGCAGGATAATGAATCCGATAAGACCCCATGCTAGCTTTTTCTTCGGATTACGATGCTTGTCCCTACGAGATCTTACTAATGTTCCCTCTTCACCTTGGGGGCGGTTGTTAGAATTGGAAGTAGATGAATCCATATTTCTCCCCCTTCATGTAGTAAATAAGGACCAGGGTGATACACAGGTAGCAGACACTGCGGATCGGGAACGGCACAGCATGCCAGAAGCGGCCTGCGGTCGATTCGTATTTGCGCAGCAAGTATTCCAAGATATGCAGGAGGAATAGTCCGCATATCCAGACGAAAGCAGGTGTCTGTACGACATGAAGCCAGCTGCTAGGATGGAGCATTTTACGTGTCATATCCAGGGCTAACGTCATGCTATGCGCCCGGAAGAAGACCCAAGTCCAGATTGTAATTTGGAAAAAGATAAAGACAGCAGCCACGTGATACACGCGGTTAGAACGCAAGTTCTGGATCCAATCGATACGATTGAGTTTTAGCGACAAACGGTGGATCACAAGTAATGCCCCCCAAATCGCGCCCCAGATGACGTATGTCCACAACGCTCCGTGCCATAAGCCTGAGATGAGCATCGCCGCGAATAGGTTCACGTACGTACGAACAGCTCCCTTACGGTTACCACCGAGTCCAATATAGATATAGTCTTTAATCCAGCGGGATAGTGTCATGTGCCAGCGATCCCAGAATTCCTTGGCGCTTGCGGACAAGTAAGGTGCATTGAAGTTTTTCATGAACCGAAGTCCCAATATATAGCCTAGCCCAACAGCCATGTCGGTGTAGGCGGAGAAGTCGTAATAGATTTGGAAGGCAAAAGCTGTCGCGCCAATCCAAGCTTCTGTGCCTGTCATGGCGGTTCCTTTGACAAAAATCTCATCTGCGACAGTGGCAATGGTGTCCGCGATAACGACCTTCTTCACCATACCAATGAGGAACATGTAGACGCCGTATTGGATGTCAGACCAAGGGATTCTTTTGTTAGGTAAGTCATTTAGCTGCGGAATCAGCTCGTCCCCTCGCATAATCGGCCCTGCGATTAAGTGCGGGAAGGTAGAGACGAAGATCCAGAACTTCACGAATGAACGTGTAGGCGTGGAATGCCCGCGACGTACATCGATTAAGTAAGATAGAAATTCGAACGTGTAGAACGAAATCCCAATCGGTACGACGATGCTCGACTGCGCCCATTGTGTGATGAGCAGATCGGTTCCTGCTAGTTTCTGAATGGTTGTAAGGGCGAACACACTGTATTTGAAGAAGATTAGATTTGCTAGGTTGAGTGCAATGGCGATCCAGAACGTCCACTTTAGTCCTGGGCGCTTCATTACATGAACGATCACGAACGTGATCAGACACATCGCAACGAATAGGAGTAGAATGCCGATACCGGAAAACCCATAAAACACGGCGTTGGCGATGGCTAGCAGAATCAGCCTATTTTTGCGGAAAGTGAAGTACGGTATAAGTAAAAGGATGAAAAACACCAGGAAATTTGGCGAATGGAATAGCATGGACTCACCTCTCGGTTTGTATTATATCATTGGGATTTTGGGGTGTAAAACGCCTCGTTCCAATTTTGCTAATAATTTCCTTGTCCCAAAACCGTAACCTTTTGGTATATTTAGGAGTCTATTAATTTACGTACATAAAAGACGAAAAGAGAATGGAGTGGATAAGCAGCATGAAAATACGCAAGCGCGTGTTAAGCGGAGCTTTAGCCGTTGCAATGATTTGTCAGACGTGGGTCGGTATCCCACAAGCTAAAGCAGATTCAGTAGATTTAATTTATAGCCAGATGATTACAGCTGGCGCAGTAATGAAAGATTACAGTTGGACATCGACAAGAAGCAACAAGAAGGTCACGACTAAAGCAAATGTAATCGAAGTGGATTTAACGAATCCGAATGTGAAGCTCGACACCATGACAGGTAAAGGTGGGAATTTTACAAAGAAACAAACGGTGCTTGGTATGGCGAAGGAGTCCGGAGCCGTTGCGGGTGTGAATGGTGACTTCTTTAACACACAAGCTGAAGGTGTGCCAATCGGCCCGCAAATTACAGATGGGAAGTTGATGGCGTCAACTCCGGATAATATGACAGGTTTGTACGCTTTTGCAGTGACGAAGAACAATGAGCCGATGGTTGACCTTTTTGCGTTCAAAGGCTCGATTACAGCGAAGGATGGCTCTACGCATAAGCTCGATGGTGTGAACAAGACGTATTACTGGTACGACGATGGCACACACAGTCATATTGACGGCATGTTCTTGTACACGGATGCTTGGGCACAGGAAGACCGCTCCAATGATGGCAAGTCGGTTCCAACAGAAATTTTAGTTCGTAACGGTGTGATTGTAGATATGGCGATTGATACCGTGCTTAAAGTGGTTGCACCGAAAGATGGCTACATTATCCGTGCAGGTGGTAAAGCAGGGGAATATGCAAAGGCTCATTTGAAAATTGGTGATCCGTTAAAAGTCGACTACCAGCTCACGTCCCAAAGTGGCGATAAGGTGTATGACAAGGATTATTTTAAAACGATGATTGGTGGACACTCGATTCTACTAGACGAAGGCAAGCCAACTGCATTCTCGCGTGATGTGTCTGATCTCAATGGCTATCGCGCACGTACAGCGCTTGGATATTCCAAAGATAAGAAGACAGCTTATATCATCACAGTAGATAAGAACTCGAATAGTGACGGCATGTCATTCAAGGAATTGCAATCATTCATGTCTAGTATTGGCGTTTGGAAGGCAGTGAACCTTGATGGTGGGGGTTCGACGCAGATGGTGTCTCGTGAACTTGGGGATAAAGAACCAACTCTTAAGAATAATCCTGAAGGCGGCGGCTACCAAAGACCTGTCGTGAATGGGATTGGTGTATTCTCACTTGCGCCAAAAGGCACCCTTGCAGCATTGTTCCTCAAAGGACCAAGCGAAGTATTCCTAGGTGAGCGTGTTACATTCACAATGGAAGGCTATGACCAGTACTACAATCCAATGACAGTAGATGAGTCTGTGAGCCAGAAGTGGTCAGCAACAGGAAATATCGGATCGTTCTCAGGGTCGACTTTTATTCCAACAAAAGTAGGCAAGACGACGATTACGGCAGAAGTAGGTAACGGTAAGCAGTCCAAGGAAATTCGTGTGATCGGCAAGGAAGATCTTGCGTCATTGAATATAACGTCTTCGAACCAAGTGTTGAAAGAAGGCGAGACATATAAGTTCACCGTAACCGCTACAGATAAGAAAGGCCGTAAGAAGACACTTGATCCACAAGGCTTGCAATGGGAAGTGAAAGGCAATAAAGGCGAGATTAAAGACGGTCAGCTTAAATTAAGCAGCTTAGACGGAGCGAAGACGGTACAAGTCATTGCATCCTATGACGGCATGTCGGCGATGTACACGCTATCCTCTGGATACGAGAAAATATGGTATGACATGGACAACACAGCTGTACTTACCAATGGCAGCACGTACCCGGCTGAAGTTGAGGGCAGTGTAACGACCAACAAGGACAGCAAGGGGAATAAGAGCCTAGAAATCAATTATGATTTCTCCAAAGGAACAGGCAATAAAGCAGTTTATGCAGACTTCAACAATAAGAATGGCGCACCGATTGAAGGCAGCCCACAAGCGATTAAACTTAAAGTATTTGGTGATAACTCACGTAACTGGGTTCGCGCTGAGGTCGTTGATGGTGACGGAGACTTAAACCGAATTGATATTTCCAAAAATGTAAATTGGACAGGTTGGAAGGAAATTGAGGTTAATCTAGCCGAATACAACCTAACGTATCCTTTTACAATTAAAAATGTGTATGTAGCCACACCTGCGGAAAGTCCCGATGAGCGTGAGCTAAAAGGTCAGATGCTGATCGATGATATTGCATTTGTCTACAAAGGTGGAGTAGCTGTACCGCCGAAGAAGAAAGTGAAATTGACATTAGATCAGAAGACAGTTTACCTAGACGGTAAAGCCATTACACTGGACCAAGCACCTGTTGAAGTAGAGCAACGTACATTAGTACCTATTCGTTTCATTATGGAATCGTTCGGCGGAGAAGTGAAATGGGATCCGAATGACTGGAGAGCTTCGATTCTGTATGGCGACAAGCTCGTACAGCTTTGGAATGGGAACAAGGATATTTCATTCACTGGTAAAAAAGTGGCAACTGACGTGAGTCCGCAAATTATTAATGGTCGCATGATGGTACCTCTTCGAGCTGTTTCGGAATACCTCAACTGGAAAGTAGGCTGGGACCCGAAAACGCGCACGATCACATTAGAGTAAATAAATAGTACTTTTTGGGCAGTCTCAACAATAAGGAAATATGTTACTATAGACAAATGAGAGATTTATAGTGAAGGAGACTGCCTGGCCTTGCAAGCGGATGCGATCGACCAAGTCATCAAGAGTGCTATCGAAGTGATGGAGACTAGTAAATATCAAATTTTTGATATATCAGAGCATGCGCGTGATGAGCGTTCTGAACTGATGAAAGAGCAGGAAGAAGTGAAAGCAGAGGCGATCAAGACCATTGATCAAGTCGATAAGCTGGAACTGGACCTTCGGCGGTCGCGCATACGACTGTCGGAGGTTTCCCGTGATTTCAGACGTTTTCATGAAGTAGACATTAAGGCAGCTTACGATAATGCGAATTTGATGCAGCTTCAGCTTACTTTAATGCGCGAGAAGGAAAATCATCTTAGAACAAGACGTGATGAGTTACAAATCAGGATCAAAAGCTCCGATAAGCTCGTGCAGCGAGCAGAGAGAATCGTTTTTCAAATGGACATTGTGCTTGGGTATCTTTCAGGTGATTTAAGTGAAGTTTCACAAATCTTAGAGACGGCGAAGAACCGGCAGATGCTGGGACTGAAGATTATTCTGGCTCAAGAAGAAGAACGGCGCCGAATTGCTCGAGAGATCCATGATGGAATGGCCCAGACCCTGGCGAATCTTGTGCTGCGCAGTGAAATTGCAGAACGGCTCCTTGTGAAGCAAGAGTATGATGTCGTCAAAGAAGAGCTTCAAATACTGAAGAGTCAAGTGCGTGGCGGATTAGAAGAAGTCCGTAAAATGATCTTTAATCTCCGGCCGATGGCGCTGGACGATTTAGGTCTAGTACCGGCTGTGCGTAAGTACGCACAGGATTTTGAAGAGCGTACACGTATCCTGACGAAGCTTGAAGTGAAAGGCAAGGAAATGAGGCTGCCTTCTGGAATGGAAGCAGCGATTTTTAGATTGATCCAGGAAGCATTCAGTAACGTGTTTAAGCATGCGAAGGCAACGTTTGTTGAAGTGGAGCTTACGTTCGGACTAGACTTCATTACGGTTAAGTTCACGGATAACGGAATTGGCTTCAATGTTGGAAAGACCGAGCAAATCATTGCAAAGGGTGCTAATTTCGGAATTCTCGGAATGAGAGAACGGCTGGATCTGTTAGAAGGTAAGATGGAGATCGTGTCCGAAATTAACATGGGAACGAAGATCAACATGGAAATTCCGATTCGACCGCAGAACAAGGAGGAGAACACCGATGGATAATGCAAGCAACGTGAAGAATAAGGTGAAGCTCATTCTGGCCGATGATCATCAACTGTTCCGTGAAGGTTTGAAGCGTATTATTAACATGGAAGACGATATGGAAGTGATTGGAGAAGCGGGTGATGGGATTCAAGCGCTTGAATTGTGCAACATCCTTCAAAATGACGTTCATGTAGTCCTAATGGATATTAATATGCCGGAAGAGAACGGCGTTGTTGCAACTGAGAAACTGAAGGTTATTTTTCCGAATATCAAAGTGATCATTCTATCGATTCATGACGACGAAAGTTACGTATTCGAGACGTTGCGTAAAGGCGCATCTGGATATTTACTGAAAGATATGGAAGCGGAGTCATTAATTAATGCGATTCGTTCCGTCGTAGCAGGACATGCCTATATTCATCCGAAGGTTACAGGCAAGTTGATCAATCAATTGCGTCGGATGACTTACCTCGATGATATTGGAGTCGTAGGACCAGGGGAAGCTGTTCGTGAGAATGGTATAAAGTATGTACATGCTCCAAGTTCGCCACTAACGAAGCGTGAATCTGAAGTGCTGCGTTTGATGTCTGAAGGCAAGAGCAACAAGTTAATAGGAGAATTCCTCTACATAAGTGAAAAGACAGTGAAGAATCATGTAAGTTCAATTTTACAAAAAATGGAAGTTGATGACCGTACGCAGGCCGTTATTATCGCGATCAAGTATGGCTGGGTGACCTTGTAAACGCTAGACAACTTCATCGACTAAAGGGAGTGCACGGAACCTCTCACTTCTTGGCGGCATATATTGCTCCAAAGGAGGGAGGCACCATGTGGATCGGCTTAGGCTTGATTGTAGGAAGCTACGGCTTATGTGTCGCTCTGATACATCTTTATTATGCAATGAGTAAATGGCAAACGACTCCGCCGCAGCGGGTGATAGTCGTAACTAGCAACAATCAACAGCAAGTAGAATGGGTTCTTCGCTCATTGTTCTTCTCCTCGTGGCTGCGAGGACGTACGATCTCGGCAACTATCATCGATACTTGCTCGACCGACGATACCTTGAAGATCATTGAGCGATTAGCCTATCAATATTCGTTAGAGGTACACCGTCACACATCCCCTACACCTCTAGATGAAATTATCCGCAACTACCCCCATGATCTAGCCATCGTCTGCCCGAGAGGCGCAGTTTGATGGGCAGAAAGTGAAACCGTAACCCATACCCTTTTATCTCCATTTATCACATTCAACTTTCAATAATCAAAATACTTCACAGGTAAGGTGATCTATGCTCGTTCAATGTTATGCAGTAAAGCTGCATGAAGGATGGACGTGGGATTTCTCATTAGATGTGAGGGTTGATGTTCAATATAGGTCCGAGTGTCATCGTGCCGATCTTGGCATGGTCATGCTAGAACCTTCTCTTCCCTATGGACAAGCCCTTCGTTTATGTGAGCAACTGCGTGCAAATTCAAGATTCATAAGGCCAGTTCCTAGAACGACGATAAGTGCACCTAACGAGGTAACGGAGGTCGTTTCCACAGAGGAACTTAAGATTTTACAAGCGCAATTAAAAGCTGCTCTAACGGCGTGTCAGATATCTGCTGGCGCGCAGAAGTGGCGGCTAGTTAGGGTAGATGAAGCCGAAAGTAGGCAGCAGCTGTCCATGCATGAATATGAGTACCGGATGTTTGTTCATGCCTTAGCGGGACGAGCCTTGTTGGAGACGGAAGTACAGTCTCTGGTGGATAGCGTGTGCAGCAAATTGGGACAGGATGTGCATTTGTCAGAACGATGGAAATCCTATATTCAGTTAGCAGCGCTGCGCGGTGACGTTGTGCTGGAGAAAGGGATGGAAGAGTTTGAACATCGAGAACGACCTTTGATTTGGAAAAAAGTTCGTAATTATACATGTAAGCGATGTGGGTCAAGTAAGGACCGCATTCATAGAACTTCATGTGTAGATTGCGGAGGGGCATGTGCATACTGTCAAGCTTGTCTCACGATGGGAAGGGTTCGATCTTGCTCGATGCTCATTCGAGGAGTGGGGATGGGCCAGAGGGAGATAGCAGGAGTGGTAGACGAGGGTGGAGGGGTTCGAGAGGAATCTAGGGAATGGGATAGAACGGAGGGTGCATCAAGAACATTGAGCGCTGTAGGCGCATCCCCTACTGAGGTTGAGCTGCAGGGCTTCACTGCGCCATGGGGATTGAGTCCTGCACAATCCGCTGCGGCTACTGCTGGTTTGGGCTGGTTAAGTGGGAATCTATTGTCTGTTCATGAAAATGGCATGCAGCTTGATAGGAATAACGTAAGCAGATCAAACTTTCTGATCTGGGCGGTAACAGGTGCCGGGAAGACGGAAATGATCTTCCCGTTTGTGGCGTATACCCTTACCCAAGGGGGCAAGGTCCTCATTGCAACGCCTAGGCGGGACGTCGTGCTTGAACTTGCGCCCCGCATTGCGCGGGCGTTCCCGGATCAAGCCGTCGTCGTCCTCTACGGCAGCAGCGACCAGCGATGGGACACAGGTCCCATCACAATTGCGACCACGCATCAGCTCATCCGCTTCCGCGAAGCCTTCGATCTCGTCATCATCGATGAACTCGATGCATTTCCCTACCACGGCGACCCGATGCTCGCGTTCGCCGCAGACAACGCGTGCAAGCCCGGCGGCTGCACACTGCTGCTCTCCGCAACGCCGCCGCAGGCGTTGCAAAGAGATGCCGTGAGGGGCAAGCTCCCTCACGTTAAAGTTCCAGCGCGATTCCACGGCCATCCACTGCCCGTACCCGGGCAGTTGGCCATTCCCGCGCTGAAGCGGGTGCTGGGGGCGGGGCAGCTGCCGCCCGCCCTGCAAGCGAAGCTCCGCGCGTCACTTGCGCGCGGAGCGCAGTTGTTCATCTTCGTGCCGAGCATCGCGATGGTGGAGCCGCTTGTGCATCTGCTGCGGAATAATTTGCAGGGGGAATATTTCCCCTCACAGGCGTCAGTGGATGCTAATGCTCAATCGCCCCGTGTGCCCCAAGAGTCAGCTGGTCCACTTGTCATCGAAGGCACCTCATCCAAAGACCCCCTACGCACCGAAAAAGTCCAACAATTCCGAAGTGGTGCCATACGCATGCTCGTTACAACCACAATCCTAGAGCGCGGAGTTACAGTGCCGAAGACCGATGTGTTCATACTTGATGCGGATACCAAGCTTTTTGACGAAGCTGCACTTGTTCAAATGTCGGGTCGGGCCGGACGCTCCAAAGATGATCCAGCAGGAAACGTATATTTTGCCGCAAAGGAACGAACCCGATCTCAGCATACTGCAATTGCCCATATCAAGAGCATGAACAAAATTGCGAGAAAGCAAGACTTTTTAAAATAATGGTTAATCAATCATCCCCAATAACAAGGAGGTTCATACGATTACTTCCCCCGTCTCATTCTTCAAAAACATAAAAAATTTGCTAGGGATTCGCCATCTCTCAACCTTCCTAGCACCGACTAAAAATCGATGTATCATCTGCAGCAACGAAGCCCATCTCCAATCCGATCATTTTGGTTTATGTCAGCCTTGCTACACCAGCTTAGGGTGGATTCGGGAAATTCATTGCCCAACATGTGGTCGTTATGAATATTGCCCAGATTGCCCGCGCAACCTCGATCGTTCTCTTGCCATGAATCGCAGTGCGGTTCAATACAATCAGGAAATGCGGGAAATACTAGCCCGTTACAAATATCGAGGTGATGAGCAGCTATGCGGACCTATGTCAGATATGCTCTGTTATGCGTATGCCTTGATCCAGCAAGCAGCGCCATCACCGCCTCAAACAAAAGAAGTTTTAACGTATGTCCCGGTTAGTCAGGCGCGTTTTGCCGAGAGAGGCTTTAATCAAGCCGAGCAAATGGCACGAAGTCTTGGGAAAAAATTAAGTATGCCTGTCATCCCCTTACTGCAGCGCAATCGTCATACGGAAAAGCAAAGTTTAAAATCTCGCAACGAGCGTCTACTGGATTTGCAGCATGTTTTTTCTTTTGATAGACAAGGGAAGGATCAGCTAGAATTACTTAACTCCAATCACCCGTATCGTATTTATATCGTTGATGATGTGTATACAACGGGAAGTACACTGCAGCAGTGCGCAACGATTATTCATGAAAGTGTTCCTTTTGTTACCGTATATGGCTTGACATGGGCACGATAAATTGCGATAAAATAGATGCAACGCTATTGTTAGTCAAAAGGGAGGAACAAATGATGGGCTACCAGAATGTTTCAAATTGCCCAACCTGCGGTCGTGTGTTTGTAAAGGGGATAAGGGATATATGTAATGCTTGTTATCAGAAGATTGAAGAGCAGTACGATATTTGTGTTAAATACCTCAGAGAACACAAGACAGCCACTCTTTATGAATTAAGCGACGTGACCGGAGTCACTGTGAAGCAAATTACGAAGTTTGTGAGGGAAGGGCGAATTTCGCTAGCTGGACACCCGAACATGACCTACCCGTGTGAGATTTGCTCAACTCCTATACGAGACAACATCATGTGCGATTCTTGCCGATCGAAGCTAGCAAAAGATTTCAAAAATGTTCAAGCAGATGAACAGCATAGAAAAGCAGCGGTAGAGGACGATTCGAAGCTTTCTTTTAACATCCAAGATCGCTTAAATAATCGCAGGTAGCATTTTGTCAATAATCGAATATAAAGTTTTCATTACCAAATGCCGATAATAGAATTAAATGTTATCGGCTATTTATTTTTTTGTTGGAAGATGAGGTGAAATTCCATGAAGATCAGCGACATACACCGTATTGGGGCGATGAATCCATATAAACGGGCAGGTGAAGCTAGAGCGCAGAGTGATTTGAATCGTTCATCACGTAAAGATGAAGTACAAATTTCGCCTGAAGCAATGGAATTATTGGAAAATAAAGTAACGAATAAAACAGAACGTATCGCAGAGCTGAAGCAAGCCGTTGCAACGGGGACTTACCAAGTAGAAGCAGGCAAGATCGCAGAGAAAATGCTGCCTTTTATTAAGTAAAACGTATCCGTCTTGAAAGACAGTGAAATGAAGAAGAAGCACAAAGGAGCGGGTTTTCGATCATGTCCATTACAGATCTGTTAGAGGTTATGGGGGAGCTAACTATCATCCATACCGAACTACTTTCGTTAGCCAAGGAGAAGACCCCTCTGCTCGTTAATAATGATGTTGAAGCTCTTAATCGCATTATTCATAAAGAGAACAATTGGATTAAGCAGGTTAGTGAACTGGATCAGAAGCGCTTGCATTTTGTAGGTGAATATTTGGTCAAGCGTGGCTATCATCCCAATCCAAAAGTAACGATCAGCGACCTTATTCGCATTATTTATAAAGCAGAAGAAAAGCAATCACTTACGGAAATGCAAGAAAAGCTATCTCAGGTAATTGCAGAGCTGCAGACCGTGAATCAACTGAATCAAGAAATGATCAAGCAATCCTTAGCCTTTATTGACTATTCGCTTGATATACTCGTCGGATCACCAGAGAACGAAGTCACTTATCAGCATCCGGCTATGCAGAAGCAGACAGGCACTCGCGTTGGTTTATTTAATGCAAAAGCTTAACATGGAGGGGGTATCCCAATGAGATCTACATTTACCGGATTGGAAATTTCCAAACGAAGTCTGTTCACGCAACAAGCGGCCTTGCAGACGACAGGTCATAATATATCCAACGTGAACACACGCGGATTTTCTAGACAAGTAGTTAATATGGTGGCGTCAACTCCACTTGAGGCTTATGGCATGATGCGAAGTACGGTTCCGGGTCAAATGGGACAAGGTGTCGAGTTCGACCACATTAATCGGATCCGGGATCAATTCCTCGATCATCAATTTTACAATGAAAATAAAGGCCTAGGTGAGTGGTCAACGAAGAAGCTTGCCCTTGAGAAGCTGGAGAACATTGTGAACGAACCTTCAGACTCTGGTATTCGCCAAGTAATTCAGAATTTCTGGAATTCATGGCAAGAGCTAAGCAAGGCACCAGAAAACTTAAGTGCTCGTGCCGTTGTAAAAGAAAGCGCACTTGCGATGACGGAAGCTTTCAATCATACAGCTACACAGCTTAAAGATTTTGAACGCGATTTATCCGATAACATTACTGTCAAAGCTACTCAAATTAACTCGATGCTTCGCGAAGTTGCGAGTTTAAATAAAGAAATTTACCGCATTGAAGGCCTAGGCGATCATGCCAATGATCTTCGCGATCAGCGTGACGTTGTGATGGATGACTTGTCGAAAATTATCAATATTGAGATGATGGAAGATTCGACAGGTTACAACATCACCATGGGCGGTGTGGAGCTGCTAAATTCAGCAAATGAACAGCCTGAAGTCAATGTTACGAGCGATTTCTTGGTTGGGAATGCACAAGGTGGCGCGCTGAAAAGTGGTGAAGTATACGGTCTTGTCTATTCACGCGATACGCTGGTGAAGAGTTACCGTGATCAGATAGATAACATGGTGAAGACATTCGTTGGCGGGGACATTAAGGTCACGCTGCCAGCAGGTAGTGTTCTACCTAAAGGTGTTGTCATTGATGGTGTATCCGGGACGTTGACGAAGGATACTGAGGTGACGGTAAAAGGATTTAACCAACTGCACCAGCTCGGTTATACCGGCGAGAAGACACTTTCCCAAGGCGGCTTGTTCTTTACGATGAAGCCAGGTGCAACTGAGATTACAGCAGAGAGCATTACTGTGAACCCTGCAATTGTAGCTGACGTTGGTAAAATCGCTTCCTCCATGCGTACTTACATGGATGGTGGAGTGGAAAAGGTAGTAACAGGTAACAATTCACTTGCCCTATTAATGGCAGGGATGAAAGATAAGAAGTTTGATTATGACCCAACAGGATCTGGAACGGCAGTTCTGAACGCAGGTACACTCGATGAATATTTACGCTCAGTTGTAGGTAGTATTGGGGTACTTAGCCAAGAAGCGAAGCGTCAGACAGCGAATCAGGACTTACTCGTTCAACAGATTGAGTCTTATCGCCAGTCAGTGAGCGGTGTCTCCCTAGATGAAGAGATGTCCAACCTCATTAAGTTTCAACATGCGTACAATGCAGCAGCTCGTGCGATGACAACCTATGATCAAGTGTTAGATAAAGTAATCAATAGTATGGGAATTGTAGGTAGATAAATAATCTAGCTTGAGGGGGCATTCGCATGGCGTCAAGAGTTACGCAGAATATGTTGAGTTCGCAATTGCTAACCAACTTGAATAAGAACTTAAATAATTCACAAGTATTTCAGAATCAATTATCGACAGGCCGAAAAATTAACAAGCCTTCCGATGATCCAGTGGGTATCAGCTTCTCCATGCGCTATCGGAACGAACTGTCTGTGAATGATCAGTATGAGAAGAACGTGGATAATGCGATTTCGTGGTTGGATTATTCCGATACGATGATGGGGCAAGTGGGTAAAGTCATGGACCGTGCACGAGAACTAACTGTTCAGGCTTCTAACAGCACCAATCCAGATGCTGCCCTTGAAGCTATTAATAGTGAGATTAAGCAGCTTTATGGTCAGCTAGTCAGCATTGGGAACAGCCAGTTCAATGGTAAATATGTATTTAATGGGGAAGTAACGGATGTAAAGCCATACACGGAAGCCAATGCTTCTGGTGAATCAACAGACAACGGCAAAATTAAAATTGAGACAGGTGTCGGCGTTACGATGGAAGTTAACGTGACAGGCAACGAAGTATTCGGTAACCCGGGTGATAATGACAACATGTTTAAAATTTTGCAAGACTTAAGTGGACTTCTTGTACCGAATCCACCTGGTAGTCCCGTTAATTTCTCCGCTATATCGGGTACACTCGGTAGATTCGATAGTCGTATTGATAAAAATCTTGAGACTCGTGCGAATATTGGTGCGAAGGCAAACCGCATTGAATTGTCTCAGGACCGACTTGCAGATATCAAGTTAAACCTGACAAGCCTTCGATCCAAGACAGAAGATGCGGATATGTCCGAAGTTATTTTGCATATGAAAGAGAATGAAAATATATACCAAGCTTCTTTATCCGCAGGTTCAAAAATTATCCAGCCAAGTCTTGTCGACTTTCTCAGATAGAAGCTAGATTCTAACTTATTAGGAGGGGAGATCATGGAATTGTCCCCGATCGTCCAGATACACACTCAGAATGCCAAACTTGGAATTGTTGCGAATCGTGGAGTGCTCGATATCGAGCAACCGAGGGCGACGATGGAGATGAAGACTACCCGTCCTCAGCTGGATATCCATAGTGAGAATGGTGAGCTGCGTATTGACCAGAGTCGTGCGTGGGATGCTTTAGGTGCTGGTGGCACCTTGAAAATGCTGCAGAGCATTTATCAAGAAGCACGCCGCGTTGGGATGGAAGGCGTTGCTCGTATCGTACAAGACGGGAATCGGATGGCAGCCATTCAGAATAAGGCGGATGCGTTCGTTGAGCTTGCAGCTTTTAGACCGCAGCAGTTCAATGAATTCAATTATCTGGGCGATGCATCTTTTGATAACGTGGACATTGATTACATCCCTCATAAGCCAGATATTCGTGTTCAAGATGGGCAGTTGTCGATCGATACACAAGTGAATAATCCGATTGTGAATAGTCATAGTGGGAAGCTGGATATTTATATGATTCAATATCAGCAAATTCAGTTTACCCCGCCGCAGATCGATGTGCTGCGTTAAATCAATTGCGATATAATTAGCTATGGATGAGAGTCTATGGCTATTTTTTATATGAAGATAACTTGATACTAGGGGATGATCTTGGTGCTAACGATTGAAACTATACATTTTGGTGAAATGAACATAACAGAAGAGCGAATGATTGAATTTTCTCATGGACTACCTGGTTTTGAAGAGTTAACGAACTTCATAGTCGTTGTACCAGACGAGAGCTTGCCATTTGCTTATTTACAGAGTGCTGACAGTGCTGAAGTGAGTTTCTTAATGGCAGATCCTTTTCAATTCTACGGTGAGTATGAGTTCGAATTGAGCGAAGCAGCACAAGCCGAGCTTGAGGTTAGTGGACCTATGGATGTACAAGTGCGCGTGATTGTAACGGTACAGGAAAGTTTGCAAAGCGCGACAATTAACCTATTAGCTCCCATTATTATAAATCCAGTTAGACGTAAGGGTAAGCAGATTGTGCTGCACCAGACATCTTACACAACTAAGCACCCTCTTATTCAAGCAGCATCGGATACGAAATCACCCACGAAAGTCGGTGAATCAACATGCTAGTATTGTCACGTAAGAAAGGCGAGACGATCGTCATAGATGGGAACATCGAGGTGACTATTCTGGACACAGAAGGTGATTCCGTTCGTATTGGGATCAACGCCCCGAAGCATATCGACATTTATCGTCAAGAAGTGTTCCTTGCCATTCAACAATCCAACCAAGAAGCGGCAAGAACTATCGTTAATCCGCTAGATTTAAAATTTTTTGATAAAAAATAAATTTTGCTATTCACTTCCGCAGATGGAATTACGATAAATAAAGTATAAACGATTTGCGAGGGCGGCCGACCTTAGCAAGCCGTGAGGGCCCCACAAGGATGTGGGGTACTAACAGACACCTTCAAGGAGGAAGAAAATAATGATTATCAATCACAACTTAGCAGCAATGAATACACACCGTCAAATGGGTATTAACACAGGATCTTCTGCAAAAAATATCGAGAAATTGTCTTCAGGTCTTAAAATTAACCGTGCTGGCGATGACGCTGCAGGTCTAGCAATTTCCGAAAAAATGCGCGGTCAAATCCGTGGTTTGGACATGGCTTCCAAGAATGCTCAAGACGGTATTTCCTTGATTCAAACAGCTGAAGGTGCATTGAACGAAACTCACAGCATCTTGCAACGTATGCGTGAACTTGCTGTACAATCCGCGAATGATACTAACGTGACTACAGACCGTACTGCGCTTCAAGATGAAGTAAATCAATTGGCTAAAGAAATCAACAGAATCGCAAATACAACTGAGTTCAATACACAAAAAATCTTGGATGGTTCCAAATCAGGAGCAACTAAAGGATTGGTATTCCATATCGGTGCAAATTCATCACAAAGCATTACGTTAAATATTGGTGCTATGGATGCTAAAACGCTGAACGTAGCAACTACTAAGACTGAATCCGCAGCTGGTATCGATATTACAAAACAAACAGCTGCTAACTCTGCAATCACTAAAATTAATAGTGCTCTTACAACAGTATCCACTCAACGTTCCAAATTGGGTGCTGTACAAAACCGCTTAGAGCACACAATCAATAACCTGGGAGCTTCTTCCGAGAACTTGTCTGCTGCTGAATCCCGTATTCGTGACGTAGACATGGCGAAAGAAATGATGCAGTTCACGAAGAACAACATCTTAACGCAAGCTTCCCAAGCAATGTTAGCACAAGCTAACCAACAGCCACAAGGCGTATTGCAATTGCTTCGTTAATTCTTAACGGAATCAGGAAAGAGACCTTAGTTCATCTAGGGTCTCTTTTTTTATCTAAATAAATTTGTGCTCCCATAGATTTACTCTAATAGGATCCTTTGTTTTATCCGATATAAAATAATAATAGTTAAAAATGGGGGTATTACAATGAATGTTAATTTCCCAACAGGAGGATCTGCGCAGCAAGTAAATAGTGACATAACTTCAAATCAATCCATTTCAGGAAATCAGCAAGCAACGGTTAAAGAGGTATCTACACCGAAAATCAAGACTTCACAGGAATTGAAGGTTGCAGAATCACAGGGACAGCCAATACCAATCAGCGAAGAACAAGTCATCAAAGCGATTGATCGTGCAATTAAGGCGATGCAGGGTGCTTCTACATCACTTAACTTCTCCGTTCATGAAAAAACAAATCAGATCATGGTAAAAGTGATTAATAATGAATCAGGAGAAGTGATTCGTGAGATTCCGCCTGAGAAGAGTCTTGATTTTCTTGCGAAGGTTTGGGAAATGGCTGGCATACTCGTAGACGAGCGGAGATAACAACACCAACTAAGGAGGGGAAATAATGGTTGAACGCATAAGTGGATTGGCATCAGGAATGAATACGGAAGATATGATTGCAAAGTTAATGCGAGCACAACGTGAACCGGTAAACCGATTATTTCAGAAAAAACAGTCACTTCAATGGGAGAGAGAAGCATATCGAAGCATCAACTCGAAAATTCTCGATTTCCATGATAATAAATTACATAAATATCGCTTAGAAGGGACTTTCTCTTCTAGAAGTACATCTGTCACAGGTGCGGATGCATCAGCAATTAGTGCGAAAGCGAATACGAACGCAGCAACAGGTTCTTTTGCAATTGCAGTTGGTGGATTGGCAACAGCGGCTAATGTGCAAAGCAATGTAGGAATTAATGCAGCAGGGAAAACGATAGATCCTACTAAATCATTGGAATCACAAAATAAAAATTTTGGTAGTGATCCGGTTGCTGCCTTAAAAAATTCTAGCTTTGATAGTGCTAAGCCAGTTTCAGATACGAACCGAGAGTATTTACCGCAAACGATTAATGGCGTTCAGATCGATATTGATCCAACAAAAGATTCATTGAATGATGTGATTAACAAAATTAATTCCAAAACGAATGTGAATGCTTACTTTGATGCAACGACAGGTAAAATCTCTTTGGTATCAAAGGAAACGGGATTAGTTAATGGTGCTAATAAAAATGCGGATACAATCGATGTTAATGGCGCATTCTTAACAGATTCCTTGCAGCTAACGAAGCACAAAGAAGCGGTAAATGCTGATGTTACTATTAATGGAATTAAGACAACTCGGACAAGTAATACATTCGATGTGAACGGCACTACCATTACGATCAATGGGAAAACAACAGGTCCAGTAACGGTTACATCAGGTGTGAATGAAGATGATCTTATTAGTAAAGTCAAAGATTTTGTAAAAGATTACAATGAAATGCTGAAAGCCCTTCAAGATCAAGTGAGTGAAGCGAAATATCGTGCCTTTAAGCCATTAACAGATGATCAGCGTAAAGAAATGAAAGAAGATGAGATAAAAAAGTGGGAAGAGAAAGCGAAAAGTGGTACGCTTAAGAATAATGACATTCTGAATGATGCGATCTCTAAATTGCGCTTAATCACGATTAGTCGTGTAGAAGGTGATGATGCCAAATACAACACTTTAGCATCGATTGGAATTACAAGTACGAGCTACATGGATAATGGTAAATTGTACGTAGATGAGCAGAAATTAAAGGATGCAATCAAGGCGAACCCTGATGCCATAGCTCAAATATTTACTGCTAAAGGCAATGGGGATAAGGATGTATCCGATGTGGGAATTGCCAAGCGTATGTATGATGAGATGCAGTCAACACTTAGTAAAATAAAGGATCGTGCAGGAAGTGCTTTTGTGGCAGTTGATGCGTCCGATGATAGTCCAATGGGTAAGCAGTTTTTTCGATTAAACAATGATATTAAGAATGGAAATACACGACTTAAACAGATTGAAGAGCGTTATTATAAGCAATTTTCTGCAATGGAATCAGCGATGAGTAAGCTGCAGGCACAAGGTTCTAATCTATTAAGTCAATTTGGTGGAGGTAAATAGGTAGTTGGAGGGAATAAAAGGATGATCAGTGCTCAACAACAAAAGAATCGCTACTTGGAAACGGCTGTACAGACGGCAACTCCTACGCAATTACTCATTATGTTATGTGATGGTGCTATTCGTTTCACGAAGCTTGGAATAGAAGCAATGAAAAATCAAAATTATGAGGATGCGAACCGCTACTTATATCGGACTCAAGATATTATAAAAGAATTTATGGTTACATTGGATCGCAGTTCTCCTATAGCGGATTCACTCATGTCGCTCTATGAATATTATATTCAATTACTCATCAAAGCGAATGTGAAAAAAGTGGTTGAGCCTGCTGAGGAGGTATTGGGATATTTAATTGAACTCAAAGAAACCTGGATTCAAGCAGCTAAGTTGGCTTCAAGCTTAGGTGTAGTTGGTTCACAGAATGGATAATTTAATCACGCAATTAGAGGAGATAACATTCGAGGCATTAAATCAGTTAGATTATATGGATGCAGATCAAATATCAATGTTCGTAGACAAACGTGAATCCATTGTTATGAATATGCAAGAGTTGCTTCATCAAGACACGACATTAGATCAGCGTGCAAGAGTTATGCAAGTCTTGAACCATGAACATCTCTTCCTTGCCCGTATGGAGCTATTACGTCAGGAAGCAAGTGATTCAATTCAGCAATTAGAACGTGCTAAGATCCGACGAAGTGCATATGAATTAGCTTATGCACCCGAAAGTGCATTTTTTGATAAACGTAATTAAGATAAGCTCCTACTGGTTGAAATACCGTAGGAGTTTTTTTAGGTAAAATTTGGATGTTTATTTGGAGTCCGTTTTTACCATGCACTATACAAATCTAGATTAGAATGACCGATAGTAATAGTAAACTATGATGAAGGTGTTGATCGTGATGCAAATATATATAGATAATAATAGTATGAATCACTCATTTCAGGATATTTCCTTATTTCAGGAGAAATGGAATGAAGAATTAGAGAGTATAAATCTACAAAACAGATATATTTCGTTTGTTGAGATTGATGGTGAAGTTTATTACGACAATTATGAACTAGCAATTGAACAAATGTTTGATCGTATTCAATGTGTGAAAGTGAGCACTGTTTCAGCTGAGGAACATTTAACCAATTTAATTGCATCTATAAAAGAATATAATATATTGTTCGTGAAGGGTACTAGAAGTATTTCAGAGTATTTTTATGGGGAAATGAATGAACAACAATGGGAACAATTCCGTTTGTTTATGGAAGGGTTAGATTGGTTGTATAAATCATTGGAGTTCGCACTTCTTTTGATCAAGCAAACAGATAAGTTCCATGTATGTGAAGAGTCATTAAGGGTTTCTCTAAGTTTGATTAAGCCACATATTGTGGAACTAGAACGAGCTCTAGCGGAACAGGATTATGTAACTGTAGGAGATTTAATGCAGTACGAAATTGAGCCAGTATTCCAACAACTTTTTTCCAATCCTGTGAATTAAGGGTGAGAATTATGAACACAAATTTAAAGCTGAATCTTGCCGTCCTTAAAAAAAAGTTCCCTAACATCTATAAATTTGCACAGGGGAAAGATTTTAATATAGCAAAATACTCCATTTTAGAAGCGAAAAATCATCAATCAATCGTAGCGGTTAATATGGATCAGTCGATAACGTTTCTACATAGTAAATATAACCCAACCAATGAAGCAAAAAATTGGGTTAATTCCATTGAAGATAGCGTTGTTGAAATGAAAAATATATTGGTATTTGGATTTGGAGCAGGATACCATATTCAAACTTTGCTAGAACGGTTCCCAAACAAAAAAATATTTATCTACGAACCGGATCATGAGCTATTTCTAGCAGCATTGGAAGCTAGAGATATAAGTTCTATATTTGATCATGCCAATATTGTGACATTCGCTCTTGGTCAGGAACAATCCATACGATTTGGACTATTAGATAGTCTATCTAAAAATGTAACGGAGTCGTTCGGTTATTTAATTTTGCCCGTCTATAATACACTCTACAGTCAAGTAGTTGAAGATTTTAAACAAGACGCTACAGAAATTTTGAAAAGATACAGTAGTAATCTGTCAACGTTTAATAGTTTTCAGTTGGAATGGCCGGAAAATATTTTGAAAAATATGGCAAAAAATTTAGGTAGTCCATCTATACAAGGTTTAGCGTCGAAATGTAAGGGTGAAACAGCGATTATTGTAGGCTCGGGACCTTCGTTGCAACCTGATATTGAATATTTACGAAAATTAAAAGATCATTGCCTTATAATTGCAGCAGGTTCAAGCATACAAGCACTTCTGCATCATAAGATAGAACCTCATTTAGTAGTCTCAATTGATGGAGGTGTAGCGAATTATCGAGTATTTAAGGATTTAGATATTTCACATATCCCATTCTTATATGTACCAATGATTAAACATGAGATATTGCACAATTATAATGATAATTTAATTCATGTTATGTTTACTAATGATTCAATTACTAGACATCTATTTGAATCAGTTGCAGAGATCCCAATGTTTAGTTCGACATCAAGTGTGACAGGTACTGCTATTCAGGCGGCCTTATATTTGGGGTGTAGTCGAATTGTATTTATGGGTCAAGATTTATCTTATCCAAATGATCAACACTATACAGCCGGTGTCGATCATATTGATGAAGAAGCAATTGCTAGAACAGTGAAGAATGCGACGCAATGGGTGGATAGTGTTAGAGATACGAAAAATAGAACAACGGAGTCAATGTTAGTAACATTACGAGATTTAGAGAGTTTAATGGGATGTTATCAAGGAGCTGAATATATTAACACATCCAAGGTTGGTGCCAAAATAGCACATACCAAGTGGCTACCTATTGAGGAAGTTTATGAGATGGAATCCAAGAATAAACTTGATTCTAAATGGTTTAAGTCTTTGTTGGAATCAAATTTGAAACGATATGATGAAGCTACAGTTATAAAAATAGTCAAGAAGATACACCAAATACAAAGAGAAACGAAATCAATGATAAAGAAATTAGAAGAGCTTCTTAACGAACTAATTTTACTAGATAGTTATGCAAAAGAAGGTAAAGGTGATGGTGAAAAGTTATTTTCTAATGTGAATAAGTTATGGGGTTCTATTACAAATAGACAAGCCTTTAAGACGGTATTTAATTTTGGTTTGAACCATTATATTGAAGTTTATATGCGATATGTCCCCGATATTGTCGAGGAGAGAAATTTACGAGTAAAATCGAATTTAATTGTTAAACATTTAGGTCCACTTGTAGGGAATATAGCTCAGAGTGCCCCTGTTTATTTGTCATATATGGAAGATGCGGTAAAGCAACTTAATGAGCAATTTGTAATTGCATCAGGAGGAAAACGATAATGGAATCATTTTACCGCGGAAAAAAAGTATTAATTATTGGTGGTACAGGTACCATCGGGCAAAGCTTACTTCGTCATATTTTAGCTGATTCACCAGCCGTTATACGACTATTAAGTCGGGATGAGCACAAACAATTTGAACTTCAACAAGAGATGAAAGAATATAATAGTATTCGCTATTTAATTGGTGATGTTAGGGATTACGATCGAGTAAAACGAGCGATGCAAGATGTAGATTATGTATTTCATGTGGCTGCAATGAAGCACGTTCCTGCTTGTGAGTACAATCCCTTTGAAGCCGTACAAACCAATATTATAGGCACACAAAATGTCATTCGAGCTTCACTAGAATGTGGAGTTAAAAAGACAATATTCACAAGTACGGATAAAGCGATTGCCCCCACGAATACATACGGGGCTTCTAAATTAATGGCAGAGCGTCTAATATCAGCAGCTCAGTTTCAAGCAGGTGCGAGCCAAACGGTATTCGCAGCTGTTCGATTTGGCAATGTAATGGGATCTAGAGGATCGGTGATTCCATTGTTTAAAAAACAGATTGCAGATAAACGTAGAATTACAGTGACTCGAAGAGATATGACTCGATTTATGATGACACAAGAACAAGCTACGCGCCTGACTCTGAAAGCTATGGAAATGGCTCAAGGGGGAGAGGTGTTCGTATTAAAAATGCCGGTAATCCATCTTAATGATTTAGTAAACTGTATTATCCAAGAATATAGTCAGCAAATCGGCTGTGACCCTGCATCTATCACAATTGATGAGATCGGATTGCGTCCAGGAGAGAAGATGTTTGAGGAGTTAATGACAGAGGAAGAGGCGAATATCGCACTAGAACTGCCTGAGGTATTCATTATTCCTAATGCATTTGTGGGTGCACATAAATATGAAGGAGCAGCTCCGGTAAGCGATCATTGCTATAATTCTCACAATAGTGTTCCTATTAGCAGGGGTCAGTTACTTGAATTGTTAGTAGATAACAATTTACTAACCATAGAAAGGAAGGTATACAGTTGAACGTTGTAGCAATTATACAAGCTAGGATGGGTTCAAGTCGTCTTCCTGGAAAAGTAATGAGAAAATTAATAGACCAGTCGGTTTTAGCCCATGTTGTTCAAAGGGTGAAACAAGTTGAAGAAATAAGTCGGATTGTAATTGCCACTACGTCCCAATCAATAGATGATCCAATAGTTGAAGAAGCAATAAAATTAGGTGTAGATGTTGTAAGAGGTAGTGAGGAAGATGTGTTGTCTCGATATTTTATTGCTAGTGAACATGCAAAAGCTGACGTGGTGGTTCGGATTACTTCGGATTGCCCTTTATTAAGTCCAGAAATTACGAGCGAGGTTATTAGATTTTATATGGATAACCATTGTGATTATGCAAGCAATACTCTAGACCGGACATTTCCAAGAGGGTTAGATGTAGAAGTATTCTCACAAAAAAGCTTAGAGAAGGCACATTATGAGGCAGTTGAATTGAGCCATCGTGAGCATGTAACTCCTTACATGTATCAAACAAACCAATTTACGGTGGCTTCTTACAAAGGAGATGAAGATCTTTCGCCATACAGATGGACCTTGGATACAATAGAAGATTGGGAATTAATCCAGATAATATATGAGCAATTGTACAGTAAGGGTGTAATTTTTGAATGGACCGAAGTGCTGAATTTGATAAAAGTGCAGCCATCGTTAAGTCTTATAAATGCACATATTGAGCAAAAAAAAGTATGAATATTTGTTTTAGAGTAGATGCAACTGTAGCAATTGGTACGGGTCATTTTATGAGAAGTCTTACCCTTGCAAGTATTCTTATAGAAAATAATCATAGAGTTACTTTCATAACGAAAGCGATTCCTCATGCTTTGTTGGAAGAAGCGTATAATAGACAGGTTGAGATTTTTCATATTTATGAGGGATGTGATGATGCAGAAGCTACAATCGACACAATTCTTACAACCAGGTTAGAATTGGACTGGTTGGTAGTGGATCATTATGGCATTGATAAAACATGGGAAGAAAAAATCAGGCCTTATACAAAAAGAGTGATGGTTATTGATGATTTAGCAAATCGTCCTCATGAATGTGATTTGTTACTAGATCAAAATTATTATACAAATTTGACTACTCGCTACAATGGTTTAGTTTCTGACGGATGTAAGACCCTACTCGGACCGGAATATGCGTTACTTCGAAACGAGTTTTCATTGATTCCAAAAAATATAAGATTGAAAGAATTTCCAGCTTTCAAGGTACTTGTATGTTTTGGTGGATCAGATCCAACGAATGAGACAACAAAGGTATTAAATGCACTTGAGTGTTATTCAAATCTAAATATTGATGTTGTAATAGGGTCTATCCATCCTTCTAAAGATAATATTGTGGAATACTGCAATAGAAAAAATAATGTCAATCTATATATACAAACAGATAGGATATCCCAAATAATGGCTACTGCAAACGTTGCCATTTGTTCAGTCGGTTCGATGACTTGGGAGAGACTATGTGTGGGTTTACCAGGAATTACAATTGCAGTTGCAGACAATCAAATTGAAATAGCAAGGTCAGTTGCAGAGCTAGGAATTGATAATTATTTAGGAATATCCGATGAAGTTGATGGATTAGATATTGTAAAAGAGTTGGATTCATTAATAAGCAGTAAGGATAGACTTAAATCACTAAGTGACCTTGCGATGAGTATTGTTGATGGCCAAGGCGCTAACAAGGTATGTATGATTATGGAAGATCTACTTATTCAGTGAAAGAGTGGATGAAATGAGGATATTATATTTAGGTCCTTCTAGAAAACATATTATTGATCATATGAAATCTTATGGGGATGAAGTTGTTCACTGGGAAGACAAGTTGGACCAGTTATTCAATGGAAATTTTGAACGAAGTTTTGATCTAATTGTAAGTTATGGTTACCGGCATATTATTAAACCCCATGTATTAATTAATTATGATAAAAGAATTATTAACCTTCACATTTCTTTATTACCATGGAATAAGGGTGCTGACCCAAACTTATGGAGTTTTTTGGATGATACTCCCAAAGGAGTAACAATTCATTATATTAATGAAGGAATCGATACCGGAGAAATAATATTACAACAAGAAGTAAATTTCGAACCATCAGACACCCTAAGTACAAGTTATGAAAGACTAAGTACAACAATAGAAAGTTTATTAATGTCTAATTGGAAATCAATTAGAACGAACAATTTACCATCTACTACTCAAAAGCATCAGGGATCTATCCATTTTCAAAAGGATAAGGAACAAGTTCGTCATCTGCTTCACAAAGGATGGGATACCCCTGTAAAAGAATTAATCGGAAAAGGAAATTCCGTAACATAAGGATGTGCTATGTATGAGTGAAACCGCTAAAATCCAGATTGGTCCATATAAAATAGGAAAAGGCGAACCTCCATTTGTCATTGCTGAAATGTCAGGAAATCATAACCAATCTCTAGATAGAGCACTTCAAATTGTTGAAGCTGCAGCAAGAGCTGGTGTTCATGCTTTAAAGTTGCAAACATATACGGCTGATACAATGACATTAGATATCCATGAAGGCGATTTTTTCATACAGGATCCTAACAGTCTGTGGAAAGGCAATTCACTTTATGAGCTATATCAAAAGGCGCATACACCATGGGAGTGGCATAAACCTATCTTTGATCGTTGTAAAGAACTTGGCATCATTTGTTTTAGCACACCATTTGATGATTCAGCAGTAGATTTTTTAGAAACTTTAGATGTTCCAGCTTATAAAATTGCATCATTTGAGAATACAGATCATGCTTTGATTAGGAAGGTTGCATCAACAGGTAAGCCACTAATCATTTCTACTGGAATGGCTTCAATAGCTGAGTTAGATGAAACAGTTCGTGTGGCAAGATCAGCTGGTTGCGAAAAACTTATTCTATTAAAGTGTACGAGCACTTATCCGGCCTCCCCAGAGAACACGAATATTCTGACTATACCCCATATGCGAGAACTATTTAAATGTGAGGTTGGTTTATCAGATCATACAATGGGAATTGGTGTTGCTGTTGCTAGTGTGGCTTTGGGAGCCACGGTCATTGAGAAACATTTTACTCTATTGCGAGCTGATGGTGGGGTGGATTCTACATTCTCGTTAGAGCCTGATGAGATGAGATCGTTAGTCATTGAAACGGAGAGGGCATGGGAGTCACTTGGTACAGTTAAATATGGAGTGACACAACAAGAGAAACCCTCTATGGTTTATAGACGCTCACTTTATATTTCTCGTGATATACAAGCCGGAGAAACACTTACGGTTGATAATATAAGAGCTATTCGTCCGGGGTATGGTCTTCCAACAAAATACTTTGATCTTGTACTGGGCAAAAAGATATCAAAGGATGTCTCTAAAGGTACTCCTTTAACTTGGGATATATTATAGTACATTAGAATTGCAAGAGGAGCTGAATAATAGATGAACATATTACTAACAGGTGGCGCTGGATTTATTGGGCGTTGGGTAGCTAAGAGATTATTAGAAGATGGGCATCATATATGGATTTTGGATGATTTATCTAATGGCAGAGAAGTGAATCTAGCGGAGTTCCGTGAACATTCTGGGTTAAAGCAATTTATTCAAGGGACAATTTTGGACGAGCAGTTGCTTAGCAATTTATTTGATGAGCATCGTTTTGAGATTTGCTATCATTTAGGTGCTTCAATTAATGTGCAAGATTCGATTGATGATCCACGCACTACTTTTAATAATGACACTGTTGGGACATTCAATATTCTTGAGCAATGTCGCAAATACCATACGAAAGTGGTATTTATGAGTACATGCATGGTCTATGATCGCTGCACAGATGTTGAAGGGATTACTGAACAGCATCCAATTAAACCAGCTTCACCTTATGCTGGAGCTAAAATTGGAGCTGAGAACATGGTGTTATCCTACTATTACGCTTACAGGTTACCAACTGTAGTAATTCGTCCTTTTAACACATACGGTCCTTTTCAAAAAACGGGGGGAGAGGGCGGCGTATTAGCTATTTTCATAAAAAATAAGCTGAGCGGAAAAGACCTTGCTATTTATGGAGATGGCACTCAAACGAGAGATCTGTTATATGTAGAAGACTGCGCAAGATTTGTGGTGGAATCAGGATATTCAGACCGAGTGGATGGTCATATTGTGAACGCAGGACTAGGAAGAGATATCACTATGAATGATCTTGCCAAACTTATTGTAGGGGATGAATCTCGTATTAAGCATGTGGAACATATTCATCCACAAAGTGAGATTGCTAAGTTACTTTGTAACTATAAGAAAGCGAAGCAGTTGCTTAATTGGGAGCCGCAGATTTCCTTAGAAGAAGGGATTCGACGCACGGAGGCATGGATACAGGATAGTAACTTGATCTAGTATGGCTGAATGCGAAGAGGGGGAATTGATATGTCAGAGGATAATCACAACCATACGCTAATTCGTGAGACGTTTCTGCCTTACGGACAACAATGGATTGATGATGAGGATATTGCTGAAGTGGTTGGTGTCCTGAAAGGTGAGTTTATTACTCAGGGGCCCAAGATTACGGAGTTTGAGCAAAAGGTAGCTTCCTATGTGGGGGCTAAATATGCGGTTGCATTCTGTAATGGTACTGCAGCGCTTCACGGGGCTTGCTTTGCTGCTGGTATCAAGCCCGGCGACGAAGTGATCACGACACCAATTACGTTTATAGCAAGCAGTAATTGTGTGTTATATGAAGGTGGTACTCCTGTATTCGTGGACATAAATCCCGATACGTATAATATTGATCCTGATCAGATTACTGCTAGTATCACAGACCGTACGAAAGCGATCATTGCAGTCGATTTTACAGGCCAACCAGTAGAGATGGATCGCATTCAGATGATTGCAAGGGATCATGGACTCATTACGATTCAAGATGCCGCACATTCGCTTGGAGCTTTGTATGGTGGTCGTAAAGTTGGAACTTTGGCTGATATGACGATGTTCAGCTTTCACCCAGTCAAACACATTACTACAGGTGAGGGCGGAGTCATTGTAACAGACAATGAAGAGTATTATGAAAAACTATTACTTTTCCGAAGCCATGGCATGACTAAAGATCCCGACAAGATGATTAATAATGACGGTCCATGGTATTACGAAATGCATGAACTCGGATACAATTATCGGATGACTGATTTACAAGCAGCATTAGGTTGTTCGCAGATGCATAAATTGGATGGTTTTGTGAAGAGAAGGCAGGAAATTGCACAGCAGTACAGCGAGGCTTTCTTGAAATTTGAGGGACTTGTTATTCCCAAACAGCACCAAGAAGCTGAGTCCAGTTGGCATTTATATATGCTTCGCTGGCAGCCAGAAAACTTTACAGTAGATCGCAAGGTGATTTTTGAGGCGTTACGAGCAGAGAATATAGGTGTTCACGTTCATTACATCCCTGTTTATTTACAACCTTATTACCAGCAGTTAGGTTATGAAAAAGGGCTTTGTCCTCAAGCTGAACAATATTATAACACTGCAATTACGCTGCCATTGTTCCCTAGAATGACGGATCAGGATGTAATAGATGTTATACAAGCAGTTCAAAGGGTGTATGAGCGATTTCAGCTCTTGTAGCTGGATTTTAAATAAATCTGCTTGTTAATCGATCTAATAAATTTATTTCACTCAGTTATTGTGAGGTGCACCCTGTAAGATCCATATTGGATAAACACGAAGGTTTATCTGATTAAACTCACGGGGTGTATTTTTTATTGTGATAAATGAAAAATTAAATGGAAATAGGAGGTGCTTAGCATGTCTACCAAGCAAACAATGACGCTAGTCCCCAAATATATGGCAGAATTCAAATGCATCGGTGGTGAATGCGAGGATACTTGTTGTAATGGTTGGCAAGTACATATCGATCAGAAGACCTATAAACAATACAATCGTGTCAAAGATCGTGAGTTAGCCGGTGATCTAAACAAATATGTTAAACGTGTACGTAGTGGAGTGAATGATCAAGCATATGCACGAATCATAATGAATGAGGAGGGAGATTGCCGATTTTTAAATGAACAAAGAATGTGTGGGATTCAATTGAAACTTGGAGAGAAGTATCTCTCTAATGTATGCAATCATTACCCACGTGAATTCAATAAGGTGAATGGGGTTCTTGAAATATCGACTTCCATTTCTTGTCCGGAAGCGGCGAGAAAAGTGCTGCTTAATCCAGAAGGAATTGTTTTTGAAGAGATGCGGGCTGAAGAAGATTCAACATATATGTTACTAAGGAATTTTGATACACAAGTACATGAGAAACAGAATAATATCATCCGTTATTTTTGGGAGCTGCGTATTTTTACGATCCAAATCTTACAGTCCCGAGATTATTCACTAGAGGACCGTCTTGTTATTTTGGGACTATTTTATCAGAATATACAAAATCATATTGATGAAGGTGAGATTGAGTCGTGTTTGGCAACGATAAATAAATACACTCGTCTGGTCCAAAACGGTGATTTTCAAGGAATTCTTGCAGAAATACCAACCTCGGTTACAGTACAGATGGGCCTTCTAAAGGGCTTGGGTGATATGAGATTACAGATGAGCAATATTAATAAAACCTACAAAGCATGTTATATGAATTTCTTAGAAGGAATCGAATTTGATGAAACCGTGACACCTGAGCAGACTGGAGAGCGTTACCGCAATGCATATGAGCATCACTTTAAACCTTTTATGAATGAACATGGTTATATTCTTGAAAATTATTTAGTGAATTATGTATTTAAGAATGCGTTCCCGATCGGAATGTCAGTTGGGAAGACTGTATTTGATGAATATATGAAAATGGTGCTTAATGTATCGATTGTAAAGCTTCAATTAATTGGTCTCTCCCGTTATCATGGTGAGCAGTTCTCGACAGATCATGTTATTCAATTGTTATATTCATTCTCTAAATCTGTAGAACACAATGCTACATTTTTAAATCAGCTATATCAGATACTTCGAGATAATAACTTCAATACCATGGCCTACATGTCCATTCTTATAAAAAATTAACGCTCTCACTTGTTTCTCAGTGAAGAAACGATTGGATATGAAATGCCCAAGGAGCATTCTCATGATATTGACACCTTATTTGATTTCAAATTAGTTGAACTATTAATTGGATTAGATAAATGAGTACATAAATGGAGATGGGGTTGGAAATATGGCCAAGGAATATACAACAAATATTTCGGCACATCCCAGCATTTATAAATCATCAGAACGGGAAATGCCTGTTTATTTTTGTGAACCTGATCTAGGTGTAAATGAAGAAACGGGAATATTATTAATGATTCCGGGCTTTGCTGGCCATGCGAATTCGAATGTGTACAAGAAAATGAGGAAGGAATTTTCGGACCAGTATAATTTAGTTACAGTTCAATGCGATTACTTCGGTTGGGAATTTATGCAGGGGTTTCAAGAACTAGAACAAGTGTCAATAACAGAGGAAAGTTTAGGTTTAATGGGTGGATCTGAGAAAAAAGAGTTATATCCTAACGGAAAATTATCAGCAACTAATTTAATGAAATTGCTGCCTACCACCCCGTTAGAAGTGATTGGCAAGTGTAAATTAAATGAAAATCGCTCTAATTTCAATGATATGGGGATTATGCAAGTGCTAGATAATATAACGGCAGTACTTGTTGTCAGCGCTATTCTTAAGGATAATCATTTGAAATATAATCCTAATCGTATTTGGTGTTACGGTCAGTCACACGGTTCTTACCTCTCTTACATGTGCAACGCATTTGCTCCTTCTTTGTTCTCTTTAATAATCGATAACTCCGCATGGATATTCCCTGAATATCTAAAAACCAATAGGATGATGACCAATCAAATAGGGCAATCAAAGATTCATGGGGTATTTGATTATTTAGCGAGGCAAGAGGCTATTTATGATGAGGAGATATTAGATCTTAATCATGTATATCGCATGTTTTCAAATCAATGTAATATTATTGCATATCATGGTCAAGGTGATCAACTAGTCAGTCATACAGACAAACAACTATTCTGCCAAACCATCGATAAATGCATGTATAAAGAAATATCACTTAATGATGTGGATGGTGAAATTATTAAATCCACAGGACATGGATTAGATGCAGACTTCCTCAAGCTGTTCGAACAAGCGCTTAGTTATTTTCCTAGTAATGAAACAAAAATCAAACATGATATAGATATTCCAAATGTTAGTTATGTTACAAAAAAAGCGCGCTATGAAATTGATTATTCTCAAGGTGTACCAATGATGGAGAGACATCAAGTTATAATGAGATAAATTCAACTCATAGTTCGAAACTCCAGATACCTCGCTCAAACTCCTATCGGTCTGAATGCCGAAGGAGTTTTTTGTATGCAATAAATCAAGTTTACCCACACCCTGTGGACAATGTGGATAACTCTGTGTATAACTCTGTGAGTAAGTGATTCAAACCCAGAATTAAAGCCATTTTTTCGCACGACTTAATTATGAATAAGTTGTGAATAGACTTGTGGATGAAATGTTTTTATTTGTTAAGGTTTTTTGAAGTTAGGAGCGGAATATAGTATAATGGAGACAGAAGGGAGGAATTACTATGAAATTCAATATCCGTGGAGAACATCTTGAGGTTACGGCAGCCCTTAGGGACTACGTTGAGAAGAAGTTGAGCAGGCTCGAAAGATATTTTGAGACCCCCCTTACAAATGAAGTAAATGTAACAATGAATGTAGTAAAAGGTATGCATATTGTTGAGGTGACGATTCCACTGCATGGTGTCATTTTACGTGCTGAAGTCAAGCATAGCGATATGTATGCATCGATTGATCTCGTGGTAGACAAGCTTGAGAGACAAATTCGTAAACATAAAACAAAAACGAACCGCATGATTCGAAGTGAAGGTGGCAAGCGCGATCTATTCAAGATTGAGACTTCACCTAACGCTTACGAGGAAGAGGATGACCTCGAAGTGGTACGTACGAAACAATTTGATTTTAAACCGATGGATATAGAAGAAGCGATTCTTCAAATGAATTTAATTGGGCATAATTTCTTCGTTTTCTCGAATATGGATTCGCAGCAAGTAAGCGTCGTGTATCGTCGTGATGACGGTAAATATGGTTTAATTGAACCAGCGGCTAGATAGATCGGAAAGCTTGGTCCCTGAAGACAGGGATCGAGCTTTTTTCTTTCGCTCGACATCTATCGTTGTAGGAAAAAAAAGAGCGCTTGTAAATCGTGCTAGGTTTGTTGCGACTAGCCTTCTAAACTGTTACAATTTATGCAAACTGTTTTTTGTAGGAAGGGGTTCACCCATGCTAGGATTAGTAAAGAAAATATTCGGTGATTCCAACGAACGGGAAATCAAACGAATGTTAAAAGTCGTAGAACAAATTAATTCGATTGAGTCTCAATTTACAGGCTTATCGGACGAGGAACTTAAAGCCAAGACGGTTGAATTCCGTGCGCGTATTGAAAAAGGTGAAACACTCGATGAATTGCTACCGGAAGCATTCGCAGTGGTTCGTGAAGCGTCTAAGCGTGTGCTTGGCAAACGTCACTATGATGTGCAACTAATTGGCGGTATGGTACTGCATGAAGGCCAAATCGCGGAGATGCGTACAGGGGAAGGTAAAACACTGGTAGGTACTCTGCCGGTTTATTTGAATGCCTTGCTTGGTCGCGGTGTGCACGTTGTTACGGTCAATGATTACTTGGCACAACGTGATAGCGGGGAAATGGGACGGATCTATGAGTTCCTCGGCTTGACGGTAGGTGTTAACTTACACGAATTATCCCATGAAGAGAAGCAAGAAGCTTACGCATGTGATATTACGTATGGTACGAATAATGAGTATGGTTTCGACTATTTGCGCGATAACATGGTGCTTTACAAAGAGCAGATGGTACAGCGCCCTCTATATTTTGCTGTAATCGATGAGGTGGACTCTATCCTGGTCGATGAAGCGAGAACGCCACTCATCATTTCGGGACAAGCTGCAAAGTCGACAGACATGTACTATGCGGCTGATCGATTTGTAAGTCGTTTGAAAGAAGAAGAAGATTACACAATTGACATTAAAGTACGTGCAGTTGCTTTGACTGAGTCGGGTGTAGCGAAGTCTGAGCGTGCATTTGGCATTGATAACTTATTTGATCATCAGAACGTTCAACTGAATCACCATATTACCCAAGCGCTTAAAGCGCATGCGATTATGCGTCGCGATGTGGATTATGTAGTCAATGAAGATGAGATCGTTATTATTGATGAATTTACAGGTCGTATGATGACAGGTCGTCGTTATAGTGATGGCTTGCACCAAGCAATCGAAGCGAAGGAAGCCTTACAAGTTCAGAATGAAAGCATGACACTTGCTACGATTACGTTCCAGAACTACTTCCGTATGTATCGCAAGCTTGCTGGTATGACAGGTACGGCGAAGACAGAGGAAGAAGAATTCAAGAAAATTTACGGTCTGGAGTGTATCGTTGTTCCAACGAACCGTCCAATGGTTCGTGAGGATAAGCCAGATACGGTATATAAATCGGTAAAAGGTAAATTCACTGCAGTTGTGGATGAGATCGTAGAGCGCCACAAGAAGAACCAACCGGTCCTTGTAGGTACGGTGTCTATTGAGAATTCCGAGATATTGTCGGAGATGCTTAAGCGCAAAGGCGTGAAGCACAAAGTATTGAATGCGAAGTACCATGAGGAAGAAGCTGAAATTGTATCCATGGCGGGTCAACCGGGCGCAGTAACAATTGCGACGAATATGGCGGGTCGTGGTACGGATATTAAGCTAGGTGATGGCGTAGAAGAGCTAGGTGGACTATACATTATCGGTACAGAGCGTCACGAGAGCCGTCGTATTGATAACCAGCTTCGTGGTCGTGCAGGCCGTCAAGGTGACCAGGGTGCTTCCCAATTCTATATCTCCTTGGAAGATGAGTTGATGCGCAGATTCGGTGCGGAGAATATCATGGCTATTATGGATAAAATGGGCATGGCAGAAGACCAACCAATCGAGAGCAGACTTGTGAGTCGTGCAATTGAGAGCGCACAAAAACGTGTTGAAGGCAACAACTTTGACGTTCGTAAAGTCGTTCTTCAATACGATGATGTCATGAACCAACAACGTGAGATTATTTATAAGCAGCGCCGCGAAGTGCTTGAATCCGAGAACATCCGTGCAATTGCAGAGGGTATGATTGATTCAGCAATTGAGCGAATCGTGAAAGCACATTGCCCAGCGGACCAAATCCCGGAAGAGTGGGAATTGGAAGCAGTTGCTGAGTACATGAATAACAACATGCTTGGCGAAGAAGCTGTAACAGAGAAGATGCTCTGGGGTAAAGAAGTTGAAGAGATCGTTGAGCTCTTGAAAGAACTTGTGAAGAATAAGTACAATGAACGTGAAGAATTGATTGGCGCGGATAACATGCGTGAGTTCGAGAAGGTTGTTGTTCTGCGTGCAGTAGACAGCAAATGGATGGACCACATTGATGCGATGGATCAGCTTCGTCAAGGGATTCACTTACGTGCTTACGGCGGTACGGACCCACTTCGTGAGTACCAGTTCGAAGGTTTTGAAATGTTCGGTGAGATGGTCGAGAGTATTCAAGATGAGGTTGCGACATATATTATGAGAGCACACATGGAGAGTAATCTAGAGCGTCAAGCTGTTGTTGAGGGTCAAGCAGTTGATCCCAAAGCGGAGTCCGCTGGTAAAAAGCCGGTTGTACGTGATGAAAGTGACCGTATTGGTCGCAATGATCCATGTCCTTGTGGCAGCGGCAAGAAATTTAAGCAGTGCCACGGCAGCTAATGATTATTAGCGCGTGATTCAAACGTATATATTTAGCTAAGGTTCGTTAGTAGCAGCGGTCATAAGACTTGATCTGCATACTTGCGAACCTTTGCGTGCAGAAGAGGTGTTAACGATGCTGGATCCAGAAGTAAAGCATGGTTTACGGGGAATTGCGAAGAGATTAACTGAACTTAGGGGGTCTCTTTGACTTAGATCATAAGTTAGAGATGATCGAAGATTTTGAAGAGAAGATGAGTGCGCCTGGCTTTTGGGATGATAATGTGCAGGCTCAGAAGCTCATTGCGGACATTAATACGGTTAAAGCTGTTGTAGAGCAATTCAATAGCTTGTCCAGCGAATACGACGATCTGGATGTGATGGCACAGCTTGCGGAAGAAGAAGCGGATGAGGAAATGGCTGCTGAGGTAACGAAGAGCATGCAGGGGCTGACAAGCAAGCTTGCCAACTTTGACCTGCAGCTGCTGTTAAACCAACCGTATGATAAGCTAAATGCCATTCTTGAACTCCATCCTGGCGCGGGCGGTACGGAGTCGCAGGACTGGGCGGAGATGCTGCTGCGGATGTACCGTCGCTGGGCGGAGAAGCGTGACTTCAAAGTTGAAGTGCTGAACTATTTGCCAGGGGATGAAGCGGGCGTGAAGAGTGTGACGCTTCTAATCAAGGGCTTTAATGCTTATGGCTACTTGAAAGCGGAAAAAGGTGTACACCGCCTCGTACGGATTTCACCGTTTGACTCCTCGGGTCGTCGTCACACTTCTTTCGTATCGTGTGACGTCATGCCGGAGATCGATGACGACGTTGAAATCGACATTCGGACAGAAGATCTTAAAGTGGATGTATACCGTGCATCAGGTGCGGGCGGTCAGCATATTAATACGACAGACTCTGCGGTACGGATGACGCATATTCCAACGGGTGTTGTGGTGACGTGTCAAACAGAGCGTTCACAGATCAAGAACCGGGAACGTGCGATGAAGATGCTTCGCTCCAAGCTCTATGAGAAGAAGATCGAAGAGCAAATGAAGCATCTTGCGGAAATCCGTGGGGAGCAGACGGATATTGCATGGGGCGCACAAATTCGCTCTTATGTCTTCCATCCCTACTCGATGGTGAAAGATCACCGGACGAGTGTGGAGACGGGCAACGTCGGCGCCGTGATGGATGGCGATTTGGATGCATTTATCGATGCTTACCTGCGCATGCAAATTAAACAAGAATAGAAATCGGATATTTTATTAGAGAAAAGAAAAATCCTACACAGTATGGTGTAGGATTTTCTTTGGTACGGGGTGAGCAGACAAAATGAGTAAGAGACAGAAGGAACCGCGGATTATACCCGGCTCGCCACTGCATATGGCTTGGGAGTACGCACTTTTAATTACGGGATGCTTTATATTGGCGTGCGCATTTAACATGTTCCTGAATCCGAACAAAATTGCATCTGGTGGAATATCTGGGGTATCGACCATTCTTCAGGTCACATTCGGTTTTGAACCGGCGATTACACAATGGTTTTTTAATATTCCTTTATTCCTACTCGGTACAATTCTACTTGGTAAAAAATATGGGATAAAGGTAGCGGTGGGCACAATTGCGCTTCCGTTCTTTGTTTTAATGACCAAGGGATTGCCCATTCCCACAACGAATATGCTGTTAGCTTCCGTATATGGCGGAATTGGGGTAGGACTTGGCGTAGGTATCACGTTCCGCGGACGGGGTTCGACAGGCGGATTGAGTGTTGCTGCGCAGATCGTGCATAAGTACACAGGTCGGTCACTGGGTGTATGTATCGCTATGTTCGATGGTATGGTGATCGTATTAGCAGGTTTTGTTATTTCGTGGGAAAATGCACTCTATGCACTGATCGGATTATTTGTTACGAGTAAAGTCATTGATATTGTGCAGGTCGGACTTAGTGTCTCAAAAGTTGCTTATATTATCTCGGATAATCAAGAAAAGATAAAAGAAGCGATCCTATACGATTTGGATCGTGGTCTAACTCAGCTGGAAGCCGCAGGGGGATATACAGGCGCAGCCCGTAACGTATTTATGGTTGTTGTCTCTCAGGGTGAAGTGATGAAACTTAAGTATTTGGTTAAATCCATTGACCCGTCTGCGTTTGTTATCTTCACCGATGCGAATGAGGTATTAGGCGAAGGATTTAAGCATCATCATATATAATCACATATTCATATGAAGTCGATTTCCTGTTACAAGGGGATCGGCTTTTTTGTTCTGCAAATATGCATTGAATTATTATACCTTCGTATGTATAATAATACATAGTTTTTAACATTTAAAATAATTAGTATATATCTATATATCTGAATCAATTTCATAATACCTTTAGCTGCTTTAATCAAGACTATATATAGATCCAAACGGTTCAATTGGTCTAAATATAGTTTCAAATTTAAGTATTAGATAAGTTATGAAATTGATTCATCTGAAAAATACATAAAAAAGTAAATCTGCGGGGGAGGCAGGGGTTGAAATGGGAGTGAATAACAAGGTTCGTGTAGCGATTGTAGGTTCAACAGGATACGGCGGGGTGGAGTTAATCAGGTTGCTGCTCGCACATCCGAATGTAGAAATTACTTCAGTTATTTCATCATCGAGTGCGGGTACGCCGATAGCGGCGGGCTTTCCGCATTTGACAGAGATTTTGACAGATCAATTAGATGGTATTGATATAGATATGATCGCGCAAAAAGCAGATGTTGTGTTCTTGCCAACACCAGCGGGTGTAGCAGCAGAGCTTGCACCGAAGCTGCTTGATGCGGGACTGAAAGTGATCGATATTTCTGGTGATTTCCGGTTGAAATTGCCGGAATCCTATGAAACGTGGTATAAGCGCAAAGCTGCAGAAGAGACGTACTTGGCAGAAGCCGTATACGGATTGTGTGAGGTTTGGGGCGATGAGGTACAGGAAACGACAAGATTGCTTTCCAATCCAGGCTGCTTCCCTACGGCGACGCTGCTTGGTCTGATTCCAGCAGTAGCTGCAGGTTGGATTGATCTCGATTCCATTATTATTGACGCTAAATCAGGCGTATCTGGTGCGGGTCGCGGCTTACATCTTAGCGCTCATTATGCAGAAGTGAATGAGAACTTCTCCGCGTACAAAGTGAATAAGCATCAGCATATTCCTGAGATTGAGCAAGCACTAAGCCGTGTTGCAGATCGTCCAGTCGTTACGACGTTTACCACACATCTCGTACCGATGACGCGCGGTATTATGACGACCATGTATGCGAAGGTCGTTGGTGAGCATAGCGAAGCAGATTTCGTAGAGATGTATCGTCAGTATTATGAGGGACGCAAGTTCGTACGGGTACGCAATGCAGGTACTTGGCCAGCAACGAAGCACGTGTCTGGTTCGAACTATTGCGATATTGGATTGTGTTATGACGCACGTACGGGCCGTATTACGATCATTTCGGTCATTGATAACATAGTGAAGGGCGCAGCGGGTCAAGCGATTCAGAATTTGAATTTAATGATGGGCTGGGAAGAGACGACAGGCCTTCATTTTACACCTGTATATCCATAAGGAAAGACCACATAGACAATTGAATGGGGATTGGGGAGAGGAACTATGGCTGGATCCATGTTTACAGTAATACCAGAAGGATCGGTTACGATGCCAAAAGGATTTCGTGCAGGCGGGCTGTTCTGCGGTTTGAAAAAGAACGGTCGCTACGATTTAGGCGCGATCGTATGTGAAGTGCCGGCAGCGGCGGCGGGCGTGTATACGCTAAACGCGTTTCAAGCGGCACCGCTGAAAGTAACGCAGGAGAGCGTCGCTGCCTCCTGCGGAAAGTTACAGGCGTTGCTGGTCAACAGCGGCAACGCCAATGCTTGTACGGGCGAGCAGGGCGAAGCCGACGCTCGCCAGATGCGCGCCGGCTTTGCGGCGGCGCTAGGTTTGGACGCAACGCTAGTTGGCGTTGCATCCACGGGTGTCATCGGCGAATTGCTGCCGATGGATAAGGTGAACGCCGGCATGGCGGAGCTGCCGGCGAAGCTCAAAGCGGACGGCGGCGAAGACTTCTGCCAGGCGATCCTCACGACGGATCTTGTGCAGAAGATGACATGCGTCCGCTTAGAAGTAGGCGGCGTTGTGGTACACATCGCCGGTGCAGCCAAAGGTTCGGGTATGATCCACCCGAACATGGCAACCATGCTCGGTTTTATGACAACCGACGCGAAGATCGAACCTGCGCATCTGCAAGCGCTGCTGGGTGAAATGACGGACTCCACGTTCAATATGATTACCGTGGATGGCGACACGAGCACGAATGACATGGTCGTCGTGCTAGCAAGTGGGCTCGCGGATCACAGCGAGCCACTGAGCCCAGCGCATCCAGACTGGGATGCGTTCGCAGCAGGCTTCCGCTTCGTATCCGAATACCTAGCGAAAGCAATTGCTCGTGACGGTGAGGGCGCAACGAAGCTTATCGAAGTGAACGTCAGCGGTGCCGTTACGGAGAACGCAGCTCGTGCTATCGCGAAGACAGTGGTTGGCTCTAGCCTTGTTAAATCAGCTTGCTTCGGTGCTGATGCGAACTGGGGACGGATTATCGCGGCGATCGGCCGCGCAGGTCAGCCCGTAAACGTAAACACCGTAGACATTAACGTTGGTGACTTCACAGTGCTGACGCAATCTCGACCTGTACCATTCGATGACGCCGCGGCAACGGAATATCTCAAAGGCGACCTCGTTCAGATCTACGTGCAATTGCATAACGGTGAAGGCAAAGCCACAGCCTGGGGCTGTGATTTAACATATGATTACGTGCGCATCAACGCCGCGTACCGAACTTAATCGTATTCAAAAAAACATTTGAATGTTTAAAGTAAGCATACGGATAAAAATGGTTGCGTAAGAGAAAGGAAGTGCTGAAGGAGCGAAGCGTTAGCCTTTGAAAGAGTGAAATCCCCTCATTAACCTAATCAAAATTTCACGATTTCAACAGCGACCGGAAGCACTTCCTTTCTCTGCAGCACGCTCAATGTAAGGAGTAATGCCCAATGAACAATCAAGCTTTCGTCATGAAATGCGGCGGCTCCACACTTGCTGCCCTACCCCAAACCTTTTTCGACGATTTACGTCACTTGCAGCAGACTGGTCAAATGCCTGTTATCGTACACGGTGGCGGCCCTGCAATCTCGGAAACACTCGATCAGCTTGCGATCACAACTGAATTTGTCGGCGGCCTACGTGTAACAAGCGAAGCTGTACTTGACGTTGTAGAAATGGTGCTCGCAGGTCGTATTAATAAAGAAATCGTGCGCCGCATCGGTATTTCCGGCGCTAAAGCACTCGGTGTATCGGGTGTGGATGGCGGTTTAATCGAAGCCAAACCAGTAGCAAATGCACACGAAGTTGGTCTTGTTGGCGATGTAACAGCCGTGAACAGGGAGTTAGTTGAAGGTATCGTGGCAATGGGATATATACCTGTGATTGCGCCAGTCGGTATTAGCCCCGACGGCACGCAGCGATATAACATCAACGCGGACACGGCAGCGGGCGCTGTTGCTTCTCAAATCGGTGTGAAGCAGATGATCGTTGTGACGGATGTACCGGGCATTATGAAGCCAATTGATGGTGTAAAGACTGTTCTGCCGCAAGTTACCGTAGCGGAAATCGAAGAAATGATCGCAAGTGGCGATATCTACGGGGGCATGATTCCCAAGGTGCGTGCAGCGATTGCGTGTATACAAGGTGATGTGCAAGAAGTTGTCATCGTGCATGGCGAGGAGCCGCAAGTGCTCTCACGAGTAATGGGTGGCGAAGCGATTGGCACACGTATTTTGCAAAAGTAAACAACAATAATCGGGTTAAACCCGATTTAATTTTGGAGGGATGAGCGATGGGTCAAGAGGAGAAGCAAAGCTACTTATTTCCGCTTTTTTCAAAGTTTCCAATTAAGCTGGTGAAGGGGCAGGGCAGCCGTCTGTGGGACGATACAGGCAAGGAATATATCGATCTGATGTGCGGACTCGCGGTGACGAATCTTGGACACGTTCATCCGAAGGTCAAAGATAAGTTGGTTGCTCAACTAGATGAGCTTTGGCACGGCTGTAACTTATTCTATTTACCGCATCAGGAGCGTCTAGCCCAATTGTTAGTAGACAACAGCTGTATGGATGCGGCGTTCTTCTGCTCAACGGGTGCGGAAGCCAATGAAGCGGCGATCAAGCTTGCACGTCGTTATGCGCAAAAAATAAAGGGGACAGATCGTTATGAAATCATCACATTCCGTCAGTCGTTCCACGGCCGTACACTTGCGACGCTTACAGCAACAGGTCAATCGAAGGTGCAAGAAGGCTTCTTGCCGCTTCCTGAAGGTTTTGTCTATGCAGATTACAACGATTTAGAGTCTGTGCGTGCGCTGCTGAGTGATCGTACCTGTGCAGTCATGGTTGAGATGATCCAAGGTGAAGGCGGCGTTATTCCGGCTGATCTTACTTTCGTTAGGGAGCTTGCACAATTGTGTGAGGAACAAGACATTCTGCTCCTTGTTGATGAGATTCAGACGGGTATGGGGCGTACGGGCAAGTTGTTTGCGTATGAACACTACGGGATTGAACCGGATATCATCACACTAGCTAAAGGTCTCGGCAGTGGATTCCCAATCGGCGCGATGCTTGGTAAAGCGAAGCTCATTCCGGCTTATACAGCGGGTGCGCACGGTTCCACTTTTGGTGGCGTACCGACTGCAATGGCAGCAGGCGTTGCGACAGTGGAGACGATGCTTGAAGAAAATTTGGTTGAGCGTGCAGCCGAACTTGGCGAGTATGTGCTAGCTCAACTGACAGAGAAGTTGGCGAGCAATCCACTGGTTACAACCATTCGTGGTAAAGGCTTACTGCTTGGAATCGTATGTACAGAACCTGTGGCTGACATTATTAACACGATTCATGCCAAAGGAGTGCTTGTCGTTCCTGCCGGTCCGAATGTGATTCGGATTGTGCCTGCAATGACGATCTCGCAAGAGGATCTGGATCATGGATTAGATGTGGTGTGCCAAGTATTAGCTGAAAAAGCAGCATCAGCAATTTCGACAATTTAAATAACATCAGGTTATTTTGAATAAAGAAAGGATGAGGAAAGATGAGCGTTATGGTAGACAACGAGATTGCATTAGGGCTTAAAGGGCGCGACTTCCTTGCATTGGTTGATTATTCGCCTGCGGAGGTTGAATACCTGATTGAGCTTGCTATAGATTTGAAGGCCAAACAGAAGGCAGGCGAGCAGCATCACTTGCTGAAGGGCAAGTCCCTAGGGATGATTTTCGAAAAATCGTCCACGCGTACGCGTGTTTCTTTTGAAGTCGGGATGTATCAATTGGGCGGTCAAGCGTTGTTCTTAAGTAAGAACGATATTCAACTTGGACGCGGCGAAACAATTTGGGATACAGCGCAGACGATGTCCCGTTACTTGGATGGCATAATGATTCGTACGTTTGGACACCGCAATGTGGTGGATCTAGCGCGCGGTGCGACGGTTCCGGTTATTAACGGGTTGACTGACTTATCCCACCCTTGTCAGGCACTGACAGACTACATGACAATTCTTGAACATAAAGGCAAGCTGAAGGGTCTGAAAATGACTTATATCGGCGACGGCAACAATATGGTGCATTCCCTCATGGTTGGGGCAAGCAAGCTGGGCGTAGATATCAGCGTGGCGACACCTGTTGGCTATGAACCAGATGCTGAGATGGTGAAGATTGCAGTAGAAAATGCGAAGGCAACAGGTGCAAAGATTCATGTCTGCCACGATCCGCGTGAAGCAATGGAAGGTGCGGACGTTGTCTACACAGACGTGTGGGCGAGTATGGGCTTTGAGGCAGAGCAAGCGAAGCGTGCAGAAGCATTCCGTGATTTCCAAGTGAATGAAGCGTTGATGCAGGTTGCGAAATCCGATTACTTATTCATGCACTGTCTACCTGCACACCGTGGGGAAGAAGTGAGTGAAGGCGTGATTGACGGTAAGCATTCGATTATTTTTGATCAAGCTGAAAATCGTCTGCATGCACAAAAAGCGATCATGGCAGCGATCATGTAATTTTTGAAGACACTATATCAGCATACTATTGGGGGAGCGAACTATCATGGCAAAACAAAAAATTGTGCTAGCCTACTCGGGCGGCTTGGATACATCTATTATTCTAAAATGGTTAAAAGAAACATATGACGCAGAAATCATTGCTTTTACAGCAGATATCGGTCAAAAAGAAGAGTTGGATGGCCTTGAAGAAAAAGCATTAGCAACTGGTGCTTCCAAAGTCTACATCGATGACTTGCGCGAAGAGTTCGCGTCAGACTTCATTTTCCCAATGTTCCAATCAGGCGCCTTGTATGAAGGTCAATATTTGTTAGGAACGTCTATTGCACGTCCGCTTATTGCAAAGCGTATGGTGGAAATTGCACGCGCAGAAGGTGCAACAGCAATCGCACATGGTGCGACAGGTAAAGGCAATGACCAAGTGCGTTTTGAGCTTGGCGTAGCAGCGCTTGCACCAGACTTGCAAGTGATCGCGCCATGGCGTCTGGAATCATTCCGTGAGCAGTTCCCTGGACGTGCGGAGATGATCGCATACGCAGAAAAACACGGTATTAAAGTGACAGCTTCCGCAGCCAAACCATACTCCACAGACCGCAATTTGCTTCACATTTCGTTTGAAAGCGGCATGTTGGAATATCCGTGGTTTGATGCAAGTGCGGAATCGAACAAAGACATGTTCGTGATGTCCGTATCACCTGAGGATGCACCGGATCAGGCTGAATATATCGATTTGGGCTTTGACCAAGGAAACTGCGTAACAATCAATGGCGAGTCCTATAACCCACTTCAAACCATGGAAAAATTGAACGAAATCGGCGGCAAGCACGGCATTGGTCGTGTGGACATGGTAGAGAACCGTTTTGTCGGCATGAAAAGCCGTGGTGTCTATGAGACACCGGGCGGTACTATTCTTTTCGCTGCTCACCGTGTGATGGAGTCTTTAACGATGGATCGTGATGTGATGCATTTGCGCGATTCCTTAATCTCCAAATACAGCACACTCGTATACAACGGCTTCTGGTTCGCACCCGAGCGTCTTGCGCTTCAAGCTTTGGTGAATGAGAGTCAGCGTAATGTAAGTGGTACCGTTCGTCTGAAGTTATACAAAGGTAATGTGATTACAGCTGGCGTGAAGAGCCCTGTATCCCTCTACAATCCAGATATCGCAACGATGGAAGCTGATCCAACGCAAGCGTACGATCAAGGCGATGCAACTGGTTTTATCCGTCTGAACGCACTTCGCTTGAAAGTTTCCTCCGGCGTGGAGCAGTCGAAGAAATAACTAACACACTGGGATAGGGAGAGGTTTCTATGAGTAAGTTATGGGGCGGACGTTTTACGAAAAAAACAGACCAACTCGTGGAGGAGTACACAGCTTCGATCACGTTTGATAAAGAATTAGCAGAAGAAGATATTCAAGGATCGATGGCGCATGTCACGATGCTTGGTAAATGCGGCATCTTGCCTTTAGAAGACGTAGCGAAGATCAAGGATGGCTTGCAGCAAGTATTGGCTATGATCCGTAAGGGTGAACTGGAATACACAATTGCCAACGAAGACATCCACATGAATATCGAGAAAACATTGATCGACCTAATCGGTCCGGTTGGTGGTAAATTGCACACGGGACGTTCACGTAATGATCAAGTTGCAACGGACATGCATTTGTACTTGCGTAAGCGGGTTGTAGAATTCGTTGGTTTATTGCAAAAGCTGCAAGAAGCACTTATCGCGCAAGCAAAAGCGAATATCGACACGTTAGTGCCGGGTTACACGCACTTGCAGCGCGCGCAGCCTATTTTGCTCGCGCATCATTTGATGGCATACGTATCGATGTTTGAGCGCGACATTGACCGCCTTAAAGACAGCTACAAACGTATTAATGTACTGCCACTTGGTGCAGGTGCTTTAGCAGGCACGACGTTCCCGATCGATCGTCATTATGTAGCGGAGCTGCTTGGGTTTGATGGCGTGTATGAAAATTCCTTGGACGCGGTAAGTGACCGTGATTTCATAATCGAGTTTTTAGCTAGTGCGTCCACCCTAATGATGCACCTCTCCCGCATGAGCGAAGAGATGGTGTTGTGGATGAGCACCGAGTTCGGTTTCATCGAGTTAGATGATGCATTCTGCACAGGATCTTCCATTATGCCGCAGAAGAAAAATCCTGACGTAGCTGAACTTGTACGTGGTAAGACAGGTCGTGTGTACGGTAACTTGGTTGGTTTGTTGACTGTGCTGAAGTCACTTCCGCTTGCTTATAACAAGGACATGCAGGAAGACAAGGAAGGTATGCTCGACACGGTTCGCACCCTGCAAGGCGCGCTTCAGTTGTTCGCGCCAATGGTAGCGACAATGAAAGTGAACAAAGATCGTATGCGTCAAGCGGTGAATCAAGACTTCTCCAACGCGACGGATATTGCGGACTTCCTTGTGAACAAAGGGCTTCCGTTCCGTGAAGCGCATGAAGTGATTGGTAAAACGGTGCTTTATTGCATTCAAAACGGTAAGTTCTTGCTCGATCTGAAGCTAGAAGAATTCTTGCAGTTCTCCGAGTTGTTCGATGAACGTATTTACGATGTGCTTCAGCCAGAAGCCGTTGTTAACGCGCGTAACGTCTATGGCGGTACAGCAGCACCGCAGGTGAGCGCTGCAATTAGCCGTGCGGAGGCAGCCATTGCTGATACGGCTACATGGGTAGAAGAATACCTGGAGCGTGCACACAAGACCGTATAGAGCGTTTGATAAGACAGTTAAGAGTGAGTTCACCTTTAGGGGTGAATTCACTCTTTTTTTGCTTGGAAAAATGTTACTTCGATTCAATAATGATACAATAGATTCATAGTAGCAAACATCCAAGAATTGGGGGTTTTTTTGTAATGAGAGGAATAAGACTAGTAATCTTTATATTGTTATTAAGTATGTTTACTAGCATGGCACATGCGGCTGACTTCCCAGCGAAGGGCTCAAATTTTATTCATGATACTGCGGGAATGATCCCTTCTGAACTTGTAAAGGAATTAGAGAAGGCAGCAGGGGCGAGTGCTCCCTACACCTTCCATATCCTTACGGTTGAATCTTTAGGAAGCGTAGAAGCCGAAGTGTACGCCAAACAAGTGTATGATACGTGGTCTCTTCGTGCAGATGATATCCTCATCCTACTTTCAAAGATGGATCGCCGTATTCAACTTTATTTCTTAAATGTGCCGCTTCAAAAAAAGTTTGATGCCTTGCCGGAAGATTATGCTGGTAGTGACTATGCTACTCGATCGTCTATCGATCGATTAATTGGTAAAAACTTTACACCACTTGCAAAGGAAGGGGATTTTGGTACGGGTCTTATGAACCTGATTACCGCAACGAATACACTAACTAAACCAGTAGCAGAAACAAGTACTTCGTCTCAACCGGTAGTAGAACCAAGTGCTTCGCCTAAACCTGATATAGAGACAAATGTGGTACCCAAAACTGAAACGGAAGTGTACACTCCACCTAAACCAGATGCAGAGGAGGTTACACCGGTACCACAAATGAACGATTCCCAGATTGCGAGAAGTGATCAGGCACAAGAAGAACCCTTTTATGCAAAAAGTACTACTATCATTACAGGGATTGCTGTTCTTGGTTGTGTCATATTGGCACTTGTAATCTACTTTGTTATTCGTTACCGAATGCGGGTCGCTCTAAAGAAAAAAGCTTTGATAAGTACAGAAGCGAATTCGATCGAATTGTTACATGCACAGGAAAACCTTAGGCCACTCCTTGATTTGTATGTAGGCGTATCTGCTGAGAAGACGCTCCTTCCGCTATCTAGTGAAATTAATGAGCATGCAGATCTTACTCAAAAGCTAATCGATTCTATTACGAATCATAAGATTAAATTCTTTATTTTTGGAGCAACTGAACTCGATCAGCTTGTAAAGAGAGTTAATGATCTAGATAGTAAGGTGAAGCAATTAAGTGCTAGTGCAAATGAGCTCGTTGAACTTGATCAGTCAAACAGTAGAGAAGTAGAAGAAATGAAAATTGCAATTCAGGCGGTTTCCGAGCGAGCGAGTGAACTGGCACATCATTATCAGATGAATCTGAAGCGAATTTGGGAAGAAATTGAGGTTAATAAGGAAAAGGCAGAAGCTATTTATAAATTACAGCTTGTGGAACTGATCGACGCTAAGAAAATGCTTGAACCGCAACGTAAGCAGACCACATTACATAATCACTTGTTTGACGCACTTCCGAGTTTACTTACGGACCAGAAGGAAGGCCCTCGTAACATTACTGAGGTGGAATCGAACATTCATATGCAATTGCGAGACAATCGATTGGAACTCATTGAATTTAATCCCTTTGAAATGACGAACTATGCGCTTAATGCTCATAAGCTCCTTTGTGCATCACTTGAAAGTGGTGATTTAGAAGAGGCACACAAACAATCTCAAGACTTGCATGAATCTTTACAAGTAGCGGTTCAGATGATTATCGACCGTGTGAAACTTCGTGATTCGATTGAGCAGGATACAGAGAAGTCACAACAATTCATACAATCGTTCGTTAGTAATGAGGATGAATGCGAAGATAAACTTAGTAAAATGAAAAGTCAATTTCATGAATCCGATTGGAGTACAATGCCTTCTAAATACGAACTTGCTATTCAGTCGTATAAGGAAGTTGTTGCGAGTTTACCGGCGGCTATACTTTCGTTTGATGAACAACGCTATCAGGCAGCTAGGAAGCAAGTGGATCACATCTTACAAATGTCGGAGCAAGCATCTAGTGCGATGGAAGAGAGCATGCTGATTTATACACAAGCTGTGCTGCGGCGGGAGGCGATGGATCGTGATGTATCTGAATTGTGGGCCAAATTCCAGGAAGCTTATTCTCTCATTTCGCTACAGGATATATCACTACAGAGTGGAGCCGGTAAGCTTCTTGCCAAGACGAGTGATACCATTCGAAAAGATAAGGGGAACTTAGATCAAGTATTATGGTCATCACGAACTCGTCTAGTAGATGCGGAAAGAATGCTAAAATCCCTTCATAATGACATAACCCTTTTTGAAAAGAATGTGGAACAAGCCGTACAACTGAAAAAACAAGCTGAAAGGGAAATAGATGAGGTTCAACGTAATTTTGAAAAGGTGAGTAAGCGAACTAGAAATCGGGATATATCGAGCAGTTACAGTTATCATTATCAAATGAAAATAAATGATGCCAATGATTTATTTACACGCGGGCTCTATGCGGATGTTAGTAATCGTCTTAGCGAAGCTAGTCAGTACATTGGACAGATGCAATCTGAATACGATGCCATCATACATGAGGAGAAGAGACGGGAAGAAGAAGAGCGTCGTCGACGGGAAGAAGAGGATCGGCGTAGGAGAGAGGAAAGGCGCCGCCAGAAAGAAGTAGATGATCGACGGAGAAGAGAAAAAGAGCGTCGTTCGCAAGAAAAAGAAGATCGGCGCAGGCAAGCATCCAGTAGTAGTTCGTCGTACTCATCTTCTGATAATGGGTCGGACGCCTCTTCCGGCTCAGACAGTTATAGATCCCCAAGAGGTTCGAGTGGTGGAGATAACTGGTGATTTTGAGGACTGAATAAGTGTAATTAAGAACGGACTTCAAGCTTGAATAAATGGGGGATGATCGAGATGGATAAAGTGATGGCTTACTACAATCAATTCGATGAATGGGGACGCTTGAATCGGGAGCCGCTCGAATTCCTCGTGAATTGGCATTATATCCGGCAGCACTTACCGCAGACTGGACACATACTAGATAATGGAGCTGGTCCTGGAAAATATGCCATGGAGCTGGCGCGAGCAGGGTATGAGGTCACACTTACAGATTACACACCAAGGTTGGTTGAGGTTGCACAAGAGAAAGCGCAGGAGTTTGAGCTGCTGGAACAGTTTCAAGGTTTTCACACAGCGGATGCTCGGAACTTGGAACGTTTTGAAGATGGGCAGTTCGACGGTGCGTTAATGCTGGGGCCACTCTATCATTTGCAGGAAGAAGCAGATCGAGTGAAAGCAGTTCAAGAGCTGCATCGCGTGACGAAACAAAATGGCATCGTCTTCGTGGCGTTTATGACGCGGATCAAGTTTTTAACGACATCATTGATGTTCCCGGACCACTGGAAGCCGCATAATAGTGTGGATCAAATTGAGACATTTTTAGAGACAGGAACGTTTAATCATGCTGATGAAGGGCGATTTACGGGAGCGTACTATTTTCCAATTGAAGAAATTAAGCCTTTCATGGAATCTTGTGGATTTGAAAGTGTAGGTCTGATCGGTTCATCCAGTATCGTAGGGGCGATGAATCCGGAGCAGTTCGATTACTGGCGTGAACGTGGAGAGGATGAGTTTAACCGAGTTATGAATTTGGTCTATAAGGCGGCTGCAGACCCTAGCATTCTAGGCGTTGCTTCGCACCTGCTGTATATCGGTAAGCGCAAATAGCCGCGGAGGTGTAAGAGTGAGGTCGGGCAGATAACAGCATAGAGAGGGGTGTGGATGAAATAACAAAGCCAATTTTTCATGGAACGGTGCATGTGCTCTTCTATAGGCAACCTCATGAAGTGCTGCTGTTAAAAAGAAAAAATACCGAGTATGCACCTGGTATGTGGAGTGTGGTCGGGGGACGTATAGATGGAGGCGAACAGGTGAAAGAAGCAGCCATTCGGGAGGCCAAGGAGGAAGCGGGAGTCAGTATAGATCCTGCTGATCTGGAAGTTGTGGGGCTTAATCACCGTCTTCATGCGGATAAGAGTGAGTGGATGGATTTTTACCTACGTGTAGATACTTGGCAGGGAAATATTGTAAATATGGAGCCAAGTAAATGTGAGGAACTCCGCTGGTTCTCAATCCATGAGCTTCCTGATCATATGATTCCTTTTGTTCGCAAAGCGCTGACTACAAATCACGACCAGATGTGGTTTGATCATGTGGGTTGGGATCGTTCGATATAATACTTTCAGAAAACCTCTAGAATGGCTGGATCTGTCTAGGGGTTTTTCTACATTGTGATTTTTGTTACAAAAAGGGGTTGCTATTCATTACTTTGTGAATTATAATACAATCTATAAGTAAGTGATAAATATCACAAGCAATAGACAAGCAATAAATAGGAATATCCATAACGGATTATTTTTTTGAAATAAGAAGTGAATATTTTCACAATAGCAAATTGCACTTATTTTTTCATACATCTAGAGGAGGTTTTATTGATGAAAGTAGCAGTGATTGGTTGTACACATGCAGGGACAGCGGCGATTGTAAATACGGCAAAAATGTATCCGAATGCAGAGATTACGGTGTACGAGCGAAATGATAATATTTCGTTCTTATCATGTGGCATTGCGCTTTATGTGGGAGGCGTTGTGGAAGATGCGAAGGGCTTGTTCTACTCATCGCCAGAGCAGTTGGCGGCGCTTGGAGTGAGAATGAACATGCAGCATGAAGTCGTATCCGTGGATACAACAGGTAAAACACTGCGCGCACGTAACTTAGTGACAGGTGAGGAATATGACGATACATTCGATAAATTAATTATGACAACAGGTTCATGGCCGATCATTCCAAAGCTTGAAGGGATTGAATTGGACAATATCGTGCTATCTAAGAACTTCAATCACTCGAATACGATTATTGAAAAAGCGAAAACCGCTAAGAACATTATCGTCATTGGTGCAGGATACATTGGAATTGAGCTGGTAGAAGCTTTTGAAATGAATGGGAAGCAAGTGACCTTAATCGATAGCAGTGACCGCATTCTTAACCGCTACTTGGATCAAGAATTTACGGATGTCATTGAAACAGAGTTCAGAGATCGCGGTGTGAAGCTGGCACTCGGTCAGACCGTCACGAAATTCGAGGGTAAGGATGGTAAGGTGAGCAAGGTTGTTACGACTAGCGGGGAGTATGAAGGTGATCTCGTGCTCTTGTGTATTGGATTTAGACCGAATACAGATCTTGTTCAAGATCAAGTGGATATGCTCGGCAATGGCGCCATTCTTGTCGATGAATACATGCGTACAAGTCGTCCAGATGTCTATGCTGCTGGCGATAGCTGTGCGATTATGTACAATCCGACAGGTGAGCATGCCTACATTCCACTGGCTACGAATGCAGTTCGTATGGGGACATTAGTAGCTCGAAATCTGGTGACGCCGACCATTCCTTATATGGGTACGCAAGGAACGTCAGGGATCAAGATTTACGATTATAATATCGCGTCTACAGGTATGACGGAAAGTGCTGCTACAGATGCAGGTCTAACGGTTCAAGCGGTTACGATTGAAGATACCTACCGTCCTGACTTTATGCCGACAAACGAGCCGCTTAGCTTAAAAGTTGTATATGAATGCGAGTCTCGTCGCATTGTTGGTGCACAACTCATGTCCAAGGCTGAATTAACACAGTCGATTAACACACTTTCTGTCTGTATTCAGAACAAGATGACAATTGAACAGCTAGGTTTTGTGGATTTCTTCTTCCAACCGCACTATAACAAACCTTGGAATTTCTTGAATTCGGCGGGTTTGCAGGCGCAATAAATCAAGAAGATCTACTCATACCCAATAAAAAGCCAGTATCCTCAGAATGATTGAGTGTACTGGCTTTTTTTATATTTTAAATCCTGAGTTCATGAATTGCGAAGGGGATAGACAGTCACTGTGGAAAAAGATACCATAAAGGCAGTGGATTTGCGTAGAAATAGAGTATATATGGAGGTGGCGGTATGAAAGCCGTAGTTGTATCTCAATTCGGTGGGCCTGAGGTTTTGGAATATAAAGAAGTGGAACGGCCTGTTGTAGGTTCGAACCAAGTGTTAATTCAGGTTGCGGCGACAAGTGTTAATTTTGCGGATATTAAGGCTCGCTATGGGAACAAGGGAGCAAAGGATCTGCCATTTATACCTGGGTTGGATGCAGCAGGGACGATTGTCGAGGTCGGAAGTGAGGTAGAAGGGTTGCGCAAGGGTCAGCGCGTCATTGCCTTTCCAGAGGGTTCCTATGCGGAGTATGTGGTAGCGGATGCGGTGCTGACCTATGTATTGCCGGATGGCATCGATTTTACAATGGCTGCGGCATGTCCGCTTGTCTCATTCACTTCGTATAAGCTGCTAGCGGATGTTGGGAGAATTCAGCCTGGGGAGCGTGTACTTATTCATGCGGCGGCAGGGGGGATCGGTACGACAGCTATTCAACTTGCAAAAATTCTTGGTGCTTCGCAGGTAATCGGAACGGTGAGCAGTGAGGAGAAGATGGTTGCTGCCTATGAAGCGGGTGCGGATCATGTAATTAACCTCTCCAATACGGAGTTAGCTGATAAGATACTTGAGCTAACTGATGGACGCGGGGTGGATGTAATCTTAGATTCGATTGCAGGCAACGTGACCAAAGAAAGCTTGAAAGGTCTAGCACGTTTCGGAAGATTGGTACAATTCGGTAATGCGAGCGGGCAAGTTGCGACATTCGAGTCCAAAGATTTGCATGCGAGCTGCCGCTCTGTACTCGGTTTTAGCTTAGGTACAACTAGGCAGTACCGACCGGAAACCTTACGTGTAGTGGCAGACGCAGTGCTTGGTTACATCGAAACCGGTGCATTACAGATCAAGATTGGTCACACTTTCCCACTGCATGAGGCACATCTCGCTCATCAATTGGTAGAGAATAGAGGAAGCCGTGGCAAGGTTTTATTAGTTCCGTAACGGGGAGAGAGGGATTCTGATGCAGATTCGAGCGGCACAACCTCAAGATGCAAAGCAAATTGCTCATGTGCATGTAGCAAGCTGGCGAATGACTTACCAAGGGATCATTTCCGATGATTATCTAGCCAATTTGAGTGTGGAAAATAGGGAGAAGCGGTGGGAGTCAATCTTCGCGAATAGGAATCCGGATAACCAGATTTGGGTGGTAGAGGATCAGGGTACAATTGTAGGTTTTGCAAATTGCGGAGCAAGTCGAGACAAGGATAAACCGTTTGACGCGGAAATTTATGCAATCTACTTCCTGCAAGAATATCAAGGGAAGGGGCTGGGTTCCGCACTCTTTCGCCGAGTCGTCCAAGAGCTAGTGAAACATAAATTTACCTCTTTGCTGGTTTGGGTACTGGAGGGAAATTCAGCTCTATCTTTTTATCAAAAATTAGGTGGAGTCATTGTAGCAGAGAAAACAGTCATCATTGGCGATCAGCAGGTCAAGGAGTTTGCGCTAGGGTGGCCTGATTTAATTGCGGTTCCCTACAAAAGCAGGTAGAGAAGCATGGATGGAGATCCTTACTTGTAACACTAAAAAAAGCACCCGAAGGTGCTTTATGTATGTTGGACCAGGAGCGTAAGCTTTACTTAACAATAAGTACGGGTATTTTCGAATGCTGCGCCACATGGTGGCTTACGCTGCCGAGCATGAATTCGCGCATGCCTGTCATACCACGGTTTCCGATGACGATTATATCACTGCCAGACTCGGCTGCTTGTGCAAGAATGCCTTCGGATTGCTCACCTTGAACCAAATAATAATTGGTGGTAGGTGCATCTGCGATACGGTCTACAACTTCTTTGGCTTCATCCAGTATCGCTTGCGCGTTATTGTAGACTTCTAGTTCCTTACTCGCAGGTGGTGAGAGAACACCTTCTCCAATAATAAAGACAGGGATCTGGAACACATGGACAACGTCGATTTGGACTTCACGTCCACTTGCAAGGGCGATGGCTTGATGCAGGGCTTTGTTAGATAAATCGGATCCATCATAAGCGACTAATATTTTTGAAAAAGACATGATGTTCACCTCTTCTACTTTTATAAGTGACTGTAAGTGAATTATACCATGAAATAAATGGAAAACAAAAATACCCCTCTTAATAGAGGGATATCGCTAATGAATCGATTTCACGTCTTGTATGCAGGATAGCTTCAGATCCGACGATCTCAATGCTGATAAGTGTTTTTAAGCAGGTTTGGAGCGCTCGTTTGCCGCTAATAAATTTCTTGTTTAGTGTGGCAACTAGTATAGGTAGTGCGTTCGATTTAGTTTGAACAGTTGGAGAAATATAGACGGGAATCGTTTTATTTTGGAAATTAATAAGTGTCTTCATATTGAGTCTCCTCCTTGGATCGAGATTAACTTGAGACCAGTATAACCTACAATTATTAAATTAAGATTAAGATATTGTGAAAAAAATAATTTAATTCGATTACTGAGGTGCATCCATGATTGAGAACATTCTACAATTAGCAAGAGAAACGGCAATTCTCGCGGCAAAAGCAGCAGGGAAAATAGCCAAAGAGCGTTTTGGGACAACGATGACGATTGATGAGAAGGGCTTGTACGGGGACCTTGTGACAGAGGTCGATCACTTAGCAGAGAATGTGATTATACACGAGATTCGCCGTCATTTTCCAGATCATCAGATTGATAGTGAAGAGTGTGGCAGGGATGATCAGGAGAGCGACTGGTTATGGCTTGTAGATCCATTAGATGGGACGAACAACTATGCGATTGCGCTGCCCGTGTTCTCTGTTTCTATCAGTCTAGCGTATCAAGGAAAGCTCGTGCTTGCTGTTGTATATGAGCCGATGGTGGACCGCTTGTTCGTTGCGGAGCATGGTAAAGGTACTACTTGTAACGGTGAGCGGATACAGGTGACAAAGAAGACAGAAATTCGCAGATCGACAATTGGTTGGATACAAGGTCATAACGTGCAGAATCAAGAGCCTGCCGTACATTTAAGGAACCATATTGATATAAGTTGTAAAAGAATGCTTCGCCTCTGGGCGCCGACGCTGCTCTGGTGCATGGTCGCTAAAGGCGACATGGATGGCATTGTGCTCTATCGTTCCGCAGGTGCGGACTTATATTCAGGCATCTTGATGGTACAAGAAGCGGGTGGTGTCGTTGTTGATTTCGAGGGAATACCGTATGCAGGTATGCTAGATGAGCCTTATCTAATCGCTTGTCATCCGGAGCAGCAGGAGTCTTTTATACAGTTGGTTAAAGATGGTTTAGGAAATGAAGGCAATGTGTAGGGCAATGTACAGGGGGTGACATTCTTGGAAAAGAAACTTATTAAAGGCGCGATATATGGCTTTATAATCGGGTTATGTTTAGCGATCTTATTCATTTCAGATACAGAAACCGTGAATCATACGCAAAATACAAGGACAATAATCGAACTGCCCTTACGAACTTACATTTTGAAAATATTACGTTTTGCAATTGCTAGTTCATTTGCAGTTGTGATCGGGTTGGGGCTTGTTCATCTTCTTCAATCCAAGGAAAACGGCGGGGAGTCTTTTCTTAGAGGGTACGTTAAATCGTTCGTAGTTACCTTAGTAGCAATTGTGATAGGTGGCTTCGTCATTACACGCCTCTTTTAAGCACCGAGCAGGTATATCCCCCCTATATACATATGAATAAACGAGATTTAACGAGAAAACATAGGATTTCTTAGCAGCTTTGCAAGTTTACGTTGAACCTGTATAGATTTCGATGCATTTACCACGGTTGGGAAGACTTGAGTTATGGGCTGGGTATGGGTAAAATATAGGTATAGCACCGAAGAAACGATTTTTGTTTACCTAGTTTTCTCGATGCGATGGGGTGGAGGATTGATAATGAAAGATCGGATTGCAAAAGCATTTATAGAAGAAATTCATGATAAAGGCATGAAATTTACGATGGATGATCTGGCAAAGAGACTTGGGATCAGCAAGCGCACACTGTACGAGCATTTTTCGTCTAAAGTGGATGTGCTAGAGATGATCATTGAGCAGGCTTTGCGAGAGGCCGACGAGAAGACGGAAGCCATCGTGCAGGATGAACAGCTCACTTTGATGGAGAAAATCAAAGGGGTTATGACGGTTTTACCCAACCATTATGAGTTCTATGACCTGCGAATCCTGGAGCAAATGAAGCGTTACTACCCCGAACAATGGGTGAAAGTAAATGCCGCGCTTGTCGACGATTGGGACACGCTGCGGGTGCTGATTGAGCAGGGCATTCGTGAGGGAATCATCATAAATAAAAATACCGCCTTAATTATGAAATTAATCGTAGATGCAACCAATTCGACTCTGGACCAACGGTTCTATATGAAGAACAATATCAGTGTTTCAGAAGCTCTATCGTCGATTGTGGATGTCTTATTATACGGATTAGTGGTTAAGGATTCGTAAGAATAAAAGACTATCTTTTATTCTTTTCTTTTACCACGAGAAAACTATGTAAACAAAAATCGTTTCGTCAGTAATCTGACGATTTAAAACAAAGGATGTACAACCATGGATATCATTGATATCAGACCAGCAAGAAAAGAACATGCCGGAGTTATTGCTCAGTTAATTTATAGTACAGAGATTGATCCCCAGCTCATTTGGGGCGAAGGAAGCCCTGAAGAAGTGCTAGAACGTTTAACAAATCTTGTAGCAGCAAGAGGAAATCGTTACAGTTATGAATATGCAAGAGTGGCCATGTGTAAGGGTGAAGTAGCAGGTGTTATGCTCGCTCTTCCTTATGAACAATTGAATGAGCTCAATGCTCCAACTGAAAAAATGCTTCGTAAGATGCAAAAAGGATTTTTAACTAAACTTAAGTTTATGTCTCGTGTTTATAAATTTTTTGGCTTTAAGGAAGCAGAAGAGGGCGAATTATTCGTTGCGAACCTTGCGACATTAGAGTCATTCCGTGGCAAAGGAATCGGTTCAAGGCTGCTTAAAGAAGCGCAGCGCCTTGCTTATATAAATGATATGACGAAGTGTTCCTTAATTGTGAACGCGACAGACGATGCGGTTGTGCGATTATATGAGCGAAATGGTTACCATACAGTGGAAGACAGCTATATTGGTGATAAAAGCTATTTCCGAATGGTGAGCGGCCTCGCTGAAATCCCGCGTAAACAACGTTTGATGACCGTTTAGGAATAAATACGAAAAACAGCCCATTCAACAAGAGTCGGGCTGTTTGTTGTTTTTTGTAGAAATATGACATAAATGCTTGATTTATTGTCAAAAAAACAGTACTCTGAAACTTGTCGATTTTTTTATAGAAAAGGGGGATTTGTATTGGAAAATAAGGCTTCTCTGCGGCGGATGCTGAAGCTGGGGCCCCTAGTGGTAATCGGTTTAGCGTACATGGATCCGCTCGTTGTATTTGATTCATACGGTGTTGTTTCCAAGTTAACACAAGGACACGTGCCTATTGCTTACATTCTAACGCTTGTTGCATTGATATTTACAGCGCTTAGTTATGGCAAGATGGTGCAGGTGTACCCGTCAGCTGGTTCAACCTACACGTATGCGCAGAAAAGTATTCATCCGCATGTCGGATTTCTCGTCGGTTGGTCGGTAATGCTCGATTATTTGTTTTTGCCAATGGTTAACTTTGCGATTGGAAGTGCCTATTTAACGGCTGCTTTCCCTGCAATACCTGGACCTGTCTGGGTGATCTTGTTAGCAATCGGGATAACGGTAGTCAACTTGTTTGGAATTAAACTCACTGCCAATATCAGCGCCTTGTTCGTAACATTTCAGACGCTTGTGGCGCTCGTATTTGTCGGTTTTATGATAAAAGGAATTTCAGGTGGTATGGGAGAAGGTACGCTTATTTCCGCGGCACCGTTCTATTCCTCTGATATGAATATAGGTCTAGTGTTCTCCGGGGCATCGATATTATGTTTCTCTTTCTTAGGTTTTGACGCTGTAACAACATTATCTGAAGAAACGATTAACCCGAAGAAAAATATCCCGCGTGCGATTTTAATGATCGCGTTTATCGGTGGTATTTTGTTCACTGGCATTTCTTATTTGATGCACATGGTACATCCGAACTTTTTATCTTTCCAAGATACAGATGCAGCTTCGCTTGAAATTGCTTCTTATGTCGGAGGATCATTCCTGCATTCGTTATTTTTGAGTGGTACGATGGTCGCTGTATGCTCTTCATCGTTATCTTCTCACACAAGCGCTTCTCGTTTGCTTTATGCAATGGGACGCGAGGGAGCGTTGCCAAAGCGTGTATTCGGCTATGTAAGTCCGAAGCGTGGGACGCCTGTATATAACATTATCATTATTGGTGCGATTTCGATGACAGCGGTATTCGGGGAGCTTGAAGTGATTTACTCGTTTATTAGCTTCGGTGCACTGATTGGGTTCTTATTTGTTAACATATCTGTCATTGCACATTATTATATTCGTGAGAAACGTCGTAGAGGAATGGATTTCGTTCGTTATGGCATTATGCCGTCGATCGGTGGAGCATTTTGTATCTGGCTCTTCGTGAGCTTGAACATTTCTGCATTACTCGTAGGTTCCTCATGGCTCGTATTAGGAGGCTTGTACTTGTTTTATAAGCTAAAGCAAAACCCGTCTTTAGTTATCAACTTTACCAAATGAACGGTTAGTGGCAATAAAGAGGAAGAAAAATGCCCATAGATTCCTGAACGCAGTTTACGTGTTCAAGGATCTATGGGCTTTATTTATGATAGAGTTGATTAATTGGGGGGTTATTCTAAAGGAATTTATACCAGTACCGCTTTCATTGGTACGGATCGTCCGTTTTCTCTGGTTATAAAGAATCCTATTTACTTCCTATCTGACAATTAATCAAAACACAACTGACCCGCAAGAGGTCACTTTTCCCAAAGTATACCTCTTACGGGTCAATGTTGATATTTCAAGATTGGAACTGTTTAAACCGATCGTATTAGCGGAAATCCATGCTGCAATAATAATCATAATACTGTGAGATCGTGTTGACGCTGGTTTTGGCAATTTCATCGGTAGTACCTTTTTTATCATGATGAACAACGACGCTCGCGTTCATTAATGAAGAACCACTAGGTTTATAAACATAAGTGTTTGCAAAATGACCATTTAACAGATAAGAACCATCGGAAATCGAATGAACCTTCTTATATGCCATAGAAAAACCGGTAGCCATTTCTACGTTGCTGCCATCTGCTTTGAGATAGATGTTGTTAAAGTAATAAGATATCGAAGTGATGTAATTATAGTTAGCATCAGACGCGGTGATTTGTACTTGGTTGTTAGCAGATACCTTATAGTTCAAGTAGACTTTGGACGGCAGGGTAGCTTCGGAACTTGTCCAAAGTGCACCCGTACCGTTGATGCACAATCTCCAGTTGCCATCTTCATAAAATGCACCGATGTCTGCTCCTCCAGAGTAGTTCACATTATCTGTAGTTACATAAGCTCCGCCAAGAATGTAGGGAATAATACCAGAAGTAGTAGTACTCCTCACTGACGGAAGGTCAACCATTGAAGTGATTTGGTTGTAACCTACTCTCGCATCCACATTATATTTAGGACCGTCGCTCAACGTAGCTAACGCAGACACGGTCGTTGTTTTATCAGAAGAACCATTGATTTTCTCGTTCTCGGGAACTGCAATTGTGTTTCCGTTTGGCAATGTAACTTCACCATTAACTACTTTTCTGGTGAACTGAACGGATTCATCTGTTATACCGTTTTTGCGATTATTCTCGACTATCCGGGCCTGTTCATCCGCTTTCTTTACACCCTGAACATAATTTTTTATTTGCTGGTCGCTAAGTCCCTGGGTCTCAATCTCCTTATTTAAGGAGAAAACATCGCCTCTTCCCAGATTCATAATATCGGTATCCGAAACACCATTTAATTTGAGGAGATTCACACTCTTCTCATACGGATCAGCAGATTTTTCCGCGGGTGTTGCAAATACAGCGGAAGGCATTACAGCAGTGAGCAGCAAAGCGGGAACAGCGATCTTAATCAAGATTTTCGACATTTTCATTGGGTAGATCCTCCTAATTTAAAATAAAATAGCATGTCCAAACATATTTTCTTAACAAAACGACAAAAATAAATAAATTCTACCCTCCTTAATGGCAATAAATGTATAATACTGTTAAAAATAGGTTTTTGCAATAAAAATATATTATTTTGATGATTACGAATAATTGCGAATCTTTCGGAATGATTTTTTGAACCGTTACTCTTTCATTTCCCGCTTCTAGAAACACCTACCTCTTACCCTAAAAAATACTTATCTCTTGACGAAATAATTTTTATTCCTGATTTTGGAAACAAATTGTGTTATGATTTCGTCTAAGGTATGGAACAAGAAAAATTGGAGGGATTCTAATGTCGTTTAAGAAGATGGTAATTCTGAGCACAGTTTTGGCGTTAACTATGGTGAGCCCCACGTTTGTAACTGCTGCAGAAGGGGAAAGCGCAAAATTCAAGGACGTTTCTAAAGATTACTGGGGTGCAACCAATATTGAATGGGCGAGTGATCAAGGAATCATTTATGGTTATCCAGACGGAACATTTAAGCCGGATGAACCGGTTACTCAGACTGAATTTGTTGCAATGCTGGTTCGAGCTTATGTGAACAAAGACCAACTTCCTAAGAACGAGGGTTACTGGGGGGCCCCCTATTATCAATATGCGTTTGATATGGGGTGGGGTGGAAGTATTATCAATCCTCCCGGGGGTGATTATCGCACCGGTAAGAATTATGATGTCATTGAGACACGAGGCTATGTCGCAAAGGTAATTACTAATGTTAGTGGTCGGAATTATAATTTTGAAGGTTCCATCCAGTACTTATTAGATAGTGGTTTATCAAAAGGGAAGACAGCTCCTACGGTTGAGGGATACGGTTCTAGAGATCCGTTAACAAGAGCAGAATCGGTAACTTTCATCAAAAAAGTAAAAGAAAAATTAGACTTACTATACCCATCGCCCTTTTATGAAAGGACCTATGACCAGGCAACTTTGAAGTTGACCCCTTTTGAAGTGTTTCCTTTGGAAATGACCGTGCCATCATCGGAGGATCGATTTAGTAAGTTAGTCCTTACAAAACCTACCACAGGGTATTTCAAGACTGCAGAAGCAAGCTACAAAGTGGAGGGAACGGTATCTCCGGCTATAGGATCAAGTCTTAGGATAATGTTAGAAAAGTGGGATAAAGGGTTTTTCAAGCCGGTAACTACTGTCAGTGCCAAGATACAGCAAGAAAAAATCACCGAAACATTAAATTTGCCGGAGGTAGGAGTGTATCGCGTAAAGGTTTATTCAGACAATGAACATAAGGATGGTTCCAAGATAGATGGTGGGATAATGTTAACTCAGTTCTATGTGGAGTATAAGGCGAAATAACTAATCTTTATTCCATTGGAATCGAGCACGAAGGTTTCATCACAAACCCAGGAGACTTCACAGCAACTATGTATCGACAATCCGCAAATTTAGCTGGTCTTCTAGCATTTAGTTTTCAAATCCCTGTTGATCGCCAACATATCAAAGGACATAGTGAAATGCCTGGAAACGATCATACTGATCCAGGACCAAACTGGGATTGGGTTGGCTATATGCGATTAGTAAAATCTTACCATAATTAATGGGAAAACATGGGTTCATTAAGATGATTCATATTATTTGGAGGGGTAGCTATGATATTGCTACTCCTTTATGATTTTTTCTGATAAGGAACAATTAAATAAGCCTCGCAAGCTTCAATTGGACTAGGAGAAGGTTTGGTGGCAGCTAAATATGAGCTGACGATGCTGCTAGAGCAGTAAGAAATGTTTAGTCGTTAGATTCAATACATCATGACACAGGTAAAACAGTTACTCGAGAAAATTCCAGGGACAGAAGAAATATTAAGCGGCCCATGAGTAGCTACTGTAACGTTAGTAGTTGGCAACTGACAGGATTATGATCATGTACATCAAATCAAACGGCCTGCAGGTTTTAACTTCAAAGCGAATAGCTCTGGTAAGAAGAAAGGCAAGTCAATGATCACAAAACGCGAACGATCACGGCTTCGAACCTTGTTGCTCCGAGCCGTCATGCCAATGGTTGCTAAAAATGCATTTAGGTACTAAGCGGATTCGTTACAATAAAACAGTTGTGTTAGGACCCGAGCGTCAGTCGTAGCTACAGATGGCAGCTTAAAATAAGACCAAATTAACTAATTACTCAATAAGAGCTTAGAAAGTAACAAAGACAATAGAAGCACGGATCAGTCGCAGAATTAATACCGTAAGGGCAACGACCCAGTAAAGGAGCAAGAAGCGACGTCCACTCCCTGAGTGGTAGAACGAAGGAATGTAAAAGGCATTGACCTAGTGTGACATGGGAGTGCAGACCGCAGGGGAATGATGTGGATAACCAAGGTGCGATCATATTATGAACGTATCCATAGATTGTAGAAGAGGTTCCCTTTATTCTCGTCTACGCTGTTCTTAAAAAATTATGTCATCACAACATTATATCTCTATCTCTTAAGAAAGTGGATTGGGAGTGGATTGTATGAAGAAAAGAGCTTTTTTAGTTTTGATAACAACACTTGCCTTCATCTCATTACTAGGATGTTCAGACAAAAAGGAGATCCAGATTAATGATTTATCATTTGGTGGTATTTCACTAGGTTACTTAGACAAACAAATTGCTGACGTCTTGCGGGAACCAACCTCAATTCAAAATATTGTTGCCCTTAAAAAATTGTCTTATGAAGAGTCAAAAGCAGAATGGGCGATTTTCAGTTTAAAAGACAATAAGCTCATTACTGCTGAATGGTTTCCTCGTTATGCACCAAAAGAAAAAATTCCATTGACATATGATCAAATTGATTTCTCACAAGAATATAAAACAGAACAATTTAGTTGCTATCATACTACCACTTGTAATAAATACATTTTTACAAAGGGGACTTCTGTATTAGAAATCCTTATGGATTGGGAAAACAAATACATTGATCGTGCAACACTAAAAATTTCGAAATAAAATCATTTTTTCCAAAATAAAGCTAGTGAATGTATGACCACTTATGTGTGCTTATAAGAATGTGTTCAAAAAGTTGAACGGAGGAGAAAAGATGCACTGAAGGATATTCTTACGATGTAACATTTTCCTTCGGAAAAGTTTTGTCGTCTTTGAAAGAGTGAAATCCCCACATTAACCTAATCAAAATTTCACGATTTCAACAGCGACCGGAAGTGCTTCTTTTCTCCACAGTAATTTTGTATTCATGAACTAAACGCCTTCTGCATCGACATAGATCGGTCCGCTCACACCATCTTCTACATTTGATTTCTCCTCCGGCGTGGAGTTAGGAGGTGTTGTTAATTTTTGAACAGCGATGACAGTCGGCTGGGCTGAATAAGTATCACGCGATATTTTTTCACGGCTAATGAATTGTCCGTTTCTCTTCTTCGTGCGATAAGTCTCTACGATATATCCAGGCTTTCCAGCGAGTAATTGGATCTCTTGGTTCGGTGCTAATTCGGGATTGGCAACATATTTAACAGATGGCGGAAGCTGCTCTACGACTTTGGATTCAATTTCATACGTGGTGTCTTCTTTTAAAGTGCCGAATAGCTTGATGGTAAAACGTTCCGCTGATGTTTCTGTGCGAATAAGCAGATAACCATCCGTATTGTTACGGAATTTGAAATTAATATATCCCGTTGAAAAGGTTGCATCCTGACCAAGCGGCGCATAAGAGATCGGCAGAGAATGGTTGCGCCGTTCGACAATTGCAAGTCCACTGCGCAGAACAGCATTATATAACGTTGTCGAGACTTGACAGATACCACCGCCTACACCCGGAACAAGCTTGCCATTGAGAATAACCTTGGCTTCTTGGAAGCCATATCGCCTTGATGTTGCCTCAATAACCTTTTCATAATCGAATACTTCACCAGGTTTGAGGAGCATATCTTGAATGACAGCGGCAGTCGCTTCAACATTATGGAGTCTTCCGGGGGAAGGATCGATAATAGGTGTGGAAAATTCCACAATTTTGCGGGTAATGCCTTGTGTCTTTAGGCTTTCAAGTGTAATTTCTGGAGGCATGGCATACGTTGGAAGTTCGAGTCTAATGGGTTTGCCTTCTGGCGGCAAATAACCAAGCTTGGGCAGTGATTTCATCAGCAGTTCTTGGAGTTTTTTGGATTCGATACGAAGCGCTGTTTTTTCAGGAATATAGTGAATTTCATCCGTCTCAGAGACGGTTCGTTTGGCTGACAGCGGAAGTTCTCGATAAAGGCTGGGCCAGCTTTGGGTGACTTGGGTGGTGAGGACATTTTCATCAAATGTGAGAGGGACGGGGATGATCTTATCGTTGAATCCCCACCGAGCTTGCGCTCTTTTGTAAAGAGAGCCGGTGAATAAATGATCAAGCGCTGTACGCACAGCGGTGTAATCGACACGTAGACCAAGTTGTTCCAATGTAAAACGATGCGGCGCAAGTCCCTTACTGGATGCTTGAAGAATGACAGCTTGATTTTTCAATAATTGCACTTGTTCCTGCCACAATTTGCGAAATTGAGTTAGCTGTAGTCCGCCTGCTTGTATACCTTCAACTTGAAGCTCGGAAGGCAGCGTTTGTTGGCGTGCATATCCAATGAATGAGCCTACAAGACTGATAAGAATGAGGATGGATGCGATGAGAAGCACAATACGGCGATTCCATTTCATCGTATAGAAACTCCTTTTTATCAATTATAGAAGCAAATAAAAAATGAGCCTGTACCAACAGTGTATTCTTCCTCTTGAAGAAGTAGCACCGTTACGTACAGGCTCGTTATTTCTTTAAGCAATATTTAAATAGATTTTGCTCTATCTGTAATCAGGTAAATGAACAAATGATAAGAAGCACTGGGGTCCAGTGCTTCTTATCATTAAAAATGTTGTGATTATATTACTATCAGTTAAGGTCTAAAATCGTATCCAATGTTATCATATGTGAACCCATTGACCGATTCTCCCCAGTAAGATATTTTACCGCTTGTGCTAACAGATTCGTAACCTTCAAATAATACATGATTTGAAGAGTTAGTGTTATTGAGTTTTACCCATGTTCCAGAGGTTGTAATTACATAAGAGTCTAAAAACTTTGCATTAAATGCATAAGAACCGTTCTTGTAATAATTAACAGGGTTGGATTGATTTGTGACCATGTTGAATTGTTGATTAAATCTTGCTCCATTTGTTAAAGCACTATTTTTGTATTGATCTTTTACAGGAAGAACTGCTTGTGCAAGGAAGGTCGAACCGTCATATATATCTATTTCAAGTGCTGAACCACCTGTGGTTCCTGATTGGGTAACAAAGTTAATGTCCATACGAATTTGTTGACTTGGGACATAATCTAATACGATTGGACTTTGTCCTGAAGTACCACTTGCACATCCGGTAGAAGTATCACCGACATTACAGGAGCTTGAACCGTATTTAGAAGACCATGTTGTAAATTTCGGATAGTTAGATGAGCTAGTACCAACTCGTGCAACGTTCCCATCTTTAGAGTTGGATCCGCCAAAGTATTGGAAACGGAAGCCACCATCATAGTATTGTAGACCAAAATCTAAGTTATAGTAACCATCAGATGCATTAGTATCTACAGTATAAAATAATGAAGGATATGTTCCACTAGTTAAACTCATTGAATCGGGCATTTTAAAATAAAATTGAGCAGCTTTATAACTCACATTATTGGTAGTTCTCCCTACTATACCCCCAGAGGCAAAAGCAGACATTGGTAGTGCTAAGAATAAACACATAATCATTAATGTTAAAATCATGCTTTTTTTAAATTTATAAACTTTCATATTGGCCCCCATGTTGTTTTGTTATATTTGAAAGCTGGCCAGCTTTTCAAAACGAATTACGCTTTGAATGGTAATAAATAACAAATATGTTACTGAATACAAAATCAATTGAGTACTTCCTAATATATATCAAATTTACAAGGGAGTCCATGGACATTTAGTGACATTTATTAAGATAAAGATAATTAAGTGAGTAAGTGTCCAATCGTAGAGGGCTAAATAGCTATGTGATATTACAAATAATCGCTATCTTAATACAATATAGTTGCAATCATAAAAATATGATTATCTTTGGAAATGGATATCCTATTACATTTGAGGGTACACTTTTTTGTTGGAATTTGTAATGTAGTGTTATACTAGTAAAGGTTTGCGAGAAATTGACTCTTTTTCAAAGGAATTTAGGTTAAAGTGTCGAATACATAATATCGAATGAAAGACAGGATGTGATAATGTGATTGAAATGCAGGATGTATGGAAAACGTACTCCAACGGAACACATGCACTGCGTGGTATAAATATCCAAGTAGACCGCAATGAATTTGTGTATGTAGTAGGCCCATCTGGTGCTGGAAAATCGACATTTATGAAGCTTATTTATAGGGAAGAGCGCCTCTCAAAGGGGCATATTTTTGTTAGCGGATTTAATATTGAGAAGCTAAAAAGTCGAAAAATCCCCTATTTTAGAAGAAATATCGGGGTTATTTTTCAAGATTATCGCTTGCTTCCAAAGTTAACGGTGTTTGAGAATGTTGCATTCGCAATGGAAGTTATTGAAGCGCCGGCTAAATATATTAAGAAGCGTACAATGGAAGTGCTAGATCTTGTTAAGTTGAAAGATAAGGCGAGTTCTTTACCGAGTCAATTGTCAGGTGGCGAACAACAGCGTGTCGCAATTGCCCGGGCAATAGTGAATAATCCGTCGGTAATTGTCGCTGATGAACCAACAGGTAACTTGGATCCAGAAACATCATGGGGCATTATGAAGCTGCTAGAAGAGATCAATTTCCGTGGTACAACCATTATTATGGCAACACATAACAAAGATATCGTGAATGGCATGCGTAAGCGCGTGATCGCGATTGAAAACGGGCTTATTGTCCGGGATCAGCAGCGAGGTGAATACGGTTATGAAGATTAGAACATTATTGCGCCATTTGCGTGAAGGAATTAAGAGTGTCGTTCGGAATGGTTGGATGACATTTGCTTCAGTTGCCTCGATCACTATCTCCCTTTTTATACTAGGGATATTTCTAATACTCAATTTAAATGTGAATTATATTACCTCGCAAATTGAAGACCAAGTTCAAATCCAAGTGTATTTAGAAGTCGAATTACAGAAGAATCAAGTCGATATGATCGGTCAAAGCATGCAGCAAATGCCGGGCGTGAAGAAAGTGACGTTCATTTCGAAGGAACAAGGCTTGCAAGATTTGAAGAAAAAACTCGGCGATGTCCTGGAAGGGATTGATGAGAATCCATTAATGGATGCTTACACGGTCGAAGTTGACGATCCACAAAGTGTGGCGACGGTTGCGGATGCTATATTGGCACTGAACAAGGATCAAAAGGTTAAACCTATTTTCAAAGTGAATTATGGCAAGGGTACGGTAGAGACGCTATTCAAAATCACACAATCGATACGTAACGCAGGACTTATTATTGTTGCATTACTTGCTTTCACAGCTATTTTCCTGATTGCGAACACGATTAAGCTTACGATTCTCGCGAGAGAACGGGAAATATCGATTATGAAGCTGGTGGGTGCGACGAATTGGTTTATTCGTTGGCCGTTTTTTGTCGAAGGAGCGCTGCTTGGATTTATAGGATCTATTATTCCGGTAGGTATTCTACTCTATGGATATTGGCAGTTAGAGAATGCGTCGATGCTCAAAATTAAGCTTTTGCTTATTGATTTCAAACCTTTTGCAGAAATTTCGTGGACCATTGCAGGCTTACTCATTGCCCTTGGCGTGTTAATTGGGATCTGGGGAAGTATTTTGTCAGTTCGTAAATCACTTAAAGTGTAGACATCCACCTTTAAGGAGGCTATTAGATGAAAAAGAAAATTGTTCCGATTGTACTAGCAGTAGGACTTACTTTTACATTAAATACACCGGTGACAAGCTTTGCGGCTTCTTCTTCGGCAAAGATTGACAAGGAAATCGAAGGTATTCGTAAGCAGAAAGAAGCTGCGGAGAAGACGGCTCGAAACGCAAAGAGTCAAATTCAAGATGTGAAAAAGGATCAAGCAGCAACAAAGCTTGAATTAGCAAGTATTAATGATCAATTAAGTAAGACCTATAATCAGTTAAATGCGCTCGATGCCAAGCTGGATTCGACAGAAACCGAGCTGAAGAAGCAAGCCAAAGAGCTTGACGAAGCAGAGAGTCGTGTGGAACGTCGGAATAGTCTGCTTGAGTCTCGTGTAAGAATGATTTATACGAATGGTCCGGTATCTTATATGGAAGTGCTATTCAGTGCGACAAGTTTCTCTGATTTTATTAATCGTGTCGATTCACTCAAGTCAATTATTGGACAAGATCAGGACATTCTGGAATCGAATAAAAAGGATCGAGACATCGTTGCAGATAAAAAGCAGCAAGTAGCCGTAAAACTAGAAGAAGTAAAGAAACTTCTAGATGAGACAACAACAATCAAGGTTGCGTTGCAAAGTAAAGAGCGTGAGAAAGAAGTAAGAGTGGCTCAACTGGAGAAGAAGGAAGAAGAGCTTGAGCACATTTCGGAAGACGAAGAGAATCGGGTCATGGAATTTGCCCGTAAAGAAGCACAAAAAATTACTGAACGTAATCGAGAATTGGAAAAAGAGAAGAATAAGAACAACAGCGGCTCCAATAACAGTGGGACCACCTATAAAGGCGGGAAATTTGGATATCCTCTTGCTAAGAGCGCACCTGTAACTTCCGGATTTGGTGGACGTACAGATCCGATTACAGGCAGTACAGGTGCTTTTCACAAAGGGATCGACTTCGGTGCTCCTAAAGGAACAGCGATTCTTGCAGGTGAGAGCGGTAATGTGATTCTAGCAGGACAATGGAGCGGTTACGGAAATACGGTCATTATTGATCATGGAAACGGTGTATGGACGCTTTATGGGCATATCCGTGAGGGCGGCATTATGGTCAAACAAGGCCAATCTGTTAAGCGTGGGGAAAAAATTGCAGAAGTAGGATCAACGGGTCAGTCGACAGGGAACCATCTGCATTTTGAAGTGCGTATTAATGAGAAGCCAGTAAATCCTGGCCCATATTTGAATTAGTCTAATTTTCATAAAATGGAAGCGCCCGTCATATACTATGCAGACAAGCCAGTATGGTTTAGATAAAAGGTGGTGTAAGGGACATTGCAGTTTAAAGGGCGCACTGTATTGGTATTTGTTCTCATTGGGATGCTTACCAGTGCGGTATTAACAATGATGATTGTGGACTCCACAGCTAAATCGTTTGTTTCAGGTCATGCAGCAAGTACGTCTTCGGACGGTTCGAAGCTAACAAGTAAAGACTTAACCAAGTTGTCCTCTGCCTATAAGCTGATTGAGGAACAGTTCTACACGAAAGTGGATCATGATAAATTAGTCGATGGTGCAATTAATGGGATGTTAGGTTCTCTTGAAGATCCTTACTCCGTGTATATGGATGCGCAGGAAGCAAAGAAGTTCGAGGAATCGATCTCTTCTTCATTCCAAGGTGTAGGGGCTGAAGTCACACAAGAAGAAGGCAAAGTGGTTGTTGTCGCCCCCATTAAGGGCTCACCTGCTGAAAAAGCGGGAATTCATGCAAATGATGTAATCTTGTCCGTAAATGGTGAGAAACTCGACGGGTTGACACTCAACCAAGCTGTCATGAAAATACGTGGTGCGAAGGGAACCCAAGCAAAGATAGAAGTGATGCGAGCTGGGGTAAACACACCGATTCTGTTTACGATCGTACGAGATAACATCGATGTAGAGACGGTTGAAGCCATGATGCTCGATCAAGGCATCGGAAGAATTGATATCCATCAATTTTCATCCAATACGGCGAAACGTTTCCTTGATGAGTTAAGTAAGCTTGAGAAAAAAGGGATGAAGGGGTTAATTATTGATGTTCGCAACAACCCAGGTGGGCTTGTGAATGTAGTGACCGAAATCTTGAACCCGTTCCTCGAAAAGGATAAAACGATCCTACAAGTGGAAACTCGAGATGGCAGTAAAGAAGCGACATTGTCTAAAGGTCCGGGAAAATCTTATCCCGTTACCGTACTTATGAATAAGGGTAGTGCTAGTGCATCTGAAATTTTAGCGGCAGCTCTTCAGGAAAATATTCATGCGAAGCTTGTTGGTGAGACGTCATTTGGTAAAGGTACTGTACAAATGACATTCGGAAAAGAGCTTGGCGATGGAAGTAACATGAAGATGACAGTCTTTAAATGGCTGACTCCAAATGGCAATTGGATTCACAAGAAGGGGATTACTCCTGATATTGCGGTTGATCAGCCTGCTTACTTCAAAGCAGCGCCTTTATCGAAGAAAGATGTACTCAAAGCAGACACGACAGGCGATGACGTAAAAAATCTACAGTTAATGCTTTCAGGCCTTGGCTTTAAGATGGATCGTACAGATGGTTACTTTAGTTCAAAGACTGAAGCGACTGTAAAAGAGTTTCAACAGGCAAACGGTTTGCCTGCAAATGGGACCGTAGATGCAGCAACCGCTTCAAAAATAGAGAAGAAGCTCCTTGAAGAAGCGCGGAAGCCAGAGAATGATTCACAGCTCAAGGCAGCCAAGGAAGAACTCTTGAAGCAATTTGCTCGTTAAGCAGGAAATAATCAGGTAAAAGTCGAATAAATGAGAAGGCTGCATAAGCGGCCTTCTCATTTATTTTTAACCAAAGGAGAACCTTATTATGGATGTCGTGCTTGAGATACTGAATCAATTTGGACGTGCTGTGATTCAATTACTCATCAATCCATTCCTATATGTTAGCGCTTTATTCCTTGTGCTCCAATATCGCAAGCAAATTCGTCTGGAGCGAAAGCTGTTTCATAGTCGGCTGCACTCCCTTCGTAAGGAAGTGCTGCGATCGGTGCTTTGGGGGCTATGTGGAGGGCTAGCTGTTTCTGTCATTATGGCCTTCTTCGGTGTGGTCATTACGCAGGGGACGGTGATCGTACTATGGATCATTACGATACTTATGGCACTGGTTCGTGTACGTTTTATGTGTCTGGCCTACTCGGTAGGTGTGCTTGGTATTCTCCATGTTGGGCTCTCGTGGTACCCAGATGCAACAAAGTTGCAAGGGGTAGGGGTATTGTTTAATTGGATCAAAGAGGCGCAGATGCCAGGTTTACTTGCGCTGGTTGGTGTACTCCACTTAGCTGAAGGTTGGCTCGTGAGCAGGCAGGGAGCTCAAATGGCGTCGCCGATGTTTTTTGAAGGAAAAAGGGGAAAGCTTGTTGGAGGTTATTCCTTGCAGAGCTTCTGGCCGATTACGTTGTTTCTTCTTGTTCCGGCGACAGGTGGTGTTGGCACGACGTTACCTTGGCAGGCTTTATTCGGTGGGGATATATGGAGTTCAGGATGGATGATTCTCGGATTTCCCATAATGATGGGTTACAGTGAACTAAGTCTTACTGCCTTGCCGAAAGATAAAGTGCGTCTGAGTGGTAGGCTGCTCATCTTATATGGTCTGGTCGTCGTTCTGCTTGCTCTAGGCGTTCATTATTGGAGTCCAGCTACGCTATTAGCTGCTATTCTTTGTATCGTACTGCATGAAGGGATTATGTTCTACTCCCGTTATCTCGAAGCGAGACGTTCTCCTCTTTTTGTACATGATGGGCGGGGATTGCGGATATTGGCTGTTCTACCAGGCAGTTCTGCTGCTGAAATTGGGTTGGAGTCAGGCGAAATCATCCAGAAAATCAATGGGATGAAGGTGAAGACTCGGATTGAGTGGCATGAGGCTATGCGAATCAATGCGGCATTTTGCAAACTGGAAGTGCTAAATAATCAGGGTGAGATTAAGTTCGTTCAGCGTGCCATTTATGCAGGCGATCATCACACACTCGGCATTATTCTAGCTCCAGACCAAGAAGCGCAATATTACGTCGAAATGCGCCAGATGAGTATGATTTCTTACTTGCGTAGTAAGCTCTCCGGTCGTAAGGTTCCAGCAGAACAATCGGATAGCCACATCAGTTAATTGTGTAATATTAAAGTAAGCTCCTCCTATTTATGCAGGGGGAGCTTTTATATATTTACGAACTGCAACTAAGTTCCAAGCTAAAGCGAGAGTTTCAAAGCTGATCATCCCAATCGCAATCCCTCCATGCCCAAAACCGGGGATACCCACTAATACATAACTAAGAATCAAGTTACCGCAAGTACCTAACAGCAATCCGTTAAAAGGTTCTTTTCTTCGTTCCATGGACCACAGGATGAGTGTCGTAATTTCCCGTAAGCCTGCAATAAGAGGAACGGTAGCCAGTAAGCGGATTCCTGTCGCAGCTTGAGTATTCCCATATAAAAGCTCAGACAACGTCTCGTTAAAAAAGAATAAGACAATCGCAGCGCCAACTCCCCATATCCAACCAACATGCATCGCCAATCGCATTCGTGAAAAAAAACTTCGATATTGCTTGCTGCGCCAATCGGAACTGAGCTTCGCAGCAAGGGTATGGGTAAGGGCAGCAGTAAAAATAAGGGGCAAGTAAATAATTGTAGCTGCCATTCCTGTCATTTCCCCATAAAGAGCACTAGCGCTTGTAAACGGCAATCCAGCATCCTGCAGTCTGCGTGGAATAATAAGTGCATCTAGAAAATCAGAGACTGGGATGAGAAAGCGGCTTAAAGAGATCATGTAGGAGTCGTGGAACAATTGTTGTATGCTTCGACCAATGGAAAAAATACTGGATTTGTTATAGGTATGTATACCTTCAATAGGACGTTTGATTATCGCTAGGACAAGGAACAGTAAGGCAGCGATAGCTCCAGCAAAAGTACCCAGTAGTGTACCACTGATGGCAATAGCTGAGCCACGTTGAATCCACAACATGACGAAAACAAGCATCGTAATGACCCGAAAGATTTGTTCGATTAATTCTGAGACAGCAATGCGTCCATAAGATTCGGTCCCTTGCAGGACGGCGCGAATGAGAGTCAGGACAGGAACAATAAGCAGTGTAGGTGCTAAGCATCGAATGGCAAAAACGAGTGCAGGGTCACCTAATAGTTGTGCAAGTGTAGAAGCGTATGTATAGCAGAGGAAGCTAGTTACACTACCAAGCATAACAAACAGCACTGACAATATTTTAAAGAAGCGCCAGCCTTGTGTACGATCATTCGCAGTGGTCAGCGCAAGTACAGTTGGAAAGCCACTTGTAATGAATGTTAAGAGCAGCACATAAAGGGAGTACACCATTTGATAGCGGCCGATACCTTCAGGGCCTAGCATTCGAAACAAAGGGATACGTGCAAGAAAGCCAAGCAGTTTGACAACCAGAATAGAGCTTGTCCGTAGAGCCATTTGCTTGGCAAGTGTTCGTAACGTCATATTTTCACCTCTAACATACCGCGAGGACACCCGTCCTAATTAATATTTATGACAGTGTACATGCGGATATGTTAAAAGTGAGTATCACTTTGTTTAGTCTCGAATGTGGATGAGTAAATATTGAGTGGACTGATCCCATCCTAAATCGAAGGGTACGCGGTTACGATCTGCTGTATGTGAGTTGACAAGCGGGTACCCATTACTGTCGTAACCGACAAAAATGGAAAAATGATCGACATCCCCTTCCAATGTATAAGCAATTAAATCACCAGGTACGAGCTTTGCTATCGCACCTTGGGGATGCTTGGATGTGTGTTTGACGATGTCAGAGAAAGTGCCAGAGGCTATCAAGCTGCCATAACCACCATAAAGGAGAAAGTCTTTAAACCGATCTGTTTGAATCCAAGCCCTACTGCCGCCTTCTTTGAACACATATTTCCACCCCTCTGACATACGTAATCCACCGCCTTCAGTAGGATCACCAATAACTTGAGAAGAAAAGTTCGTACAATCGCCGCCGAGATACGTATAATCCTTGTACTTTTTATTGTATTTACCATTGTTTCCAGCACCCCAAGCGGCCCCTGCATACTTAGTCGCATAGGCAACCGCTTGTTCGCGATTATACCGTTTTTTTTGTTCTGTGCTCTGGGTATGCCTAGTACGGATTATATCTCGATTTGGAAACCCTGCAACGGGGTCTGGCGCAATAAGATCGGGGTTCTCATCCATCGGATCTAGATACCATTCACCTATCACTTGCCAACTGCCCTCTTGATGCTTAAGGGTTAACGCATGTCTGGTCCCGATGCCGAATGATTGGGCCGGTAAATCGGGGCGGTCTTTGTAATGATAAGACACTTTACTTGTTTGGAACAATGCAATTTTGGCAAGGGGACCTACTTGATTAAAACGAGTGATGCGTATAGTGGCGGTTGCGTCCGCGAGTACAATCCCTCTTTTATCTGCCCAAGTTTGCAGGTACAGACTGCGATGAAGTTCTTGATTCAGTGCAATCTGACTGGAAGAACTTTTAGGGTTATAATAGGGCTCAAGGGTATTCGGGTTTCGGTCTTTGATAAGATTGCTTCTTGCCGCATATAAATCCGCTAGAAAATTCATTATTTCTTGTTTGTCATTGTCTTGGCTTGTAGCGGCTGTGACTGGGCAGCTTGCAGTTAGCACCCAGCTGAACATCAAAATAATGGTGATTTTTAGAATTATTTTATTCATTATCTAACCTCGTCGTTTGAATTGATAGCTAATGGTATGATTTCCGCAATCGTCCTTTTTTATCAAAATACAAAAAGCCCTTCATATCGCATGAAGGGCTTTGATTGTTGCCTATGATGTTGATTATCTAAGAATTGTGATCTCAACACGACGGTTTTTGGAACGATTTTCAGGTGTGTCGTTATCTGCTTTTGGAACAGTGTCTGCAAAACCGGTTGCAATGAATTGCGTTGGATCTAGCTTATGTTTCTCGGTTAAATAACGGAGAACATTCAGCGCACGTTCACTAGATAGTCCCCAGTTATCGTGAAAGATGGAGCCAGTTGCAACGGGAACATTGTCCGTGTGGCCTTCGATCGCGACTTTACTATTCAGCCCAGGGAGCAATGTTGCTAACTTGTTCAAAATATCAAAGGCAGGCGGTTTAAGAACCGCTTGTCCAGAATTGAATAGGAACACATCATCAAGTGTGATCGAAACACCGCGGTTGGTATTTGTTACGTTAATTTGAGCTTCTAATTGATGCTCGGCTATGTAAGTATCGATCTTTTGTTTGAATTCTTGCAGTTCCTTTTCCTTCTTCTCGTTTTCTTGGTTCTTTTTCTCTTGTTGATTGGTTTGCTTCTTATCATCATTCGAATTGGTCGTACTCATCTTACCAGCGATGCCGTTATTTTTAGGAAGAAACGTTTCTGCTTGCTTGAATTGATGCTGCAAAGCAGAAGCGAGTACATCATATTTACTAACATCGACTTTACTCATGGCATACATAATGATAAAAAATACGAGAAGAAGCGTAATTAAATCTGCATATGTGATTAACCACCGTTCATGATTTTCATGTTCACCAGATCGTTTTTTATTTCTCCTCACCTTCAAGAGCACCTTCTTCCGGTTGGTTCTTTGTTGCCTTTTTGTCGCTAACGAAAGAAGTTAATTTCTTTTTGATGAGTTGCGGGTTTTCACCGGCTTGTAAAGCAAGAATACCTTCTAACATCAATTCCATCTCAGCAATTTGCTCTTTAGCGCGAATTTTAATTTTGTTCGCAATCGGCAAGTAGATTACGTTAGCGCTCATTACACCATACAATGTCGCTGTAAAGGCAACAGCAATCGCAGGTCCAAGTGTCCCAGGGTCATCTAAATTTCCGAGTACGTGGATGAGCCCCATTACGGTCCCGATAATCCCCATCGTCGGCGCATAACCACCGGCTGCTTCGAATACTTTTGCCATACCTTCAACTTTGTGTTCAACCGCATCCATTTCAAGCTCAAGAATTTGGCGAGTAAGTTCTGGATCAGTTCCGTCAACAACCATCAGTAAACCATCTTTGAGAAAAGGATTCGGATGTTCTTGTGCGCGTTGCTCTAGTGCGAGAACCCCTTCGCGGCGGGCAACAGTTGCCATATCCACGATCTCTTCGATATTTTTAGATGAATCGCGTTTGGTTTGTTTGAAAGCAATACCAAGTGCTTGCGGAATTGATTTAAGAACATGTCCTGGAAATCCAGCTGCTACCGCACCGAATGTTCCCCCAAATACAATTAATGCCGCGCTTGGAATGATAAGCGATGAGAGATGTCCCCCATCCATTAGGTATCCGCCAACAATGGCGCCTAAACCTAAAATTAATCCCAGCAGTGTTGTCAAATCCACTTTTGTACCACCCCTAGATCATCGTATGTGTGTTCATTTTGAAACGATATATAGACCAATTGAGCACTCGGATCTATATAGACTTGTTTGAAGCAACTAAAGGCATTATGAAATTGATTCATGTAACAACTCTTTGTTTGCAACAAAAAAGAAAAAAATGTATAATTTAATGAGAACAAACATTCTATTTCTTTTCGATTAGAATGCATAGTTTAATATCGGAAATTAAATGTTAAAAGTTTATAGAGAAAGCCGGAGGAATTCGATGAGTGAATCTACGTTAAGCCAAAAGCCGTTTAAGCTGGTATCCGATTTTTCACCGCAAGGGGATCAGCCGCAAGCCATCAAGGAGTTAGTGCAAGGGGTTCAAGCGGGTAAGAAGTATCAGACACTTCTTGGAGCGACAGGCACAGGCAAGACGTTTACCGCTGCACAGGTCATTGCGAAGTTAAATCGACCCACACTAGTCATTGCACATAATAAAACATTAGCTGCGCAGCTGTGTTCGGAGTTCCAAGAATTTTTCCCGGAGAATGCTGTATCCTATTTCGTTTCGTATTACGATTACTTCCAACCGGAAGCTTACATTCCTTCCTCAGACACTTACATTGAGAAGGATTCAAGTATAAATGAAGAAATCGACCAACTGCGCCACTCCGCTACAGCGTCCTTGTTTGAACGGAAGGATGTTATTATCGTAGCGTCTGTATCCTGTATTTATGGTTTGGGTTCTCCTGAATCGTACGGTTCTTTGCTTTTGTCGTTGCGAGTTGGCGAAGAGCGGTCGCGTAATGACATTTTGCATAAACTTGTGGATATTCAATATGCACGTAATGATCTGAATTTCGTTCGTGGAACATTCCGTGTTCGCGGCGATGTCATTGAGATTTTCCCCGCATCGCACAGTGAGCACGCCATTCGTGTGGAAATGTTCGGAGATGAGATTGAACGCATTACGGAGATTGATGTATTAACGGGTGAAATTCTGGGGGAGAAGGATTACATTGCAATCTTCCCTGCGTCTCACTTTGTGACGGATGAAGAATCGATGAAAAAAGCATTAGTCAATATTGAAAAAGAGCTGGAAGATCGTCTACAAGAGCTTCGAGATAACGGGAAACTGCTCGAAGCTCAGCGTCTTGAACAGCGCACACGTTATGATATTGAAATGATGCAGGAAATCGGATTCTGTTCGGGTATTGAGAATTATTCAGGGCCTTTAACATTCCGTGAGCGCGGCGCAACGCCATATACGCTGCTCGATTATTTTCCAAAAGACTGGTTAGTCATGATCGATGAATCGCACGTGACATTGCCGCAGATTAGGGCGATGTATAATGGCGACCGTGCACGTAAAGAAATGTTAGTAGAACACGGTTTCCGTTTGCCATCCGCACTGGATAACAGACCCCTTCGCTTCGAGGAATTTGAAGAGAAAGTCAGTCAATTGGTGTGCATATCTGCAACGCCTGGTCCTTATGAGATGGAGCATTGCCCGGAAATGGTTCAACAAATTATTCGTCCTACAGGTTTGCTTGATCCAATTGTTGAAATTCGTCCAACAAAAGGTCAAATTGATGATTTGCTTGGCGAAATTCATGATCGAATCAAGAAGGATGAGCGCGTACTTGTGACGACGTTGACGAAGAAAATGTCTGAAGATTTAACAGATTACCTCAAGGAAGTCGGTATTAAAGTTCGTTACTTACACTCCGATATTAAGACACTTGAACGTTTGCAAATATTACGAGATTTACGTCTGGGTGTATTTGATGTGCTAGTCGGGATTAACCTGTTAAGAGAAGGGTTGGATTTACCTGAGGTATCGCTTGTGGCAATCTTGGATGCAGATAAGGAAGGTTTTCTCCGTTCGGAGCGCTCATTGATTCAGACTATGGGACGTGCGGCGCGTAATGCGGGCGGGCGAGTCATCATGTATGGAGATAAAGTGACGGATTCGATGGACAAAGCGATCCAAGAAACCGAGCGTAGACGGACCATCCAGCAGGCGCATAATGAGAAGCATGGCATTACACCGCAGACAATCGCGAAAAAAGTTCATGATGTGATTGAAGCGACGAAGGTCGCGGAATCGAAGACTGAATATGTAACCGAAGTGAAGAATCAAAAGTTATCGAAGAAGGATCGCAAAGCTGTGATCGAGCGGTTAGAAGCTGAGATGAAAGATGCAGCACGTAATTTGCAGTTCGAACGTGCAGCTCAGCTGCGTGATGCATTATTAGAATTAAAAGCAGAGGGCTAGGAGAGGGGCGTAGCTACATTGGCAAAAGATCAGATTGTCGTCAAAGGCGCGCGAGCGCATAACTTAAAAAATATAGATGTCACGATTCCGCGTGATAAATTTGTTGTCCTAACAGGACTCAGTGGTTCGGGTAAATCATCACTGGCATTCGATACGATTTATGCAGAGGGACAACGACGGTATGTGGAATCTTTGTCCGCCTATGCGCGTCAGTTCCTCGGGCAAATGGACAAGCCAGACGTTGATTCGATTGATGGATTGTCTCCTGCGATCTCCATCGATCAGAAGACAACAAGTCGTAATCCCCGTTCGACAGTTGGTACAGTAACAGAGATTTATGATTACCTTCGCTTGCTCTTTGCAAGAATTGGTCGTCCGCATTGCCCTACGCATGGTATTGCAATTACTTCCCAATCTGTGGAACAAATGGTGGATCGGATTATGGAGTACCCAGAACGGACGAAGATGCAAATCTTAGCGCCGCTTATCTCAGGACGTAAAGGCGAACATACGAAGCTGTTCGCAGATATTCAAAAGCAGGGTTTTGTTCGGGTCCGTGTAAACGGTGAAATCATGGATGTTTCGGAGAAGATTGAACTTGAAAAGAATAAAAAGCATACGATTGAAGTCGTCGTCGATCGGATCGTTGTGAAGCCAGATATCGCGTCAAGAGTGGCGGATTCTTTGGAAACTGCGCTTAAATTATCTGGAGGTCAAGTTCTCGTCGATGTCATGGAAAAGGAAGAACTCATGTTCTCGCAAAATTTAGCGTGTCCGGTTTGTGGGTTTTCCATTGAAGAACTTGCACCTCGTATGTTCTCTTTCAACTCACCGTTTGGCGCTTGTACAGAGTGTGATGGATTAGGACAACAAATGATCGTCGATCCAGATTTACTGATAACGGATTACACCAAATCGATTGCGGATGGTGCATTCGAAGCTTGGGCAGGGGCAACTTCGAACTATTATCCACAGTTCCTTGCTGCTGTTTGTGAGCATTATGGGATAGATAAGAGTATACCGGTAAGGGATATATCGGAAGATCAGATTAAAGTTCTTCTTTATGGTACCGGTGGGGAAAAGATTCGTTTTCGCTATGAAAATGACATGGGTGCATCCAAGGAAGCCCTCGTTCCTTTTGAGGGAATTATCCGTAATCTAGAACGTCGTCACCGGGAATCGTATTCCGAAGCGATGCGAGAGCATATTCAGTCGAATTACATGAGCTCGAAGAGTTGTCCGAAGTGTAAAGGGCAGCGTTTGAAGCCAGAGACACTTGCCGTAACGATTAATGGAAGTAATATTGCGCATGCGACATCCCTTTCGATCGGCGAAGCGCAAGCGTGGTTTGAGAAACTAGATCTGACAGAGAAAGAAGCTACGATTGCTAACTTGATCCTCAAAGAGATTCGTGCGAGACTTGGTTTCCTAGTCAATGTGGGTCTTGATTATTTAACTTTGCATCGTGCTGCTGGAACACTTTCTGGGGGCGAAGCGCAGCGTATTCGCTTGGCGACACAGATCGGTTCTTCTTTGATGGGTGTTCTATATATTCTGGATGAGCCGAGTATTGGACTTCATCAGCGTGATAACGCAAGACTCATTCAGACCTTGGAGCATATGCGTGATCTGGGCAACACCTTGATCGTTGTCGAACACGACGAAGATACCATGATGGCTGCGGACTATATTATTGATATTGGACCTGGTGCAGGTATACATGGTGGGCATGTTGTTGCACAAGGGACACCGAGCGAAGTTATGGAGAATCCAGATTCCTTAACAGGGCTTTATTTGAGCGGACGCAGATTCATTCCTGTACCACTCGAACGTCGTAAACCGAGTGGCAAATGGATCGAAGTGAAAGGCGCGAAAGAGAACAATTTGCGTAACGTATCCATGAAAGTGCCTTTAGGTGTATTTACTTGTGTGACGGGTGTATCAGGCTCAGGTAAAAGTACACTCATTAATGAAATTTTATATAAAACACTTGCACAAGAGCTTAATGGTGCGAAGACGCGACCTGGACAGTACAAGGAAATCTTAGGACTTGAGCATGTGGATAAAGTGATCGACATTGACCAATCACCGATTGGCCGTACACCACGCTCCAATCCAGCTACGTATACAGGCGTATTTGATGATATTCGGGATGTGTTTGCTTCGACGAACGAAGCGAAGATTCGGGGATACAAGAAGGGTAGATTCTCTTTTAACGTCAAGGGTGGCCGTTGTGAGTCATGTCGAGGCGATGGCATTATCAAGATTGAGATGCACTTTCTCCCTGACGTATATGTACCTTGTGAAGTGTGTAAGGGTAAGCGATACAACCGTGAGACACTGGAAGTGAAATATAAAGGTAAAGGTATCTCGGATATTTTGGATATGACGATTGAAGATAGCTGTGAATTTTTCAAAAACATTCCACGGATCCATCGTAAGGTATCCACTTTACTTGATGTAGGTTTGGGTTACATGAAGTTAGGTCAACCCGCAACGACGCTCTCTGGCGGGGAAGCACAACGTGTGAAATTGGCGGCTGAGTTATATCGTCGTTCAACTGGCAAGACCATCTATATTCTAGATGAGCCAACGACAGGTCTACACATTGACGATATTGATCGCTTGCTTGTTGTATTGCATCGTCTTGTCGAGAATGGAGATAGTGTGCTTGTCATCGAACATAACTTGGATGTCATCAAAACAGCTGACTATATTATTGATCTTGGCCCTGAAGGCGGCACCCGTGGAGGTTCGATTGTAGCTACAGGCACACCTGAAGATGTTGTTCGAGTAGAAGGTTCCTATACAGGATATTACTTGGCTCCAATCTTAGAGCGTGATTACGAGCGGACTGTGGCACTGCATAAGCAGACTGCTGAGCTTGCAGGTGCATCGGCACAATAAGTGGATGTGATTGAACAAATATCTTCTCATTAGCATGAAAAAAGAGTTGTCTCATTTGGTATTTACCTATGGGGCAGCTCTTTTGTATTTCGGATGAAGATCCAAGACTCATTTTACATAATCTGCTATAATTGATTTAGAGGTGGAGAAACGTGAATTATGGTCATCGCTCGTTTGAATCGTCTATTGGCGGACAATTACTTTTACCTAAATACGTTTATCATGGTACAACAAGCGGCGTTCTGCCCGCGATGCGCAGCAAGCTGCTCAATCAGCAGTACTGGCGAAAGACGGATCGTGATTTTGGAGCAGCCTTTTATACAACAATAAGTTTCCGTCAAGCTGCGGAGTGGGCGATACGGCAAGAGATGTACCAGATCGGTGCAGTAGGTTGTGTCGTTAAAATTCTGATCGATACCACATTGCTTCCGCCTGAAATGATGGGGCTTGTGTTTGTGGGAGAATCTAATGAAGAATGGATTCGTTTTATTGTCGATCATCGGTATGATTGTGATGAAGCGGGGAATGATCCATGTGGTAAGGCACATCCTGCGCTTATCATTGGCCCAATGGCAGATAATAAAATCGATATCGTTCGAGCTGAATTTGCTAAAAATGAATTACAAATTAATAATAAATATAATTGGTTTTACCAACAGATGACTCGTGAATATACTGATCATAGAAGATTGGATGCAATGGAGCTGGGTAACCAGTTAGCTTTTTGCGATGAAGCAATAAATGACGCCCTCACGTTGGAGTCTTTTTTTCAATATGATGGCAAGCGGAAGGAGTGGATCGAATATGGCACATCGGAAGCTGACACCATTTGAAGAAACGATACGTCAGGCGTTAATTGATCATCATTGCGATGAAGCAAAAGCGAAGCGTATTATTCAAACGTATTTGCCGGTGATACGCAGGATAGATGATCGACATGAGAGTGCACGTGTGTTAGCGCAGCGATATATGCGGGCGGCAGAACAGGGAGTACGAGTGGAAGATTGGCTGAACCATATTGAGGCGTCAGCAGCTAAGTATGGGGAGACGGCCTATACACCAGCTAAACCAGTAAAGCGCACGAGTAAATCCCGTAAAGTGACCCGTACAACGCGTGTTCGCAACAAAGCAGAGCTTAGCGCATTAGCTGGGAATGCGCCTGTTGCAGAAACGAAGAGCAAGCGCGCATTGTCGTAAAATAATGAAAAGCCACTTCTGCGATCTTTCGCTGAAAGTGGCTTTATTTGTAGATTTAAGAGGCTAAGATTTGTGTCAATTGCTCTTGGAACGCTGCAGCACCTACACGTGTGTAAAATTGATTGAAAGTTTCTTCCTCACTGCGATTGTCTTTATAGAAAAGAATCAACTTCGCAAGTACAGGTCCTACCTGATCGCCGATTACACGACCCTTAAGCACTTGGTTGAACTGAGCATCAGGACCCAGGATACCACCAACAGCAATGTCGAACGCATCGACCATACCTTCTGGTGTTTTGACGAGTGCGCCTTGCAGGCCAATATCTGCAATATGCTTCTGACCACATGCATTCGGACAGCCCACGAAGTGAATGCGAACTTCCTCATCTAACTCTACGTGCTCATCCAAGTATTCTGCTACCTTTACAGCGCGAACCTTCGTCTCGACAACTGCAAGGTTACAAAATTCATTGCCCGTGCATGAAACCGTACGACTCATAAAATGCTTCGGAAACGGTGTTAAACGCTCTAATACAGGTTCACGCAGGGCCTCTTCAACCCGATCATTCGGGATATCGGACAAAATAATATTTTGCGACATCGTGGTACGAATGACGCCTTGACCATACGCATCAGCGATGCGAGCTAGCTCGATAAACTCTGTTCCACTTAGACGTCCTACTGGGACATTGAGCCCAATATAGGATAGGCCTTCCTGCAATTGGGGATGTACCCCGTCAAAATAGGCGGCTTTCCAGCCTTCTGTCTTATCTTCACCACGTGCTGGCATGTCACCTATTAATTCGATCAATTTCTCAAGGAATTTCTCAGGACCCCAATCAGCTACTAGAAATTTGAGCCGTGCATGGTGGCGTTTCTCTCGGTAGCCATAATCACGGAAAATCGTTGTAACACCGACTGCGACTTTGAGGACTTCTTCCGGACGAACGAACAGATCAAGCTGCTTCGCGAGATGGGGTTTTGCTGACAAACCGCCGCCTACCCATACATGGAAACCGAGCGTGTCCACGCCATCGATCACTTTAATAGCAGGCGTATAAGCCAAACAGTTAATTTCGGCATGTGCAGAGTTAAATGTGCTGGAGGAAATCGACATTTTATATTTACGCGGGAGGTTTGAAAAATCACGATTTAGCAAGAAGAAGTCATTCACCTCTTCGACAATCGCTGTCGTATCGAGTAATTCATCGGGATCAATACCAGCTAGGGGGTTACCAACAATCGTCCGCGGGCAATCGCCGCATGCTTCGTAGGAATACAAGCCAACCTCTTCTAATCGTTTGAAAATGTCAGGCAGCTGTTCGACTGTCAGCCAGTGGAATTGAATCGCTTGGCGAGTCGTCACATCCACTAAGTTACGGCCATAGTCTTGTGCAATGGCTGCAAGAGCACGGACTTGAGCAGTCGTCATAATACCAGAATTAATACGTACACGCATCATGAAGTATCCGTTACCTTTGGGTTTTTGTTCATAAACCCCAGCCCACTTAAAACGGTTTAAATCGTCCTCAGGGATAGAGGCATAGCCCTCAAGTGCATATTTCTCAATAATGGTGCGAATGACATCAAGGCCATCCTTTTCAAGCTTCACGAACTCCATTTTATTTAACTTGGACGTATCTTGCGCCCAGATTGGGGTTTCACCCATCTGTAATTCCTCCTCCAGCAATGACCAAATTTATAAATTCCGATAGAAATAGTAAGAATATGCTACCCACATACTAACATACCGCTCATTCCTCCGTAAATTGATTTTTCAAAAAATAGGCATAAGGATTTCTTAATGAAAGGATATAAAAAAAGTTATAAATCTAGTGTGAAAAGTGCGAATAATCGTGACAAACTTGTTACACCATGTATAAATGTATTGCATCCATGGAAATATCAAGATAACATAGGGTTAAAAGCTGGAAAAGTATGTGGTTGCATTGATGAAGGGGAGGAATTACCAATGTTTTTAGCAGCAGAAGAGGCGGTCAAAAGTACATTCAGCTACTTTGATCCATTCGTACTTGTTTTGACAGTGCTTATTGCTTTGGGTTTTATTCGATTAGTAATGGAACCTAAGAAAAACAAGTTTGCAATCGGCTTTGCGTTCGTTAGCTTGCTAGTATTCGGGTTCATGGATGTTATTATGATTAAAGGCTGGTAAGCTACATAAATAAGCAAGTAACATACGAAAACCCTTGGGAACTTCTCCTAAGGGTTTTTTTGTGACTAAAATGAAAAATCCCCGTGGCTAAATGCCAAGGGGAGAAAATTTATAAGTGCTGGTTGAAGTTTTATCGTCATACTTTTTCATTTTGAGTTGCAATTGTTTGGCTGATAAATGTGGGACACCTGCATTAATACGTGTGATTAGTGTAGATCCGGTCTTATTAATACCTTCGTCAACCGTACAAAATAGCTTAATTCCGAGTTCCTTACCGATTGAGATGGTATCCTCACTATATTCGCCATAGGGAAAAGCGAGAATGGATCGCTTATTTCCAACTTCTTTGGCTAAAAGCTCTTCTGCTTTCGATAAATCGGCTTTAATACGTGAACGATATTCTTCTCTTGTCTCGAGCCGTTTGAGATCACGTTTGTATGCGGGACTTGCAAGAGCACCAAACTTTGTTCCGATCGTGTCGATGTCGATTTTATGGTGATGATCGTAAGTGTGACTGTAGAAGCTCAATCCTCTACTTCGCATTTCTCGAATTTGATTCCATGTGAGATGGGGGATAATTTTAGGATTGTAGATATCCGTTGACTTTACAATAACGAAATTGGTCGCTGTTGTGTTATATTTCTGCAAGATTGGATAGGCATTCTGATAAAAGTCTTCATACCCATCATCAAATGTAAGAACGACAGCGTTATCGGGAATCGGTTTTTTCTTTGTGATGAAATCCTCGAATTGTTCAATTGGAATGATGTTATATCCTTGTTCGTAAAGCATCTTTAGATGACTTTCGAAATCGGCGGATGACAACGCAAATGGTTGGCCGGAATCTTTGATTTCGTGGTACATCAAGACAATCGCCTGGTTACGATAATGGACTTTACGTAAAGGTTTGTTTCTCTTCTGCTTAATGGTTTCACTAAATGAAACATTTGTAGCCAAGGTAGACGGATTAATATCTACTGGCGGTGGTGAGGATACCGTTTGTTTTGTCTGGCAAGCAACCCCGATTGTGATGATCATGGTTAGCAGCAAGGGTACTACTAGTTTACGCAAGTTTCTCATCTCCCCTACTCCATGGAGTCTATGAACCAGTCATCATGATTTCTAGGATATAACGAATTGTACGAACAGACCCATTTTTTAGAATATTTGGTGAGTAAATTTTATCATATCAATCGCAGATTCGCACTATATTTCTACCAATTTTTTGACCCGAAAGTACCCGAGTAAGCAGGGCGGAAAGCTCATCAAGTGCAACTTCGTTGGCGATTGTTTTGAGAGCGGTATGAGGCTTCCAATTACTTGCTAGTTGTTTCCAAATTTCGGCTCGGAGTGGATAAGGGCATTGAACGGAATCGATGCCAAGCAAGGATACCCCTCTTAGGATAAAAGGATATACGCCAAGGCTGGCGAGCGAGGCGCCGCCAGCGAGCCCGCTTGCCGCGACGGCGCCGCCATAGCGCGTCGTCTTTAGTACGTTGGCGAGGATTTCACCGCCAACGGGATCGACCGCGGCAGCCCAGCGCTCACGCGCAAGGGCGCCAGGAATCGGCCGCGCGATTTCTTCGCGCGGGATAACCGCTTGCGCGCCAAGTTCGCGCAAGTAATCATGGGCCGTCCCGGCGGCTTTGCCGGTGACGGCAGCGACTTCGTAGCCGAGCCCTGCGAGCAGGGCAATGGCTACGGAGCCTACGCCCCCGGTGGCACCCGTCACAAGGACGGGGCCATTCTCGGGGGCGATGCCGTGCTGCAGGAGGCGATGCACAGAGAGCGCGGCGGTGAAGCCCGCCGTGCCTAGCACCATCGCCTCCTGCAGCGTTAAACCGCTGGGGAGGGGAACGACCCACCCAGCGGGTACACGCGCCACTTCGGCATAGCCGCCGAAGTGGGAGACACCGAGGCCGTACCCGGTGACGAGCACAGGGTCGCCTTCGCAGAAGCGATTATCCCGTGAGTCGATTACGATACCGGCAAGATCGATGCCGGGAATCATCGGATACGAGCGGATAATGCCGCCATCTGCGATACCGGCAAGGCCATCTTTATAGTTAATGCTAGAATAGAAGACGCGAATCGTGACGTCTCCTTCAGGCAGGTCGGATAGGGGGAGATCTTTCAAGTTTAGTGAAATATCGGAATCATTTTTATCAACGACAAGTGCGCGAAATGTTTGGTTCATTGGACAATCTTCCCTTCTAGGTTTTAATGGTTGTAAATACGTGAAATACTTCACAAAAAGTATAACAAAATCCAATTATATTTTCATATATGGATGCTTGGTCTGTGATAGAATGAGAAGGTCGTGTTTATCGACAATGATCGCGTGTCCGCAAAAAATGGACATACTAGATTTAGCCAAGTAAGGTTTAACGAAAGGAAACGAAAACAAATGTCTGAAGCAATGACCATAAATAAACATGATATTGAATTACTTGCACCTGCAGGTGATTGGGATTGTATGCGAGCTGCTGTCGCCAATGGCGCGAATGCAGTCTTTTTTGGAGTAGAGAAATTCAATGCTCGCGCACGCGCGAATAATTTTAAGATGGACGAGCTGCCGGAAATCATGGCGTTCTTACATCTATATGGGGTTAAGGGCTTTCTAACGTTCAACATTCTTGTATTTGAGGATGAACTTAGAGATGCACAGGAGTTAATCGAAGCTTGTATCGATGCGGGCGTGGATGCCGTTATTGTTCAAGATCTAGGTGTTGTCAAAATGATTCGTGAGCTTTCACCGGACTTCCCGATTCATGGCTCCACACAAATGACGATTACGTCGCCCGAGGCTGTTGAATTTACAAAACCTTGGGATATCGAACGAGTCGTCTTGGGTCGGGAGAACAACTTGAAACAGATCAAGGCGATCGGTGATCAAGCGCGTCTGCCGATGGAAGTATTCGTTCATGGGGCACTATGCGTTTCCTATTCGGGACAATGCTTAACTTCAGAGATGTGGGGCGGCAGATCGGCGAACCGTGGGGAGTGTGCCCAAGCTTGTCGTTTGCCTTATGATCTTATGGTCGATGGCGTGCATCAACCGATGGGTGATGTGACATATTTGTTGTCACCGAAAGATTTAGCAGCAGTTGGACTTGTACCGGAGCTAATCGAAGCAGGTGTGACTTCCTTCAAAATTGAAGGTCGGATGAAAACACCTGAATACGTAGCGAACGTTGTAAGCAAATATCGCAAAGCGATTGATTTATATTTTGAAGGATCGGATGAAAGACCATCTAAGGAAGACGTTCGTGAGCTTCAGCAGAGTTTCTCACGCGGATTTACGAACGGATTTTTGACAGGAACGAATAACAAGCAGCTTGTCGATGGGACATTCCCAAAAAGCCGAGGTGTGTACCTCGGTCGTGTCAGCAAAATTTTGAACGATGCAGTCGTATTGGAGCTTGAAGCACCACTTAAGCGTGGCGATGGTATCGTATTCGATGCCGGGGATCCGACGAAAAAAGAAGAAGGCGGACGGGTGTACGATGTACGTCGCAACGGCATAAAGCTCGAAGAAGAAGCACAAGACGGTGTCGTGGAGCTTGTACCAGGACGTAACAATGTGAATCTAAACCGTGTGCACGTGGGTGATAAAGTTTGGAAAACGAATGATCCTGCCTTAGATAAGCGTCTGCGTGCGACGTTCGAACGTGGTGGCCCATTCCGCATTTCGCCTGTGCATATCAAAGTGCGTGGTAAGCTGGGCGAGCCGCTTCAAACGTGGTGGACAGATATAGAGACAGGCTATACGGTAAGTGTGGACTCAGAGCTCATGTTAGAAGCAGCACAGAAGCGTCCAATGAATGATGAATTGTTTATGGAACAGTTAGGCCGCCTTGGCGGTACGGTGTATGAATTGGAAAGCTTGGATGCTGAGCTAGAAGGTGATCTAATTGTTCCAATGCGCGAGCTGAATGCATTGCGCCGTACTGCGGTGGAAATGCTCGAGGACGCACGCCAGGTGCCGCGTGAGTATGTGAAGAACTCTCATGGAAGCGAACCTTATCAAGTATACGCCGATGCGGCGAAGTCCGAACAACAACCGAACTTGCTGCATAATCGTGCGGCTGCAAAACTAACAGCATTATGCCGTAACATCGATCAGGTGCATGCCGCGCTTGCTGCAGATATTGATCTGGTTTATGCAGACTTCGAATTTATTAAGCAGTTCCCTGCTGCGGTAGAAGCTGCACGTGCTGCTGGTAAGCGAATTGCCCTTGCAACACCACGTATTCATATGCCTGGTGAAACAGGGTATTTCAATAACATTTTGAAGTTAAAGCCGGATGCAGTACTTGTTCGTAATACAGGTGCACTGTACTACTTTATGAAATATAGTGCGGAGCACCCTGAAGTGAAGATGCCAGAACTAATCGGAGACTTCTCGCTGAATGTGGCAAACCATAAGACGGCTTCGTTATTCTTGCAGACGGGCTTATCCAAGTTCACACCGTCCTATGACCTTAACATTCAACAGATGGTGTACTTGCTGCAGCGCTGTGAGACAGCGAAGGCGGAAGTCGTTATCCACCAACATATGCCGATGTTCCATACCGAGCACTGCGTATATTGTACGTTCCTAAGTGAAGGTACCGATTATACAAACTGTGGGCGTCCTTGTGAAGAGCAGCGTGTTTCCTTGCAGGATCGCATTGGAATGTCTCACCCGGTTCGTGTGGATGAAGGCTGTCGTAATACGGTCTATAATGCGGTAGATCAATCTGGAGCGGAATATATCAACTACTTCATGGAGCTTGGTGTATCTTCTTACCGTGTTGAATTTTTGGAGGAGACGCCTGATAAAGTGAGTGAAGTACTTGATCTATATGTTCGTGCTATTGCTGGTGAAATTACAGGTAATCAGGTATGGAAGTCGCTGAAGGCGACTAATCAGTTGGGCGTTACGCGAGGACAGCTTGTGAAGTGGGGCCGCGTGGATACAATGGAATAAGATGTAAATGAGTCGTCTGGGCTTCCCAGGCGGCTTTTTTGTTTAAAAAATAATATTTAGCAAATCAAACGTAACTAGCTAAACTTTCTTAAGGGGAATACCGACATAGTACATAAGTTTCAGGCAATAAAATGAAAACACAACCGAAGAGATCGTACAGAATACTCACGAATGAGGGGAAACTATGAAAAAGAGAAGCTTAGTTGTAAAGGCAATCATTGTGATGTGTTTATTGTTTTTGTTACTTGAATCTGCATTGACGACAATATCTTATTATCGTTCAATTGATGAGCAGGAGAAGCAAATGCTAGATATGGAATGGACTTTGCATAACTTATTGACGAGCGAGTCTGATACGATTGAAAATGTGAAGAAACTTTTGAAAGCGGGTACAACGAATAGTCTGCAGGCTGATCCCAATGTTAAGCTGCTGCAGGGGCAATTAGATAGTATGAAAAATAATAAACAGATTCATTATAGTTATTTATTAATGCCTGAAGTTGAGATAAAAGGGGATAAAAAGAGCACCAGACTTATTCTAGCGAATAAGGAATTATATAATTCAAATACGTCACCTGGCTCTGTAAGTGAGGAGGAAGGGGTGTTTGCGGAAGCAATTGATCGTATGGGCAAGGAAGGGTATGCCCTATCTAAGCCTTATACAGATGAAGACGGGAAATGGGTTAGTGTACTAAGTGAAATTAAGAATGATAAGGGGGAAAAAGTAGCGATTTTCGGCATTGATTTCAATTATACGGAAATTGAGATCAAACAGAGGGATTTATTGCTTAATTTGGCATTAACGGGACTGGCGCTTGTTGCTGCATTTGTCGGGGTGACGATCGTACTGTTACGCAAAATCCTTCGCCCAATTGGTAAGCTTTCTGATCTTACGATGTTAGCTGCGGAAGGTGATCTTTCGGTACATATCCCGATTAAGAGTCAGGATGAAGTAGGTAGATTAGCGGGTAATTTTAACGCCATGATGGAAAGTATCCGTCGTCTTGTTCAGAATGTGAAGACAACTTCTGAGCAAGTCACGACTTCTTCGGATGCGCTTCTCATGAGCTCGGAGCAAACGACAAAAGCGACAACCGAAATTGCATCGGCTATTCAAGAGGTGGCTTCAGGATCAGAGATGCAGATGCAAGCCTCGGAGGAAAGCAAGATCGCTATGTCAGAAATGGCACTCGGTACACAACGCATAGCCGAATCCTCCTCTCGCTTGTCTGACTATGCGAAGGAAGTATCTGATGATGCAGTACGTGGTAATCAAGTGATTATTCATTCGGTGTCGCAGATGGAGCTCATTCACTCCTCAGTATCTGAATCGGTAGGAATCTTGGAAGATTTAAATCGTCGTTCTTTAGAGATTGGAAGTATCGTAACGATTATTTCAGATATATCCAAACAGACGAATCTGCTTGCACTTAACGCAGCAATTGAAGCATCGCGAGTTGGAGAACATGGTCGTGGATTTGCAGTAGTTGCGAATGAGGTGCGGAAGCTAGCTGAGCTATCTCGTGATTCCTCTGAGAAAATTGGGGATCTGTTAGGTTCTATTGTTGGTGATGTGAAGCGGGTATCGACTGCGATGGAAGCGAGTATGGAGCAAGTGACAACTGGGAAGAAAGCAGTTAACATGGCGGGTAAAACTTTCGACGATATCGTTATATCTCTTCACAGTGTTCATGAGCAGGTGCAGGAAGTGTCTGCGGCTGCTGAACAAATGTCGGCAGGAAGTGAGCAAGTTGCAGCCTCCCTTGATGAATTGTCGACCATTGCTCGTGGTGCATCGATGAATTCACAAAGCGTTGCTGCTTCCTCCGAGGAACAGATGGCAATGATGGAAGAGATATCGAGTTCGGCAACACTGCTACGTGAAATGGTGTCTCATTTAGAGAAGGAGATCGGTAGATTCCGACTCGAATCATAAGTTGATTTCTTAAGCATCGATTTTAGTAGGCTAACAGGTGTATGATAAGTTATAGGAAGTGAATAACACGGCATACATCGGAGATGAGCCGCTAATTCGTACGGAGGCATCAATGACATTTTCCGGTTATGCAGCATTCCAAGTAGAATTTCTTGAAGATCGTTCGATATCGAACGGTCTTTTTTTAGTGTGCCACGCATGGCGATTAACTAGGTGGTGAAAGTCCACTGTAGGGGTTTGTAGTTACCAACCACTAGCCAATAGCAAGGGTGTCCATAGTTGGATTCTCCTTTTACAAATGGAAGGGGAAAACAAGGATCAGAATTCACCCGAAGTCCATCGCAAAGATGAAAGCTAGAGTAAAGGAGCTTACATCAAGGGATGGGAAATGAAACTCGAATCCCAGTCCTCTCCAAAGCCCTCGGAAACAACACCCTCTCCTACCCGATTGGAAAATAATATTTAGCAAATCAAACGTAACTAGCTAAACTTTCTTAAGGGGAATACCGAAATAGTACATAAGTTTCAGGCAATAAACTGAAAACACATACTAAAAGATCTTACACAATTTTTACGAATGAGGGGAAATTATGAAAAAGAGAAGTTTAGTTTTAAAGGCAATCATTGTGATTTGTTTATTGTTTTTGTTACTTGGATCTGCATTAACCACAATATCCTATTATCGTTCGATTGAAGAGAAGAGAGATCAAATGTTGGATATGGAATGGACGTTGCATAACTTATTGGTGGAAGAGTCTGTTGTGATTGAAAATGTGAAGAAACTTTTGATTGCGGGTACGACCAATAGTCTTCAAACTGATCCAAATGTTAAGCTGCTGCAGGCGCAATTAAATAGTATGAAAAATAATGAAAAGATTCATAACAGTTATTTATATATGCCAGATGTTGAATCAAAAGGGGATAAAAAGAGCGTTAGACTTATCCTAGCGAATAAGGAATTATATGATTCAAATACGTCACCTGGCTCTGTAAGTGAGGAGGAAGGGGTGTTTGCGGAAGCAATTAATAATATGGCGAAAGAGGGGTATGCCCTATCTAAGCCTTATACAGATGAATACGGGAAATGGATTAGTGTACTAAGTGAACTTAAGAATGATAAAGGTGAAAAAGTAGCGATTTTCGGCGTTGATTTCAATTATACGGACATTGACACCAAACAGAGGGATTTATTGCTTAATTTGGCATTAACGGGACTGGCGCTTGTTGCTGCATTTGTCGGGGTTACGATCGTACTGCTGCGTAAAATCCTCCGACCAATTGGTCAACTTTCTGATCTTACGATGTTAGCTGCGGAAGGTGATCTTTCGGTACATATTCCAATTAAGAGTCAGGATGAAGTAGGTAGATTAGCGGGTAATTTTAACGGCATGATGGAAAGTATCCGTCGTCTTGTTCAGAATGTGAAGACAACTTCTGAGCAAGTCACGACTTCTTCGGATGCACTTCTCATGAGTTCGGAGCAAACGACAAAAGCGACAACCGAAATTGCATCGGCTATTCAAGAGGTGGCTTCAGGATCAGAGATGCAGATGCAAGCCTCGGAGGAAAGCAAGATCGCTATGTCAGAAATGGCACTAGGAACACAGCGCATAGCCGAATCCTCTTCTCGCTTGTCTGACTATGCGAAGGAAGTATCTGATGATGCAGTACGTGGTAATCAAGTGATCATTCATTCGGTGTCTCAGATGGAGCTCATTCATTCCACCGTATCTGAATCGGTAGGAATCTTGGAAGATTTAAATCGTCGTTCTTTAGAGATTGGAAGTATCGTAACGATTATTTCAGATATATCCAAACAGACGAATCTTCTTGCACTTAACGCAGCAATTGAAGCATCGCGAGTTGGGGAACATGGTCGTGGATTTGCGGTAGTAGCGAATGAGGTGCGGAAGCTAGCTGAGCTGTCTCGTGATTCCTCTGAGAAAATTGGGGATCTGTTAGGTTCTATTGTTGGTGATGTGAAGCGGGTATCAACTGCGATGGAGGCGAGCATGGAGCAAGTGACAACCGGGAAGGAAGCAGTCAACATGGCGGGTAAAACATTCGACGATATCGTTATATCTCTTCACAGTGTTCATGAGCAGGTCCAGGAAGTGTCTGCGGCGGCTGAACAAATGTCGGCAGGAAGTGAGCAAGTTGCAGCCTCCCTTGATGAATTGTCGACCATTGCTCGTGGTGCATCGATGAATTCACAAAGCGTTGCTGCTTCATCCGAGGAACAGATGGCAATGATGGAAGAGATATCGAGTTCGGCTACACTGTTGCGTGAAATGGTGTCTCATTTAGAGAAGGAGATCGGTAGATTCCGTCTGAAATCCTAAACTATCACTTGAAACTGCATTTAAAAAGCATTTCGGAGGCGTAGATATGACGATTTTTAGTGGACAAGACGTGAGTACGATTCGAGCATTTTCATCAGAAATGGACCAGACGGGTGTTGTGCCCCTGCAGGTTTTGGAAGTTATATATGAACAGGGGCTGTTTAAGCTGTTTGTTCCACGTGATTTGGGCGGCTCCATGACACCGATGCCAGAAGCCATTCGTATTTTTGAGCAAGCATCATGGATTGATGGTACATTTGGTTGGCTTATCACAATCGGCGCAGGTGGGGGCTTCTTCACAGCAACGATGAATCCAGATGTATCTCGGCAGTTATATTCAAGTCCCGAAGCAGTCGTTGCTGGAAGTGGTCATCCATCTGGGACGGCTATAAAGGTCAATGGCGGTTACATCGTGAACGGCCAATGGAGATTTTGCAGTGGCTCGACACATGCGACTTTGTTTACAGCAAATAGTTGGATGACAAGCGTTGATCCCGTGGAACCTCCGGTCATGCGATCATTTACGTTCCTACCTGATCAAGTGAAGATTATACCGGACTGGCGGGCGTTTGGTCTTCGTGCGACATCCAGTCATTCTATAGAAGTTGTGGATGCTTTTGTACCGGAAAATATGACATTTGATATTATGAGCAAGCCTTATTATGAGGAGTCGATTTTCCAATATCCATTCAAACAGTTCGCGGAAGGATCGTTTGCCGCTGTGTCGATCGGTCTTGGCAGACATTTCCTTGAGGAAGCGCGAATAATCGTAAGCCGTCATGAGGATAAATGGGCACATACGAACCGTTATGCATTTGTCATGGGTCAGATCGATCAAGTCGAGCAGAAGCTATCAAGTGCAATTGCTGATTTCTACTCGCATATTGAGGATTCATGGAATAAGCATGTGAGCGGAGAGCCGCTGACGGATGAGTATTGTGAGCAAGTGAGTAAGGTATGTAAGCGAGTCGTTAGAGTGGCTGTTCAAAGTGCAGAGGCGATTTTTGCATACTTAGGCATTCATGCGGTAATGGAGGATACCTTGATTAACCGAATCTGGCGGGATTTGCATACGGCTTCGCAGCATGCAATGTTGATTGAGTACGAGTAGACGGTTTCCGATTATACAGCATTCCAAGTAAAATTTCTTGAAGATCGTTCGATATCGAACGGTCTTTTTTATTATTAAAATGGAAAAATATGATATAATTTGATGTATTATACTCCCTGTCATTTTTTATGAAATGAGGAATTCCGATGTCCACGGTCTCCTATATGGCCCTTGCATTATTCATATTTCTACTGTATCGAAGCTACCAAGCTTACCAAGGAAAGAAGAAGGCAGGAGAAATTTTATTAAGCGGAAGTAGTAATGGAGGATATTATTTTTTGGGTATATATCCATTTCCTCTAATCTGGGTCATGTCTACGGAGAGAGAATGGAGTTACCTTATAATCGGGTGTCTAATTATGATTGCGGCCGGATATATATCTGGTGTATATCTTGGAGAATCGGGACTGAAAATTAATGGAAGGTTTATTGCGAAAGATCAAATCCTTCATTATCGGATTATAGAAGGTACTGTTAATGAGGTCGAATTCCAAGTACGAGGGAAGGACGATTTTCGGGTAAAGTTTACGAAGAAAACCAGTAGTAGCGGGCTCGAAACGGTGTTAAATCAGTTTTTGCATGGAGACACGTCTACTGCAGGAAGTTAAATATTTGAATTTATCCCATGCATCTCATCTTGTTTAGTTGTTTAGGAAATGAGGAATGATAATGTCTCTTCTCATATTTATAGGAATTGCATGTCCAGTGATACTGCTATTTAGATGTTTCCAATCGTATCAAGCCAAGAAAGAAGTCGGAGATATTTTGCTGAAAGGATATAGAAAAGGCGTGTATGATGTCATCATTTCTTTTCTAAATTTCGTTACCTTTTTTACTATTTTTGAATACGGCTGGCAATATTCTTTCATGCTCTTTTTACTCATAACAGCTGCGTTAGAGTATATCTCGAGAGCCTATCTAGGTGAATCGGGTCTGAAAATCAATGGGAAATTCATCGAAAAAGATCAAATCCTTCGGTATCGTGTCGTAGAAGGCTCCCTAAATGAGGTTGAATTCATCATCGCAGGAAAAGATGACGTTCGCGTTACTTTTACAAAGAAAACGTATAGTGGCGGGCTTGAAACGGTATTGCATCAGTTTTTGTATAACTGACTCCAATTACAACAAAAGGCCACCGTTGTGCCGCATGATGCGTACAACGGTGGCTTATTTTTGTGCAAAAATGGCTTAGGAAGTCGGAACTTTAATTTCGCCACTAATAATTTTAGCTTTGAATTCTTCTACTTTTTTCAAGACATCTGCAGGAACGTTCTTCGAGGAAGTTTCAGCTAATCCAACACCGTTTTCTTTCAGACCGAGTGTTGTTACTTTTCCGCCTTGGAATTTACCATCCATCACATTTTTAGAAATGCGAAGAACAGCATCGTCTACACGTTTCACCATGGAAGTTAAGGTTACATCATCACCAAACTCCAAGGATTGGTCCATATCCACACCGATTACCCATGCTGTTTTACCTTGCTTCATACGGTTTTTCGCTTCGTTAAATATGCCGTTACCTGTTTCGCTTGATGCGTGGAAAATAATATCGACGCCGCTATTGTACATGCTCGCCGCTGCTGCTTTACCGAAGTCTGGTTTATCGAATGCACCTGTATAGTTCGTGGTAATTTTTGCTTCTGGATTTGCAGCCGCAACCCCAGCTTTAAAGCCGGCTTCGAAACGCTTAATCACAGGAAGCTCAATTCCACCGATAAATCCCACTTTATTCGTCTTGGTCATTGATCCTGCCACAACCCCAGCAAGGAATGAACCTTCATGTTCAGCAAAAAGAACGGATTCAACGTTCGGCAAGTCGACGATGTTATCGATCATCGCAAGCTTTGCATCTGGATTTTTCTGTGCAGTCTCTTTTACCGCATCACTTAGAGCTTGTCCAATGCCCCAAGTCAAATCGTATTTACCCTTTACGAACTGGCTTAAGTTCGGAATGTAGTCTGCATTGCTCTTACTCTCCAAGTATTTAATAGAAGCTCCAGTTTCTTTTTGAAGAGTCGTTAGGCCTGCCCATGCACTTTGGTTAAAAGATTTGTCGTTTACGCCACCGACATTGGTTACCATACCTACTTTAGCTTCGGACTTCGGAGCCCCAGTTGCTGGTGCGGGTGACGTTTCTGTACTCTTTTTGCCGCCGCAGCCTGTAAGAATGACGGAGCAGATTAACATTGCAATACCTGTACGTCCCATCCATTTTTTTGTCTGTTTGTTCATTGATGTCTCTCCTTTTATGCAAATCGTTCATTAGTATACACTATTTATTAAAATGAGACACCCGTGCTATTTATATACATTTTATTCAAAATATTCACTTCATTTAATTTGCACACGGAAAGGTTGTTCGATGAACTTAGGATAATACTCAATTCTGAATGTTAATGGGCCATTATAGTCTCGATTAGGGATCTGGAATTCATTGATTATTTTCTCATTTGAGTGACTACCCTCCGAGTATGCACTCTTAGATCCAATCTCTGTTTTTTGACCAGTTGTTTCAACGAATCCGCCTGAAGTCACATGAAATACATTTGTTTGCTTTGCATTGATATTTGATAAGGCGAGCTCTACATCAATCTTGTCGCCATTAGGGACGAACTTCTGCAGTCGAATGCGATCATCTGGACGTTTAATGATTTCCTTTTTGATCGGATCAATGACAAGGTCCAATTGATTGCGGTCAAGCGCAGCAGTTAAGCTCCCTTCTATAAATAATTGTTTGGGCATGGTGAAATAGTTGCTCTCAAAAAGATACGTTTTTTGATCACCATAACCAATGGATCCTGTATTTTTTAACGCTTCACCATTTTCATTTACGATCCGTAAATCGCGTAGATCAAAGATTTGCTTCGTATTGTTAGGATCACAACTGATGTCGAGTTTCAGACGTGTTGGATACATCGTTGCCTCTTCAATTGTGAACTTCTGATCATCTATAGAAATCGCTTGGTGGATCGGAAATGTATGTTTTAATCCCAGGAACTTGGACGAGTCGATCGTAAATGGAATAGTCCATTCGGTGCCTCGATCCTTAAATGGTAAATGAAATACAACTTGATTAGGGAAAGGCACAGGGCTTTTGCTATATTCCAATTGGAGTATGCTGTGGAATTGCTTCCTATTTTCTTTATCTATTTTATATTCACCGAAGTTAAACATTACGGGCTGATTATTTGGATCACCTTCAAAAGCTATATTCGGCCAATTGGGGAAATTGGCATTAATTCTTTCCTCTGGAAAAGTTACAGAATAGAACACATTCATACGTACTTCATCCACAATAATGCCGTCCACTGTAACTTTGACCCCATCATGTTCATCAGACAATCCAATAGGCTGCATAAAATCATTTTCCAATGCGAGACTTAAGCCTCTATCACCGTTGATCATTTTTACAATTGCATCCAATCCAGGAATTTGTGTCACCCATGCGGCGAAAGAAGACGATATCCGCACGGTTGTAACAAATGTAATAACGAGCAGAGTACAAGCTGCGGCCGACCACAACCGAGCATGGAAAAGTTTTCGTTGCTTTTTTGCTTGTTTCACCCCTAATTCAATATGAAGATCAAGAGCAGGCGGCATCGGAATCTGGTTGTACTGACTTCGAATTTCTCGAAAAACCTCATGTTCTTGCTGCGTTTCACACATTGGATTCACCCTCTTTTCCCATAATTGAGCGTAGTTCGACTAGTGCCTTGTGTAAATGAGTTTTGATCGTTCCTTCTGGACAATCGAGTAATTTCGCTATTTGAGTAATTGTCAAATCTTCTAAGTATTTAAGAATAATAATCTGCTTCGATTGCGGAATTAGGCGATCAATTGCAATATGTAAGTCAATGGTGTGATGTGGATCGAATTGTAGGCTTGCTGCAACTGAAAGATTTTCTTGAAGAAAAGGCTGACTTAGAGAAGAACGATTGCGACGATTGAGTTCATCCATGCAGACATTAAGCAGGATACGCGTGACCCATGTTCGGAACATCTGAGGTTCTCGCAGCTTGCGAATCCCTTTATAAGCACGGTAAGTCGTCTCTTGTAATACCTCTAGTGCGTCATGCTCGTTCTTTAAATGAACATAAGCGATGCGGTATAGCATCATTTTGACACTGTCCATCAGCTCGGCGAATGCCAGATCATCCCTTCTGCACGCTCGTTCGACAACAGCTATTGTTGGTTCATCCACTGGGCGACCTCCTTGGATCTCATTCCTTTTTTATAAATAGTGTTCGTTTCTGTCTATTAGACAGCCAATCACCTTAAACAGTTTTCTGAAATAAAAAAACAATTCTCATGAAGCTAGAAATCAGTTCACATTTTAGACACATTTTTTTAATCTAGGTTTCAGCCTTGCTTAATGTGTTCTTATTGAACGGACGGTATATTGATTAGTATTATCGTGTGAAATGGGGGGAACCGTGTGCTCGAAGTTAAAGGGATCAGCAAACGGTACGAGAACGACCGAGGGGTCATGGGTGTCGATTTTGGCATGCAGAGAGGTGAAATTGTCGGTTTTCTAGGGCCCAATGGTGCTGGAAAGACGACAACGATGCGGATGATCACTGGGTATTTGAATCCAACGTCAGGCAGCATACGCATTGATGGTGTGTCGATGCATGATCAGCCGAAGCAAGTACGACGTAAAATTGGTTACTTGCCTGAAACACCACCGCTTTATCCAGAAATGACGGTTTATTCTTACTTAAAATTTGTAGCCGATCTGCGGGATGTACCGTATCGGGCGCAGAAGGAACGCATAGGTGATGTTGTGGACAGGCTTGGTCTTCAAGGTCGTGAGAGACAAGTTATTCGTTCTCTTTCAAAAGGATACAAGCAGCGTCTTGGGCTTGCCCAAGCCATTGTGCATCAACCGGATTTACTCGTGTTAGATGAACCGACTTCAGGACTTGATCCAAAGCAAATTATTGAAATTCGTCAATTGATACGTGAGCTCGGGGAGAACCATACCGTACTTCTCTCCACACATATTTTACCGGAAGTAACTGCGATCTGTAATCGGGTGCTTATCATTAATAACGGCAGCATGGTGTTAGATGGTAAGCCGGAAGAATTAGGTCAGAAGATGGGCGAAAAGTTTGAAGTGTCCATGCAGGTCAAAGGACCTCTAATCGAAGTGGAACAAGCGATCAGCGATATTGGTTATCTCACAGAACCCATCCGTCAAGATGGCGAGGATACGGTGAGGCTGCGCCTTGCATCACAGGATGGAACGGATATTCGTGAGCCTTTATTTTATCGATTTGCACAAGGAGGATATCCGATTTTGGAAATGAAGCGTGAAAGCTTGTCCCTTGAAGAAATCTTCTTGCAGCTTACGCGTGAGGATGATGGATTGGATCAAGCGTCTGCCGATTTGAGTGTGACAAAAGAAAATTGTGATCCAGCTCTTCAGCAAGAAGAGGAGGTGGACAAGCATGCGTAAGACTTGGGCCATTTGCCGTAAGGAATTACAAACCTTTTTTTATTCCCCTATGGCGTATGTTGCATTCGCCTTCTATGCACTTTTGTCTGGGGTTATGTTTTATATGAATTTTGTAGGCATGCAGCCTAGTCTTGTTGATGTGCGCTACATTGTATCGAATACCGCCTTTATTTATTTGTTCATCATTCCATTACTCACTATGCGGTTAATGGCAGATGAATTTAGACAGGGCACAGATGAGCTGCTTTTAACATCCCCGGCGAGCTTGACAGAGATTGTACTTGGGAAGTATTTAGCGGCATTAGTCATGAATGGTGCGCTTGTTGTGTTCTCCTTTATTTATGCCTTGATCATGGCGGCATATGGGACACTCGATCAACCTATATTGTGGCTTTCCTATTTGAGTGTCTTTTTACTTGGGGCAGCGATGATGGCAATTGGTCTGTTCGCTTCCTCTTTATCGAGTAATCAGATGGTTGGTGGGATCATTGGGCTTGTAATCTTGCTTCTATTCTGGGTGATGGATGCCATCGGGAATAGCTTTACAGGTAAGCTCAAAGATATAATTGTTCAATTTTCAATAAGTGGACGGTCGATTAATTTGCAAAAAGGTATTTTGCATGGGGCTGATATTTTCTTTTATATCGGATTAACGATTGTATTCCTTGTGCTTAGCGTTCAAGTTCTTCAAAGAAAGCGGTGGAGGTAATGAGGATGAAACAATGGCTGCGCGGCACGAATGCCGCTGTCCTATCCGTTGCCGTCATCGGCATTTTTATCGCAGTAACGATGTTGTTAGGTTCCTTGAAAGGATTTCAATGGGATTTAACAAAGAACAAAAGTTTCACGTTATCGGATCAGACGAAAACTGCTTTAAGCGATCTTAAGCAGGATGTGCGAATTGTGGCGCTAACGAATGCAGGTGTCGGGCTCAATCATGAGGTGATGGATATGCTTCAAGAGTATAAGAAGCGTTCCTCTCATATTAAGGTTGAAGAATACGATATGACGAAAGAACCATCAATCGCCAAGCAGTATGATGTTGATGCGAATGGAACGGTTGTTTTTGAAAGTGGCACGCAAAAGAAAGTCGTTCATTTCTACGAAATGTTCATGGCAGATAATGCCACAGGTGGCTACTTATTTTCAGGTGAAGAGAAATTAACCGGGGCATTAACAAGCTTAACCTCGACTGAGAAGCATACGGTCTATTTTTTATCAGGTCATGAAGAAGTACCACTTGCGCAGATGAGTGCGCTTCGCTCCTCACTTGAAGGTGAGAACTATGTGGTAAAGGACCTAAATTTGCTTCGTGAGGGCGCGATTCCAGAGGATGCCGAAATGCTCTTCGTTGTTGGCCCAAACAAGGATTTGAGCGATAAGGAAACGGAGCTGCTTCGAACTTACTTAAACGGTGCTGGTAAGCTGTATCTATCTCTGGGTTTTAACAAAGACATGGCAACAGCATGGAAAAATATTGATGGTATTATGGCTGATTACGGGATTAAAGATCAGCATGCAATAGCGGTTGAGTCGAAGCAGAGCACGTTATTTGATCCACTCACAATCATTCCAGAATACGGCTCTCATACCATCACAGATCAGCTGGCAAAATATGATTTGATTACTTTGTTATCACTTGCAATTGGACTTAATCATGATGATGCGAATGAGAAATGGACAGCGACGCCAATTTTGAAAACAACAAATAAGGCGTACGGTGAGACGGATATCGCGCAATTGTCACAATCCAAGACAAAGCAGGATGATAAAGATATTAAGGGCCCAATGAACTTGGGTTATGTGGTGGAAAATAAGGAAGGCAAGCCGAAGGCCATCTTCCTTGGCAGTTCGACATTACTAATGGATGGTGAAATCAATAAGCAGGGCAATCGAGATTTTGCTTTAAATGCTGTGTCATGGCTGCAAGAAAAGAAAGATGGTGTAACCATTCGTCCACGCCAAGGAGCGAATTATGAGGTAGCAACTATGACACCAACTGGAGCGAAGACGATATTCTGGGGTACAATCGTGATCATTCCGTTGTTATTCTTGCTGACAGGCGGATGGATATGGTGGAGGCGTAGAAAAGGATGAAAAAATACATTCCAACCCTCCTATTGGTCGTCATTTGCATTGGACTTTTCTGGTATACAGGAGGGCACAACTTCTATGAGGCAACGGCAGAGAGTCAGCAAAAGCTTTTTGCTTTTAATCGAGATGATGTGAAGAATTTGACGGTGAAATGGAATGAGCAGGAAGTAGATGTCAATCGGCAAGATGACAATTGGGTAATGGAGAAGCCAGCAGCTTACCCCGTTAACGAGAACATGGTAAGCAGTTGGTTGGACGCCTTAAGCAGTATTACGCAGGATATGGTTGTGGAAGAGAATGCATCCGACTTGGGCAAATATGGACTAGAGAAACCAAGCGGAGAGTATGAGGTTAAATTGAAGGATGGCAGCGAGCAGCTCTTGTTAATAGGTGATGAGCTAGCTGTGAACGGGTATTATTATGCGGCAGTCGATCAATCGCGTAGGGTATATCGGGTAGGAGCTTCCGCTGTAGAAGCTCTACAGAAGGAACCACTCCAATTTATCGCTCGTACGCCAGTTTCTTTTGATTCGGATACGGTGTCTTCACTTCAGTTTCATTGGAAGCAAGATAAATGGGCATTGACCAAGACCGATTTGGATCAAACAGCGCTTGCAGCCAAGTGGAGACTGGGAGATCAAGAATTGGATGGAAGTAAGGCGAATATGCTCCTAGACAAAGTCTTATTTCTTGCGACAGAGGAACTGATGAAACCTGCTACAGATATCGCAATGAAAGCACCTGATCTTACAATAGAGATTAAAACAAGTCATGAGAGTGAGACGGGGAGTATGATCTATCATGGAAAATTGGACGGTAACAAAGTCTGGATCGTGAAGCAAGGCGGACAATGGGCTTATGCAGTACCACTTGCTGATGTACAACAAGCATTTGAACAAGTGAAAGACATGAAATAAACAATAAGCGTGCAAGAAGTAACCTGTGTCCTGAAAAGTGGATGCAGGTTATTTGTTTTGTCACAAATCTTTAGTCATGTATAAGGCTTGGACGTCATATACAAGTTACAGGGATGTCCAATCTAGAATAAGAGGTGTGTAACAGTATGAATAAAAAGAGATTAGTTATTGGACTAGCAGGACTGCTAGTACTTAGTGGAATTAGCACAGCTTGTTCGTCGGCTGACAGCACTGCAAGCCATCAACATGAGTCAGGGATGCAGATGAACACAAATACAACTGCACCTAATCTGAAATCAGATGTGAAAGGTAAGACAGAAGCCCCAACTATTGAAGCGCAGATCAAACCAGAAGGACGCAACGCTACCCTAACCTACACGGTTAAAAATTTCAAACTTTCTGGTGAGCATATGGACAAAGCGAAAGTCCCTAATGAAGGGCATTTGCACGTAACCGTAGATAACATGGAGAAAGCGAAATTAGGGGAAGAAAAGACGATTCGTTTAGAAAATTTAAAAGCAGGTAAGCATAAAATTGTTCTTAGTCTCCAGCAGAATGATCACACACCGCTAGGAATTACCAAAGAACTGGAAGTTGAAATCAAAGAGTAGCAAGCAAAGATAGGTTTTGTTAATGTAAAAGTCCTTCCAATAAAATGGAAAAGGGCTTTTTTTATTAACAAATATTTTACAATCTTTGTCAATGTGGTATGGTGAGAGGAGAAACTGGATAGAGAAGGAGTTAAAGGTGCGAAATGGGAGGTTGTGCATACCTATACAGGACTGCCGACTCTAACGAAATGAGATGAAATTGATTATAATGACAGGACAAGAAAGTAGTACGGCTAGCTGTGAATCCGGTATCCAATCATTACGTAACTAACTAGAATGGACTTTCCATTGAAAGGAGCGTTTCCGAATGCCAGACCCCGCAGAAAAACATAATCAACAATTACTGCTGCAAGAACTTGAACAGATGCTTCCTGAGTTCACTGACATCCATTCCTCATTTGAGAGATTAGCACCGATGATTGACCGATTTACACTCTTCATGAGACAGGGGTCTAACCTGGAGCCTCATAGCATTGAGCAATTTATACATATGATAGAAACAATGAAAGCAAATAGACGTCATTTCAGTGATATATATGCTATTCTCTCCGGTATGTACGTCACATTAAAGTATACATCAAGTCTGCTGAATATTCCGAATGAGGAGAGACCTTTGCCTGCAACAATACATACGGGTGCGAAACGTATCCATGATCTTTCTGAGTAAGCTTTTGATTTAGATGATAAAAAAGAAAATTACGATGAATAGAGATACACTGACCGATGAGGGGCAGTGTATTTTTTTCACAATGCATATAGATAATCTCTAGTTTTCACGCGGTAATCGACAGATTTGACAGGTGTACATGGGTAGAATAGACTGAGGTGAATAGTTCAGTTTGGGATGATTTTGAGGTGGAGGGAACCCGTTGATTATAGATACAAAATCATGGAGACACGTGTTTAAATTAGACCCGGATAAACAATTGACCGATGATCAATTAGAACACTTGTGCGTATCGGGGACAGATGGGATAATGGTAGGAGGATCGTCAGGCGTTACCTATGAGAACACGGTAGATTTACTGGCGCGCATTCGTCAATATGAGGTGCCTTGTGTGCTTGAAGTGTCACATCGCGATGCAATTGTACCCGGTTTTGATATGTACATGATTCCTGTTGTGCTCAATGCAGGGGATCCGGAATGGATCGTTGGTCAGCAGATGGAGGCCATCGCAGAATTTGGTTCAATAATAGATTGGGATGAGATTCTGCCTGAAGGTTATATCATTTTGAATGAGCATTCCACAGTTGCTAAAGTAACTTCTGCCAACACCAACATCGGTGAACGTGAAGTCGTGGCATACGCAAAGACAGCCGAGCGATTGTTTCGAATGCCGATTTGCTATATCGAGTACAGTGGAACCTTTGGGGATATGGAATTAGTCAGTCAGGTAAAAAGTACGCTTCGTCAGTCACAGCTCTTGTACGGTGGCGGTATCGATTCTTTTGAAAAAGCGAAGCTAGCTGCAGCGGCAGCAGATACGATTGTAGTAGGCAATATCATATATGAAAATTTAGATCAGGCATTGGCAACCGTTGCAGGTTGTCATCAAGGGTAAGGAGGTTACTTACGAAATGTGGAATCAACAGACGAATATAGTAGAAGCGATATCCAGGCTTAATCCTCCACAGCGTCAAGCCGTTGAAGCTGTGAGTGGACCTCTGCTCATTATGGCTGGAGCGGGAAGTGGAAAGACGCGCGTACTTACGCATCGAATTGCGTATTTGATTGCTGAACGTAAAGTAGCACCTTGGAGCATACTTGCAATTACCTTTACGAACAAGGCAGCTCGTGAGATGAAGGATCGGGTTGATAAATTGATTGGAGTGGCAGGCAACGATATTTGGGTATCTACGTTCCACTCGATGTGTGTGCGTATATTACGCCGAGATATTGATCGCATCGGTTATTCTTCAAATTTCACCATTCTAGACTCTTCCGATCAGCTTTCTACCATTAGAGGCATCATGAAAGAACAGAATATCGATGTGAAAAAGTTTGAACCGAAGGCGGTTCAAGCCGAAATTTCAACAGCGAAGAATGAACTTATTACACCTGACCGTTATGAAAGCAAGATCGGGGATTATTTTCAAGGATTGGTTGGCAAAATATACACTTCTTATCAGAAGAAGCTGAAGAGCAACAACGCCCTTGATTTCGATGATTTGATTATGAAAACAATTGAACTCTTTAAAGAAGTACCAGAAGTCCTCGATTTTTATCAAAATAAATTTCAATACATTCACGTGGACGAGTATCAAGATACGAACCGTGCTCAGTACATGCTGTGCCGTATGCTCGCTGACAAGCATCACCGGATTTGCGTCGTAGGGGATAGTGATCAATCCATCTATCGCTGGCGGGGTGCAGATATTACCAATATCCTTAATTTTGAAGAAGATTACCCAGAGGCGCAGACGATCTTGCTCGAGCAGAACTACCGCTCAACCAGCAACATATTGAAAGCAGCCAATGAAGTTATTTCGAATAATACAGGCCGCAAACCAAAGAAGCTTTGGACGGATCGTGGTGACGGCGAGAAGATTAAATTATATCAAGCCGATTCGGAGCATGCGGAAGGTTACTATATTGCAAGTGAGATTAGTCGTAATCGTGCTCGTGCAAAAAACTATGCCGATCATGCCATTTTGTATCGTACGAATGCACAGTCACGGGTAATTGAGGAAATTCTAATCAAATCCGAGATTCCTTATCAAATCGTGGGCGGCGTGAAGTTCTATGATCGTAAAGAGATCAAGGACATCTTGGCTTACTTACGATTACTATCCAATCCCAATGATGATATCTCTTTATTGCGTATTGTGAATGTGCCCAAGCGTGGCATTGGTGACACGTCGATGGAGCGGGTTTCAGAAGCTGCTGCACGTAGAGGCATCTCCCTTTCTTCAATGCTGGATGAAGTGGAATCGATCGAGATCACATCACGTGCTCGCAATGCACTAAGCGACTTCCGTGAAATTGTTTTATCCTTACATCATATGGTTGAATATCTTACTGTTACGGAATTAACGGAGAAGATGCTTGAGCTTACCCAATATCGGGAAGAACTTAAGCGTGAGAATACATTGGAATCCAAAGCTCGTTTGGAAAATATTGAAGAGTTCCTGTCCGTGACCATGGATTTTGAAAAGCGCAACGAGGATAAATCCCTCGTTTCCTTCCTGACAGATCTTGCACTTATCGCAGATATCGATGTCATGGATAAAGAAGAAGGGCCGCAAGATTCAGTCGTCTTAATGACCATGCACGCGGCAAAAGGATTGGAATTCCCTGTTGTGTTTATTGCAGGGATGGAAGAAAACATCTTCCCAAGCTCACGCTCCTTACTAGAGTCCGATGAGCTTGAAGAAGAGCGCCGCCTCGCATACGTAGGCATTACCCGTGCCGAGGCGGAGCTGCATCTCACATGCGCCAGAATGCGCATGTTGTACGGCCGGACTAGCGCCAACGCGCCGTCTCGCTTCCTTGCCGAGATCCCAGCGGATCTCGTAGAAGCGGCAGGCGCCGCATCAACTGGTGGTCGCTCGGGCTCCTCCAGCACGGGCTGGTCGCCCGCACCGCGCGGCGGCATGGCCGCGCGCGGAGAAGGCCGCGCCACATGGTCCGCGGCCGCACCAGGATCCGCCGGAACAAGCGGCGGATCAACCGCGACCTCCCGTGTGGTCGCTAAACCTGTGAGCACGGTTAATACCGTGCTCGACTACGCCGTGGGCGACAAAGTAGCCCACGGCAAGTGGGGCACTGGCGTCGTCGTATCCGTCAAAGGAACAGGCGACGATACCGAAGTGCAGATCGCGTTCCCGGCGCCCGTTGGCGTTAAGCGTCTGCTTGCCAAATTCGCCCCAATTACCAAAGTAACCGAATAATCGAGAGGAGGATCCTGCTTATGTCTGATGTTCAACAACAAATGAGCACGCTGATCGATACCATTAATCATCACAACTATTTATACTACACGCTTGATCGTCCAGAGCTTGCCGATGGGGAGTATGATCGGCTTTATGACCAGCTGGTTCAGCTAGAGCAAGAGAGCGGCATCGTACTTCCGAACTCTCCAACAGCACGCATCGGTGGGGATGTTCTCAGTGGTTTTACGCCGCATCGTCATCAAGCGCGTCTGTGGAGTCTAGACAAAGCTCAGAATGAAACCGATCTTGAGGCCTGGTACACGCGTGTCCGCAAGCTCATAAATGACTTCAATACACGTAATCCAGAGAATCCACTACCAGAGCCTTCTTTTGTCGTGGAGCTGAAGTTTGATGGCTTAACACTGAACCTGACTTACACGAACGGTACGCTTGTTCAAGCTGCGACTCGTGGAAATGGCGAAGTGGGCGAAGGCATCCTAGCACAAGTGCAGACGATCAAGTCCATTCCTCTCGAGATTCCATATAAGAGCGGTACAATTGAAGTGCAGGGCGAGGGTATCATGAACTTGTCCACACTTGCCCAATATAATGAGACAGCGGCCGAACCGCTCAAAAATGCGCGTAATGCTGCAGCCGGTGCACTCCGCAACCTTAATCCGAAGGTCACGGCCTCACGTAAATTGAACGCGTATTTCTATAATGTTGGCTTTACCGATGGCACACCTTTTACGAACCATCAAGAGATGGTGCAGTTCTTAGCCGACAATCGTTTTAAAGTCAGCCCTTACGTCCACTACGTCGACTCTATTGAAGCTGTTACCACGGAATTGAACAAAATTGCTGAGAAGCGTAACAGCTTTGACTTCCTTATTGACGGGGGTGTTGTGAAGCTAACTGACATGCGTACGCGTGAGGTGCTTGGATATACAGAGAAATTCCCACGTTGGGCGGTTGCCTTCAAATTCGAAGCCGAAGAAGCGACGACCATCTTGGAATCTGTTTCGTGGAACGTTGGTCGTACAGGAAAGGTGACGCCTATTGCAAAGGTTGAAGCTGTTGAGCTTGCAGGCGTTACCGTTCAGAACTGTACACTGAATAACATTGGTGACATCGAACGTAAGAACCTGAGGTTTGCATTGGGATCATCCGTTTTCATTCGTCGTTCGAATGATGTGATTCCTGAAATCCTTGGCAAAGTAACCGACGAAGCGGATGGCGAGGAGATCGTTTTCCCAACCCAATGCCCAGACTGTGGATCAGAGCTGGAGCAGCGTGGCGCTCATTTGTTCTGCCCGAATCGTCTTGGCTGTTCGCCACAGCTGATTGGACGTATCACCCACTTTGCTTCACGAGATGCCATGGACATTGAATTTTTTAGCGAAAAGACCGCCGAACAACTACATCAAGAGTTGGGTGTACGCGACCCTGCTGATCTTTACACATTAACTAATGATCAATTACTGGGTTTGACACGCTTCGGTGCGAAGAAAGCATCTAACCTATTAGATGCTCTAGAAAAATCCAAAACCCGAGATTTGTCCTCCTTCTTGTTTGCACTTGGTATTCCGAATACAGGCAAGACTACGACCAAAGTGCTCGCGGATCACTTCCGTTCATTAGAAGCACTCATGGCGGCTTCCCAAGAGGAACTCATGTCACTGCATGACGTAGGAGCGATTGTTGCGGATTCGATCTACTCTTTCTTCCGTGATGAAACGATGCTGAACAGCGTGAACCGTCTTCTCGCAGCAGGCGTAACGCCGACGATGCCAGAAGTATCCGAACAGCAAGCAGCAGATACCGAGCACCCTTTCTATGGGAAGACTATCGTTATAACTGGATCATTTGAGTCCTTTAGTCGGGATGAAGCTGGGCGCAGACTTGAAGCACTAGGTGCTAAGGTCACAGGTTCAGTTTCCAAAAAGACCGATATCGTCATTGCCGGCGAAAGTGCAGGTTCCAAACTAACGAAAGCACGCGATCTCGGTATCGCGGTTATTGATAGTGAAGAAGAAATATTGAAGTTACTGGGTGAAGCTTAGAGTAAATACGAAAGAGCGAGAGTCGCCTATCACTGGCAGCATTCTCGCTTTTT
>NZ_CP197466.1:237500-305000 GCF_052180255.1 Paenibacillus sp. KN14-4R
GACGTCAACATGGAAATAGCTTGCTAGGCGAAGAGATCTGGAAAGGTCTGCGATAAAAGGTAACAGCCCTGTAGCCAAAAGCGAGCGAAATTCCTAGACGGATCCTGAGTACGGCGGGACACGTGAAACCCCGTCGGAATCTGGCAGGACCATCTGCCAAGGCTAAATACTCCCTAGCGACCGATAGTGAAGCAGTACCGTGAGGGAAAGGTGAAAAGCACCCCGGAAGGGGAGTGAAAAAGAACCTGAAACCGTGCGCTTACAAAAAGTCAGAGTCCGTTAAGGGATGATGGCGTGCCTTTTGTAGAATGAACCGGCGAGTTACGTTTGCATGCGAGGTTAAGGTGATAAGCCGGAGCCGCAGCGAAAGCGAGTCTGAATAGGGCGAATTTTAGTATGTAGACGTAGACCCGAAACCGTGTGATCTACCCCTGTCCAGGGTGAAGGTGCGGTAACACGCACTGGAGGCCCGAACCCACGCATGTTGAAAAATGCGGGGATGAGGTGGGGGTAGCGGAGAAATTCCAATCGAACTCGGAGATAGCTGGTTCTCCCCGAAATAGCTTTAGGGCTAGCCTTGGAAAGAGAGTAGTGGAGGTAAAGCACTGATTGGATGCGGGGCCCCCCAAGGGTTACCAAGTTCAGTCAAACTCTGAATGCCACATACTTATATCCAGGAGTCAGACAGTGAGTGCTAAGATCCATTGTCAAGAGGGAAACAGCCCAGATCATCAGCTAAGGTCCCCAAGTGTGTGTTAAGTGGGAAAGGATGTGGAGTTGCAAAGACAACCAGGATGTTGGCTTAGAAGCAGCCATCATTTAAAGAGTGCGTAATAGCTCACTGGTCGAGTGACTCTGCGCCGAAAATGTAACGGGGCTAAACACACCACCGAAGCTATGACAACAGATGAATTTCTGTTTGGGTAGGGGAGCGTTGTGTACAGCAGTGAAGGTTGATCGTGAGGACAGCTGGAGCGTACACAAGTGAGAATGCCGGTATGAGTAACGAAAAGACAAGTGAGAATCTTGTCCGCCGAAAACCTAAGGGTTCCTGAGGAAGGTTCGTCCGCTCAGGGTAAGTCGGGACCTAAGGCGAGGCCGAAAGGCGTAGTCGAATGGACAACAGGTTCAAATTCCTGTACCACCAAAAACCGTTATGAACGATGGAGTGACGCAGTAGGATAGTGACGCGAGCCGATGGATATGCTCGTCCAAGCAGTGAGGCTGATGTGTAGGCAAATCCGCACATCGATAAGGCTGGGCTGTGATGGGGAGGGAAACTTAAAGTACCGAAGGTCATGATTTCACACTGCCAAGAAAAGCTTCTAGTCAGGTCAAGGTGCCCGTACCGTAAACCGACACAGGTGGGTGAGAAGAGAATTCTAAGGCGCGCGGAAGAACTCTCGTTAAGGAACTCGGCAAAATGACCCCGTAACTTCGGGAGAAGGGGTACCCCGGTAGAGTGAATAGCTCGAGGGGGTCGCAGTGAAAAGGCCCAAGCGACTGTTTAGCAAAAACACAGGTCTATGCGAAGCCGTAAGGCGAAGTATATGGGCTGACGCCTGCCCGGTGCTGGAAGGTTAAGGGGAGTGGTTAGGGAGCAATCCCGAAGCTGTGAACCGAAGCCCCAGTAAACGGCGGCCGTAACTATAACGGTCCTAAGGTAGCGAAATTCCTTGTCAGGTAAATTCTGACCCGCACGAATGGCGTAACGACTTGGGCGCTGTCTCAACGAGAGATCCGGTGAAATTTTAATACCTGTGAAGATGCAGGTTACCCGCGACAAGACGGAAAGACCCCATGGAGCTTTACTGCAGCTTGATATTGAACTTTGGTACGATCTGTACAGGATAGGTGGGAGCCTTAGAAGCCTGAGCGCCAGCTTAGGTGGAGGCAACGTTGGGATACCACCCTGATCGTATCGGAGTTCTAACCTACTACCGTATAACCGGTAGAGGGACCGTGTCAGGTGGGCAGTTTGACTGGGGCGGTCGCCTCCTAAAGAGTAACGGAGGCGTCCCAAGGTTCCCTCAGAATGGTTGGAAATCATTCGAAGAGTGCAAAGGCATAAGGGAGCTTGACTGCGAGACCAACAAGTCGAGCAGGGACGAAAGTCGGGCTTAGTGATCCGGTGGTACCGCATGGAAGGGCCATCGCTCAACGGATAAAAGCTACCCTGGGGATAACAGGCTTATCTCCCCCAAGAGTCCACATCGACGGGGAGGTTTGGCACCTCGATGTCGGCTCATCGCATCCTGGGGCTGAAGTAGGTCCCAAGGGTTGGGCTGTTCGCCCATTAAAGCGGTACGCGAGCTGGGTTCAGAACGTCGTGAGACAGTTCGGTCCCTATCTGTCGTGGGCGTAGGAAATTTGAGAGGAGCTGTCCTTAGTACGAGAGGACCGGGATGGACGTACCGCTGGTGTACCAGTTGTTCCGCCAGGAGCACCGCTGGGTAGCTATGTACGGAGGGGATAAGCGCTGAAAGCATCTAAGCGCGAAGCCCCCCTCAAGATGAGATTTCCCAATTAGTAAGACCCCTTGTAGACGACGAGGTTGATAGGTTGGAGGTGGAAGCACAGCAATGTGTGGAGCTGACCAATACTAATCGGTCGAGGGCTTATCTAAAAATTTTACGAAGTAAAGTTGCTTCGTAAGCATAAAGGTTTGTGCTGGTAGGTGTTTTCGTAAGAAAACCCGAGAAGCATGCTCTTATGTTATTCCATGTTTTACTTCACTTCAATTCGCATCTAGTTTTCAAGGTACAAACCATAGGGTTTGTAAATGGATCTGTTATCACTGTGAGTGATTACAGATTTTTTTGCGTTGTATGCAATAATTTCGCCGAAAGGTATTTCTGAACTGCTGAATAGCCTTGAACGGCTTGACTAATAATAATGAAGTAAGAGGATTTCCAACTAGGCCCTTGTCAATTGTTGCAGGTTTGATTATAATATAATTAAGGTCAAAGAAAGTCAAAGTCAATTAACACCGAGCGGAAAGGAGGGGAATGGATGCGTAACGTATCCGAAATCATTGAACAATATTTGAAGCAAATATTGCAGCAAAGCCCCGATCAGGCCGTCGAAATTCAACGCAATGAATTAGCTGAGCAATTTCAATGTGTTCCTTCACAAATTAACTACGTGATCTCGACTCGGTTTACTCTAGAAAAAGGTTACTTGGTTGAGAGTAAGCGTGGTGGCGGTGGTTATATACGTATTCAGAAGCTCTGTTTGCAATCGCATGCCTCGATTATTGATTTTATATTTCAGACGATTCAGGATCAGATTGATCAAGCTTCATCTGAGGGTTTGATATATCGTCTGAAAGATGGCGGACATATCACAGTTAGAGAAGCGAATCTGATGAAAACGGCTATTTCGAGAGAAACATTACAAATTAAATTGCCAATGCGTGATCAGCTTAGAGCGAGAATTTTAAAAGCGATGCTAATTTCTTTATTAAGTTAGTTGAAGGAGAGGTAACCTATGAACTGTCAAGAATGTGGTAAAAAACCAGCTTCCTTGCACTTCACAAAAATAGTAAATGGTGAGAAAACAGAATTTCATTTTTGTGAATCGTGTGCGCGGGAAAAAGGGGATCTATTGCCAGGTACGACAAATGGGTTCTCGATTCATAATTTACTATCGGGATTGCTTGATTTCGATCTGAGTAATGGTAACAATGGATTCACTGCAAAAACGGCACCAACAATTCATTGTGATCATTGTGGGCTTACGTACACACAATTTACGAAGCTGGGTCGTCTTGGATGTGTTGACTGTTATAACAATTTTGCCGAGAAGCTGGATGGGGTATTACGGCGAGTACATGGGAACACCGTTCATGTTGGGAAAGTGCCGAAGCGTTCTGGTGGTCTCATTAAATATAAGCGAGAAATTGAAGATTTGAAGAAGGATATGATGACACGTATTGAGCGTGAAGAGTTTGAACAGGCTGCAAAGATTCGAGATGAAATTCGTGAAATAGAGAAGAAGATATCCGCCCAAGAAGGATAACACTATTGAAGTGTTTGGAGGAGGGAATTGTATGGCATATGAACGGTTTACTCGTGAGGCGTTAAGTGATTGGATGAAGGGAGATGGTCCTGACTCTGATGTTGTCATATCATCGCGGGTTCGAATTGCTCGAAACCTGCGAGGTGTCCCTTTTCCGATGCTTGCCACGAATGCACAGTCTGAGCAAGTATTAAATCAAGTCACCGAGGCCGTTGCAAGCGAAGAATTAGGGACAATCGGTAATTTCACAATCGTACCTTTATCTGAATTAAATGAATTGGAAAAGAAAGTACTCGTAGAGAAGCATTTGATATCACCTAATTTAGCGAATGACTCGCGTAATGGGGCAGTCGTTTTAAGTGAACAAGAATCGGTCTCAGTCATGGTCAATGAAGAAGACCACCTAAGAATTCAGTGCTTATACCAAGGATTTCAGGTAAAAGAAGCATGGGACTTAGCTTCCCAAATTGACGATGTGTTTGAATCGCACCTAAATTACGGTTATGACGAGAAGAAAGGTTACCTAACTTGTTGCCCTACAAATGTAGGAACGGGTATTCGCGCTTCTGTGATGATGCATCTGCCAGCGCTTGTTCTGACGCAGCAGATTAATCGAATATTATCGGCTGTCACTCAAGTAGGATTAGCTGTAAGAGGCCTGTATGGTGAGGGTAGTGAAGCGGTAGGGAATATTTTTCAGATTTCTAATCAGATTACCTTAGGTCAATCTGAAGAAGAAATTATTAATAATTTGCATAGTGTAGCAAGACAGATTATAGAGCATGAACGTGCGGAGCGCCGGAAGCTCATGCTTGAGATGAAAACTCGCATTATTGATCGTGTTTCCCGATCACTCGGTACCCTCACCTATGCAGCGATCATGGACTCCAAAGAAGCTGCACAGCGCTTATCCGATGTGAGGTTGGGAATTGACTTAGGAATTATAGAAAATGTTTCTCCTACTGCGCTTAATGAGTTGTTAGTTATGACGCAGCCCGGTTTTTTACAGCAGATTGCAGGAGTTAAGCTCTCTGCAGAAGAAAGAGATATACGTAGAGCACAGATTATTCGTGATCAATTAAACGGAAGCAAGTAAATTTAGACGGTTAAACCGTCTCTCCTTGTAATAAAGATATCATTGGAGGTGTAACATTATGATGTTTGGAAGATTTACAGAACGCGCACAGAAGGTGCTGTCACTCGCACAGGAAGAAGCAGTTCGTTTAGGTCATAATAATATTGGTACGGAACATATTTTGCTAGGTTTAATTCGTGAGGGTGATGGGATAGCAGCAAAAGCGCTTATCGCTTTGAATCTTGGGTTAGAAAAAATTCAAGATGAGGTAGAATCTCTAATTGGAAGAGGTCAAGAACAGCCAACGAATATCGCTTATACACCACGGGCGAAAAAAGTAATCGAGCTATCCATGGACGAAGCTCGTAAGTTAGGGCATACGTATGTAGGAACCGAGCATATCCTTCTGGGCCTCATTCGTGAAGGAGAAGGGGTCGCGGCCCGTGTACTTGGCAATCTGGGCGTTTCCTTGAATAAAGCGCGTCAGCAAGTGCTGCAATTACTCGGTTCAAGTGAAGTCGTATCTAGTTCTCATGGCAACAGTTCCAATGTGAGCACACCTACACTGGATTCCCTTGCGCGTGATTTAACGGCTTATGCCAAAGAGGGTCACCTTGATCCGGTTATCGGTCGTGCTAAAGAAATTGAGCGTGTGATTCAAGTGCTAAGTCGTCGGACGAAGAATAACCCTGTTTTAATCGGGGAGCCTGGTGTAGGTAAAACAGCAATTGCTGAGGGACTTGCGCAACGTATTATTCTCAATGAAATTCCCGAAACGTTAAAAGATAAACGTGTCATGACACTAGATATGGGCTCAGTTGTGGCTGGTACGAAGTACCGTGGGGAGTTCGAAGACCGTTTGAAAAAAATCATGGATGAAATTCGCCAAGCGGGTAACATCGTCTTGTTCATTGATGAACTTCACACACTGATCGGTGCTGGTGGCGCAGAAGGTGCAATTGATGCTTCAAACATTTTGAAACCAGCTCTTGCACGTGGTGAATTGCAATGTATCGGTGCGACTACACTGGATGAATATCGTAAATATATTGAAAAAGATGCGGCTCTTGAGCGTCGTTTCCAACCGATTACGGTTGATCAGCCATCACCAGAAGAAGCCATTCAGATTCTTCATGGGCTAAGAGACCGTTATGAAGCGCATCACCGTGTCAAAATTACAGATCAAGCAATTGAAGAAGCTGTGAAATTGTCTGATCGCTATATTCCGGATCGCTTCTTACCTGATAAAGCAATTGACCTAATTGACGAAGCGAGTTCCAAAGTCCGACTTCGCTCTTATACAATACCACCTTCACTCAAACAGCTTGAAAATAAGCTTGAAGATATTCGTAAAGAGAAAGATGCTGCAGTCCAAAGCCAAGAGTTCGAGAAAGCAGCATCACTACGCGATACAGAGCAAAAGCTGCGTGAAGAGTTGGATAGTACGAAGAATGATTGGAAAGAGAAGCAAGGTCGTCTAGATACGGAAGTGACACCAGAAGATATTGCTCAAATCGTAGCTTCTTGGACTGGAATTCCAGTATCCAAATTAGCAGAGGAAGAAACAGCACGCTTGCTCAAGATGGAAGATATTCTTCATGAGCGTGTCATTGGGCAAGAAGAAGCTGTTAAAGCGGTATCCCGTGCGGTAAGACGTTCCCGTGCAGGTCTTAAAGATCCGAAGCGTCCGATGGGTTCCTTTATATTCCTAGGTCCTACGGGTGTTGGTAAAACGGAGCTTGCTCGTGCACTCGCTGAATCCTTGTTCGGTGATGAGAATGCTGTCATCCGCATCGATATGTCGGAATATATGGAGAAGCATTCAACTGCTCGTCTAGTTGGGGCGCCTCCAGGGTATGTTGGATTTGATGAAGGTGGTCAATTAACGGAGAAAGTACGCCGTAAGCCATATTCGGTTGTCCTTCTTGATGAAGTAGAAAAAGCGCATCCTGAAGTATTTAATATTTTGCTTCAAGTTTTAGAAGATGGTCGTCTAACGGATTCGAAAGGACGTACCGTTGACTTCAGAAATACGCTCATTATTATGACATCCAACGTAGGTGCTGAAGCAATCAAGAAAAACTCTTCGCTTGGTTTTACAGCTGTGCAGGATTCGGGTCGTGATTACAACAACATGAAGGATAAGGTCATGTCGGAGCTTAAGAAATCTTTCCGTCCTGAGTTCTTGAACCGGATTGATGAGATTATCGTATTCCACTCACTGGATGAGAAGCATATTGCAGAGATTGTATCGATCCTTGCGAACGAATTGCATAAACGTTTAAAAGAACAAAGCATTGATTTCTCTTTAACTGATACAGCGAAAGCATTTCTTGCCAAAGAGGGTTATGATCCGACTTATGGTGCAAGACCTCTGCGTCGGGCTATTCAAAAGCACATTGAGGATCGTTTATCTGAAGAGTTGTTAAGAGGAAACATTGTAAAAGGTGATTCCGTGACAATTGATGAAAAAGATGGGGAACTTGTCGTACTTCGCAATGAAGGAGTAACAGTTCAATCGTAATACAAATTTTTAATAGGTAAGTAATCCGGGAGATAACTCTCCCGGATTTTTTTGTGTAAAAGTATTTATTGTGATAAAAAAATCATAGCATGGTTTTACTTTTATATCTGGTGCAGAAATGGTAAACTTTGAAGGGTATGTATAGTTCGGTAAATGAAGGGGTAACAAGAGAAGGGGCGTCTAATCGTAGTGAGTAAAACTAAAACAAAATTTGTTTGTGGGGAGTGCGGTTACGAATCACCCAAATGGATGGGGAAATGTCCGGGTTGTCAAAATTGGAATACGATGACGGAAGAAGTAGAATCGGTTATCAAGACACAAGGAGTTTCGGCATCTTCTTTTTTACGAACGAAAGAAAAGCCAATTTCAATCATACATATAGAAAGTAGTCCGGAACCGAGGGTGGTAACTTCGAATGAAGAGTTTAATCGAGTGCTCGGCGGAGGTATTGTTCCGGGTTCGCTTATTCTAGTTGGTGGCGATCCTGGTATTGGTAAATCGACATTATTGCTGCAAACTTCGCATTCACTAGCTGAAGCAGGGCAAAAAGTCCTTTATATCTCTGGCGAGGAATCGATTAAACAGACAAAGCTGCGTGCAGATCGCTTACAGACTGTATCCCCGCTGCTTTTTGTACTGTGTGAGACAAATTTAGATCATATCGAAGAAGCGATTTCGGAGATTGCGCCGGATATTATGGTAATTGATTCGATTCAAACCGTCTATCATCCTGCCAATACATCAGCACCAGGAACTGTTGGTCAGGTGCGTGATTGTACGGGGCACTTTATGCGTATAGCTAAGACAAAAGGAATAGCAACCATACTTGTCGGACATGTGACTAAAGAAGGAGCTATTGCAGGACCAAGGCTCCTTGAACATATGGTGGATTGTGTGCTTTACTTTGAAGGAGAGCGGCATCACAGTTATCGTTTGCTTCGCGCGGTAAAGAATCGATTCGGATCAACGAATGAAATCGGCATTTTCGAAATGCGTGAGCAGGGTTTAGTTGAAGTGAGCAACCCTTCAGAGTTATTTTTATCAGAACGGCCATTAGGAGTTGCAGGTTCGACTGTTGTTGCTTCAATGGAGGGAACAAGACCTATTTTGGTGGAGATACAGGCACTTGTCTCTGCCACTAATTTCCCATCACCAAGACGGATGGCTACAGGTATTGATCATAATCGATTATCACTCATTATTGCTGTATTGGAAAAACGTATCGGCATGTTTTTACAGAATCAAGACGCATACTTGAATGTAGCAGGTGGCGTGAAGCTGGATGAACCAGCTGTTGATTTAGCAGTCGCGATTGCTATTGCGTCTTCTCTAAAGGAAAGACCTACTCAACCTTATGATGTTGTTTTTGGTGAGATTGGGTTAACAGGAGAAGTTCGTGGTGTATCAAGGATTGATCAGCGGGTGAAGGAAGCACAGAAGCTTGGTTTTCGCCGGGTGATTTTACCTGAAAAAAGCATGAAAGGTTGGCAGCATCCCGAAGGTATTCAATTGATCGGAGTAAATACAGTTGCTGAAGCGTTAAAAGCAGCATTTGAATAAAAAGAAAGAGGAACCTTAAGTTTCAGGAGGAAACAACATGACGAAAGAAGAAATAAAAAGGGATGTCATGAGCCAATTGTTGCAGTTAGTTGCACCTGGCACAGCATTGCGGGATGGGTTAGAGAATGTCCTGCGTGCAAAGACGGGTGCGCTGATCGTGGTCGGTTGTAATGAAGATGTTATGAGTGTTGTTGACGGTGGATTTTCGATCAATTGTGATTTCTCACCTGCTTATTTATATGAGCTTGCTAAGATGGATGGTGCAATTATTCTTAGTGAGGACGGCAAGAAGATATTATATGCGAATACGCAACTTAACCCCAGCCCAGATGTTGCATCGACAGAAACAGGGATTCGCCATCGTACAGCTGAGCGAGTAGCGAAACAAACGGGTAAGCTTGTCGTATCCATTTCACAAAGACGCAATATTATCACGCTCTATCAAGGTAATCTGCGGTATTCACTTAAAGATATTGGTGTCATTCTGACAAAAGCGAACCAAGCGATTCAAACGTTGGAGCGCTATAAGGTCGTGCTTGATCAGTCCATCACTAATTTGGGTGCGTCCGAATTTGAAGAACTTGTGACATTACACGATATTATCCATGTCTTGCAACGTATTGAGGTTGTTTTACGTATAAAAGGTGAGATCAATAAATTTATTAATGAGTTAGGTACAGAAGGAAGACTCATTTCCATGCAGTTAGAAGAGATGGCTGGCAATATGGAGGTAGAAGCTCGTTTAATTATTAAAGATTATGTACGTGAACTGACGGATGAAAAAGTAAAAGAAGCTTTCGCTGGTTTGACTCGTGTTTCTAACGGTGATGAGCTGCCTGATGCGCATCATATTATTCGATTACTTGGATTTCTTCATACCAGCTCTATTGCAGATGAACAGGTTTCACCAAGAGGTTTCCGCGTACTCAATAAAATTCCAAGATTACCGTCGGTTATTATTCATAACCTCGTAGAGGAGTTTGGACATTTACCTCAGATTGTAGCGGCAACAATTGAAGATCTGGATGAAGTTGACGGAATTGGTGAAGTTCGAGCACGAGCAATTAAAGAGGGGTTAAAAAGAATTCAGGAGCAAGTGTTCATTGACAGACATATCTAATTTGCATACAATCGTAATATTGATCTTTCGTTTAGGGAACAGTAGAACTTAGAGGTGACAATAATGATAAAAAAATCATTGCCCAATCTTTTTACAATAGGAAATTTATTTCTCGGTGTACTTGCGATTATTCTCGTGTTTAACAACCATGCTGATCGCGCAGCTGTACTCGTCATCATTGCGATGCTTTTAGACGGACTTGATGGCCGTGTAGCACGAGCGCTTAATGTACAAAGCGAATTTGGTAAGGAATTGGATTCTCTCTCTGATGTCATTTCGTTTGGTGTAGCACCAGCTTTCATCATGTACTATGTGGCATTTACAGAACTAAACCCAGTTCTTGCTTGGACGGTAACAGCTCTTTTCCCAATCTGTGGTGCAATCCGTTTAGCAAGATTTAACGTAGTTGCAGGAACTCCAGGTTATTTTATCGGCTTGCCGATACCAGCAGCAGGCGGTATCTTGAGTACATTAGCGTTGTTCCATAATGATATGCCGGCTGCAGTAACAGTAATCGCTACAATCCTTTTATCATACTTAATGATTTCTCGTTTGAAATATCCAAACTTCAAGAAGTCTGGTATTCCGAAAGCAGCAATTTGGGGTACACCTGTAGTGATCGGGGTTGCGATTTACTTAGCTCTTCAATTTCCGACATATATCTCTAACGGTATATTAGTCCTCTTGTTGCTATATGCGCTTTTGGGCTTAAAAAAAAACGTTGATGGAGTCTTCACCAAATTGCGTAGAAAAAAACGTAACGAAAAATCAGGCGAAGATGTAAATCAGAAATTGAATTTCTAAATGCAAATGAATGATGTGAGAAAATAAAAAAGCATTTATTACTCCGAAGCTGGAGTGATAAATGCTTTTTTTTGCGTTGTTATTGCTTTTGTTAAGACATATTAAATAATCCAAGAGTGGAGCATTTTTGAGATTCTTTTTGAAGGGTTTCTTGAAGATCAACGTCAAGTAAATTAGATAGTGCTGACAAATAAAAGATGTGCTTGCCTATCTCGGATCGTACGACTTCAGCACAATGTTCGCATAGATGTCCATTCATATGTGTTCCGATGTTTTCCTGCGCTTCTTCAAGGGACATATCAGGTGTATAAGGTTGCTTGGAAGCATTGACTTCTACACATCCGCATTCCGTAATCGCTTTAATGACAGAGCGGTTTACTGCCGCACCTGATTGTTGGAATTTAGACAGGACATCAAGCAAGCTTCGGTGACGGAGCAATAATTCAGAAACTTGGTCCTGAAATTGTTTAAGTGTCATCACGTTCAATCCATTCACCTCTTTTGTTATTCATTGGTAACTATTATATAAGAAACTGGGTATTATTTCAATTTTATGATTACCAAGTCAATTTTTGGACCATAATTATAAATAGATGGAAGAAAATAGAATAAATATTGTAGGAGGTGAATCTGCCTTGAAAAAATGGATTGGATTTTTATGTGCAATTATGGGTGGTTTATATGGGTACCAATGGAGTGATACCCTCATTCGCGTTCTTTTTATTTCTGAAGGCAGTGGACAAGCCCTTATTGTAAAATTGATTACGATAGTGAGTTTGTTTGCAGTGGGTGCAGGGGTAGGAAGAGTAGTTGTTAAGTTATTGCATCAAGGAGAAGTCTCAGCAACACAAGTTTCAATTGGGGATTTGTTTTCTGGGGCAGCTGGCCTTGTTTTGGGGCTATTAATATCGGTATTATTGTTCCCTTCGTTAAATAATTTCGCAGGGTATGAGCCATTACTTCCACTGGTAGTGACGGCTATTCTCGGAATCCTAGGTTATCGAATTGGTTTGAGTAAAAGGGAAGAGCTATCACAATGGGTTGGTAAATTGCGTTTGCAGATGAGTGGTGCTCCAGCAGTAAAACCAACTGCCGAACATAAAATTTTGGATACATCCGTCATTATTGACGGCCGCATTTCGGATATATGCAAAACTGGATTTATCGAAGGAACCTTAGTCATTCCTGAATTTGTTCTGGAGGAATTGCAGCACATTGCAGATTCATCAGATCTGCTCAAACGTAATCGCGGACGCAGGGGTCTTGATATTTTGAACAAAATCCAAAAAGAACTTGATGTGAAAGTGTTGATTTATGAAGGTGACTTTGAAGATGTATCTGAGGTCGATTCCAAGCTGGTTAAATTGGCTAAAGTATTGGGTGGAAAAGTCATTACAAATGATTTTAACTTAAATAAAGTGTGTGAATTGCAAGGTGTAGCTGTACTAAATATTAATGATTTAGCAAATGCAATAAAGCCAGTGGTACTACCCGGTGAAGAAATTCTGGTCCAAGTGATTAAAGATGGGAAAGAACATGGGCAAGGCGTTGCTTATTTAGATGATGGCACAATGATTGTCGTAGAAGGTGGACGCGACTTCATCGGTATGATGCTGGAGGTTATGGTAACGAGTGTTCTTCAGACTTCAGCGGGAAGAATGATATTTGCCAAACCAAAACTATTGGAAAAAGCCCAGTAATCCTTGTATGATTGTGTTAGAAATATATTCTTACACGAATTGATGGATATACCGGGGGTAGAGATGACAAAGCTAGGCGTAGTTGTGGTAGCGGCGGGCAGAGGGGCGCGTATGGGGACGGCAGAAAGTAAACAATATTTACTCCTCGGCGGTAAACCGATTCTCGCTCATACTTTGGCAAGATTGGATCAGATGGCAGACATTAACTCCATCGTACTTGTCGTAGGACAAGATGATGTCGCTCGTTGCCAAGCTTACATAGAAATGTATGGCTTCACCAAGTTGCGTTCAGAGGATGTAATCGCAGGAGGCCTAGAGCGTCAAGATTCTGTGCGAGCAGGGATTAATCAACTTCCAAGCGACGTAGAATGGGTGCTAGTCCACGATGGGGTGCGTCCATTTGCATCTGAAGCGCATATTGCGGCTTGTTGGCGTGAGGCAATGAAGCGGGATGCTGCGGTACTTGCTGTTCCTGTAAAAGATACAATTAAAGTTGTCAATGAACAAGGTGGAATTCAATCGACACCTGACCGTAGAAGCTTGTGGGCTATTCAAACCCCACAGGCTTTTCGACTGTCTTTATTAAAAGAAGCACATCGCCTGGCGAGCGAAGAAGGTTTTGTAGGGACAGATGATGCAATGCTTGTAGAGAGACTAGGCGTAACGGTACAAGTTGTTGAAAGTGATTATTATAATATCAAAATAACGACTCCAGAGGATTTGCCATGGGCGGAGTGGATTTTGCACAACGTGAGGGGAGAGACGAAATCATGATTCGAGTAGGACAAGGGTTTGATGTTCATCAGCTAGTAGAGGGGCGCAAGTGCATTATTGGAGGCGTGGATATTCCATATGAAAAGGGGCTTTTAGGTCACTCTGATGCAGATGTGCTGCTGCACGCAGTGACAGATGCAATTCTAGGAGCGCTGGCACTTGGGGATATTGGCAAGCATTTTCCGGATACAGATGCAGCATTTAAAGATGCAGATTCATTGAAATTGCTTAAAGCAGTTTGGGTAATGGTACGAGAGCGTGGTTACCGTCTAGGAAACATCGATTCTACAATTATCGCTCAAAAGCCTAAGATGTTGCCTTACATTCCACAGATGGCTGCTATTATTGCTGAAGCACTGGATGCAACATTGGATCAGGTCAATGTAAAAGCGACAACAACCGAGCAGCTTGGTTTTGCCGGTAGAGGAGAAGGAATTGCCGCGCAATCTGTTGTTTGTTTAGTGAAAGATATGCTATGATTGGCTATCGATAATATACATGTTCGTGTTTACATCTTAAGGAGAAATGAGGAATTTCCATGACAAAGCCAGTTCGTGTGCGTTATGCACCAAGTCCAACGGGTCTTCTACATATTGGTGGCGCTCGTACAGCACTTTTTAATTATTTATTAGCTCGAAAAAATAACGGATCCTTTATCGTTCGTTTTGAAGATACAGATCAGACAAGACATTTAGAAAGCGGAATCGACTCCCAATTAAACGGTCTTCGTTGGTTGGGTATCAATTGGGACGAAAGTGTGGACATCGGCGGTCCTTATGGTCCTTACCGTCAGATGGAGAGATTGGATATTTACCGTCCTTATGTCGAGCAACTAAAACAGGATGGGCATGCTTACCCATGCTATTGTACAGAGAGTGATCTGGAGAAGGAGCGGGCTGAGCAAGAGGAACGTGGCGAGACGCCAATGTATTCTGGCAGATGTCGTAACTTAACAGCAGATCAGCGTGCACAATTTGAAGCGGAAGGTCGTAAACCGTCGATTCGTTTCCGTGTACCTCAAGATCGCATCATTAAATTTGTCGATAAAGTGCGTGGTGAAGTTGAATTCGATACGAACGGTATCGGTGATTTTATTATCATGCGTCCTGATGGCATTCCAACTTACAATTTTGTTGTCGTAATCGATGACTTTATGATGAAAATGAGTACGGTAATTCGTGCGGAAGAACATCTGACGAATACACCGCGCCAAATTATGATTTATGAAGCATTGGGTCAGGAGTTACCTGAGTTTGCGCATTTATCGTTAATTTTGAATCCAAATCGTAAAAAGATGAGTAAGCGTGACGCCAATCTCATTCAGTTTATCGAACAGTATCAAGAGCTAGGTTATATGCCAGAAGCTGTTGTGAACTTCATTGTTCTCATTGGCTGGTCGCCAGTTGGAGAAGAAGAGTTCTTCACAATCGAAGAACTTATTGAGCAATTTGATCTGGATCGCGTAGCCAAGAGTCCAGCCGTGTTCGACATGGATAAATTGAACTGGATGAACAATCATTATATTAAAAAAGCACCTATAGAGCGTGTTGTTGAACTCGCATTGCCTCATTTGCAAAAAGAAGGCCGTTTGCCAGCTGAACTTGATGATGCAACACGTGATTGGGCAGTGAAATTAATTGCCCTTTACCAAGAGCAGTTAAGATTCGGTGCTGATATTGTGAACCTATCCGAAATGTTCTTCAGTGAGGAGTTTACAATGGAAGATGAAGGGGTAACTGTTATGCAAGAAGAGCAAGTTCCTGCCGTTCTTCGCTCCTTCTTGGCACAGGTAGAAGCTTCAGAATCATTTGCAGCGGAAGATATTCAGCCATTAATTAAAAAGGTTCAAGCAGAGACAGGTACGAAGGGCAAAGGTTTGTTCATGCCAATCCGTGTTGCATTAACAGGTCAAGTACATGGCCGTGATCTCAATATGACGATTCATTTACTTGGAAAAGAAAAAGTTATCGCGCGTCTGCAGAAAGCCTTGGCATAAAGGGTTATTTTCGCTTATACTAAATCAATCCACACGATGTGTGTTATGAAGATTGCTTCGAAGATATCTGCAGCAGGTTAATCTTCATCGCACAAACGTAATCAAACAATAGCTACGAATAGGAGAAGTACGCTTATTCAGGGTTTTCAGAGAGGGCGAACGAGGTGTCAATGCACCTTGTGCTGAGAGTCGTCTAATCCCGATAAACGGAACATGCGCCTAGGAGCTGCTGTGTCGATCTGTATGGAATGTTTACAGGGTAGATTCAGCCGGTTTGCTACCGTTATTAGCTATTGAGTTGGCGATCAATTAAATCGTCAAAGCAGAGTGGGACCGCGCATATATGACGCCTCTGCAGCCATGTTTCCGGTATTGGGATGGCTGCAGAGGCTTATTTATTTTTAAGCTGATAATGGAAAGGTGACACACGATGTGGGAAAGAATAAAAGCAGATATCCAAGCGGTTTTCGAGAATGATCCAGCTGCCCGCAGTAAATTTGAAGTTGTGTTTACCTATTCCGGTCTACACGCGATTTGGCATCATCGTTTTGCACATTGGTTTTATAAGAAGAGGTTCTTCACAATCGCACGTATAATATCGCAAGCCTCTCGATTTATTACTGGAATTGAGATCCACCCGGGTGCGCGTATCGGCAATCGATTGTTTATTGATCATGGTATGGGAGTAGTCATAGGGGAAACTTGTGAGATAGGTGACGATGTTGTGTTATATCAAGGGGTAACCCTTGGAGGTACAGGCAAAGAAAAGGGCAAGCGTCATCCCACTATTGGTAACAATGTCGTTATCGCTTCTGGCGCTAAAGTGCTCGGATCATTCAGTGTGGGAGATCATTCGCGGATCGGTGCCAACTCTGTCGTGTTACAAGAAGTACCACCAATGAGTACAGTAGTAGGTATACCCGGTAAAATCGTCAAACGAGACGGCGTACGTGTCAATCGATTGGATCATGGGGTTCTTATTGACCCGGTTATCGAGATTTGCCGTAAGCTTCAAACCCAAATTGATGAAATGCAGTGCTTATGTGAACAAATCAATGAAATTCCGAAGTTGCGGGAACAAATCGTGAATTTGAAGCACCAGCTCGAAATCGAGCGTACCAAGAATGGAGGCGTAAGCAGATGACATTACACATTTACAACACCATGTCACGGCAAAAGGAGCAATTCGTTCCACTCGAGCCAGGCAAAGTCAAAATGTATGTATGCGGTCCAACCGTTTATAACTATATTCATATTGGAAATGCACGTCCGGCTATTTTTTTCGATGTCGTTCGTCGGTATTTAACACACATTGGCTATGATGTGAATTATATTGTCAATTTTACAGATGTAGATGATAAGTTAATTCGTAAGGCAGAGGAGACAGGGGAAACCGTCCCTGAACTTAGCCAACGGTTTATTGACGCCTATCTAGAGGATGTGAAGGCAGCAGGAATTCGCCCAGTATCCCATCATCCGCGTGTAACCGAGAACATCCAAGAAATCATTGATTTTGTACAAAAGCTAGTTGAGACAGGTTATGCTTACCCAAGTGGAGGCGACGTATACTATAGAACTTCCAAGTTCACGGAATATGGAAAGCTATCGCATCAGAACTTAAGTGAGCTGCAGTTCGGCATTCGAATTGAAGTTGACGATCGCAAAGAAAACCCACAGGACTTCGTCCTATGGAAAGGTGCGAAACCTGGTGAGATTTCATGGACTTCTCCGTGGGGTGAAGGTCGTCCAGGTTGGCATATCGAATGCTCCGCGATGGTGCATAAATATTTGGGAGAGACGATTGATATTCATGGCGGTGGTCAAGACTTACAATTCCCACACCACGAATGTGAAGTGGCTCAAACTGAGGCGATGACAGGTGTACCGATGGCGAAGTACTGGATGCATAACGCATTTATTAACATCGATAATGAAAAAATGTCCAAATCGCTCGGTAATGGTATTTTACTGCGTCAAGTATTAGAACAAGTGCGTCCGCAAACGTTCCGCTTCTTTATTTTGAACGCGCATTACCGCAATCCACTTAACTTTAGTGAAGATAGTATTACTCAAGCTGATAATTCCGTCGATCGTATTCTCAACTGCGTAACTAATTTACGTCACCGCCTAGAAACAGCACTAGAAGGTGAACTTGCGGAAGGTGTTATGGATCGAATTAATCAGATCAAATCGCAGTTTGATAGCAAAATGAATGATGACTTTAACACACCAGATGCGATTACCGCATTGTTTGAACTCGTCTCAGAAGCAAATGTGTATTTGCAGCAGGAGCAGGTAACGGCGTCAACACTACGAGCATTGCTTGATGCATGCCTAGTGTTTGATAATGTACTTGGCTTACTTACTGAGGAGACCGATGAACTTCTGGATGAAGAGATCGAACAATTGATCGTGGAGCGTATTGAAGCTCGTACATTGAAGAATTGGGCTCGTGCAGATGAAATTCGGGATTTACTTACGGAGAAAGGGATTTTCCTTGAAGATACGCCACAAGGCATCCGCTGGCGCCGAAAATGAGTGATATGTTGAATCCATTTTTCATCCCGCCAGGAAAGAAGCCGAATTTGATCCAGCCGCTAGTACTAGCTTATTTAGGGGATGCTGTCTTTGAAATGTTCATCAGACAGCATGTCATTACACAGCCTAATCATCGACCCAATCACTTACATCGTTCATCAACAAAATACGTGTCAGCCAAAGCGCAGGCACGTATTTTGGAGCGCTGGATGCCGATACTTAACGAAGAAGAACTGGATATTGTTCGGCGTGGACGTAATGCGAAGTCAGGTACAGTTCCGAAAAATGCAGACTTATTGGAGTACCGTCATGCCACAGGTATGGAGTGTCTTGTCGGTTATTTATACTATAAAGAGGAATACACGAGGTTACGTGAACTACTAGAAATCGCCGTGGCTCCGTAAACGAGAGCATCATATATAGCATGCGAAGCCATTTGCTTTGCTTTAGACTTGGAGGGTTAATAACGAATGAGTAATGAAGAAGAATACATCGCAGGGAAACACTCAATCATTGAAGCGCTGCGTGCTGGGCGACCAATCAATAAAATTTGGGTTGCTGAAAATGCACAAAAGGCACTCACACAGCCAATCATCGCAGAGGCGAAAAACCATGGGATCATCGTGCAGTTTATTGACAAGCGTAAGCTGGATCAAATGACACCAGGGGTTCAGCATCAAGGTGTTGTGGCACAAGCTGCCGCTTATGAGTATGTAACCATAGAGGATATTTTGGATGTTGCTAAGCAAAAGGGTGAAGATCCATTCATTTTGATTTTAGATGAAATTGAAGATCCACATAATTTGGGTTCCATTTTACGGACTGCGGATTGTACGGGTGTGCATGGTGTCATCATTCCGAAACGCCGTGCGGTTGGTTTAACTGCAACAGTATCCAAGATCTCTGCTGGCGCTGTGGAATATGTGCCTGTAGCACGTGTAACAAATATTGCACAAACAATTGAGAAGCTGAAAGAGCAAGGTGTATGGGTAGCGGGTACGGATGTGACAGCAGCCGAAAATGTATATCGTAACAATTTTAAACTCCCACTTGCCCTTGTGATTGGGAATGAGAATAAAGGTGTCGGTCGATTGATTAAAGAGAAATGTGACTTTCTTGTTAAATTGCCGATGCATGGACGAATTAATTCACTCAATGCTTCCGTAGCGGCAGGCGTGCTCATGTACGAAGTTGTGCGTCAAAGAAGTACGAGCTGATGATCGATGCAGGAGTTTCTTGTCGTAGACGGCTATAACATAATTGGGGCATGGCCGGAGCTTAAACAGCTAAAAAATACGAAACTTGAAGAAGCTAGAGAGCTGTTAATTCATAAGCTCTCCGAATATCAGTCCTTCTCAGGTATGAAAGTGTATGTGGTCTTTGACGCCTATCAAGTATCTGGTCTGGGTAAAACGTATAATCAGGGTCGGCTAACAATTCTATACACCAAGGAGAAAGAGACCGCGGATGAATTGATTGAGAGCTTGGTTACAGGTTTGATTGGTAGAAGGAAACAAGTGTATGTGGCCACTTCAGATATGATTGAGCAGCACGTTATATTTGGAGCGGGTGCATTGCGATTAACAGCAAGTGAGTTACGAACGAAGGTTCGACAAAACCAAGAAGAAATCAAGGGAATGATCAAATCTGAGAAAATTTACAGAAGAAATACGGTAAGTGGAAGTATGGATGAGAAGACCTTGGCGCTACTCGAACAGATGAGGAGGGGCAAATAGCGCGTCACTAAGCCAAAAAGACTGATTATTCCCGTTGACGTCCTCGGAATTATTCATGTATACTTGACCTATCTTTACTTTGTGAAATGGTAGCACTTTTAGGCCGGGCCGGAGGGATTGTAGGTGAGTGTCGACCTCAAGGATTTAAGGATTGGCGATTTTGATCTGGTTTCAGATGAAGATATAATCGAAGCGGTTCGCCACGGGAATAGTGATGCGCTTGAGTATTTAATTCATAAATATCGAAACCTTGTTCGAGCAAAGGCTCGTTCCTACTTTTTAATTGGCGCAGATCGCGAAGACATCGTACAAGAAGGCATGATCGGCTTATATAAATCGATTCGCGATTTTCGAGGAGATAAGCTGGCATCTTTTAAAGCCTTCGCAGAAATTTGTATAACCAGGCAAATTATCACCGCAATCAAAACCGCAACAAGGCAAAAGCACATCCCCCTCAACTCCTACGTATCGCTGGACAAGCCCATCTATGATGAAGATTCAGATCGTACATTGCTGGATGTTATATGTGGATCACGCGTATCAGACCCTGAAGAACTCATTATTAATCGTGAAGAATTTACAGGTCTTGAAGATAAGATGGGAGAAATATTAAGTGAATTGGAACGACGGGTATTGATGCTTTATCTGGATGGCAGGTCATATCAGGAAATCGCAGTTGATTTAGACCGTCATGTCAAATCGATCGATAACGCCTTGCAGCGTGTGAAACGTAAGTTGGAACGGTATTTAGAAGTTCGTGATTTAATATAAACAAACGGATTGAAGTAAGTGCTCACGATGTTGAGCACTTTTTTTGTTGTACATATCATGATTTTCGCAAAATAGTACCTGCTGTGCTAATTGTTGGTACGTGTTTATTATCATCATCGTTGATAAATCCGTTTAAGGCCGCGGGGATTCGTACATAATGGTTAGTATGAACGCGTGAATGGAAGTGCTTATAACATGTTTGTATAGCTCTTGTGCACTAGAGTTTTTCTTGACATGAAAATTCACATATGCTAAAGTATTGCAGGTAGCCCTGTATAGCGCTTTTTTATGATGCACAAAAACGGGGCGGAATTGAAGTATGTCTCGGGAGGTGTATCGCATGCGGGTTTTCATTACATTAGCGTGTACAAATTGCAAACAAAGAAACTATACATCCGTTAAAAATAAGCGCAACAATCCAGACCGTATGGAACTTAAAAAATATTGCAGACACTGCAATGAACATACCGGTCATCGTGAGACTAGGTAGTTAGTGGGGGTGTAGTTGTGGCTTTATTTACGCCAGTAAAACGAAGCTTTTCATCCATGTTCAACTTTTTTAAGGAAAGTGGTACTGAACTTAAGAAAGTAAAGTGGCCAAGCCGCAAAGAATTAACTAGTTACACTCTAGTTACTCTTGGCTTAGTTGCTTTCATCGCTATTTATTTCTTCTTACTTGACCTTGGTATCAGTAAACTGTTAAGGACGATAGTATAATTGTGATGGAAACTATGGAGAAAAGATGGTATGTCGTACATACCTATTCAGGGTATGAAAACAAAGTCAAAGCCAATTTAGAGAAACGCGTTGAATCAATGGACATGACGGACAAGATCTTCCGCGTCCTTGTTCCGATGGAAGAAGAAATCGTGAACAAAGATGGTAAGAAGAAGTCTGTTATGCGAAAAGTGTACCCAGGCTATGTGCTTGTGGAAATGATTCAAACTGACGACTCTTGGTATGTAGTACGTAATACACCCGGTGTAACCGGATTTGTGGGCTCGACGGGCTCTGGTTCCAAACCGACAGCTCTTTTACCGGAAGAAGTAGAAGCTATCCTTAAACATATGGGTATGGATGAGCCGAAGCCGGTAATTGATTTCGAATTGAAAGATAATGTTCGTGTTATGGTAGGTCCGTTTGCTAACTTTGTCGGCACGATCGAAGAGATCATTGTTGAGAAAAGTAAGCTAAAAGTTCACGTCAATATGTTTGGCAGAGAAACCCCGCTAGAGTTGGATTACACTCAAGTGGAGAAGCTATAGATCAAGTTGTGTTATTGTGATCTCACAGAACACTTCTGAACAAAGTTTGGTTTCTTCTGGCCTGTTCCTGATTGAGGAGTAGGCCTTTTCAGTGGGAGGGAACTATCATCCCGTCTGACCACAATACGAGCAAGGAGGTGTCTCACATGGCTAAAAAGGTAATTAAAATGGTGAAACTGCAGGTTCCTGCAGGGAAAGCGAATCCAGCTCCACCGATTGGTCCAGCTTTGGGTCAAGCAGGGGTTAACATCATGGCTTTCTGTAAAGAATTTAACGCTAAGACTGCTGATCAAGCGGGACTAATTATTCCGGTTGAAATCACAGTATTTGAGGATCGTTCGTTTACGTTTATCACGAAAACTCCTCCTGCTGCTGTCTTGCTTCGCGTTTCCGCTGGTATCGAAAAAGGATCAGGCGAACCGAACAAGAAGAAAGTTGCAACTGTTAAACGCGATGTAGTTCGCGAAATCGCTGAGCAAAAAATGCCTGACCTTAACGCTGCATCTGTTGAAGCTGCAATGCGTATGGTTGAAGGTACAGCTCGCAGCATGGGCATCACGATCGTTGACTAATTCCATTTGTAAGGCAGCTATCTAGCTGCAATCGGTGGGAGGACTATCCGTTAATACCACAAAGGAGGAACTAACATGGCTAAACATGGTAAGAAATATGTTGAAGCGGCTAAGCAAGTAACAGCGGAAACGTTGTACGAGCCGCAAGAAGCTATCGAACTAGTAAAGAAGCTTGCTTCTGCTAAGTTTGATGAGACTGTTGATATCGCTGTTCGCTTGGGCGTTGACCCAAGAAAACAAGACCAAGCTGTTCGTGGTGTAGTTGTATTGCCACACGGTACTGGTAAAACTAAGCGTGTCTTGGTATTCGCTAAAGGGGAAAAAGCAAAAGAAGCGGAAGCTGCTGGTGCTGACTTCGTAGGCGATGCTGACATGATTAACAAAATCCAACAAGGCTGGTTCGAATTCGATGTCTGCGTTGCAACTCCTGACATGATGAGTGAAGTCGGTAAATTGGGTCGTATTTTGGGTGGTAAAGGTTTAATGCCTAACCCGAAAGCAGGCACAGTTACTTTCGACGTAACGAAAGCTGTTAATGAGATCAAAGCAGGTAAAATCGAATACCGTCTTGATAAAGCAGGACAAATTCATGCTCCACTTGGTAAAGTATCTTTCGATGCTGATAAGTTGGCTGACAACTTCAAAGCATTGCTTGATGCGCTTGTAAGAGCGAAACCAGCTGCGGCGAAAGGTCAATACCTTAAAGGTGTTGCCGTTTCTTCCACAATGGGACCAAGCGTACGTGTGAACCTGCAATCCTTTAGATAAGATTTCTTCCAAATAGAGGATATGAATTGACTTTCGTAGTCATTCATGATAATCTATCTAAGGTTGTAAAAACGAATAGTAGACCGTAGACAGCAGGTGTCGAAAGACTTAATGTCCTGCCGAGGTGTTGTGATATAAAGTTCACTTATCTCGGACTCGTTCCGAGATAAGAAGAACACAACATGCCTTCGTATTGTCTGCGAAGGCATTTCTTTTGCCTCAAAGCAAAGGAATGCTGAAATCAATATCTGTTTGCAGCATGCAAACGATTATGCGATCGAAGTGAGGTGTAACAAATGGCAAACGCAAAAATTATCGCTAGCAAAGAACAATTGGTATCCGAAATTTCCGGTAAATTCCGTGATAGCTCTTGTGCGATCGTAACTGACTACCGTGGTCTTAACGTGGCTCAAGTAACTGAACTACGTAAAACACTACGTGAAGCTGGTGTTGAATTCGAAGTTTTGAAAAACACAATGTTGCGTCGTGCGACTGCAAGCACAGAGTTGACTGAACTTGATCAATATCTAGTTGGTCCAACTGCGATTGCATTTAGCAAAGATGATGTTGTTTCTCCAGCTAAAATCTTAACTGATTTCGCTAAGAAAAATGACAAACTTGAAGTTAAAGGTGGCGTAGTTGAAGGTAAAGTTGTTGACTATGCACAAATTAAAGCTTTGGCAGATCTACCATCCAGAGACGGTCTTCTGTCCATGCTACTCAGCGTCCTTCAAGCTCCTGTACGCAACTTCGCCCTTGCGGTTAAAGCTGTATCCGAGAAGCAAGAAGGCGCACAAGCGTAACACTAGGTTTGGATTTACTTTTTTACAAAAAAAAATTATATCGATTTAATCGATCAATAAATGGAGGTATAACCATGAGCAACGAACAAATCTTGGAAGCTATCAAAGGCATGACAATTTTGGAATTGAACGACTTGGTTAAAGCAATCGAAGAAGAATTTGGCGTAACTGCAGCAGCACCTACAGTGGTAGCAGCAGGTGGCGGCGCAGCAGAAGTTGCTGAGCAATCCGAATTCGACGTAATCCTTAACAACGCTGGTGCATCCAAAATCAACGTTATTAAAGTAGTACGCGAAATCACAGGCCTTGGCTTGAAAGAAGCTAAAGATCTTGTTGACAACGCACCAAAAGCTCTTAAAGAAAAAGTGGCTAAAGAAGAAGCAGAAGCTATCAAAGCTAAGCTTGAAGAAGCTGGCGCTTCCGTAGAAGTGAAATAATCATATATTTCATTTTCAAACCTCTTGAGGCGATAGCTTCAAGAGGTTTGCTTTATTTCAAAAGTAATTAATATCTGAAGAAGATTTTCTATAGTGAGATTGAAGGTTTTTGAAATAATGCAAAGGAGGCTGAATATGGCTGAGCACTACTATTCACCTAAGCCAACTGTCGGGCATGATCAACATCAATTAGAAGTTACACTTCGCGGGTATAAATTTAAATTTGTAACAGACGCAGGTGTATTTTCAAAAAAAGGCATTGATTACGGCAGCAAGGTATTAATAGAAGCGATGCAAATAGAAGCAGGTTCCGCAGTGCTTGATGTAGGTTGTGGTTATGGACCAATTGGACTTACTGCTGCTTCGATGTCCCCGGATAATCAGGTGACGATGCTTGATATTAATGAACGTGCAGTTGAACTGTCCAAAGGGAATGCGGATCGAAATGGCGTGAGTAATGTTACGGTATTGCAAAGTGATACATTAGCAGAAGTGCGGGGTCAAAGTTTTGATGTTGTTCTCACTAACCCTCCAATTCGTGCGGGGAAAGAGGTTGTCCATCGGATTTTTGAAGAAGCACATGAGGTTCTGCGATCTGGCGGCTCATTGTGGGTTGTGATTCAGAAAAAACAGGGTGCACCTTCTGCGTTTAGTAAACTGGAGTCTCTTTTCGAGCAGGTAGAAGAAGTGACAAAGGATAAAGGCTACCGTATCATCAAAGCCATAAAATAAACGTTATGAATCAGGTTGTCTATGGAAAAAATATTTGACTTGACTTTTTTATTGTGGTATCATTAAAAAATGTCAGTATTAAGATGCCCATAATTTCGTTACAAACAAAAAAGTCAAGAGTTTTTGAGAAATTCGCGTATATTTTTGAAAATCAAGGTATATTGTTAGATTTTTGGGCAAATCTAACAAAATGAGTAGAAAAATATGGAATTTCCTTGCAGAATCAACGAGAAAAACCTCCATCCATGATTATCACAAGCTAGGGGTGGCCGCTTTATGGCGAACCGACATCTGGCAGGAGTCAATGTGAGAAGTTTTTCTTATTTATTTTTAAAAAGATATTGAGTAGACTCGAGGGGTGATGAAGTTGGCGGGACATCTTGTTCAATTTGGTCGACGTAAACGCAGGACTTATGCTCGAATCAATGAGGTGCTTGGCATTCCGAACCTGATTGAAATCCAGCAGAAATCATATGAATGGTTCTTGGATGAAGGGCTTCGTGAAATGTTTCAGGATATCTCCCCGATTCAAGATTTTACGGGAAATCTCGTATTAGAATTCATTGATTATAATTTAGGGGAGCCTAAATATTCTGTTGATGAATCCAAAGAGCGCGACGTTACTTATGCAGCACCGCTGCGTGTAAAAGTGCGTTTAATTAATAACGAGACGGGCGAAGTGAAGGAACAGGAAGTGTTTATGGGAGATTTCCCTGTTATGACAGAAACGGGAACCTTCATTATAAACGGTGCAGAACGAGTTATCGTCTCCCAACTAGTTCGCTCCCCGAGTGTTTATTATAGCACGAAAGTGGATAAGAACGGTAAAAAAACATACACGGCAACGGTCATTCCGAACCGCGGTGCATGGCTTGAATTGGAGACAGATTCGAAGGATATCATCTACGTTCGTATTGACCGTACACGTAAAATTCCGGTTACGGTATTGCTTCGTGCAATGGGCTTTGGAACAGATGCTGAAATTTTGGATTTGCTCGGTGAAGACGAGTATATCCAGAATACCTTGGATAAAGATAATACGGACTCTACGGAAAAAGCACTTATTGAAATCTATGAGCGCTTGCGTCCAGGTGAGCCGCCTACGATCGATAATGCGCGTTCATTGCTTGTTTCGCGTTTCTTTGATCCGAAGCGTTATGACTTGGCGAATGTAGGTCGTTACAAAATTAACAAAAAGCTTCATATTAAGAACCGCTTATTCAACCAGAAGCTAGCGGAAACTTTGTATGATCCGGATACAGGTGAAATTATTGCAGAGACGGGTCAAACACTTGATCGTCGTCTTTTGGATAAGATTCTTCCGTTCCTGGAAAATGGCGTTGGCATGAAGGCAATTAACGTGCCTAACGGTATTTCTGGAGCTGATGAAATCCCAGTCCAAGCGATTAATGTGTACTCACCAAGCGAAGATGGAAAAGTTGTGAAAGTTATTTCCAACGGTTTCATCGATAAAGCAGTGAAGAACATTACTCCGGCAGATATTATTGCCTCGATTAACTATTTTATGAATTTACTACGTGGAATTGGCAGCACGGACGATATTGACCACTTGGGTAACCGTCGTCTGCGTTCCGTTGGTGAACTTTTACAGAATCAGTTCCGTATTGGTCTATCCCGTATGGAGCGTGTTGTTCGTGAGCGTATGTCCATTCAAGATGCGAATGTGATTACGCCTCAGGCATTGATCAATATTCGTCCAGTTATTGCTTCAATTAAAGAGTTCTTCGGAAGCTCCCAATTGTCGCAGTTTATGGATCAGACGAACCCGCTTGCTGAACTTACGCATAAGCGCCGTTTATCTGCCCTAGGACCCGGTGGTTTGACGCGTGAGCGCGCGGGCTTTGAAGTGCGTGACGTCCATCACTCCCACTATGGTCGTATGTGTCCGATTGAGACACCAGAGGGACCAAACATTGGTTTGATCAACTCCTTGTCCACGTTTGCCCGTATTAATGAGTACGGCTTCATCGAAGCGCCGTATCGCTGGGTTGATCCGAAGACAGGTATTGTAACAGATAAGATTTCTTATTTGACGGCTGATGAAGAGGATAACTATGTTATCGCTCAAGCGAACGCTATTCTTACTGAAGAAGGTAACTTCCAAGAGGATCAAGTTATCGTTCGTTTCAAAGATGATATCTTGACATTGCCAATCGAACGTGTCGATTACATGGACGTTTCGCCTAAGCAGGTTGTTTCCGTGGCAACGGCGCTCATTCCGTTCTTAGAGAACGATGACTCTAACCGTGCGCTCATGGGATCGAACATGCAGCGGCAAGCTGTTCCACTTCTGATCCCTAAAGCACCGCTTGTAGGTACAGGAATGGAGCACAAAGCTGCGAAAGACTCCGGTGTATGTATCGTCTCGAAGCATGATGGTGTGATTGAGCGAGTTTCTGGTAACGAGATCTGGCTTCGTCGTCATGAAGCAATTGACGGTAAGCTAGTGAAGGGCGATCTTGTGAAACATAAGATTCACAAGTTTATGCGTTCTAACCAAGGAACTTGCATCAACCAACGTCCGATTTGCAAATTAGGTGACGTTGTTCGTAAGGGTGACATTCTAGCTGATGGACCTTCAACAGAACAAGGTGAATTGGCACTAGGTCGTAACGTAGTTGTTGCGTTTATGACTTGGGAAGGTTACAACTATGAGGATGCGATCCTACTAAGCGAGAAACTAGTTAAAGAAGACGTTTATACGTCTATTCATATTGAAGAATACGAGTCTGAAGCTCGTGATACGAAGCTCGGACCTGAAGAGATCACACGCGACATTCCGAATGTCGGTGAAGATGCTCTGAAAAACCTTGACGAACGCGGCATTATCCGTGTAGGTGCGGAAATTAACGCGGGAGACATTCTAGTTGGTAAAGTAACCCCTAAGGGTGTAACGGAACTAACTGCTGAAGAGCGCTTGTTACATGCAATTTTCGGTGAAAAAGCGCGCGAGGTTCGTGACACATCCCTACGTGTACCTCATGGTACCGACGGTATCGTTGTTGACGTTAAAGTATTTACCCGTGAGAACGGCGATGAGCTGCCTCCTGGTGTGAATCAACTCGTTCGTGTGTATATCGCTCAGAAACGTAAGATTTCTGAAGGGGATAAGATGGCGGGTCGTCACGGTAATAAGGGTGTTATTGCCCGTATTTTACCGGAAGAAGATATGCCGTTCCTACCTGACGGAACACCTGTCCAAGTCGTGCTAAACCCACTAGGGGTACCATCACGGATGAACATCGGTCAAGTACTCGAAGTTCACATCGGTATGGCTGCTAAAGCGCTTGGTATTCATGTTGCAACACCAGTATTTGATGGTGCGCATGAGTATGACGTGTTTGACACGATGGAAGAAGCAGGTATGCAGCGTAATGGTAAAACTCGTTTGTATGATGGTCGTACAGGAGATCCATTTGAGCGCGAAGTAACAGTTGGCGTCATGTACATGATCAAACTGGCGCACATGGTTGATGATAAAATCCATGCTCGTTCCACTGGACCTTACTCACTCGTTACGCAACAACCACTCGGTGGTAAAGCGCAATTCGGTGGTCAGCGTTTTGGTGAGATGGAGGTTTGGGCACTTGAGGCGTACGGTGCAGCTTATACGTTGCAAGAGATCTTGACTGTGAAGTCCGATGATGTTGTCGGCCGCGTGAAGACGTACGAATCAATCGTCAAAGGTGAGAATGTTCCAGAACCAGGTGTTCCTGAATCATTCAAAGTATTGATCAAAGAGCTTCAAAGCTTAGGTATGGATGTTAAGATTCTTTCTGGAGATCAAAAAGAGATCGAAATGAAAGAAAGCGATGATGAAGATGATGCAGCGAATGACAAGCTCAACTTGAACATCGAAGGCTCCGAAATGGGAGAAGAGTAAGTTCAAATAGAAGTTATTGCTAAGGGGACTACCACTAGGTAGTTTCCTTGGCGTAATTTCCAACATTCGTTGTATTAGCATAATAGATGATTGTTTGTAGGTTCGTTACATGTTTTGAAAAAGAGTCAGCATATCTGTAAGGAGGGTTGCTCCTTGTTGGACGTTAACAACTTCGAGTTCATGAAAATCGGCTTAGCTTCGCCTGACAAAATTCGTTCCTGGTCCCGCGGTGAAGTCAAAAAGCCGGAGACGATTAACTACAGAACCTTGAAGCCTGAAAAAGAAGGCTTATTCTGTGAGAAAATCTTTGGGCCGACTAAAGATTGGGAATGTCATTGCGGTAAGTACAAGCGTGTTCGTTATAAAGGTGTAGTCTGTGACCGTTGCGGTGTAGAAGTAACGCGTCAAAAAGTACGTCGTGAACGTATGGGACACATTGAATTAGCAGCACCCGTATCACACATTTGGTATTTCAAGGGGATTCCATCCCGTATGGGTCTTGCTCTTGATATGTCTCCACGTTCTTTGGAAGAAGTAATCTACTTCGCTTCCTACGTGGTAACAGATCCAGGTGATACACCGCTTGAGAAGAAACAACTGCTTTCCGAGAAAGAATATCGTTCTTATCGTGAAAAGTACGGATATGCGTTCCACGCTGGTATGGGTGCAGAAGCTGTAAAGAAACTTTTACAGGACATCGATATCGATAAAGAAGTGGATTCGCTAAAAGAAGAACTGAAGACTGCACAAGGCCAACGTCGTAATCGTGCGATTAAGCGTCTTGAAGTCATGGAAGCTTTCCGTAACTCCAAGAACCACCCAGATTGGATGGTACTTGATGTGTTGCCGGTTATTCCACCAGAACTTCGTCCGATGGTTCAATTGGATGGTGGACGTTTTGCGACTTCCGACCTTAACGATTTGTACCGTCGTGTTATTAACCGTAACAACCGTCTTAAGCGTCTACTTGATCTAGGTGCTCCAGACATTATCGTTCAAAATGAGAAGCGTATGTTGCAAGAAGCAGTAGATGCTCTTATCGATAATGGCCGTCGTGGCCGTCCTGTTACGGGTCCTGGTAACCGTCCGCTTAAATCTTTAAGCCACATGCTTAAAGGTAAGCAAGGTCGTTTCCGTCAAAACTTGCTCGGTAAACGTGTTGACTACTCGGGTCGTTCCGTTATCGTAGTAGGTCCAAGTTTGAAAATGTACCAGTGCGGTCTGCCTAAAGAAATGGCACTTGAACTATTCAAGCCTTTCGTTATGAAAGAGCTTGTGAATAAAGGTTTGGCTCATAACATCAAGAGTGCGAAGCGCAAAGTTGAACGCGTGTCTCCAGATGTATGGGATGTACTAGAAGAAGTAATTCGCGAACATCCGGTATTATTGAACCGTGCACCAACGCTTCACAGACTTGGTATTCAAGCATTTGAACCGATTCTAGTTGAAGGTCGCGCGATCAAATTGCATCCGCTTGTTTGTACGGCTTATAACGCTGACTTTGACGGTGACCAAATGGCGGTTCACGTTCCGCTTTCCGCTGAAGCTCAAGCTGAAGCACGTGTGCTTATGCTTGCTTCCGGTAACATTTTGAACCCGAAAGACGGTAAGCCAGTTGTTACTCCGTCTCAGGATATGGTTCTAGGATCATTCTACCTGACTACGGATAACATTCATGCTCGTGGTGGTTGTATCATCGTTCGTACTGTACATGAAGCAGTATCTGCTTACCAAAGCGGTAATGCTGAATTGCATGCTCGTGTTGCAATCCCGGTTAAAGCTCTGAATAAGCAAAGCTTTACAAGTGCGCAGCAAGAAGCAATGTTAGTGACGACGATTGGTAAAATCATCTTCAACGAGATTTTCCCAACAGACTTCCCATTCATTAATGAAGCAACGAGAGCCAACTTGTTAAATGGTGCATCGGATAACTACTTCATTTTTGGTAAAGGTGAAGATGTTCGTAAACAATTACGTGAACTTCCAGAAACAAAAGCCGTTGGTAAAGACTATTTAGGTTCAATCATTGGCGAATGCTTCCGTAAGTATCACACTACCCAAACGTCAATGATTTTGGATAAAATCAAAGAGCTTGGTTTCACTTATTCCACAAAAGCCGGTATTACGGTTGCTGTAGCGGACGTTATCGTACCACCTGAAAAGGATCAGATTCTTGCAGATTCCGATGAGAAGGTTCGTACAGTTACAATGCAGTATCGTCGCGGTTTGATCACAGATGATGAGCGTTATGACCGTGTCATTGCGATTTGGAGTCGTGCAAAAGACGAAATCACGGATATCCTGATGAAGTCTCTTGATAAGTACAACTCCATCAACATGATGGTTGAGTCCAAAGCGCGTGGTAATAAATCACAGATTACACAGCTAGGCGGTATGCGTGGTTTGATGGCGAATCCGTCCGGTAAAATTATCGAGTTGCCGATTAAATCGAACTTCCGTGAAGGTCTGACAGTACTCGAGTACTTTATTTCAACGCATGGTGCACGTAAAGGTTTGGCCGATACAGCACTACGGACAGCTGACTCAGGTTACCTGACTCGTCGTCTAGTTGACGTTGCACAGGACGTTATCGTTCGTGACGAAGACTGCGGTACAGATAAAGGCTTCACAGTAAGTAAGATTCAAGATGGTAAAGAAGTGATCGAAGACCTGTTCGACCGGATCGAAGGACGTTACTCTTTTGCAACGATTCGTCATCCACAAACAGGTGATGTCATTGTTGCGCGTAATCAGCTGATTGAAGCTGACGAAGCGAATGCAATTATTGACGCTGGAATTGAAAAATTACAGATTCGTTCCGTTCTTTCCTGTCGTTCCAAACATGGCGTCTGCAAAAAGTGCTATGGCCGTAACTTGGCTACAGGACAGCATGTAGAGATCGGGGAGGCAGTTGGTATTATTGCTGCTCAATCCATTGGTGAGCCAGGGACACAACTTACAATGCGTACGTTCCATACAGGGGGCGTTGCGGGAGACGATATTACACAAGGTTTGCCTCGTATTCAGGAGCTTTTCGAAGCTCGTAATCCGAAAGGTCAAGCGCTTATTACTGAAATGGACGGTATTGTTAAAGATATTCGTGAAGCTAAAGATCGTCGTGAAATTGAAGTTCAAGGCGAAGCAGAATCTCGCGTATATTCCGTTCCTTACGGTTCTCGTATTCGTGTCTCCGTAAATCAGCAAATCGAAGCAGGGGATGAACTGACAGACGGTTCTATCGATCCTAAAGAAATGTTGCGCATTAAAGGTATCCGCGGCGTGCAAAACTACATTTTGCAAGAGGTACAACGCGTTTACCGTAACCAAGGGGTAGAAATTAACGATAAGCACGTCGAAGTAATGATCCGTCAAATGTTACGTAAAATCCGCATCATTGATGCAGGTGATACAACACTATTGCCGGGTGCATTCGTCGACATTCATGAATATGAAGATGCGAATAAAATCGCCCTTATGGCAGGTACAGAACCTGCGGTTGCGAAGCCAATCCTACTCGGGATTACGAAGGCTTCACTTGAAACGGACTCCTTCTTGTCAGCAGCATCCTTCCAAGAGACAACTCGTGTCTTGACTGATGCAGCGATTAAAGGTAAAGTTGACCAACTTCTTGGACTTAAAGAGAACGTTATTATTGGTAAGTTAATTCCAGCTGGTACGGGTATGCCTCGTTACCGTAATGTTAGAATTACGACACCATATGACGAAATTGAGTCTGCAGATGTGGAAAAAGAAACCGTAGCTGTTGAGTAAAACTTAAGCAATACGTTGATATAACGAATCAATTTCAGGATGTTAAAGCGTTGTGGAATTGATTCAGAACAAGAGAATAGGTGCCTGTCTCAGGTTGAGATAAAATAAATCTTACCGGAGGCAGGCAATTTTCTTGACATGCACTGGATGAGGTGCTAATATATCAAAGTGTGCCTAGGAAATATGGATACAATGCATTACTTTGGAGGATATGACACATGTCTTACGAAAAAGTGAAGCAGGCTGAAAAGCTGAGTATTGGCACAAAGCAAGCTACAAGAAGTGTTGAACTTGGCAAGGCTAAAGCAGTTTTCATTGCCAAAGATACGGACTTGCGGTTGCTCAATAAGATTACAGCACTTTGTCAAAGAATGGACGTAGAGATTACTTATGTAGACTCTATGAAATTACTAGGTAAAGCTTGTGGAATCGATGTTGGCGCTGCGATGGTAGCGATTGTAAATGAGTAGAACAGACCGTTTTTGCTGGAGGAGAATTGTGCGAAGCGCTAAATTCCTCAGGTAAAAACTTTCTCTTTGCCCAATTGCGATTCGCCTGGATCTGTGGGCTTGCAAAAATAGCATTGAGTAGGGTTTATTATTAGAGAGGAGGTGGCGACATGCCAACAATTAACCAATTGGTACGTAAAGGCCGTCAAGCGAAAGTGGTTAAATCCAAGTCTCCAGCTTTGCAAAAAGGTTTCAACGCATTGAAGAGAGAAGCAACGGATTTGAGCGCTCCGCAAAAACGTGGCGTATGTACTCGTGTAGGCACAATGACACCGAAAAAGCCGAACTCGGCTCTTCGTAAATATGCGCGTGTACGTTTGACTAACCGTGTAGAGGTAACTGCTTATATTCCAGGTATCGGACACAACTTGCAAGAGCATAGTGTGGTGTTGATCCGTGGAGGAAGAGTAAAAGACCTTCCAGGGGTTCGTTATCATATCGTTCGTGGTGCACTTGATACTTCAGGTGTTAACAATCGTATGCAAGCTCGTTCCAAATACGGAACTAAGCGTCCTAAAGTTAAAAAATAATAACCTAATGATGATGAGTCATTTGGGATTAATCTTTTGAGAAAGGGGGATTACTATGCCTCGTAAAGGTCCTGTTACAAAAAGAGATGTATTGCCAGATCCGATTTATAGCAGCAAATTGGTTACTCGTCTAATCAACCGCATCATGATTGACGGTAAAAGAGGAGTAGCACAATCCATTTTATATAACGCTTTTAACATCGTGAAAGACCGTACTGGTAAAGACCCGATGGAAGTGTTTGAGACAGCAATCAAGAACATCATGCCAGTTCTTGAAGTTAAAGCTCGTCGTGTAGGTGGAGCTAACTATCAAGTTCCAATCGAAGTTAAACCAGAGCGTCGTACGACACTTGGTCTTCGTTGGTTGGTTAACTACTCTCGTCTTCGTGGTGAGAAAACGATGGAAGAAAGACTAGCTTTCGAGATTATCGATGCTAGCAACAGCACAGGTTCTTCCGTTAAGAAACGTGAAGATACACACAAAATGGCGGAAGCAAATAAAGCATTTGCTCACTACCGTTGGTAGGATAAAATTCGCAATATAGTTAGGAGACGATTTAATGACTAGAGAGTTCTCCTTAAAAGATACGCGTAATATCGGGATCATGGCGCATATTGATGCTGGTAAAACGACTACTACAGAGCGTATCTTGTTCTTCACAGGCCGTACTCACAAAATCGGTGAGGTGCACGAAGGTGCAGCTACAATGGACTGGATGGAACAAGAGCAGGAGCGCGGAATCACAATTACTTCCGCTGCTACTACCGCTGCTTGGAAGGGTCACCGCATCAATATCATCGATACCCCGGGACACGTTGACTTCACTGTTGAAGTTGAACGTTCCCTTCGCGTATTGGATGGAGCAGTTGGTGTATTTAGTGCAAAAGAAGGCGTAGAGCCACAGTCTGAAACTGTATGGAGACAGGCTGACAAATATGGTGTTCCTCGTGTTGCTTATGTTAACAAAATGGACATCATTGGTGCGGATTACTTAAACGTAATCGAATCCATGCGTCTTAAATTGGGTGCTAACGCAGTAGCGATTCAGCTTCCAATCGGCGCAGAAAGTGACTTCGCAGGTATTATTGACATCGTTGAAGAGCGTGCTCACATGTTCAGAGACGACAAAGGTCTTAATATCGAAGTTACTGACATTCCTGAAGAATTCAAGGAAAAAGTTGCTGAACTTCGTGTAGAGCTTATCGAGAAAGTGGCTGAGCTTGATGAAGAATTGACAATGAAGTACCTTGAAGGTGAAGAAATTACAACTGCTGAAATCAAAGCAGCGCTTCGTAAAGGCGTATGTGAAGTGAAAATCTTCCCTGTTATCTGTGGTTCCTCTTACCGTAATAAAGGGGTTCAATTGATGATGGATGCTGTTGTTGATTACTTACCAGCTCCAATTGACGTTCCAGACATCAAGGGTACTCTTGATGATGGTACTGAGACTGTACGTAAATCTTCTGACGAAGAGCCGTTTGCTGCTCTTGCATTTAAGATTGCTACGGATCCTTTCGTTGGTAAACTCACGTTCTTCCGTGTGTATTCCGGCGTATTGCAATCCGGTTCTTATGTAATCAATGCAACTAAAGGCAAGCGTGAGCGTATCGGTCGTATCCTTCAAATGCATGCGAACAGCCGTCAAGAAATCTCCGAAGTTTACTCCGGTGATATTGCAGCTGCAGTAGGTTTGAAAGATACAGGTACAGGCGACACACTTTGCGACGAGAAACATCCGGTAATCTTGGAGTCCATGAACTTCCCTGATCCGGTTATCGACCTTGCAGTTGAGCCAAAAACAAAAGCTGACCAAGACAAAATGGGTATTGCGCTTTCCAAATTGACGGAAGAAGATCCGACATTAAGAGCGCGTACTGATGAAGAGACTGGTCAAACTATCCTTTCGGGTATGGGTGAGCTTCACCTTGAGATTATCGTAGACCGTATGCGTCGTGAGTTCAAAGTTGAGACTAACGTGGGTAAACCACAAGTTGCATACCGCGAAACATTCCGTGCAGCTGCGAAAGTTGAAGGTAAGTTCGTTCGTCAATCCGGTGGCCGTGGTCAATACGGACATTGTTGGGTTGAGTTTGAACCACTTGAAGCTGGTACTGGCTTTGTGTTTGAAAGCAAAATCGTCGGTGGTGCGATTCCTCGTGAATACATCGCTCCGATCCAAGCTGGTATTGAAGAATCCATGAAGAACGGTGTTATTGCCGGCTTCCCATTGGTTGACGTTAAAGCAACTGTCGTAGACGGTTCTTACCATGATGTCGATTCCAATGAGATGGCGTTTAAGATCGCTGGTTCCATGGCTCTTAAAGCAGCTAAAGACAAGTGTAAACCTGCACTTCTTGAGCCAATCATGAAGGTAGAAGTTACAGTTCCAGAAGAGTACATGGGTGACGCAATGGGTATGCTTAACTCCCGTCGTGGACGTGTTGAAGGGATGGATTCCCGTCACGGAGCACAGTTCATTCGTGGTAAAGTGCCATTGTCCGAAATGTTCGGATTCTCCACTGTTCTTCGTTCTGGTACACAAGGTCGCGGTACTTATTCTATGGAACTTTCTCACTATGAAGAAGTGCCTAAGAATATCGCTGACGAAATTATCGCGAAGCACAAAGGCGAATAATTGCAAATCTAAGCGGATCGACATATCTGTGGTTCAATCCAATTGGATATTTCGATCTGCTTAAATAATATATTATTTTTTAATCTAAGGAGGCTATGTTTGAAATGGCTAAGTCAAAATTCGAACGTAATAAACCGCATGTTAACATCGGTACAATTGGTCACGTTGACCATGGTAAAACAACTTTAACTGCTGCAATCACAACTGTTCTTTCCACAAGATACGGTGGTGCTGCTGTAGCATTTGACCAAATCGACAAAGCTCCAGAAGAGCGCGAACGTGGTATCACGATCTCCACAGCTCACGTTGAGTATGAGACTCCTAACCGTCACTACGCTCACGTTGACTGCCCTGGTCACGCTGACTACGTTAAGAACATGATTACTGGTGCTGCTCAAATGGACGGCGCGATCTTGGTTGTATCCGCAGCTGACGGTCCTATGCCACAAACTCGTGAGCACATCTTGTTGTCCAAACAAGTAGGCGTACCTTACATCGTAGTATTCATGAACAAATGCGACATGGTTGAAGATGATGAGCTTCTTGAGCTTGTTGAAATGGAAATCCGTGATTTGCTTAGCGAATACGAATTCCCAGGCGACGACACTCCAATCATCCGTGGTTCTGCGCGTGAAGCGTTGCAAAACCCTGCAGGTGAGTGGGCTGACAAAATCATCGAATTGTTCGAGCAAGTGGATACTTACATCCCATTGCCTGAGCGTCAAACTGACAAGCCTTTCCTTATGCCTGTTGAGGACGTATTCTCCATCACTGGCCGTGGTACAGTTGCAACTGGCCGTGTAGAGCGTGGTACTGTTAAAGTACAAGACGAAGTTGAAATCGTTGGTATCGCTGAAGAAACTCGCAAATGCGTAGTTACAGGCGTTGAGATGTTCCGTAAACTTCTTGATTCCGCTCAAGCTGGTGACAACATCGGAGCATTGCTTCGTGGTGTAGACCGTAACGACATCGAGCGTGGTCAAGTATTGGCTAAAGTTGGTTCCGTTAAGCCACACACTAACTTTTCCGCTCAAGTATACGTATTGACTAAAGAAGAGGGTGGCCGTCACAAGCCTTTCTTCACTGGTTACCGTCCACAGTTCTACTTCCGTACAACTGACGTTACAGGTATCATCAACTTGCCAGAAGGCACTGAGATGGTAATGCCTGGTGATAACATCACTGTAACAGTAGAATTGATCAACCCAATCGCTATCGAAGAAGGTACTCGTTTCGCTATTCGCGAAGGCGGACGTACTGTTGGTGCGGGCGCGGTTGCTACAATCTCCAAATAATTTACCATTTAAGATTGCTTAAATGCGTATATAGGAAATCCATTATCCTTTAGGATAGTGGATTTCTTTTTTTGTTTTTTGTAGTGAAATTTTAGAACATTGGACATAATTGAACAGAAAATAAAGCAGGCAATACATAAATTAAATAAATCATAGTAAAATAGTAGGATTTAGTATTGCGCTTTTAGAGTTATTTGTTATACTAGTTCCTATCTATTAAAAAAGACATAATCCGGGAGGTTTCGACATGAGCAGAAAATGGCTAAGATTGGCAACAACAGCAACACTCATGTTAGTGATGATTATTGCGACTGCTTGCGGTAGCAAAGGAGAAAATCAAGCAACACCAAGTACAGGAGGAGAAGCTGGTACAGCAAAAGCAGGCGGTAGTATTGTCATTGCTGTTCAGGATGATCCAAAAGCGATAAATCCGTTATATGCATCAGATCGTGTAACACTGACGATTGATCAAACGTTATTTGCTCCATTCTTTAATATTAATGATGGTAAGAAATCCTTTGTACTTGCGGAGAGCCTGACTCCTTCAGAGGATCATTTGAAATATACAATGAAGCTTCGCAGTGGTTTGACATGGCATGATGGTCAGAAGCTGACAGCAGATGATGTAGTGTTTACTTTTAAGAGCATTCTTGATGAGAAGCAGCATAGCTTCTTGCGCAGCTTATTTGTCCTAGATGGCAAGCCAATTGAAGTGACGAAAGTGGATGAGCTAACTGTTGAATTCAAGTTGCCTCAAGTCACTGCGGCATTTGAAGGAGCACTTGTACAAGTGTCACCGATTCCGAAACACATTTTTGAAGGAGAAACAGATTTAGAAAAGTCTACGAAGAATGCTACGCCAGTTGGTTCTGGTACTTATAAATTTAAAGAATATCGCCCAGGTGAATATGTAACGTTAGAACGTTTTGATAACTATTTTGGTGGAAAAGGAAATCTCGACACGATCACATATCGTGTAGCGAAAGATGCGAATGCATCGAACCTTGCTTTGCAAAATGGCGAAATTCAAATGAAAATGATCGACACACAAGACTTTAAGAAATTAAATGACTCTGGCAAATTTGAGATGCTGACATATCCTGAAGGCCGTCTTTCTTACATGGTATATAACTTCAATATAGATGTCCTGAAGAAGAAAGAGGTTCGTCTAGCGATCGCTTATGCTTTAGATAAAAATGAATTGATTAAAGCAGCATATTCGTCTAGCGATTTCGCAGAACCTGCTCCATCGGTTTTGACGCCAGACACACTTTATCATTCTAAAGATGTACCGACTTATGATTATAATTTAGACAAAGCAAAAGAGCTGCTTAATAAAGCAGGCGTTTCTGGATTGAAACTTAAACTTGCTTATGCTAACTCGAATAAAGCTCAGGCAAGTATGGCATTATTTGCACAGCAAAAGTTAAAAGAAATTGGAATCGAACTACAGTTAATGCCAATGGATATTACGGCATATGGCAATAAAACATTAGATAAGAACAATAAAGATTTTGATCTATTCTTCAATGGCTACATCATGGGCTCTGAACCTGATTCATACAAGTCCTTGTTTATGAGTGACGCTGAATACAATTATTCACACTATGTAAATAAGGATTTAGATGCTTTGTGGATAAAAGCGGCAGTGGAAGTTGATGATGCGAAAAGAGCTGATTTGTACAAGCAAATTCAACATACATTGGCAGATGAATTACCAGTATTACCAATTGCCTATACAAAAGCGATCGTAGCTGTAGATAAGAAGTATGGCGGATTGCAAGAAGCTACTCCTAAGCCAGTCGTTATGTTTGAGAACTTAGCTAAAATTTTCTTGAAGTAAGAATAGAAGTCACTGAAAATAAGCTGTTCGACACAGCTTATTTTCTCATTTCAAGCGTTAGTCAGAGATATCTATACTGCTTCAGGAGGAGAGCTATTTGAGTAAATTCATTTTACGCCGCGTGCTGCAGGCGGTACCCCTTTTGCTTTTTATTTCTATCGTATCGTTCTTATTGATCAAGCTCGCTCCTGGTGATCCAGTAAGTTCGTTTGTTACACCGAATATGAATCCAGCTGATGTAGAGCGTATTCGAATTAGTCTTGGACTTGATCAACCGATGTATGTTCAATATTTAATTTGGTTAAAGAATATTTTGACGGGTGATTTCGGATATTCACTTATCAATCATCGTCCTGTGTTGACACTCATTCTTGAACGTATTCCAGCAACAATTGGGCTCATGGGATCAGCACTTTTAGTCTCATTAATTCTCGCCGTTCCACTAGGGCTTTTATCAGGTTTAAAAAAGAATAGTGTACTCGATAAGTTTTTAAGCTTAGTTTCGTACATTGGGATTTCAATCCCGAGCTTCTGGTTTGCGATTATGATGATTTATATATTTTCCGTCACATTACATTGGTTGCCTAGCATGGGGATGCGAACAATTGGTGTAGACTCAGTTTGGGATATTGTAAAACATGGCATTATGCCATGTATCGTTCTGAGCTTAATGAATGTATCGGTCTATATGCGATACATTCGATCAAATACGATTAGTCAGTTGGAAGAGGATTATGTACAAGTGCAATATGCATATGGTTCAACAAAATCGAGAGTACTTGTACGACATGTATTGAAAAATGTATTGTTACCGATCATTACGATTTTAGGTTTATCTATCCCAGAATTAATTGCAGGTGCTTTTATTACAGAAACCGTCTTCTCATGGCCAGGTATGGGTTCACTTGGTATCACATCTGTTTTTGGGCTTGATTATCCGGTCATTATGGGGATTACGATGCTCTCGTCATTGCTGCTCATTATCGGTAACATGGTTGCTGATATACTTTACGGAGTAGTTGATCCGAGAATTAAGACGATGAGGTGAACGAGATGAATCAACTGAAATGGCGCTTTTTAAAAGCGCAGCTTATCGAGCAAAAAGCTGGTTTCGCTGCACTCATCGTGCTTGCCGTTTTTGGACTTGCTTCTATATTTGCTTTTCTAGCTCCTCATGATCCGAATGCGATTGCAATAAGTGATCGATTACTTCCACCTAGTGCAGAACATTGGTTTGGAACGGATGATTATGGACGTGATTACTTTGCCAGAGCATTATATGGGGGCCGGGTATCCCTGAGTGTTGGATTTTTAGCGATGGCAATTGCACTAATTGTAGGGACAGCAGTCGGTACGATAAGTGGATACTTTGGTGGATGGCTAGACAACGTATGTATGCGTACGGTTGATATATTTATGTCGATCCCTTCTTTCTTCATTATGTTGATCTTGAATGCATATTTAAAACCAGGTATATCAACAATTGTTATCATTATTGGACTATTAAGTTGGATGAATATAGCTCGGATTGTTCGTGCAGAGACGTTATCCGTTAAAGAAAGAGAATACGTTCTGTATGCGAAAGGATCCGGTCAAAGTAAGTTTAGAATCATTACAAGGCACATCATTCCGAGTGTGATGCCCACAATCATTGTTGCAGCAACCATTAATATCGCGAATGCGATCTTGATGGAATCCTCGCTTAGTTTTCTAGGGTTAGGTATTCAACAACCTAATTCCTCATGGGGAAGTATGCTGAATAGCGCACAAAGCTTAATTGGTGAATCACCATACTTGGCGTTGTTCCCAGGGCTATTTATTCTCCTTACAGTACTAAGTTTTAACTTCTTAGGTGATGTATTCCGAGCGGCTTTTGAGCCGAGAGTGAACAAACGATAAATCATGATACAAAAATGAAATGTAGAGTGTCATGCAAAGGAGTGAAGCAGTATGGCAGAACTATTGACGGTTCATAACTTAAAAACGTCGTTCTTTACACGCGGAGGAGAAGTGAAGTCCGTCCGAGGTGTCAGCTTCACAATTGGTGAAGGAGAAATGGTAGGCATTGTTGGAGAATCGGGCAGTGGTAAAAGTATCACAGCCAAATCGATTCTTCGATTGATAGCACCTCCAGGTGAAATTGTGGAGGGTGAAGTATCTTTTCGCGGAGAGAATTTAAGGGAAATGTCTGATGAGAAGATGCGCAGCATTCGTGGTAACCAGATTGCAATGATTTTTCAGGATCCAATGACTTCCCTTAACCCTGTTATTCGGATCGGAAATCAGCTAGTGGAAGTGATTCGCAGGCACAAGAAAGTGGATAAAAAGACCGCGCGTACAGAAGCAATTGAGCTCCTTCGCCAAGTTGGAATTCCATCAGCAGAGAAGCGAATTGATCAATATCCACATGAGTTCAGCGGCGGGATGAGGCAGCGTGTGATGATTGCAATGGCTTTGTCCTGTAAGCCAGAGCTTTTAATCGCGGACGAACCTACAACTGCGCTGGATGTAACCATACAAGCTCAAATCCTTGAATTGATGAAAGATCTTCGAGATTCTACCGGAACATCAATTCTTCTTATTACACATGATTTAGGTGTTGTTGCTCAAGTATGCACACGGGTAATCGTGATGTATGGGGGCTTGATTATGGAAGAAGGAGCTGTAATTGATATTTTTGAATCGCCTCAGCATCCTTATACTCAAGGCTTAATGCGTTCACTTCCACAACCGTCAGAAGGTATGAGGGAGCGTCTAGTCCCAATTGAAGGCACGCCGCCTAATCTACTGGATCCGCCTTCTGGGTGCCCCTTTAAAGAACGGTGCCCACATGCGATGGAGCTTTGCAATCATCGACCGCCTTATTTTGAGACAGGTGATGGGCATAAATCCATGTGCTGGCTGTTGGACTCACAAGTGCAGGCTGGAGGCGCAGATGAGCTTAATAAGAAACTGACACGTGAAGCAAGTGTGAAGGAGGGACGTGGGCTATGAACACACCTCAAGAACCGAGAGTAAGTCGTAAGCAAGATGTACTCGTTGATGTCAAACACTTAAAGAAACACTATCCAATAGAAAAATCATTGTTTGGACGTACAACGAAAGTGTTAAAAGCCGTAGATGATGTTAGTTTCCAAATTGTTCGTGGTGAAACGTTCGGTTTAGTTGGAGAATCTGGTTGTGGGAAATCAACAACTGGACGATCCATCATTCGTCTGCACGAGGTTACATCGGGAGAAATATTATATGATGGCAACGATCTTGCCCATATGTCAGAAAGAGAACTACTGCCTTTTCGCAAGCGTATGCAGGCTATTTTCCAGGATCCTTATTCGTCCTTAAACCCGGGAATGACTGTCATGCAGTTAATTAGTGAGCCTCTTGAAATTCATGGTTATAGTAATCGAGCAGAGCGTAAAGAAATTGTGCTTCAATTATTATCTAAAGTTGGGTTAAAATCAGAGCATGCGGAGAGGTTTCCTCATGAGTTTAGTGGTGGGCAGCGGCAGCGGATTAGTATTGCTAGATCCCTTGCTGCAAAGCCGGAATTTGTACTCTGTGATGAGCCGATCTCAGCACTTGATGTTTCTGTACAGGCACAGGTCATTAATATGCTTGAAGATTTACAGGGTGAACTAGGTCTTACGTATTTATTTATTGCTCACGATTTATCGATGGTTCGTCACATTTCCAACCGTATCGGTGTCATGTATTTGGGGAAACTCGTTGAAATTGCTCCAAGTGATGAATTGTATACGCACCCTGGTCATCCTTATACGAAGGCATTGCTGTCCGCTATTCCAATACCGAATCCCAGATTGGTTACATCTAGACGGAATCTACTGCAGGGCGATCTGGCAAGTCCATTAGAAGAGACCACGGGATGTAAATTTCGTTCTAGATGTCCTTTTGCTGTTGGACGCTGTGCAGAAGTTGAACCAGAGATGAGAGAAGTATCGCCAGGCCATTTTGTCGCATGTCATTTGAATGATTAGGATAATGGAGAGGGGAAATTAAAATGGCGCAACAAATTCGATTGTCCCAGAACACAGCAATTTTATTAGAGCATGCAAGAAAGTTTATCTCAGATGAAGTGCTATTAACAAGCGTGGCGACAGGAGACGTATCTGAGCTTGCTGCGGCTGAAACTGACCATTACAGCTATGAAGATTTTGTTACCTATGCAGCAGATCATAATGAAGATTTGGATCTAGCTATTCGTAATGGTTATCGCATGACTTTTAACACTTTCCGTGGTCTTCAGGTATGGCTAAGAGCGAAGTTTGGTATACAAGAAGGAACCGACTTCAAGGCGTCAGAAGGGCACTTATCGGGCTTCAAATTAAGTGTTGAAGATGCACAATTGCTCGAAGCTAGATTAGCGCCTAACTGGGTAATGAATCGTAATGAAATTGAAGGTACATTGGATCTAGTAGTAAGAGGCTTGAACTCTACGAATTAATATTAGAAGGTGCTCTATCCCGTAACTGGTAGGGCACCTTTTTGCTTATTATTATGTTTGTCTTATTTTTTCTTCTATAATACATGTTGAGAATGGTTCAGGCCGGTTCGATCATAAATGCACTTTTAAAATACGATTTAAAAAGAATTATGTAGAATGAATAATGGTAAATAGTTATATGAATTATTTTTGCTTGCATTAAGCGGAAATATTATATATAATAGACAGCGTTGGTCTGAGACGTTGCGATGACGTGAGAGGTTGCTGACACACCCGGCCCCTTTGCCATGGGAAAGGATGTCAGGGGATTTTCACTGAGTATGTCCGATACGAAATTGGGCGATAGAAGGAGGGACTTATAAATGGCAAAGCAAAAAATCCGTATCCGTTTGAAGGCGTATGATCACCGTGTAATCGATCAGTCCGCTGAGAAGATTGTGGAAACTGCGAAGCGTTCTGGTGCTGGTGTATCCGGTCCGATTCCACTTCCTACTGAGAAACAAATCATTACGATTCTTCGTGCGGTACACAAGTACAAGGATTCTCGCGAGCAGTTCGAAATGCGCACACACAAGCGCTTGATCGACATCGTGAACCCAACGCCGCAAACTGTTGATGCGTTGATGAGATTGGATCTGCCGTCCGGTGTGGACATTGAAATCAAATTGTAATTCTTAGCTATATAAGCAAAAAAGAAACGAGGTGTCAACGATGACAAAAGGTATCTTAGGTAAAAAACTTGGAATGACTCAAGTGTTTACACCAGAAGGTCTAGTGATTCCAGTAACTGTGATCCAAGCGGGTCCTTGTGTGGTTCTTCAAAAGAAGGACATCGAGAACGACGGTTACGAATCCATCCAGATCGGTTATGGTGAGAAGAAAGAAAAAAATGCAGTTAAACCGGAAATCGGTCATGCGAAAAAAGCCGGCGCAACTCCTAAGCGCTACGTAAAAGAAATCCGCGGCGTTCAAATGGGTGACTATGAAGTTGGCCAAGAACTGAAAGCTGATCTCTTCACAGAAGGTGAATTCGTTGACGTAACTGGAACTTCCAAAGGTAAAGGGTTCCAAGGTGTTATCAAACGCCACAATCAATCAACAGGTCCAATGGCTCACGGTTCCCGTTACCACAGAGGACCAGGTTCCATGGGTTCCATTCAAGCTAACCGCGTACCAAAAGGTAAGAAATTGCCAGGTCACATGGGTAGCGAAACAGTAACATTGCAAAATCTTCAAGTTATTAAAGTAGACGCAGAACGTAACGTTTTGTTGGTAAAAGGATCGATTCCTGGCCCTAAAAACTGCTACGTAACTGTGAAGTCTGCAGTTAAAAAGTAAGAAAGGAGGAATTACGATGCCAAAAGTAGCTTTATATAATGTAACTGGAGCACAAGTTGGAGAAGTGGAATTGAACGATTCCGTATTCGGAATTGAGCCTCATATCCACGTTCTACATGAAGCTGTTCTTATGCAGCAAGCATCTTTGCGCTCAGGAACACACAAAACTAAAGGCCGTTCTGAAGTACGCGGTGGCGGACGCAAGCCGTGGAAACAAAAAGGAACTGGTCGTGCACGTCAAGGTAGCATTCGCGCACCTCAATGGAAAGGTGGCGGTACGGTTTTCGGACCAACACCACGCAGCTACGCTTACAAATTGCCTAAGAAAGTTCGTCGTCTAGCAATCCGTTCTGCATTGTCTTCCAAAGTGATCGATAACGAATTGATCGTACTTGATTCATTGCAATTGAACGCACCTAAGACGAAAGAATTCGCAGCAATCTTAAACAATCTTAAAGTAGAACGCAAAGCACTAGTTGTTGCAGCGAGCTTCGATGAGAATGTGGCATTATCCACTCGTAACATCCCTGGAGTGAAATTTGTAGTTGCTGATGGAATTAACGTTCTTGATGTAATGACATATGACAAATTGATCATCACTAAGGATGCGGTACAGAAGGTAGAGGAGGTGCTTGCTCAATGAAAAATCCACGCGATATCATTAAGCGCCCCATCATTACCGAACGCACAAGTGAAATGATGGCGGATAAAAAGTACACTTTTGAAGTAGAAATGAAATCCAATAAAACTGAGATCAAACAAGCAATTGAAGCGATCTTCGGTGTTAAGGTAGCTAGTGTAAATACGCTTAGAATGCCTGCTAAACCTAAACGTTATGGCAAACATTCTGGTTACACTTCCGAGTGGAAAAAAGCGTTCGTTAAGCTTACTGCTGAAAGCAAAGACTTGGAAATTTTCCAAGGTTAAGATTAATTTTTTGAAGTAAGGAGGGAATCAAGGTGCCAATTAAAAAGTATAAACCAACTTCACCGGCACGACGTGGTATGTCCGTCTCCACTTTTGAGGAGATCACAACGTCAACACCGGAAAAGTCATTGTTAGCTCCACTAAGCAAAACTGCTGGACGTAACAACCAAGGTAAAATTACGACTCGTCACCATGGTGGTGGACACAAGCGTAAATACCGTATTATCGATTTCAAACGTAACAAGGATGGAATACCAGGTCGCGTTGCTACAATCGAATACGATCCAAACCGTACAGCGAACATTGCATTGATTCACTATGCGGATGGTGAGAAAAGATATATTCTTGCTCCTAAAGGTTTGAAAGTTGGCGATGTGATTCAATCAGGTATCGGTTCCGATATCAAAATTGGTAACGCACTTGCGCTAGAAAACATTCCTGTAGGTACAGTTATCCACAATATCGAGTTGAAACCAGGTGCTGGCGGTCAAATGGTTCGTGCAGCAGGTACTGAAGCTCAATTGTTGGGTAAAGAAGAAAAATACGTAACGATTCGTCTTTCCTCTGGTGAAGTTCGTAAAGTCTTAAAAGTTTGCCGCGCTACTATCGGTTCCGTAGGTAACGAAGACCACGAATTGATCAAGATCGGTAAAGCTGGACGTAACCGCTGGTTAGGCAAGCGCCCTGAAGTTCGTGGGGTAGTAATGAACCCTAACGATCACCCACACGGTGGTGGTGAAGGCCGCGCTCCAATCGGACGTAAATCTCCAATGTCTCCATGGGGTAAACCAACTCTTGGATTCAAAACTCGTAAAAAAGGCAAAGCTTCTGACAAGTACATCGTTCGTCGTCGTACGAAGTAAGTTTTGCAGTGATAGAAATATCCAGATGCAGAGAAGGGAGGAGTATCAATGGGACGCAGCTTAAAAAAAGGACCTTTTATTGACTCTTACATGCTGAAGAAAGTTGAAGAAATGGATGCAACTGGCAAGAAGACTGTCATTAAAACTTGGTCTCGCCGTTCTACTATTTTCCCACAATTCGTTGGACATACTTTCGGCGTATACGATGGAAGAAAACACGTGCCTGTGTATGTAACTGAGGACATGGTAGGTCACAAGCTAGGTGAATTCTCACCAACTCGTACTTACAAAGGTCACGATGACGATAAGAAAACAGGTAAGCGCTAATTGATTTTTTGTTAAGAGAGGAGGTACTACCATGCAAGCAAAAGCTGCTGCGAATTTCGTTCGGATTGCTCCTCGTAAAGCTCAACTCGTTGTTGACTTGATCAGAGGGAAGGCTGTAGGTGACGCGATTGCAATTCTTCGTCACACACCTAAGTCTGCTTCTCCGATTGTAGAGAAAGTCGTGAATTCTGCTATCGCAAATGCAGAGCATAACTTCTCCATGGATCCTAACAACTTAGTGATCAGTGAGATTTACGTAAATCAAGGACCGACTCTGAAACGCTTCCGCGCTCGTGCGATGGGACGTGCAAGTCGCATTAATAAGCGCACAAGCCACATTACTGTTGTGGTATCTGAAAAATAAGGAGGGATAACGTGTGGGTCAAAAAGTAAACCCAGTAGGACTTAGAATAGGTATTATTCGTGATTGGGAATCCAAATGGTTCGCTGAGAAGGATTTCGGTAAACTTCTTATTGAAGACGTGAAAATTCGCGAATACTTGAAGAACAAACTGAAAGACTCTGCAGTTTCCCATTTTGATATTGAACGTGCGGCTAACCGCGTAAACGTGACAATTCATACTGCCAAGCCAGGTATGGTAATTGGTAAGGGTGGAGCAGAAGTTGAAGTGATCCGTACTCATCTTGCAGCATTGACTGGCAAGAAAGTCCACATCAACATTGCAGAAATTAAACATGCTGATCTTGATGCTATCCTAGTTGCTGAGAGTATTGCTCAACAATTGGAGCGTCGTGTATCTTTCCGTCGTGCAATGAAACAAGCGATGCAAAGAACAATGAGATCAGGTGCAAAAGGTATTAAAGTTGCGACTAGCGGCCGTCTTGGCGGAGCTGAAATCGCTCGTAGTGAAGGATATAGCGAAGGAACGGTTCCACTTCATACACTTCGTGCGGATATCGATTATGGTACTGCTGAAGCACACACGACTTATGGTCTAATTGGTGTGAAAGTATGGATCTATCGTGGAGAGGTTCTTCCGACTGCTAAGAAGAGAGTTCAATCGGAAGGAGGCAACTAATCATGTTAGTACCTAAACGTGTAAAACACCGTAAAGAACACCGCGGTAGCATGAAAGGTCGCGCTAAAGGCGGCACGGAAGTGTCCTTTGGCGAATACGGCTTGCAGGCGCTTGAGCCGGCTTGGGTAACCAACCGTCAAATCGAAGCAGCTCGTATTGCGATGACACGTTACATCAAACGTGGCGGTAAAGTATGGATCAAAATTTTCCCTTCTAAACCAGTTACTCAAAAACCTCTAGAAGTTCGTATGGGTAGCGGTAAAGGTAACGTTGAGAAGTGGGTTTGCGTGGTTAAGCCAGGTAAAGTAATGTTTGAACTTGCTGGCGTTAGCGAAGAAATTGCTCGCGAAGCGATGCGTTTGGCAATGCATAAGTTGCCAATCAAATGTAAGTTCGTGAAGAGAGAAGAAGTGGGTGGTGAAGTAAATGAAGGCTAGTGAGTTCCGCAACCTTACCACTGCAGAGATTGAACAAAAAATCACCGGATTTAAAGAAGAGCTCTTTAACCTCCGTTTTCAACTAGCTACCGGTCAACTGGAGAACCCAGTACAAATTCGTGAATTGCGTAAAGAGATCGCACGTGCGAAGACCATTTTGCGTGAGAGAGAATTGGGTATTGGTTAAGAAATCTTAAGAAGAGGAGGTTTCTCAAAATGACTGAAAAGCGTAATGAACGTAAAGTTCAGCTTGGCAAAGTTGTCAGCGACAAAATGGAAAAAACCATCGTTGTAGCTGTTGAAACTTACAAGAAGCATGATCTCTATCACAAGAGAATCAAATATACTAAGAAATTCAAAGCGCATGATGAAAACAACGAAGCTAAAATTGGCGATGTTGTAAAAATCATGGAAACTCGTCCACTTTCTAAGGATAAAACTTGGAGACTGGTTGAGATTGTTGAAAAAGCGGTTATTATATAAAGTAGAAGACCTGAAACCCGAGAGGAGGGAATACAATGATCCAACCTTTTACTCGTTTAAGCGTTGCTGACAACTCCGGTGCTAAGAAATTGATGTGCATCCGTGTGTTGGGTGGTACAGGACGTCGTGCTGGTTACATCGGCGATTTGATCGTTTGCTCCGTGAAAGAAGCAACACCAGGGGGCGTTGTCAAAAAGGGTGATGTAGTTAAAGCAGTTATCGTGCGTACGAAGAATTCGACACGCCGTAAAGACGGTTCCTATATTACATTTGACGAAAACGCAGCAGTAATCGTAAAAGAAGATAAGAGCCCACGTGGTACTCGTATTTTCGGACCTGTTGCTCGCGAACTTCGCGACAGAGAGTTCATGAAAATCGTGTCCCTTGCTCCAGAGGTAATCTAATACGGTATATTGATACCGTAGAGTGAATCCTTACGCAGTAAGTTTTCCTTTAGGAGGTGTAATCCACAGTGCCAAAAACTAAAAAGAGACTTGAGTCTCATAATAATAAGCTTCATGTGAAAAAAGACGATATGGTATTCGTAATCACAGGTAAGGATAAAGGTAAAAAAGGCCGCATCCTTGCTGCTTACCCTCGTCAAAACCGCGTGTTGGTTGAAGGTGTAAATATGGTTAAGAAACATACAAAACCTTCCCAACTGAACCCGCAAGGCGGAATCATCTCTAAAGAAGCAGCAATTCACGTTTCCAACGTAATGCTTGTTGATCCGAAGAGTGGTAAGCCTACACGCGTAGGTTATAAAACGCTTGATAACGGAGATAAAGTTCGCGTAGCGAAAAAATCCGGTGAAGTAATCGATAAATAAGAGCCAAGGAAAGGAGGACCTTAACTCATGGCAGTAAGAATGAAAGAGCGTTACCTTAATGAAATTACTCCTGCGTTAATGCAGAAGTTCAACTATACGACTGTAATGCAAGTTCCAAAGATCGAAAAAGTAGTTATCAACATGGGTGTTGGTGAAGCTGTTTCCAACTCTAAAGTGTTAGATAGCGCTGTAGCTGATTTGGAAAAGATCACTGGTCAAAAACCAGTAATCACAAGAGCGAAAAAGTCTATTGCAGGTTTCAAACTTCGTGAGAATATGCCAATCGGGGCAAAAGTAACACTACGCGGTGAGCGTATGTACTTCTTCCTTGATAAATTGTTTAACGTTTCACTTCCACGTGTACGTGACTTCCGCGGTGTATCATCAAAAGCATTTGATGGTCGCGGTAACTACACACTTGGTTTGAAAGAACAATTAATCTTCCCTGAGATCGAGTACGATCAAGTGGATAAAACACGCGGTATGGATATTGTTATCGTAACAACTGCAAAGACCGATGAAGAGTCCCGCGAATTGCTTACGCAATTGGGAATGCCTTTTGTAAAATAAAGGAACCGAGTTTTCATGAGTGAAAACTTTCAGGAGGTGTAATCTGAAGTGGCAAAAACTTCGATGATAGTAAAGCAACAACGTCCACCGAAGTTCAAAGTGCAGGCCTATACACGCTGCGAGCGTTGTGGTCGTCCGCATTCCGTACTTCGCAAGTTTAAAATTTGCAGAATTTGTTTCCGCGAACTAGCATACAAAGGTCAGATTCCAGGTGTTAAAAAAGCAAGCTGGTAATCAATCGATTTTCGGGAAGGAGGTTTACACAAATGGTTATGTCAGATCCAATTGCAGATATGCTAACTCGTATTCGCAATGCTAATATCGTCCGTCATGAGACAGTAGAAATCCCATCTTCCAAGTCGAAGAGAGAAATCGCTGAAATCCTTAAAAAAGAAGGATTCATTCGTGATGCTGAATATGTAGAGGACAACAAGCAAGGGATTATCCGTTTATTCTTGAAATACGGCTCAAACAACGAGCGTGTAATTTCCGGTCTAAAAAGAATTTCCAAGCCAGGTCTTCGCGTGTATACGAAAAGCCAAGAGATTCCTCGCGTACTTGGAGGACTTGGAATTGCCATTATCTCCACTTCTAAAGGGGTAATGACAGACAAAGAAGCTCGTCAATCCAAAGCTGGTGGCGAGGTAATTTGCTACGTTTGGTAATTAAACGCAATTGAATGGAGGTGCAAAGACATGTCACGTATTGGTCGCAAGCCCATTACAATTCCTAGCGGTGTGACTGTAACCCTAGATAATACCTTGATTACAGTAAAAGGACCGAAAGGTACTTTAACTCGTGATCTTCATAAAGATATGAAAGTCAGCGTTCAAGACGATATGATTAACGTAGAACGTCCATCCGAACATAAATTGCATCGCTCCCTGCACGGTACAACTCGCAGCGTGATCGCAAACATGGTTAACGGTGTAACGGAAGGTTACGTTAAGTCCCTTGAGCTAGTAGGCGTAGGTTATCGTGCTAACAAAACTGGCGACAAGCTAGTTTTGAACGTAGGATACTCTCACCCAGTAGAATTCACTCCTGCAGCAGGCATTGAGTTCGAAGTTCCTGTGAATACGAAAGTAATCGTTAAAGGAATCGATAAAGAACTTGTTGGTGCAATTGCTGCTAAAATTCGTTCCGTACGCGAACCTGAGCCATACAAAGGTAAAGGTATTAAGTACGAAGGCGAACGCATCCTTCGTAAAGAAGGTAAAGCTGGTAAGAAGAAATAAGACCGCTAATTGGCTAGCCTTTCAATCAATCATAGTCTTTTACAAAGAGATGTTTGATTCCAAGATGGCTAATTCATCTAAAGAGGCAAAGGCTTCTTAATAAAGATGAAAGGAGTACAATCCATGATTACTAAAAGCGACAAAAATAAAGCGCGCTTGAAGAGACATCTTCGTGTACGTAAAAAAATCGAAGGTACGACTGCTCGTCCTCGTTTGAACATATTCCGTTCTTCGAAACACATGTACGCACAAATTATTGATGACGTTCAAGGCATTACACTTGCTGCTGCATCAACTCAAGAGAAAGAATTGAGCGAAGGCAATGGCGGTAACGTAGAAGCTGCTCGTAAAGTTGGAGCACTAATCGCGACTCGTGCTAAAGAAAAAGGCATCGATAAAGTGGTATTTGACCGTAGCGGATATTTATATCATGGTCGTGTTCAAGCGCTTGCTGATGCAGCGCGTGAAGCAGGACTTGAATTCTAGTCAGTAAATTTAAAAGGAGGTATAGACTTGCGAGTAGATCCGAATACTTTAGAACTCACTGAAAAAGTTGTTCATATTAACCGCGTTGCTAAAGTAGTAAAAGGCGGACGTCGCTTCAGCTTTAGTGCACTCGTTGTTGTAGGCGATGGCAAAGGCTGGGTAGGCGCAGGGATCGGTAAAGCTTCCGAGGTTCCAGATGCGATTCGTAAAGGAATCGAAGATGCTAAGAAAAACTTGATCCATATTCCTATCGTAGGAACAACAATTCCTCACTTAGTGAACGGAAAATTTGGTGCAGGACACGTACTTCTGAAACCTGCATCACAAGGTACTGGAGTTATTGCTGGTGGTCCTGTACGTGCAGTACTTGAACTTGCTGGTATTGGCGATATTTTAACAAAATCTCTTGGTTCCTCGAATTCCATGAACATGGTAAACGCTACTTTGGAAGGGTTGTCCCGTCTGAAGAAAGCTGACGAGGTAGCAAAGCTTCGCGGTAAAACCGTAAAAGAGCTGTTAGGTTAGGAGGGGTAAACATGGCGAAACAACTTCAAATTACCCTAAAGCGCAGTCTTATTGGTCGTCCAGAGGGGCAAAGAGTAACAGTGAACACACTTGGTCTACGTAAGTTGCACCAAACTGTAGTTCAAGCTGACAATGCTGCAATCCGCGGCATGGTTAACCAAGTGTCTCACTTGGTAGAAGTTAAAGAAATCGAAGCGTAATGCTTACAATAGCTTAGAGGAGGTGCAACGATGAAGTTACATGAGCTTAGTTCTGCTGTAGGTGCTCGTCATACTCGTAAACGTGTCGGCCGTGGTGCTGGTAGTGGTATGGGTAAAACGTCAACTCGCGGTCACAAAGGTCAAAATTCGCGTTCTGGCGGCGGTGTTCGTCCAGGATTCGAGGGTGGTCAAAACCCATTGTACCGTCGTTTGCCGAAGCGTGGATTTAACAACCCGAATCGCAAAGTATTTGCGATTGTTAACTTGACAGAACTTAACCAATTTGCAGAAGGCACAGAAGTGACTCCAGAAGTTTTAATGACATCTGGAATTGTCAAATCTCCTAAAGACGGCATCAAGATCTTGGGCAACGGTGAACTAACTGTTAAATTGACAGTTAAAGCAAATAAGTTCTCTCAATCTGCGGTGGATAAAATCCAGGCTGCCGGTGGTCAATCTGAGGTGATTTAATGTTTCGTACCTTATCCAATATTTTTAAAGTAATGGATTTACGTAAACGGATAATCTTCACCCTACTTGTATTAATTATTTATCGCGTCGGTGCTTTTATTCCAGTACCGAATATCAATGCTGATGCACTTCGTCAAATTGACCAAACTGCAACAACAAACATATTCGGATTGCTCAACACATTCTCGGGGGGCGCATTGTTTCAATTCTCCATTTTTGCGATGGGGATTATGCCTTACATTACGGCCTCCATTATCGTGCAATTGCTCTCGATGGATGTTATTCCTAAATTTGCTCAATGGGCAAAAGAGGGCGATGTCGGTAAGAAGAAGTTGACGCAAATTACTCGGTATGGCACGGTCGTGTTAGGGGTAATACAAGCGTTTGGATTTTCGATCGGATTTAACAATATGTATAGAGGTTTGGTAATTAACCCATCCCTCACTACTTATGTGTTAATTGCGATCGTGCTTACAGCAGGTACATCTTTCTTAATGTGGCTAGGGGAACAAATCACTGAAAATGGAATCGGCAACGGTATCTCCATTATCATTTTTGCAGGTATCGTAGCAGCTATTCCAGGCGGTATTGGTAAGATTGCTACGCAGTTGTTTACTGATGCTGGGGATGCTTTATTCATGAACATTATTAAAGCAGTTCTGATTCTAGTTGTTGCAATCGCGATTGTAGTCTTTGTTATCTTCGTACAACAAGGGATTCGCAAGATTCCGGTTCAATACGCTAAACGCGTGGTTGGACGCAAAATGTACGGTGGACAATCGACTCATATTCCTATGAAAGTAAATGCTGCGGGCGTTATTCCGGTTATTTTTGCTAGTTCATTAATGACCTTTCCATCGATCGTAGCTTCGTTCTGGGTAGGAAGAAGCTGGCTTGCAGACTGGATCAGTCACAATTTGAATATATCTACAGGCGCACCGCTTGCGATGGTCCTGTATGTATTGCTAATTGTCGGATTCACGTTCTTCTATACGTTCGTACAGATGAATCCTGAACAAATGGCAGATCAAATGAAAAAGAACGGTGGTTACATTCCGGGCGTTCGTCCAGGAAAAACAACTACCGTATACTTGACCCGCATTATGACACGTATTACTTTAACTGGCGCATTTTTCCTTGCTTTGATTTCCATTTTGCCAATGATCTTTGGTAAAGCGGCAGGGTTGCCTAGCTCGATTTCGATCGGTGGTACATCGATCTTGATTTTAGTTGGTGTAGCTCTTGAAACGATGAAAACAATTGAAAGCCAGCTAATCAAGCGTCATTACAAAGGGTTTATTAATAAATAGCTAAATAGGTTCTGATGGTTGCGCTTTTGGCGACATCGGCACCTATTGTGCTGTTTCGTTGTCAATCGCGATGGGAGGGTATCGGAGTGAACGTTATATTTATGGGTCCTCCTGGTGCAGGTAAAGGCACACAGGCGGAAAGAATTGTAAGTGCGTTTCATATTCCTCATATCTCTACCGGAGATGCGTTTCGTTTGGCAATGAGTCAAGAAACTCCTTTAGGTATTGAGGCAAAGGGATACGTAGATAAAGGTTTGTTAGTGCCTGATGAAATAACGAATGGAATCGTAAGGGAACGGCTTCAACAGCCTGATTGCAATGAAGGCTCCTTGCTTGATGGATTTCCAAGAACGATTGCTCAAGCAGATGCGCTTGAAGGAATCATGGAATCCTTGGGTAAAAAGATCGATCACGTGATCAATCTTGCAGTTGATCGTAATCTACTGTTGGCTAGACTTACAGGCCGTCGGATTTGTAAATCATGCGGCGCCACGTACCATGTCGTGTTTAACCCACCTAAACAAGAAGGCGTATGCGATAAATGTGAAGGTGAACTGTATCAGCGTTCTGATGATACAGAAGAAAAGGTTGGAACTCGTTTAGATGAGTACGTAAACAAAACTGCTCCGCTTTTGGAATACTATCGTGGTAAAGGTTTGCTTCGTGAAGTCAACGGGGACCAGGACATCGACGTGGTTACTTCAGAAATTAGCTCACAATTGCGAGGTTAAGCTTAATGATCACTTGTAAGTCCGAAGTTGAACTTGAATTAATGCGGGAAGCCGGACGTATCGTAGCAGATACACATCGTTTGCTCAAGCAAGCGATTCGACCGAACATCACAACAAAGGAACTTGATCAAATAGCTGAGGAATATATTCGCAGTCAAGGAGCAATTCCATCTTTTAAAGGCTATGGCGGTTTTTCTGGCTCAATCTGTGCATCCGTCAACGACGAATTGGTTCACGGTATACCCGGGCCGCGTAAGCTGAATGAAGGCGACATTATCTCCATTGATATAGGAGCGCAATATAAGGGTTATCACGGGGACTCTGCATGGACTTACCCAGTTGGTGAAATATCCGACACGGCGAAACGATTGCTTGAAGTGACCGAACAATCTTTATATGCTGGCCTTAATGAAGCAAGACCGGACGTAAGACTGTATACAATTTCTCATGCGATTCAAAAATGTGCTGAGGAAGCTGGATTCTCGATTGTGCGTGAATATGTAGGGCATGGCATTGGTACTGAACTGCATGAAGACCCACAAATTCCGAATTATGGATTTCCGAATAAAGGCCCACTTTTGAAGCCAGGCATGGTGCTTGCCATCGAGCCGATGGTTAACGTAGGAGAGCGCTACGTGAAAACGTTGCAGGATAATTGGACAGTCGTTACTGTGGATGGTTCCTTTTGCGCTCACTTTGAGCATACGATTGCAATTACTGCTGACGGCTATGAGATTTTGACGAAGTCAAATGATTAGCATCGCAGAACGTAGGTGAGGATGAGTGGAAGAACAAGGAACACCTCAAGTTGGACAGATCGTCAAGGTGCTGCGTGGTAGAGAAGAAAGTAAATTTGCTGTAATTGTTAGTATCGTGGATAATAAATTTGTTCTCATTGCTGACGGAGACAAGCGAAAGTTCGATTTACCTAAAAAGAAGAACATTCTTCATTTGCAGCTCATGGATGAAATCCCTTCTGAAGTGGAAACCAGCTTGAAGGAAACAGGACGTGTTACAAACGGAAAGTTGCGATTTGCGCTGAAACGATTTTCAGATAAAATGCAATTTAGTACAGATGAGAGAGGAGAATGACAGTTGGCCAAAGAAGATGTGATTGAAGTAGAAGGCACCGTAATTGAACCACTTCCCAACGCTATGTTCAAAGTAGAATTGGAGAACGGTCATAAAATTTTGGCGCACGTTTCTGGAAAGATCCGTATGCATTTCATTCGGATTTTACCAGGGGATAAAGTGACAGTGGAACTTTCTCCTTATGACTTAACGCGCGGCCGTATCACCTATCGATTTAAATAAATGGTAAGTTTGAGCGATTGCTTCCGAAGTGATTTCTCCTTCGGATAAATTTAGGAGGGAATCAAAATGAAGGTAAGACCCTCGGTCAAACCAATTTGCGAAAAATGCAAAGTCATTCGTCGTAAGGGTAATGTAATGGTAATTTGCGAAAATCCGAAACACAAACAAAAACAAGGATAAGGAGGTGCTTGTAAATGGCTCGTATAGCTGGCGTTGACTTACCTCGTGATAAGCGCGTAGTAATTGCATTGACATATATTTTTGGTATCGGTACAACGACTTCCCAAAAAATCATTGCTACAACTGGTATTAGCCCAGACACTCGCGTACGTGATTTAACTGAAGACGAAGTAAGCAAAATCCGTGAAGCGATTGACAAGACTCTTAAGGTTGAAGGTGACCTTCGTCGTGAAATCGCACTTAACATCAAACGTCTAATTGAAATTGGCTGCTACCGTGGTATTCGCCACCGTCGTGGTTTACCAGTTCGTGGACAACGCACGAAGACTAATGCTCGTACTCGCAAAGGTCCTCGTCGTACAGTAGCTAACAAGAAAAAATAATAAAGGGGGTTAGATCTCATGGCTAAACCTAAAAAAGTCGTTCGTACAAAACGTCGCGATCGTAAAAATATTGAATCTGGCGTGGCACACATTCGCTCCACTTTCAATAACACGATCGTAACGATCACAGATCCACACGGAAATGCTATTTCATGGGCAAGTTCCGGTGGTATGGGTTTCAAAGGTTCTCGTAAAAGCACACCATTTGCTGCGCAAATGGCAGCTGAAACAGCAGCTAAAGCTGCAATGGAACACGGCATGAAAGTTGTTGAGGTAATGGTTAAAGGTCCAGGAGCTGGACGTGAAGCAGCGATTCGTTCTTTGCAAGCGGCTGGTCTTGAAGTTAACTTAATCAAAGACGTGACTCCAGTTCCACATAACGGCTGTCGCCCTCCAAAACGTCGTCGCGTCTAATTTTGAGGATCATGCTGTGGTATAATTATCCAAATATGGTTAATAATAATCTGATGGGTAGTTATACTGCGCGTTTTAAAGTTTGTCCCAGGAAACGACGTTTTGAAGGAGGGTTCATTTGATGATTGAGATCGAAAAGCCAAAAATAGAAACCGTAGCCCTCAGCGAGGATGGTTCATACGGTAAGTTCGTAGTAGAGCCGCTTGAGCGTGGATACGGTACAACTTTAGGTAATTCACTACGTCGTATCTTACTCTCTTCTTTGCCGGGAGCAGCAGTTACATCGGTTCAAATTGACGGTGTCTTGCACGAGTTCTCGACGATTCCAGGTGTAATGGAAGATGTAACAGAAATCATCCTAAACCTGAAAGGGTTGTCTCTCAAAATTCATTCCGATGAGGAAAAAATATTAGAGATTGATGCAGAGGGCGAAGGCCCTGTTCTTGCAGGAGATATCCGTGGTGACAGTGATGTCGAGATTCTTAATCCGGATCTACACATTGCTACGTTGTCCTCGGATTCTCGTCTTCATATGCGAATCCATGCTAACCGCGGTCGTGGTTATGTGGCATCGGATAAGAACAAGAGAGAAGAGCAACTCATCGGTTTAATTCCGGTTGATTCGATTTACACGCCAATTACCCGTGTGAATTACAGTGTGGAAAATACTCGTGTTGGTCAAGTCACTAACTATGACAAATTGACGCTCGAAGTATGGACTGATGGCAGCATTCGACCAGAAGAAGCTGTTAGTTTAGGTGCTAAAATTCTTACAGAACACTTGATGCTGTTCGTTGGTTTGACTGACGAAGCTAAAGACGCTGAGATTATGGTTGAAAAAGAAGAAGACAAAAAAGAAAAAGTTCTTGAGATGACTATCGAAGAACTAGATCTTTCTGTTCGTTCTTACAACTGTTTGAAGCGTGCTGGTATCAACTCTGTACAAGAATTGATCACCAAGACAGAAGAAGATATGATGAAAGTGCGTAACCTTGGCCGTAAATCTCTTGAAGAAGTTCAAGAGAAGCTTGAAGAGCTTGGTTTAGGACTGCGCGCGGAAGACTAGAGGAGGTAAAAAGAACATGGCACTTTATCAAAAATTAGGCCGTAACTCCAGTGCACGGAAAGCATTGTTCCGTGACCTCGTAACGGATCTATTTTTACATGAACGCATTCAAACAACTGAGTCGAAAGCGAAGGAAGTTCGTTCGATCGCTGAAAAGTTGATTACAACTGCTAAGCGCGGAGATCTTCACGCTCGTCGTCAAGTAGCTTCTTTTGTTCGTCGCGAAACTTTAGACGGACAACAAGATGCTATCCAAAAATTGTTTGCAGAGCTTGCACCTCGTTACAGCGAGCGTCCAGGCGGATACACACGAATCCTTAAAGTAGGACCTCGTCGTGGAGATGCTGCTCCAATGGTATTTTTGGAACTTGTTGATCGCGCATAAAATTGGGAAAGGGTGGAAGGAATCTTTTGATTCTGATGAAGCCCTTTTTTTTGCACCTAAAATCGATGTACAACTTGTAATACCTGGGGGAATCTGAACGTGAGAAACCTACGTTTTGTCGTTGCTTACGACGGCACCAAGTATTCGGGATTTCAAACTCAACCTGATGCGTTAACGATTCAAGATGAGCTTGAAGGAGCTATCATGAATTTAACGGGTGAAAAAGTTAAAATTATAGCGTCTGGCAGAACTGATGCAGGGGTGCATGCAAAAGGTCAGGTATTTAATTTTATGACAATTTCCCAAATTCCAGTGGAACGCTGGTGCTTGGCACTTAATACACGACTACCTCGTGATATTGTGACACGCCATGCACAAGAGGTACCACTTGAGTTTCATTCGAGGCATGCAGCGAAGCTAAAAACTTACAGTTATACGATTCGCACAGGCCGGTTTCCAGACGTGTTTAGCCGGCAATACCAGCTGCATCATCCCGCTCGATTAGACGCGGAGGCAATGCGTGAAGGGCTGGAGCACTTACGAGGTGAGCATGACTTCACTTCATTTTGTTCCGTTCGCAGCACCAAGCAAAGTCACGTGCGTACGTTATATGATGTGCGACTTGAGGTGCTGGAGGAAGAATATGATTTAGGTTATAACTCTCCATCAGTCATTCGAATTGTAATGACGGGTAATGGCTTTTTATATAATATGGTTCGAATTATTGTCGGGACACTTCTGCAAATCGGTACTGGTAAGAGATCGAGTGGGGATATGGCTCGTATATTAGCTGCTAAAGATCGTTCCAAAGCGGGACCAACTGCGGAAGCGCATGGTTTGATGCTGCTGAATGTCCAATACTGAAAAAAATAGGTTGAAATGAATGACAAGATCGGTTACAATAATAAACGGTGTTTCTTGATCGGCTATCCCACGGCCCCTAAGGTGAAGAGACCCGCTAAGAGATGTATGTAACTATCGAATATAATTGAAATGAACCGATTAATATAATCGAGATATATTGTTTAGGAGGAACTAAGCATGCAACCAACATATATGGCTAAGGCTACAGAAGTTGATCGCAAATGGCACATCATTGATGCTACTGACAAGACACTTGGTCGTCTTGCTAGTGAAGCAGCAAGCATCATCCGTGGTAAACACAAACCTACTTTTACACCTCACGTTGATACTGGTGATTTCGTAATCATCATCAACGCTGAGAAGATCCACCTTACAGGTAAGAAATTAACGAACAAAATGTACTACCGTCACTCCATGCACCCAGGTGGTTTGAAAGTAACTTCCGCTGGAGATATGCTTAAGAACAAACCTGAGCGTTTGCTTGAGCTAGCAGTTTACGGTATGTTGCCTAAGACTCGTCTTGGCGATAGCATGAAAATGAAATTAAAAGTATATGCAGGTTCCGAGCATCCACATGCTGCACAACAACCAGTTGTTTGGGAACTACGCGGTTAATAATAAAGGAGGGCTGACTCATGGCACAAGTTCAATACTATGGAACGGGTCGTCGTAAGCATTCGGTAGCACGTGTGCGCCTTGTACCGGGTGAAGGACGAATCGTAATCAATAAGCGTGATATTAACGAATATTTTGGTCTAGAAACATTGAAGTTAATTGTTAAACAACCTTTAACATTAACAGAAACACTTGGAAATTATGATGTTTTGGTAATCGCTCATGGTGGTGGTATTTCTGGACAAGCAGGAGCAATTCGTCACGGTATTTCCCGTGCATTGCTTAAAGCTGATCCTGAGTACCGTGGATCCCTTAAGAAAGCGGGCTTCCTAACTCGTGACCCTCGTATGAAAGAGCGTAAGAAGTACGGTCTCAAAGCCGCTCGTCGTGCGCCTCAATTCTCGAAACGTTAATAGGCATTTGTCACAATCAAAGCCCTTTCTGCATTTTATATGCAGGAAGGGCTTTTTGCTATTCATTTCCTTATTTACATACAAATAAATTGACAACTATTGGAACTTTATTATAATAGTATTATTCATATTGAAATTGTCGGAATTATTAGGAGGCTTAACAAAATGAATTTATTTGAAAAGGAAAAGCTTGTGATGCAGAAGAGCGAAGAATTTGAGCTGGATACGCCTGAAAACATCATAAAATGGGCTGTAGAGACGTTCCCTAATCTCACACTCGCATGTTCGTTCGGTGCTGAGGATGTAGTTTTGGTTGATATGCTACAGCGTATTTCACCTCGGACGGATATTTTCTATTTAGACACGAATGTACATTTTAGAGAAACCTATGAGACTCGTGATCGAATCGAACGGCATTATGGTATGAGATTTGTTCAAGTTCTACCGAAACTCACTTTGGAAGAGCAAGCTGTACAGCACGGGAGTGAGCTTTGGAAGAGTAATCCGAATGAATGCTGTAATATTCGCAAAGTAGATCCGCTTACTGGCATTCTTCGTCAATATGATGCATGGATAACAGGCATACGGCGGGATCAAGCACCTACACGTGCAAATGCAAAAAAAATTGAATACGATACAAAATTTGGCATCATAAAATTTAATCCGATTGCGAATTGGTCATCCGATGATGTATGGGAATACATTCGGGAGCATCAGCTCATTTATAATCCGCTACACGATCAGAATTATCCGAGCATTGGTTGTGAACATTGTACGCGTCAAGTCATGCCAGGAGAAGATCCTCGTGCAGGACGTTGGTCGGGAACAGAAAAAACAGAATGTGGTTTGCATAAATCTTAAATAGTTGGGGGATAAGGAATGACTACAACAATCGCACCACATGGCGGAGTGTTAATGAATAGAGTTGTTAAAGACGAAGAACGTGAGGAGTTACTACACTATGCTTCTTCTCTTCGATCCATCCCAATCAATGCCTGGGCATTATCGGACTTAGATTTAATTGGTGTAGGTGCGTTTTCGCCATTGGATGGTTTTATGCAAGAGGCAGATTATATATCGGTAGTTAATCATATGCGTCTAGCGAATGGAACGGTATGGAGTATTCCAATTACACTAGGATTAGATGAAGAAGTGATCACTTCACTTCGAGAGGGTGAGGAACTAGCTCTGATAGGTGATCTAGATGGACTTATATATGGCATTCTAGAAGTGAGGAGTATCTATCAAGCTGACCAGCAGTACGAGGCGGTTAAGGTGTTTAAAACGGATGATCCTGCGCACCCTGGTGTCGCAAAGTTATACGCTAAGCCAGCTTATTATGTGGGGGGACCGATTCGGCTCTTAAATAGACCTAAACCTGAACAATTTGACCAATTTTATTATGATCCAGTAGAGACAAGGCGTATTTTTTCGGAAAAAGGATGGCGTACAGTTGTTGGATTTCAAACGCGGAATCCTGTCCACCGTGCCCATGAATATATCCAGAAGTCCGCTATGGAAATTGTTGATGCTTTATTTTTGAATCCACTTGTGGGTGAGACTAAATCAGACGATATATCGGCTGACGTACGGATGCGCTCTTATTTAGTATTGTTAGAACACTATTATCCAAAGGATAGAACCTTCCTTGGCGTATTTCCCGCTGCTATGCGATATGCTGGGCCTAGGGAAGCCATTTTCCATGCAATAGTACGCAAAAACTATGGATGTACCCATTTTATCGTAGGCCGCGATCACGCGGGTGTAGGGGATTATTACGGCACGTACGAAGCACAAGAGATTTTCGGTCAATTTTCAAAAGAAGACCTAGGCATAACACCACTATTTTTCGAGCATAGCTTTTTTTGCACTAGATGCGGCAATATGGCTTCGAGTAAAACTTGTCCACATGACTCGAGTGACCATCTCCATTTGTCAGGAACAAAGGTGAGAGCGTTACTGCGTGCTGGACAATGTCCACCAGAACAATTCACACGTCCGGAAGTTGCTCAAATATTAATTGATGGTATGAAAGAAGCGGTAGTTACACAAGTTGATTAAACCGATCGTCATATTTGTCCGCCTTGTCCCATATAGATGAACAAGAATCTGTATGGGCCGGAGGTGGATTTTTTTATGGACAAAAAGAGAAAACGATTCGTTGTTTGGTTATCACCATCAGCAGTATTGAAAATTATCATGTCACTTTTGTTAGTTGCATTAATAGGTTTTATTTACACCAATGAACTGCCGACAACCAAAACATGGAGTGATTGGACGATGCCTCTATCAGGACGAACCATTGTTCTAGATGCAGGTCATGGGGGCGTAGATGGTGGTGCTTCAAGCAAAAGTGGTGATGTCGAGAAAGATATTAATTTGGCCATTGCAACATACGTTCGCGATTTCTTACAACAGGCTGGAGCTATCGTGTATATGACACGTGAAGATGATATCGATTTAGCAGCTCCAGAAACGAAGGGATACAGTAAACGCAAGACGGAAGACTTAAAAGCTCGGGTGAAATACATTGAAAGTAAAAAAACAGATATGTTTTTATCCGTCCATATGAATGCTGTACCTTCAAGCAAATGGAGTGGAGCACAGACATTTTATTACCCGAATCATCAGGAAAATTATAATCTTGCTTCTTTAATTCAAGATGAACTGAAGCGTAATCTAGCGAATACAGATCGAGCTGTAAAGCGAGTCGATAAGGGCATATTCATTCTTCAAAATTTAAAAATGCCAAGTGCACTCGTTGAAGTTGGTTTTTTATCTAATCCGACTGAGGCACAACAACTTCGAACAAAAGCCTATCAGAAAAAAGTAGCAGCATCGATTTATCAAGGTATTCTTCGCTATTATTCTGGTGAGAAGGTTGGTCCAACCTGAATTTATTGATATAATGAGAAAATATAAAACAGTAACTTTATGAGGTGTTGACATGATAAGTAAAGAACAAATCTTGGAAGCCTTAAAGTCGTTACAAGACCCTGAATACAGAAAGTCAGTCGTTGAGTTGAACTTTGTTCGTGATATGATGATTAAAGAAAATAATGTTTCACTAACTTTTGTTGTAACTACAGAAGATCCAGCTTATCAGGCTGAAGTAAAACAAGCCGTTACAAGTGGATTAGGAGCATTAGGAGTCAGTAATGTACACATTAGATTCCGCAGTATTACGGATCATGAAAGAGAACAACTTGCACAAAGTGGAGTGAAGGCTGCAACTAAAGCGGCTTCGGTGACCAACTTACTAGCGCCAGAATCTCAAACAAAGTTCATAGCGATCGCCTCGGGTAAGGGTGGGGTAGGGAAATCGACCGTTACTGTCAATTTGGCAGTAGCTTTAGCAAGACTCGGTAAACGAGTAGGGATTGTTGATGCTGATATCTATGGATTCAGTATTCCGGATATGATGGGTATTGAAGAACGTCCAGAACTTGTTGATAATGCGATTATCCCCGTAACTAAACACGGTGTAAAAGTCGTTTCTATGGGATTCTTTGTACCGGATAACGCTCCGGTTGTATGGCGCGGACCTATGCTAGGTAAAATGCTTCGTAATTTCTTTGCGGAAGTAAACTGGGGAGAAATCGATTATTTGCTACTTGATTTGCCACCAGGAACAGGGGACGTCGCTCTTGATGTCCATCAAATGATTCCTCAGTCCAAAGAAATTATCGTAACAACTCCACATGCGACAGCAGCTTTCGTAGCAGCGCGTGCGGGATCGATGGCCCGAAGTACCAATCATGAAATTCTTGGTGTTGTGGAGAATATGTCCTACTACGCATGCGGTAAATGCGGGGAAAAAGAATATATATTTGGTCGTGGTGGCGGTGCAAAGCTTGCTGAAGAGCTTCATAGCGAGCTTCTGGCGCAAATTCCGCTTGGTGCACCAGATAATCATATAAGTGAATCTGACTACGCACCGTCTGTGTACAAAGCAGATCATACAACAGGGCAATTATACTTAGATGTAGCACGTCAAATCGTCTCAAAATTAGATTAATATAGAAAAGGACTAATCCGCATTTTTAAGGGAATAGTCCTTTTTATTTCATTATTTATCAAAATAAACTATTGCCCTTCTCCACCGCCGTTTTCATCCTTCGATTTACCTTGACCTTGATCGCTTCCGGATTTATCTTGTCCACCCTTATCTTGTCCTTCTTTTCCCTTATCCTGTCCTTGTGGCTTTTTCGCTGGCTCTTGAAGTTGTTCTTCTACAGCCTTTTTTAATAATGTGATGAGTTCTGACTTAAACATAGGGCTTTGAAGGGTATCCTGCACAATAAGTTTGGTTTGTTGACGATTTGATATTGTTTTTAGAGAATCTTGAACAATTTTTCCGAATTCAGGATTTTTCATCATATCTAACATATCTTTTTGGTATTCAGGATCTTTTAGTAACTCCATGTGTAGTTGCTTGTTCTGTTGTTTAATCGCTTTAGCAAAATCACTAGCAAATTTAGGGTCTTTCATGAGATCTTGCAAAAATTTACTGTTCGCTTGTGAGGTCAAAACTTCTGTAACGGCCATTTTTAGCTGAGTGGGATCAGCAGAACTCAGCATCTTAGCGCCTCCTTGGCTGCTGGCACTAGCACCGCCACCACCACCACCACCGCTACTACCACTTCCACCACCACTACTACCGCCGCCGCCACTACCACCACCACTTTTGTCCCCACCTTCAGATTGCTCGCCACCGCCACCGCCTTCTCCGCCGCCTCCACCTTTCATCGCTTCAGAGATTGCTTTTTTGCCTTCATCGGATTTCATAATATCTAGGACCATGCCCTTTGCGTCTTTATAATCTTTTTGTACACCAGGTTCAGCACCCATGCAAGCAGTTAAGAAAAGGGATGTTATTGTTAAGGTAGGTAAAAGTTTTAGCCATTTCTTTCGTTGAAACATCATTAATTCATGCTCCTTTCCCCGAATCTTAGTTGAATACATCTAGTATGGAGCATTTTGTTCATCTTTATGTTGGTGCATTTTATCATAAAAAAAAGAGCTTTTTGGTTATCCCTAAAGCTCTGAGTACATCTTAATAAACATGCGTGTCAGTTGTTGTAATCGTGTCTTTCACTTCTTTATTTTCCACTTTAGTCTGCTTCATTAGCTCACTAACAGATACGAACTCATACCCCTTATCCCTAAGCTGATCAATAATGGCAGGTAAGGCTTCATGTGTTTGTTGACATGAATCACTGGCATGCATGAGTATAATGTCACCTGGATGAGCTTTAGACACCACTCGGTTAATAATTTTTTCCACGCCGATATTCATCCAATCCAATGAGTCTGTATCCCATTGAATGACGGAGTAATTCATTTCATTAGCAATACGAAGTACTCGTTTGTCAAAATCTCCATTTGGCATGCGAATTAAGTTTGGTTCTTGCCCTGTTAGTTCCGTTAATACTGTATGGGCAATTGAGATTTGCTTGCGAATTTCCTCGTCGCTAAGTGAGCTGTAATTGACGTGTTTATTTCCGTGAGATCCAATTTCGAATCCTGCATTTTTAATATGATTTACTGTTTCTTGATGCGTCTTACTCCAAGGCGATGAGAGGAAGAAGGTTGCTTTTTTTACAGCTTTATCTTCTAGAATCTTAAGGATCGGTTCAGCTCGTTTATCCCCCCAGGAGATATCGAAAGTAAGAGCAATAAGTTTCTTTTCAGTTGGCACACTGTAAATAGCTGCGGGCTGATTCCCGGAAAAAACGGAGATATTTCCTTTCTCGGAATACACAATACCAGCGGCGAAAAGCACGGCAACAATGAGAAAGATGATCTGTTTAAGCTTTTTACCGTTAATGACATAAAAATAATTCACGGTCAATTAACCTCCTTATAACTTGGATTAGCCATAGGCTTGTTTCATTCCAGTTATAAGAAATGTATGCTCGTACACTTTGTTTTTATGCTAACCTA
>NZ_CP197466.1:310000-635000 GCF_052180255.1 Paenibacillus sp. KN14-4R
GTCGGGACCTAAGGCGAGGCCGAAAGGCGTAGTCGAATGGACAACAGGTTCAAATTCCTGTACCACCAAAAACCGTTATGAACGATGGAGTGACGCAGTAGGATAGTGACGCGAGCCGATGGATATGCTCGTCCAAGCAGTGAGGCTGATGTGTAGGCAAATCCGCACATCGATAAGGCTGGGCTGTGATGGGGAGGGAAACTTAAAGTACCGAAGGTCATGATTTCACACTGCCAAGAAAAGCTTCTAGTCAGGTCAAGGTGCCCGTACCGTAAACCGACACAGGTGGGTGAGAAGAGAATTCTAAGGCGCGCGGAAGAACTCTCGTTAAGGAACTCGGCAAAATGACCCCGTAACTTCGGGAGAAGGGGTACCCCGGTAGAGTGAATAGCTCGAGGGGGTCGCAGTGAAAAGGCCCAAGCGACTGTTTAGCAAAAACACAGGTCTATGCGAAGCCGTAAGGCGAAGTATATGGGCTGACGCCTGCCCGGTGCTGGAAGGTTAAGGGGAGTGGTTAGGAGCAATCCGAAGCTGTGAACCGAAGCCCCAGTAAACGGCGGCCGTAACTATAACGGTCCTAAGGTAGCGAAATTCCTTGTCAGGTAAATTCTGACCCGCACGAATGGCGTAACGACTTGGGCGCTGTCTCAACGAGAGATCCGGTGAAATTTTAATACCTGTGAAGATGCAGGTTACCCGCGACAAGACGGAAAGACCCCATGGAGCTTTACTGCAGCTTGATATTGAACTTTGGTACGATCTGTACAGGATAGGTGGGAGCCTTAGAAGCCTGAGCGCCAGCTTAGGTGGAGGCAACGTTGGGATACCACCCTGATCGTATCGGAGTTCTAACCTACTACCGTATAACCGGTAGAGGGACCGTGTCAGGTGGGCAGTTTGACTGGGGCGGTCGCCTCCTAAAGAGTAACGGAGGCGTCCCAAGGTTCCCTCAGAATGGTTGGAAATCATTCGAAGAGTGCAAAGGCATAAGGGAGCTTGACTGCGAGACCTACAAGTCGAGCAGGGACGAAAGTCGGGCTTAGTGATCCGGTGGTACCGCATGGAAGGGCCATCGCTCAACGGATAAAAGCTACCCTGGGGATAACAGGCTTATCTCCCCCAAGAGTCCACATCGACGGGGAGGTTTGGCACCTCGATGTCGGCTCATCGCATCCTGGGGCTGAAGTAGGTCCCAAGGGTTGGGCTGTTCGCCCATTAAAGCGGTACGCGAGCTGGGTTCAGAACGTCGTGAGACAGTTCGGTCCCTATCTGTCGTGGGCGTAGGAAATTTGAGAGGAGCTGTCCTTAGTACGAGAGGACCGGGATGGACGTACCGCTGGTGTACCAGTTGTTCCGCCAGGAGCACCGCTGGGTAGCTATGTACGGAGGGGATAAGCGCTGAAAGCATCTAAGCGCGAAGCCCCCCTCAAGATGAGATTTCCCAATTAGTAAGACCCCTTGTAGACGACGAGGTTGATAGGTTGGAGGTGGAAGCGCAGCAATGTGTGGAGCTGACCAATACTAATCGGTCGAGGGCTTATCTTAAATGACTTCGAAAGCATAATTGCTTTTGAATGAACAACTTCTATGACTTTAATGACTTCAATTCGCATCTAGTTTTCAAGGTACAAGCCTTGTTTCCAACCTTATGGAAAGCGTTTGGTGACGATGGCGGAAGGGAACCACGCGTACCCATCCCGAACACGACCGTTAAGCCTTCCAGCGCCGATGGTACTTGGACCGAAGGGTCCTGGGAGAGTAGGACGTCGCCAAGCATTGGTCCCTGATAGCTCAGTTGGTAGAGCACACGACTGTTAATCGTGTTGTCACAGGTTCGAGCCCTGTTCGGGGAGCCAGCTTCCATAGCTCAGTAGGTAGAGTGCATCCATGGTAAGGATGAGGTCACCGGTTCGATCCCGGTTGGAAGCTCCACAAGCTTCTTTTCCGAATCAGCTTAGAATACTAACATTAAGGCCCGTTGGTCAAGGGGTTAAGACACCTCCCTTTCACGGAGGTAACAGGGGTTCGAATCCCCTACGGGTCACCAACATTACGGAGGCTTAGCTCAGCTGGGAGAGCATCTGCCTTACAAGCAGAGGGTCAGCGGTTCGATCCCGTTAGCCTCCACCATTTATACGCCGTTGTAGCTCAACTGGTAGAGCAACTGACTTGTAATCAGTAGGTTGGGGGTTCAAGTCCTCTCGACGGCACCAGGATTCACTTTAAAATATTGGGGATTAGCCAAGCGGTAAGGCAACGGACTTTGACTCCGTCATGCAAAGGTTCAAATCCTTTATCCCCAGCCATTATTATCCTCGATGTAATAAGATGAGAGATAATTATGAGCCATTAGCTCAGTTGGTAGAGCACCTGACTTTTAATCAGGGTGTCGAAGGTTCGAGTCCTTCATGGCTCACCATGAATTACACAGTGTGCGCGTATGGCGGAATTGGCAGACGCACTAGACTTAGGATCTAGCGGGCGACCGTGGGGGTTCAAGTCCCTCTACGCGCACCATATGCGGAAGTGGCTCAGGGGTAGAGCATCGCCTTGCCAAGGCGAGGGTCGCGGGTTCGAATCCCGTCTTCCGCTCCATTTTTAATTTAACAGTAAATTGCGCCCTTAGCTCAGCTGGATAGAGCGTTTGACTACGAATCAAAAGGCCGGGAGTTCGAATCTCTCAGGGCGCGCCATTTTACTTATTAAGTTTGTCGGGACGTAGCTCAGCTTGGTAGAGCACCTGGTTTGGGACCAGGGGGTCGCATGTTCAAATCGTGTCGTCCCGACCATTATTTTCTTTTATCGCATTTATCATGCGGGTGTAGTTCAATGGTAGAACTTCAGCCTTCCAAGCTGATAGCGTGGGTTCGATTCCCATCACCCGCTCCATACACAATAATGACAGGCCCTTAGATAAGGGTCTTTTTTGTTTATCTAGTCAAAAAAGCTATGGTGTAGGCACGCTTTGTGTTAAAATGTTTCAATGATGGAATTTAGTATATAGAAAATAGACGCATATTGGGGTGAGAGAGTATGTCAGAGATCGAGATATCCAGCCAGAAATCGAGCACAAACAATTCTCTTCGCAGAGATATTCGTTTCTTGGGTAATATTCTAGGAGAAGTACTGGTTCATCAAGGTGGAAGTGAACTTCTACACATTGTTGAAAAAATTCGTGAGATGAGCAAGTCGATGCGTGTTCACTTTGTACCTGAGATTTTTGATGAGTTTAAACAAACAATTAGAGGTCTTCAGCCAGAGACACGCCATCAGGTTATTCGTGCTTTTGCAATTTATTTTCAACTAATTAATATTGCAGAACAGAATCACCGAATTCGTCGCAAAAGAGACTACGAACGTACCTCAGGAGATATGATTCAACCTGGATCAATTGAGAGTATTGTCCAGAATTTGAAATATAATAATCTCTCTCCGAATGAAGTGAAGGAGATTATTCATTCGATTTCTCTAGAACTTGTGATGACCGCCCACCCTACTGAAGCAATGCGCCGTGCTGTGCTTGACATTCATCAACGCATTTCAGAAGATGTGATGCTGCTTGACGATCCGAGTCTAACCAATCGTGAGCGTGAACAGCTGCGTGATAGATTACTTTGTGAAGTTCTTACGCTTTGGCAAACAGACGAACTTCGTGATCGTAAACCTACTGTAATTGATGAAGTGAAGAATGGTTTATATTATTTTGACGAAACGTTATTCGATGTATTGCCTGAAGTGTATCATGAATTAGAACGTTGTTTGAATAAATTTTATCCTGATGAGCCATGGCATGTGCCATCATTCTTGCGATTCGGTTCATGGATTGGTGGGGACCGAGATGGTAATCCATCGGTGACTGCTGATGTAACATGGGAGACCTTGACGTTACACCGTGAGCTTGCTCTTCGTAAATATGAAGAAATTTTGCAAAAAGTGCTGCAGCACATGAGCTTTTCTAAAAATATTGTGAATGTTACAGACGAATTGCTGGAATCAATTCAAAAAGATAGTGAAGTCATTGAACATAGTCGATATGATCTATGGCGTAATGAGAAAGAACCGTATCGAATTAAGGTTTCTTATATGCTTGAGAAAATTTCTAATACGGGTAACCCGAATGCGGATGCTTCTCATAAATATGAGTCACCAGAGCTTTTTATCGAAGATTTGAAAATCATTGCTCGTAGTTTGCAAAGTCATTTTGCAGGATATGTTGCGGATGCTTATATAAATAAATTAATTCGACAGGTGGAGTTGTTTGGTTTCCATCTCTCTACTTTAGATATTCGTCAGCACAGCAAGGAACACGAGCTTGCCATGACAGAGATTCTAGAGAAAATGGAGATTCACACAAATTATTCGGAGCTTAGTGAAGATGAGAAAGTGAATGTCCTTACAAGCATTTTGAATGATCCACGACCGATCACATCTTCTTATCTCCAGTATTCGGAAAACACACAGGAATGCTTGGATGTGTATCACACGGCTTATCGAGCACAAAAAGAATTCGGTCAGCGTTGTATTAGCTCTTACCTCATCTCGATGACACAAGGAGCAAGTGATTTACTGGAGGTTCTTGTGTTTGCAAAGGAAGCTGGCCTATATCGTCGTGAAGCTAGTGGTAAAGTAACGTGTACCATTCAATCTGTTCCGTTGTTTGAAACGATTGACGATCTACATGAAGCGCCACAAATTATGACGACACTGTTTGAGATTTCCGCATATCGTGCTTCCATCAATCCTTTTACACAACTGCATGAAATTATGCTTGGTTATTCGGATAGTAATAAAGATGGCGGCGTAATTACCGCGAACTGGGAGCTTCGGATGGCTCTTCGTGATATTACAGAGGTTGGCAATCGTTATGGTGTTAAACTTAAGTTCTTCCATGGACGCGGAGGGGCACTAGGAAGAGGTGGAATGCCGCTTAACCGCAGTATTTTGGCTCAACCAGCGGATACGCTTGGAGCAGGAATCAAGATCACAGAGCAAGGTGAGGTTCTTTCCTCCCGTTATTCATTAAAAGGAATTGCGTATCGCTCCTTAGAGCAAGCTACATTTGCCTTGATTACAGCATCAGTGATGTCGCGTGATCCGCAGGTAGATCCGGCCGACCCAACATGGGAAGACATTATGCGTGATATTTCGGAACAATCGATGGTGAAATACCAGGATCTCATTTTCCGAGATAAAGATTTTATGACATTCTTCAAAGAATCAACACCGCTTCCTGAGATTGGCGAGTTAAATATCGGTTCCCGGCCATCGAAGCGGAAGAATAGTGATAAGTTTGAAGATCTTCGTGCGATTCCATGGGTATTCGCTTGGACGCAAAGTCGTTATTTGTTACCAGCTTGGTATGCAGCAGGCACAGGTTTGCAAAGCTTTTATCAAAACAAGCCGGAGAACATGAAGGTTCTACAAACCATGTACGCGGAGTGGTCATTCTTTAGTCAGATGATCGATAACTTGCAAATGGCACTGGCTAAAGCAGACTTGCTGATTGCCAAGCAATATGGTTTGATGATTAAGGATCCTGCAATCGCAGAGCGTATTTATAAGCTCATCCGTGAGGAATTCGAACTTACGTCTCAGTTACTGCTGCAAATTACAGGCCAGACTGGGATTTTGGATAATGTGCCTGTTATTCAGGAGTCCATTCGACTTCGGAATCCATATGTAGATCCACTTTCTTACATGCAGGTGGAATTGCTTAAGGAACTTCGGGCATTAAGAGAGAACAATCAAGATGATGTGGAACTGATTCGTGAAGTGTTGATTACGATTAATGGTATAGCAGCGGGACTACGGAATACAGGCTGATTGATGATAAGAAAACATGCATGTGGATAGAATGAAAGTCGAGAATCTGTTAGATCAGATGCCTCGGCTTTCTGTGCGCTTATATTTTTGAAAAAATAGAAAACGAAATTGATTCTGTTACGTATAAGAATCGAAAGCCTCGAGAGTTGGAGGAGTTAGATTTGAATTTTGTAGAGACAAGGCTGGCAAAGCTTGCACGAAGTGGCGATCGGCTTGCATTTGCTGAGCTAGTAGATTTATATAAGGATAAAATATATCACCTTGCTTATCGGATGCTTGGGAATAAACAAGAAGCAGAGGATGCTGTGCAGGAAACGTTCCTGCGGCTATATACAAATCTGCATCGATATGATGAAACACAGAAATTTTCGACATGGATTTTTAGAATCGCAACGAATTTATGCATTGATCGTCTGCGTAAACGTAAGCCTGTGTACTCCCTTGATGCTGATATGGATGGAGGAGAAGGTAACGATTTCTATGCCATGATGCCAAGTAACGAAGAAACACCGGAGAAGCAAGTGATTGTATCAGAGACGCAGCAGCTTATTCGTAAAGCGATTGAAACGATGCCAGAGAAGTATAAATCCATTGTAATCCTGCGGTATTTGCAGGATATGTCTTTGCAGGAGATTAGTGATGTGCTTGATATGCCGGTTACGACGATTAAGACGAGGCTGCATCGAGGTCGGGATTATTTGAGAAAGAAATTAGAGATGTCTGGAACCGTTGCTTTACTGTAACAAATTAATCTTGGACAACTATTTTTGATAAAAGTGAAACATTGTGTGAATAAAAACGTATGGTATTAAACGATGTAGAGGATTTGAAAGGAGTGGCTTATGATGAATTGTAAGGAAGCCCTTCCACTGATGCATGAGGTGCTGGATGGTGATGCTACTGCGGCGCAAGCTAGAGAGCTGCGACAACACATTCAGACATGCGAAGATTGTGCGAAGCGGTATAAAGCCTTAGAGACGACAGAAGCGCTCGTACACTCCATGCCTTTTATGGCAGCGCCTAGTGGTTTGATGGAGCAGATTATGAGTGGTCTGCCACCGGAAAGAAAGCGAAACTCTTGGACACAATGGATTCGTAAACATCCTGCTGTGTCAGTTGCTGCTGTGTTCCTCTTGGTGATGTTCACGAGTATGGGTGCCATGTGGAAAGGTGACGATGAGCTAAGCGTCAAAGGTGTTGATTTAAATGATGTTGTCATTCAAGGAAAGACGGTTACGGTTCCTTCTGGTCATATTGTGGATGGCAACTTAATTGTTCAAGGTGGTAAATTGCTCATCGAAGACAATGCAGAGGTTAAAGGTAATTTAGTGGTTATTGACGGTTCACTTAATATGGCTTCAACAGCGCATATAACTGGACAAATCACAAAAATTGACGAAGTGGTCAGTTGGGTATGGTACAAAATGACGGAGTTTTTGGGATCGGTTCGTAAATAATTATACATGGGTATGAATATTCTCCTTGCAAAAATGAGGGAGAATATTTTTTTGTGAAGATCAGGTCATAGGTCTTATTAGAAGATTATAATTAAATATGGTATCATCTAGAAAGAATATAGATAAATATATAGGTAAGGGTATTTGTTATGGATCTGGTTTGGGGGTCTCATTCATGGAGTTTCTAGGTGATTTTGGGATAAAAGATGTTATAGATATTCTAATTGTGACTTATGTGGTGTACAAGCTCATTATGCTTGTCCGAGGGACAAGGGCCATTCAGTTTATGAAAGGCATTATTGTTGTCGTTGTGGCGTGGGCGTTATCATCCAAATTTCAGCTTACAACGCTGCAATGGATGATGAAGCAGATGATTGATACAGGGCTCATTGCGATCATCATTCTTTTTCAACCAGAGCTTCGCCGCGCATTGGAACAGATCGGTCGCGGTAAATTGTTCGCTCGTACTTACAACGGTGAAGATCATGAGATGAATCAGCGTATTGGTGAGGTCATGAAGGCTCTCAATATACTTGCCAAGCGTGAGATTGGTGCACTCATCGTATTTGAAAAAGAAACAGGGTTATCTGAATACATGGAATCAGGAACGATGCTGGAATCCAAAATTTCATCGGAGTTATTAGTGAATATTTTTACACCAAATACTCCATTGCATGACGGTGCGGTTATCATACGTGGTAACCAGCTTGTCGCAGCAGCTTGTTATTTACCGTTATCGGAAAATCCATTTATTTCGAAGGAGCTGGGTACAAGACACCGGGCCTCGATCGGGATGAGTGAGGTTTCGGATGCGCTTTGTGTAACGGTTTCTGAAGAGACAGGACAAATCTCGCTTGCGATGAATGGACAAATTGTCCGTGGAATTACGGAAGAATCTTTGATAACTAAGCTGTTCGATGAACTAAGACCGAAGAAAACAAAACGAGAATCGGGCTCACTCTGGAAAAAGTGGGGGGGGCGCTTACGTGGATAAATGGCTTAGTAATAAAAATGTGGTTAGAGCTATTGCGCTGCTAGTTAGTGTTATGCTTTGGTTTGTTGTCAACTCGGAAAATAGGGGTGTACCTAATACGGGCAGTTCCAGTATCCGATCTCAGGAACTAAATAATGTTGTCGTGAAGGCAAAGTACGATACGAGCTTATATTCAGTGTCCTTAATCAGCCCTTCTACTGTTAAGGTTGTCATGAGGGGAAAAGACTCGACTCTGCGGAAAGTAGACCCAGCGACTACATATGTGATGGTGGATCTTACGAATGTGGGGGAAGGTACGCATTCCAGGCCGCTGTACGCGGTTGGCTTTCCAGATAATCTGGAAGTTACGATCCAGCCTAGCCAAGTCAGTGTAGTAGTTGAGGCGATGGAGAAGAAAGAGCTTCCTGTCGAGATCGCGACAACGGGTAAACCTGCTGGTGGTCTGAAGCCAGGGGAAGTGATCATTAAGCCGAATAAGGTACATGTGACTTTACCGACTAGTCAGGTGAATGAGCAGCTATTTGTTAAAGGACAGCTTTCTCTTGAAGGCGCAAAAGGCCCAATTAAGAAACAGGTTAAGTTACACGTCTATAACAACTCAGGCATAGAGATGCCATTTGAGGTGATTCCGTCTGTTGTAGATGTTGAGGTACCGATCACAACGCCATTCAAGCTGTTGCCATTGCAAATTAAGGTGGTGGGTGAGCCGGCTAATGGATATGGAATTGCTACAGTGAAACAGAAAGTAGATAAAGTGTCTGTCTTTGGGGAACAAGGTGTACTGGATCATATGGAGTTTTATGAAGGGCCAGAAATTAATATTAATGGACTTAAGGAGTCGAAGGACTTTGCCATAGACATCCCACTTCGAGAAAAAATCACTTTGGTTGATCCGAATAAGGCGAATGTGAGTGTTGAAATTGTTCCGTCGATAACCAAGACATTCGATGATATTCCGATTACTATTATCGGTCAAAGCGATGCGTTTACTTCTAAGGTAGTTGTACCGGATACAGGCAAAATTAGTATGGTTGCAGAAGGTGCGCCACAGTGGATTGATAAACTAAAGGCGACGGATATTCAAGCTATCGTTAATGTTAGTAATTTGGCTTCAGGCAAACACGAATTGGTGGTAGCCTTTAATCTGCCAACATATATAAAGAATAATCAGCCGCAGGAAGTTAAGGTTACGGTTGAGATTACGTCCAAGCAAGGAACAGCTTTGGAGAATAAGGGGGAGAAAGATTCAACTCCGGTAAATGGTCAAGGTGACCAAACGAAGAGTTCGAGTCCTGTACCGAGTTCGACACCAGCCGATCCGGCTTCACGTGCAAACACGAAATCTAACCCGCCTACGAAAATTACGAGGTAGCTTAATAATCAGATTACAGATAGGGGAGTCTACAAAATGGGGAAATATTTTGGAACAGATGGAGTGCGCGGTGTTGCGAATTTAGAGCTAACACCGGAGCTTGCTTATAAAATCGGTCGTTGTGGTGGTTATGTACTAACAGGAGAAGTGAAGCAGCCAAAAGTGATCATTGGTCGCGATACTCGCATCTCCGGCACGATGTTAGAGTCCGCGCTTATTGCTGGACTTACATCTATTGGAGCAAATGTAATACGTATTGGTGTGGTCAGCACACCGGCTGTTGCTTACTTAACTCGCGTTCTTGGAGCGGATGCGGGGGTTATGATCTCAGCTTCCCATAATCCAGTTGAGGACAATGGGATTAAGTTTTTTGGTCGTGATGGATTTAAGCTTCTTGATGAGACCGAGTATGAGATTGAGCGACTACTGGATGCTGAGCAGGATACACTGCCAAGACCTGTTGGCGGCGATCTAGGAATTGCGATGGATGATATGCAAGCGAAGTATACCTACGTTGATTTTTTGAAAACGACGTTGGATAACGGCACCACTTTCGCAGGCTACCGCGTGGTGCTGGATTGTGCGAATGGTGCAGCTTATGAGCTGGCACCAAAGTTATTCCGCGAACTAGGCGCGGAAGTGGTTCTCTTGAGCGCCGATCCAGACGGGCGCAATATTAATGAGGGATGCGGATCGACGCACCCTGAGGCTCTTCAGGCTGCTGTGGTGGCGCATGGAGCACACCTAGGCCTAGCTTTTGATGGCGATGCGGATCGCTTGATTGCAATCGATGAGACTGGCGCTGAGGTTGACGGCGACTATATCCTTAGCATTTGCGGCGATGCGATGAATCGCGAAGGCAAGTTGAACAAGAGCACGATTGTTACGACTGTGATGGCGAACATTGGCTTTTTTAAGGGAATTGAAAAAGCAGGTTTACAAGCTACGAAGACGGCAGTTGGCGATCGTTATGTGATGGAGGAAATGCGTAAAGGTGGCTACAACCTTGGCGGTGAGCAATCAGGGCATGTCATTTTCCTTGATTATGGTACAACAGGAGACGGTATCTTATCCGGTATTCAGCTAATGGCGACGGTTGTGAAATCGGGACGTAAGCTTAGTGAACTGAAGCAGATTATGCGTAAGTTCCCACAGGTGCTCGTGAACGTGCGTGTGGAAGATAAGACGAAGCTTGAAGGCAATGTGGAAGTGGAGCGGGCTATTCGTGAAGTAGAAGAAAAGCTTGGTGACAATGGACGTGTGCTTGTTCGTCCGTCTGGAACGGAGTCCTTAGTACGTGTGATGGCAGAAGGCCCGGATAAAGATGCGGTTGAAGCTTATGTGAATGAAATTGTTCAGGTTGTGACGGAACAATTGAAATAACGTTATGAAATATCTTTACCCCCTGACTGGTTAGCTGCCAGGCAGGGGGTTTTTGGGTTGGTGTTAACGAGTTAGGCTGGGAAATAACCATATGTAAAAATATAAAAGTTGCAAAGTAAGCAGAGAATGAATAAGATAGTACTATTCGAGAAGGAAAGGTAGGGTCGAGGTTGTACAAATAAAGCGCCAGAACTTGGCGGTGACTTTCGTTTCTTGAGACACATGTCTTTGTTTTAAGAATGAGAGAAGCTGCAAGTTGACGAGGTGAAGGTGTTCGAAGCGATTCGGCGGGGACCTTCCGGCCCATTCCATGAGGCCGTTAAGTTGGGGAAGTAAAACGTCTGGGCGACCGGGCTGACAAACGACCAACACAAGGATTATTTGGTAATCGTATTTATATTTAAAAATTGCTGCGGATCGGATATTGGTGGCAGTTATTGTTTGGTTTAGCCTTTTTCATACGGATGAAGGGCTTAGTTTGATTTTGTTATTTTTCAATGATGATGGTTCGTTGATCTTATAGATAGGTTTATTAGGTTTGTATCGATTGAAGGGTACCAGACTGAAGCGACGGAGGCCGAAGTTGTCTGAGGTATACCTTGTGTTTCTTATTGTGTTTTTTAGATCTTTGACAAAAAAATGCCGTTTAAGTGAGGCTTATTTTGCTGCGCTTATCAGGCAAATTCAAATTCGGGGGAATTAACATATGTGTGGAATCGTAGGATATATTGGAAATCGCAACTCACAGGAAATTTTGATCGGAGGCCTGAGAAAGCTTGAGTATCGCGGATATGATTCCGCGGGTGTTGCGGTTTATACAGCTGAAGGATTGCGTGTACAAAAAGCGAAAGGTCGCCTTGCGATGCTCGAATCGCAGCTTGATGAACAGCCGCTGCATGGATCAGTTGGTATTGGACATACACGTTGGGCAACTCATGGTCAGCCATCAGATAAAAATTCACACCCACACGCGGACGGGTCAGGTAAATTCACGGTTGTGCATAACGGAATAATTGAGAATTATACTTCGTTGAAAGACGAATTGATCGCAAAAGGACATTCTTTTGTATCGGAAACGGATTCTGAAGTTATTGCCCATATGCTGGCTGATCTCTACCAGGGAGATATTGTACGTGCGGTTCAGGAGTGTGTGAAAAGGCTGAGAGGGGCATTCGCACTTGGCGTTCTAACAGAGCATGAGCCGGACAAATTGGTTGCAGTGCGCCTTGCTAGCCCGCTTGTAATTGGTGTTGGTGAAGGGGAAAACTTCATCGGTTCGGATATTCCAGCAATTCTGGAACATACACGTAATGTGTATATTTTGAACGATGGAGAAATGGCTGTTTTGACGAAAGATGGTGTCGATTTACTGACGTTAGAGGGGAATTTTATTTCCCGAGAAATGTTACATGTCGATTGGGATCTCGTAACGGCGGAAAAAGCGGGATATCCTCATTTTATGTTGAAGGAAATTTATGAACAGCCGAAGGCTTATCGGGACACGATGGGCAGCCGAATTTCACCAGATGGAACGAAGATTAATCTGCCAGAATTAAAGATGAGTGAAGAGGATATTCGTTCGATCCGTAACATTCAGATCGTGGCTTGCGGTACTGCTTATCATGCGGGAATGGTGGGTAAAGAAGTGCTGGAGCGTATGCTTCGCTTGCCAGCAGAGACGGATGTGGCTTCGGAATATCGTTATCGCGATCCGTTAGTCACACCACGCACATTAGTGATTGTTGTGAGTCAATCTGGTGAGACAGCTGATACATTAGCTGCAATGCGGGAAGCGAAAAGCAAGGGAGCGCACGTTCTTGCGATTACGAATGTCGTGGGATCCACAGTTGCTCGTGAAGCTGACGATGTTCTTGTAACTTGGGCTGGACCGGAGATTGCCGTAGCCTCAACGAAAGCTTATACCTCGCAGTTGATCGCATTCTACTTGCTTGGGATGTATTTCGCACAAGTTCGCGGTTCGGTAACCGCTCAGGAAATTAAAGAGACGATTGCAGCATTGCAAAGCTTACCTGAACAGGTGGAGCGCATTCTGGAACAGTCGGAGTTAATTAAACAAGTTGCCGAGGAAATCTCGGTGCATAAAGACTTATTCTTCATCGGTCGAGGACTAGATTACTTGGTAGCCATGGAAGGTTCTTTGAAGTTAAAGGAAATTTCTTACATTCACTCTGAGGCGTATGCATCTGGGGAATTGAAACATGGAACTCTAGCTTTAATCGAGGAAAATGTTCCAGTTATCGCACTGGCGACACAACCGCATCTGGTTGAGAAAACAGTAAGTAATATTCGTGAAGTGAAAGCTCGTGGAGGGCACTTGCTGGGGATCACTTGTGAAGGTGAAGAGGGACTAGGTGACTCTGTTCATAAGACGATCTATATTCCACGTACTATGAGTGTTCTTATGCCGGCACTTTCTGTAATTCCATTGCAACTATTATCCTACTATGCAGCTTTAGCATTGGGGCATGACGTGGATAAGCCGAGGAACTTAGCGAAGAGTGTGACGGTGGAGTAGGGATTGGAGTTTTGGGTGAGATGTTTGTCTGGTGACATTAAAGTTAGTGTCTTGACATTATAGTTGGTGCCTTTACAACAGAGTTAGTGTTTTTACAATATAGTTGGTGTCTAAAGGTTTATTAAACGGTTACTTTTGGATAAAATGAAATTAGAATCATCAAGAATTACAGCAAAACAATTTATAGCTAATGGCTTCGCCCTTTATTACCAAGGGGCGAAGCCATTAGTCGTTTTTAAGGAAAATATCGGGGTATATAGGACGTTTTATCGGGGTACAGAGAACATTTCTGGAGGTGAGGAAGTTGTCTAAGAGGGGCGAAAGGAAAAAAGTACTGCAAAGCAACTACATTAAGAAAGGAAGAGGACAAGGAGTTGGAGAGAATTATCAGCCGTTTATTCAGGCTCATGACAATAAAATTGCTTCAGAAGGCTGGTTAACACGGCATAAAGGATGGAAGACAGGACGAATTCACCATACTCTGTCCGAACATGAAAGAAAATATTTGTATTACTGTGAATGGCTTGATGGAGTGACTGATATTCGTGAGCAATGGCCGCTTTTACCGCTAGAGAAGACAATCGAGATTGCTGAACAACTTGGCATTAAGCACCCACACATAGACAGTACACCTGTAGTAATGACAACGGATTTCAGGATCACGTTACAAACAAAAGAAGGAAGTCGTGATGTTATACGAACAATAAAACCTCGTGAGAAATTATCAGACCGCACTCTGGAACTATTTGAAATTGAAAGAGTTTATTTTACAGAGCAAGGTATTGATTGGTGTATTGTTACAGAAGATAAGATCCCTCACATCCTTGTGAAGAACGTAGAATGGATGGCAAATGCAAAATATTTGGATGCACAACCAATTGTTAATGAGGAGCTTGTATGGTTGTTGCACGACGACTTATACGAGGTATTTGCGAAAGATGCTGGGCGAACGTCACTAATGAATCTTTGTGTGCGGACAGACCATGAATATCGCTTACAAAAGGGGACATGCTTGTTTATCCTGCAGCATATGTTAGCCAACAAGTTCTGGGGAATGGTGATGAATAAACATATTATTCGAGAAAGTGAACCGTTGATTGTTTTTAAGAACAAACCAATGCAAAGATCAAGTTATTTGGCTTAAAAAGGAGGGTTGTAAATATGCAAATCGTAGTAAATTCTATCATTGAGCGATTGAGTGAAGATTTAGAAGTAGTGGAGATATTACGTGTTCTGTGGATTGATGATGAACGCAAACATGCTGTGGTAGTTAATATCAATGATCACCGCAACATGTTCTATCCATATTTTTTAAGTTATGAAGAAATTGAATTCGAAATTCAAGAGAAGAGTAGTAGATTATCTGAACTAGAGACTGATATGCAACTTTTATCTCCTGATGAAGAGTATTTAGAAAAATATAAAGAAAATAGAGACCGTCGTTGGAATCTTATCAAGGATATCGTTCAAAAAGAGCCAGCAATATATGTACCTGAAAGTAGGGGGAAGTTAATCCATGAGGCACATTTAACCTCAGGAAAATCCAAAAAGGTGATCCGAGATAACCTCTTAAAATATTGGTTTTATGGTAAGTCAAGAAACGGATTACTCGATAATTACTTTAATTGTGGTATTCCAGGTAAACAGCGAGTTTATAAGCAGAAGCCGGGGCCAGTATCGACCAATAGAACTATGGTAACGGAGACAGATATAGAATTCTTTAAATCGGCAATCAAAGTTTTTCATATCCGGTTGAGAATGAATATTACAACTACGCATGAGAAAATGGGTGAAACGTTTTATAAACGTGGTTTTTATCGGAAATATGGTGTTAAGGTCCCGATTGTTGATCTGAACAGAACGCCAAGTCTGAGACAATTTCGTTACTGGTATAAAAATAATTCTACTCCGTTTTCTCGAAGTTCAAACAAACGTGGCAAAAGGCGCGCAACTATGGAAGAAAGAGCCATGTTGGGCAACGCTTCCGAAAAAGCCATATGTGTTGGTGCGGTATTTGAAGTGGATGCGACCAGATCAGATGTCATTCTGGTGTCTTTCGACAGAAAAACGATACTAGGAAAACCTACAGTTTATGTTGTTATTGATGTCTTTAGCAGATTAGTTGCAGGTTATCATGTAAGTTTAGCTTCCGAATCATGGTTCGAAGCAATGGTAGCTGTTGAACATGCAGCTACCAACAAGGTTGAGAATTGTGCGCGCTTCGGTATTCAAATTCAAGAAGAAGATTGGCCATGTCAGTATTTGCCACAAAACTTAGTTGGCGACCGTGGAGAGTTGAAATCGCAACTTTCAGAAAGATTTGTCAGCCTTAATGTCGATGTGTTAAATGCACCTTCTTATCGTGGAGATCTAAAACCATTCGTAGAATCAAACTTTCATATAACTAATGAAACGATAAGGCAATTACTTTCCGGTTCAACAGAGGCTAAGCAACTTGTAAGAGGAGATTATAATCCCGCCCGTGATTCAGTTTGGACCATTGAAGAGTTCAATCGATTTTTGATTGTATATTTTTTGACATATAACAAAAGTGCGCTGAGCAAAGATTATCTTCCAACAAAAGATATGTTCACTGAACAAGTTGAGCTTACCCCTTTAAAAGTTTGGAATTGGGATAAAGGAGTAAGATTACTTCATGAAAAGTCGAGAAAAGAGTTGCGTTATAATTTATTGCCGCGTGAAGAGGCAAGGGTAACTCGCTTTGGGATTGAGTTTCGAGGACTTACTTACTCTTGCGATGTTGGAATAAGAGAAGGTTGGTTTGAGGGGAACGGAAACGGAATTAATGGTAAGACACAAATAGAGGTCACGTATGATCCGAGAAATTGCAGCAGCATTTTTTTGAAACATAAAAACGATTTGCTTTCATGTTTGCTAACTGGAAGATCTAGAGAATTTGAAGGTTTGCATTTTGATGAAGTTGCGAAAATCATGGAATATCGAAAATCTCAAATCCAGGAACAAGAAAAACTAGAGAAACAGCATCGAGCTGAATTGCATGCTTTTGCTGAAGCTCTCGATAAGACGGCAAAGGAGAAGACGAAAGAGGCTACGAAAGATAAAAGTTTTTATTCAAGAAATCAGAATAAACGTGAAGCCAGGAATGCGGATAGTAAAGTTTGGGGTGCAATGGGAGCGATGTCTAACGTCTCATCAGTGCCTGTTAGTTCAACCAATGTTTCAAAGTCATCTGAAGAGAACATAGTTAAATTACATACTGCGGACGAAATGAACGGGACGAATTACACGAGTAATAGCGATATTCAATCACTCTTTTCGAGAAAAAGTCGAGAAAGAAGGAGAGGAGATGAGTCTAATGAATAACGAGGGAATTGCCGGACTAAAAGGGACGCATATTTATGCTAAATATTCAGAGCAAGTCAATCCAAAAAATCAAAAAAATCCTTTTATTGAAGCATTACCTGACCGGGTTGAACTCAGTGAATTTATTAATGCACTATATTCTGAGCCTCCACGCGATTTAAAGTATAACAATTTATGTGTTGAAGACCGCCTTGAGTTTGTTCAACAAATAAGGCCAGATTTTTGGCTACCACTACCTGCCCACTATGACAAGTATCGGAATTTATATACGATGATCAAAATTGGTTATCAATCAAGAAATCCGATTCACGTAATGTATAATCGTCAGTTTGCAGTAGGATGGGATGAGATATTTAAAGCAGGTATCGATGAAAATGGTTCAAATTTAGCTGGGAATGTTCAGACAGCTCAGAGTCTAGTCGAAATCGCCATCAATGGTTATGGAAAAACTCAAATGTATGAGCGAATATTAACCAAATTGTTTCCACAAGTAATTCATCATAGTAAATATCAAGGGAGAGCGATCACTCAAACCCAACTGGTATGGTTAAAAGTAGAATGTCCATACAATAAATCAGTCGGTACATTCTGCAAAAGCTTTTATGCAGAGGTAGATAGATTACTGGGGACGAATTTCTATGAGAAACATGCTGAAAAGCCTGGAACAATCGATAAACTGGTAATTAGACTTATAAAGACTGTAGCCCAAATTAATCTAGGGGTCCTGGTAATTGATGAGATCCAAAAAATTCAAAAGGCATACTCAGGTGGAGAGGAGGATATGATCGATTTTATAACTCAACTCGTAAATACACTTGGAGTGCCAGTAATTTTAATCGGATCATTTAAAGCTTTATACCTGTTCAAAGACTCGCTCGCTAATACTAGGAAGTGCTTACCAAATGGCTATGCAGAAAATATTTCAGGTTATATGCTTGAGGATAGTTGGGAATGGAATCACTTCATCGAAGATCTTTGGGATCTCCAATATACCAAAACATATACCGAGATCACACCTGAGATAAAAAAAATAATGCATTTTTATTCCATGGGAATTCCCGATATTGCGGTCAAGTTATTTATTCACATTCAATCTCGCACGATTGTAAATGGTGGAGATGAACGTATACGCGTGTCTTATATTCGTGAGGTAGCAGAAAGAAGCCTGAACTTAGTTCAGCCTATATTTAATAGAATACGGTCGGGAGATCCATCCGCATACAAAGAATTGGATGATATTAAGCCAGATTGGGTTCCATTGAACGGCTATATTAAAGAGGCATCTCATAGGGTTTCTGTACACGGAAGCTTAGCAGAAGATCACTCACGGGTTCTTCAAGAGAAAAGAAAAGAAGAAATATTGAATAAACTGACTGAATTTGCACTACAGTTGGTTCAATCTTCAACTGAAGCAGAAGTACTAGCGAACAAAGTTTATAATGCCAGTTCTGGAATGGGTGATATTACCTTGATGTTTGGCCAGATTGCACGTCTTGTTGTAGATAGTGCAGAATACCCGGAGATGACTAGTAGCAAAAATAAAAAATCAACCGAAGAGCTTCCAAAAATGAAAAAGGTAAAAAGAGTAAAACCTGCTTTGGCGGCAGATGATATCCGTTGTGTTGTTCAACTCGGTCACAGTAGAGGACTAACAACGGAAGAAGTACTTGAGGAGAAGGGATATATAAGAGGAATGGACGAACTGCTTGATTTAATTTCTCTTTGATTAAAGATAAAGATTTAAAGGATGTGGGATGCTGTGCAAATTTTCTATTTTGACTAATAAGGGGTAGGTGTAAATGTCCAGAATTCTATCTTTTCCTGAACCTTTTCCTGATGAAGATTTTCGAAGTATTCTTTACAGGTATCATCTTCGATCCGGAGATCCAGAATTTGTTCATACTCAGTATGAACTTTTCGGAGTGCGTTCCTATAAACAAAAAATATTCCCTAGAGGACTACAAATAATGTTAGATAGGCTGCCTTTGGGCCATACATTTACGGCGGAAGATTTGCTTTATAAACATACATGGTATGGACTATACAAAGCTTTGTTCACCGACGAGAGAAATAAAAAAATGTTTAATGTTATATTACATGGATCGAATATAAAAAATGCTGAAGGACAGCCACAAATAGCTGGCAAACAATCTGTTTTGACATCAGAAGTAAAATATTGCCTGGGATGTGTTTTGAATGATTTGCAAACATACGGTGAAGTTATTGTTCATAGACAGCATCAAGTAGCTTTCTTGGAAGTATGTCCTATTCACTCTTTACGATTATACAGTGAGTGTCCCAAATGTTCAAATAAGTATGCAAATACTCAAAACGGAGTTTTACTTAGAGATTCGCGATGTAAATGTGGTAACAATCTTCCAAACGAATATATAGAAATAAATTCAGTGCATCAGCAACAAATAGATTTATTGCAAGATTTATTATACATTAGGGAAAATTATAATTATTTGAATATCGATTCCATTATTATCAAATTTATAGATCAGCTATATACTCAAGGTTTTATTACACCAAAGGGGACAATATTAAAAAAGGAATTGCTTGCATATTTTATATCTGAGTACTCACAAGCTGAAATCTATAAATTAAACGAAGTAAATACGGAGGGAAATTACTTTAGGAATGTTTTATTTCATCGAGAGCACATGGTAAATAATATTCCCTTTTATCTTCTATTAGCTCGATTGTTATGCAAATCGTTTAGAAGTTTAGTAGAAACTCCTATTCAGTATGCCATAGAGATTCCTTTTGGAAATGGTCCTTGGGCATGTAAAAACTTAAAATGCCAGCTATATAATGTTCCAAGAATCAATCGTTGTGTTCGAAATGTAAACGATAGTTCAGGAGTTTACTCGATAAAATATGATTGTGATAGTTGTAATCATACAAGCATTATTCGTGGGGAGAAAATAACCTGTTCTAAGCGAAGAATTAGTAAAGATATTAATAATACACACGATGCATTAAATGAGATAAATACTGCTCGTCAAGAGATAGCGGTGGCATCAGAAGTGAGTTTTGAAAGTAAGTTACAAAAAAAAAGATTAATAATGGGTAATTTGTTGAATAATCACTATTTTAAAACTCGTAGCGAAGTACGAAAACAAGCTCAATATCTTTATGAATGGCTCATGCTTTACGACAAGGAATGGTTGGAGTTAAGGATTCCTCAAAAAATAGAACGAAAGAGTAGAAAGTTGGATTTTAGATCCATTGATCAAGACTTACAGCAAAAAATACGTACAGCAGGGGAAAGCATCTCTTTAGAGTATTATTTACCTATCCGAAGAGGAACAATTCTAAGAAGGTTATCTCCGAAAGATCGAAATAGATTCAATCAATACTATCGCTACAAATTGCCCGCGGCTGTACAGGAAATAGATAAATTTGTTGAGACGAAAAAGCAATTTCTAATTCGTAGTATACCTAGACATTATTCGAAACTTCTAGTTGATAATATAAAAGGAATAACAGTAAGTCATTTTAAAGAAAAGGCTTCTGTTAGTTACTATTTAAACGGAGATGAAGAAGTTGATGAACATATCAGAAATTTCCTTTCCGAAAAAGGAATGTTAATTTAAAAAATCAAAATCTTTCTCTTAAATTAGTTCCAATAGACAAATGTTAAAAGAAAATAAACCATTAGATTGAAAAATAATGTATTTTCTTAGTGCTTTGATTAAGTTAAGGAAGTTTAAAAGCACTACATGCTTTTCGCGTATGTGCTTTAATTAATAATTGGAAGTGGTAATATTATGAGGAGGACGTAGCCCAGCGAAGGCGCGGGAGCGTCCTTTTTTATTAGACTAATAGTATTGAAGAGGTGAATCATGTTTCGGGGAGTAATTATCGAGGGGTTATCTACCGCAGGAAAAACATCTGTCTTTACTGCAATAAAGAAGTTACATAGTCAAACACACAATGATGAAAAAACGATAATTGCAATAAGTGAACACTATACGCAAGTTTTGCATTCATACCAAGGCGTCTTAAGATCGATGGACAAGGATGAACATATTCAACTTTTAAATCGTCATGTTGATTATCTTGAGCAACAATTCAAAGCCCATCACCCTAATTTGGCTACTATTTATTCCTAAATTTTATAGGCAATGGGCTAAATTTGTTCTATTAAAAGCAGTGTAAGGTACCGTAGCCGATCTTAAAGAGCATTATAAGAACGTTAAGATGGAGCATGTGGAGGGCGAATTAATTCTAGATTCCATTAAAGAAACAAAAATATTAATTGATCAAGTCGAACAGTTTTTATTAGAGTCATAATGAAGAATGAAGTTAAGCATAAGGGTTCTACATATTAGTCATGTACAATATGTAAAACCCTTTATTTTATCTGACTTTCTTAAATTTAGGTCTTGATAAACTAGGAAAATATAGTATTAGACTGGGAACGGCGTTAAGCTAATGGGCAGTTTAGGTTAATAAAGGAGTTAATTCTGTCCCAGCCGAATTATGTAGAGGAAATAATGCCAACTTACTTGTGCATAAAAAGTTGCGATACAAAGTCGCTGTTACTCTATACTTCGATTGAGAGGAGGGAAAGAAATGGATTGGCTTACGAGGATGAATCGAGCATTGGATTATATCGAAATGAATATATCCGGAGAAATCGACCTGACGGAGATAGCAAGTCAAGCTTGCTGTTCGTCTTATCAGTTTCAAAGAATGTTCTCCTTCATTACGGATGTTACACTGGCGGAATATATACGACGCAGACGGCTTACTCTTGCAGCGATTGATTTGTTGAATTACGATGCGAAAGTGATTGATATTGCCATTAAGTACGGTTACGATTCACCGGTTTCTTTCGCAAGAGCTTTTCAATCGATGCATGGTGTCAATCCAACTACGGCTCGTCAAGAAGGCGTCGCGTTGAAAGCATATCCACGACTTTCCTTTCTTATTTCAATCAAAGGGGTTGAGGCGATGAATTATCGGATCGAAACCAAGGAATCTTTCCAAGTATTTGGCATTGAAAGAGTATTTCAAACAAGCGGAGATGGCGATGGACCGACTACACCGGGGGGATTATGGCAGCAATGCCATGCCAATGGCGAGGTAGAGAGACTCACTTCCAATGCGGGTGAATTGCCTGTATATCAGAGTAAGGATTTGTATAAAGTGCATGCAGTGTGCAGCTATCGAAAAACCGAAAATGATACGTTTCCGTATATGCTGTGTTCATTTAAGAGCGATTCCAGTAAAACGGATGGATATTTGGAAATCACGATCCCTTCACACACGTGGGCTATATTCCCATCAGAACTGTTTACATGGGATCAATTTAATGATTCCATTGAGTCATTATACCACCGCTTTTATTCAGAATGGCTTCCAACAGCAGGATACGAGCAGGTCGATGGGATGGAATTCGAAGTCTATGGAGGCAGTAATGGCCTTAATTATGTTGAATTGTGGTTCGCGGTACGAAAAACTTCCTGAATGATGAAGACAAACAGAACGTTGGATGTAACGGGACACTATAGCTTAATTAATACTAAAACGCGGTTGCCGACATTGATCGGCAGCCGCGTTGTGCTAACTGGCAGTTTGGCAGAATGTACAAACAGAGGAAAGATGGGCAAATTTAAGGTTTTTAGAGATAAACAGAGTTATTATTTTCTGAAAACCCATATTTGGGCATTGTAATGCGATTTGTAAATCTATGAATAATAGCGAACGTACGTTTTTGAGGTTTGTAAAAAATAATATTATATTCTACGATAGGTAACATCCGAAACCAAGAATTAAGGAGATGTTTAAATGAGCAATATATTATTAAATTCAAGAAAAAACACTTTTGATAATAAAGGGGTTTTAGAACAAAACAAAAAGTTTTGGGATAATACTGCTGACAAATGGTTCGGTGTAACTGCACTCCCAGAACTCGGATGCTTGATACCATCCGAAGAAGATTTACATTTGTTTGGTGATGTTTCTGGTAAAAAAGTTCTTGAAATTGGTTGTGGAAGTGGGCACTCTCTTAAATATCATGGTGACCATCTTGCATCAGAACTTTGGGGACTTGATATGTCAACACAGCAAATTGAAAATGCAACCCGTTATTTAAAAGATTGCGGATATGAAGCCCATTTATTCAATTGTCCCATGGAAGTGAATCCAGGTTTACCGATGGGTTATTTTGATATTGTTTATTCCATATATGCAATCGGCTGGACTACAGATTTACAAAAAACATTTAATTTAATCGCATCCTATTTAAAAAAAGGTGGTACTTTTATATTTAGCTGGGATCACCCTGTTATGAGATGTATGGAAATTGAAGAAGATAATCTTGTAGTTAAAAGCTCTTATTACGATGAAAATCTTTTTACGTTTGAAAAATACGGCTTTGATGTTTCACTCAGTAAAAGGAAAATTTCAACGTATATTAACGCTTTATCTAAAGCAGGATTTGTTATTGAGGAAATGATAGAAGAAACTGATAAACAAACCCTTGAAAGTGAGAGCAAATTTGAACAGAAATATCATTCTGCTTTCAATGCGAAAATGTTTCCCTTGTCCTTCGTTTTTAAAGCAAGAAAACTTTAAGCTAACGGGACACGTTTGTTCAATAAAACAGCAGCAGTCTAGGACTTTATTTTCTCGTCCATGGCTGCTGCTGTTTTGTATTTATGGGTCAGTCTAATACTTATTTTTCGGAGTCTGACTGTTTAGCAATTCAGTAATATGCGTAGGATCAACAAATCCAGTCTAAAACTTTATTTTCTTCGGATAACAAACGCCGTGATTGATATAGTTTGGGAATTAACGATATAAAATATGGGAACAATAATCATAGTGCCAGCCGTTAGGAGTGAAGGCGTTATGATATATTTTCCCTCTTTATTTCCTGATGAAATACTATACAGTGCTCTTTCCAGATATCATAGAGATTCAGGAAGTGAAAATTATAAACTGACAATGGATGATCTGTTTGGAGATGCAAAAGTTTGTGCATCATTGCTGTTTCCATCCCATTTGGCTGCACTTTGCGAAAGAATGCCGCCAGGAAGTAAATTTAATCCTGAAAAGTTAATAGCTAATCATACGTTTCTCCCATACTATGCCCCTTTTATCCCTAAGAAAAGAAACCTAGAAATGAAAGAGATTATGAATTCTGAGAAGGGCACTTCTGCATACATGCAGATAGGGAAACCGGCCTCGACTGTTAAATCACAACAAGGGTTGAATTATTGTTCAGCTTGCGTCATTCATGATCGTAAAATCTATGGGGAGGCGTATTGGCATAGATCCCATCAGGCTGAAGGTATCTTTATATGCCATTACCACAATAATGCTCTTATCAGAAGCAATGTGTCTCATGCGAACCAAAGAAATAAACATGAATTTGTTTCATTAGAGAGTATCTTAGGGGATGAGGTCTTACACTATTGTGATTCAATACAAACACAATCTTTTAAAATCCGGAAGTATATCGCTGAACAGACATATCTACTTTTGAATAATCCTTTTAATCCACTTGGATTGGATAAAATTAATCGATTTTATGTAACGAAGTTGCAACGTATAGGGCTAGCTAATCATTCGGGAAGAATCAGGTGGGCAGATCTAATTCCTGCATTTAACCGATTTTTCGGTATAGAATTGCTAATGGAACTTCAAAGTCATATTGAACCTTCGCAAGAAGCTACTTGGCTACATAAATTACTAAGGAAACCGCGTGTTACGTGCCATCCGTTAAGGCATTTGTTAGTTCTTGGATTTCTAGGCGAGACTATGGAAAGCATGACTAATCAAATACTTGATTATAAGATATCTTATGAACCTTTTGGGAAAGGGCCATGGCCATGTCTCAACAAAGCTGTAAATCATTATAAAGATCTAGTAATATCTGCATGTGAAATTACAAGATGTTCAAAAACAGGACAACCTGTAGGAACATTCTCCTGTTCTTGTGGGTTTGTATATTCGAGGAAAGGGCCGGACCAATCCAATAATGATCGCTTTAAGATTGGCCGAATAAAAAACTTTGGACAAGAATGGAACGAGAAATTACGAATTATATCTCAGCAGGATATATCGCTAAGAGAAATGTCCAGAAAGCTTGGTTGTGATCCGAAAACAGTGATAAGTAGGCTTTCCGATAGCAAAAAAGTCATATCATCTGCGGTTGATCAGGAAAGCATGCGCTATAAAGAAGACTGGGTGAAGTTAATAAGTAATAATGGTGCGTTGTCAGTAACCGAGCTTCGAAAACTAAACGAGGCTGCATATTCCTGGCTGTATAGGCATGATAGGAAGTGGTTGCATGAACATTCACCCGTTAATAAGAAGAGTATTATAAATCGTGAACGTATCAAATGGGAAGAAAGGGATCATCAAACTGCTAAAGAGATTCAATTAACGGCAAATGAAATTTTGTATGGAAAGTCTGATAAACTTATCAGGGTAACCAAAACAGAGATCGGACGAAGGATCGGTAAATTACCACTATTATTTAAAATGTTACACAAACTCCCTGAAACAGCCAAACAATTAAATACTGTTTTGGAGTCTGTAGAGGAATTTCAAAAAAGACGAATTGTTCTCAAAGCAGTAGAATTGAAGAATACGAATACAATTATCAAGAGTTGGGAACTAATTAGGGCTTCTGGCTTAAGGGAGAAGTTTATTGGAATTCATCGTGATGTAATTGATGACCTCATTGCAACATAGTAGTATAGATGAACATGCGAAAACACATTGTCAATGGAGGTGATAATAATGACATTGCTTAATGACGAAGAAAAAGTCACTTTCTTAATTGGTCTATTAGAACGCCATATTGATAAACTTCCGAGTGAGAACAGCTTTGCAAATTATCTTGAATCAATCCGTGGTTTTTTAAAGACTAAGGATCCAATTCTTCAAAAGGCAGCATTCTCTAATAGTGAGTTATTTATAGACAACTTCTCTCATACTTTAAATAACTGTATTACTTCCAAACAGGCGGTAGGCTCACTAATAGCTGCATTTGAAAAAGTGGGATATGCTGATTCAATGGATGTTGCCGCGGTCATTATTGAGTTTGAGAATCTTCTACAACGACTGTCTATAGCAGAAGTTGAGAATTTATATAAGGAACGTTGGATGACTGATAAATAAGTGGATTTGAATGTTTGATCTGAGTTCTAAATCGAGAGGAGAGGATTAGCCCTATATGACTCAGTTTACAAGCCGACGGATAATGAATAAACATTACGCACAAGGAGTTATTTCAGAGCTTCAACATTTAGGCTATCCCTGTGAACAAGCGAAGGCAGCTTTTTTTCGCCACTATAGAGACATGAAACGTACGTTTGGACTTGAGCCAAATGTAAGTGAATTTGCAAAGTTGATCCATGAGTTTGAAATAGCAATGGAGCGCAAATATAACCCAAATGATCCAAATCATATTTTGGTGGACCACCTTCAGCAACAGGTGAAAACTAAAAAATGACAGGCTGCTATTGCTACTCTTATCGGCCCATCCGAAGGTGCGGATGAGTCTTTGCCAGCAATTGTGGGGCCGAAGGTAACGCGGCTATTACGACGCGGTTTGGCAGCCAAGGAGAACGGCTTGCATCCGTTCCACTACCTGACGTACCGTACCTGTTTGAACAGTTGCCCAGTTCCAGGCTCTTCAAGATCCAAAAAGCACAGGATTCCTTGCTGCTATGATCATTTTTGCTACCGCTTGTTTACCTTTGTTCCCATCTGAAATTCCTAGGTGGGGGCTATTTGACGTTCATGTATATCGAAACTCGACCTGATGTAAATGGGAACTCGTTGATTGGGCTTATCCCTGGGGGAGGGGGAAGTGATCCGAAAGAAATTCAATATCGAACAGAATGAATAATTAAACCTAGCAGCCTGGTAAAGATGGTAATAAATCTATTATCTTTATGAGTTTTTTTAATTTTGATAGACTTCTAAGCAGCTATAAATATGCGAATAAGGTATCAAACCGTGGACCTATCTTGGGGGTGCCAATGAAGAAGGAACGAATAATCAGCCACCTATTAGAAAATTTATCCCAACAATTAAGATTAGGAAGTAAGAAGAAAGTTAATATGTTTGCAATAGAAAAAGAAGTGATTCGTGCTTTTCTCGATCGTTTCTTTGCAGCAGCAATGCCGATTGACGTTGCTAAATGGGTTTTCCCTACACCGCTGGGACCTAAGAATACAATGTTTTCATTGCCTTCAATGAAGCGTAAGCTAGCAAAGTCCAGCATTTGCTCTCGGTTCACAGAGGGTTGAAAGCTAAAGTCAAAGGTTGAGAGTTCCTTCTGATGTGGAAAAGCACCGACTTTCACCATCGCATGAATCATGTTCTGCTCACGTACATCAATCTCATAGCCTGTGAGCTTCACAAGTGTATCCATGAACGACAGTTGGTTATGAATACTAAAATCGACCACTTCATTTAAATGGTTCACCATTTGCTTCAGATTTAGATACTCAAGGTTTCGTACGGCTTGCTGGCAGGAGGTTACATTCATTCAAATGCACCTCCAATCGCACGTAGATTCTTCTTAACCAAGTCATTAATGTCCGGATAGCTTGGCATAGACAATCTTAAATTTTCCCTGTAATGCTCTTCTGTATAATTTAATTTCGTTTCACCAATAGGATGGCGTACTAGAAGTTTCGTGTTATAATATGCATACAAATGGTTGTCATAGACTTGTATTCCCACCGTTTTTCCTTGATACCCAGCGGGAACTGAGTATTGTCTGGATTGGTAGGAGATCATGTTCGATGCATTGATCTTTACAAGCTTATGATGTATGCGATAGGAACTTCTTACACGCTCCGCTGGTAACGGGTGTAAGGAGTTTTTTTCCTTTTCTAGGGCTAGAACTGGCACTTTTCCCGTTCCTTGATGGAACGACTGGTTCACACGATCACATAGCTTCTGAATGTAAACTTGAAGCTCTGTTAAGTTTAATTTACCTTGGTAAGCATGGATCTCATCTAGAATTTTCATCTGGGATTCCACCTTCCCTTTGGTACGAGGACGTCCTGCAATACAGGGCCTAACTTGAAATCCAAAGTCGGCTGCGTATCCAGCAAGCTTAGCATTCACTCTACCGGCGGTATGTTCCGATCTCGCTTCGTCCATGACGGTCTTCATGTTGTCAGTTAGGATCTCATGAGGAACACCACCAATAGCCTCTAATGCTTCTGTTAAGAAGGATAGTAGCACGCTTTGCGATTTGGATACGCTCATGTGGTACACCCTAAATCGTGAATACGAGAGCAGCAGAACGGCTACATTGACCTCAACTTTCTCGCCGTCTTTCGTTTCGAAGGGAATACTTTCTTTCCAGTCTAACTGAGCCTGCGCACCTGGTTCTGTTTCAAAGCGAATGGTTCCTTGTGGTGACGGCATACGTTGTCCTTGCTTAAAATAAGCTTCAAATTCTGGCCTACGAGCGATGTAAGCCCGAAAAGCAGACGCTGAACATTGCAGTCCATGATTGGGTTAGGAGAGTGAATCAAGCAACTGAATCTCATTTGGGTGATGTCTACCGGTGTTAATTTTGGTGAGAAAAGTTCGTATTTAGGTAAAATTCGATTCATCATTCTACGAGAGATGTTCATCCGGGAGATTAATGATAATCAGAAGCGAAGTAGGAATGACCTCATTCAAATTGCGTTAGCAGCCTGTAATCTGTGTTTTCAGGCAGATGTAGATACCGCCGAACGAATTATCTAAAACATGATGTGGAGCACTAGTAAAAGCTTTGTAAGTTTTTCTTTCGAAGATGAATATTTTGATGACGCGAATGCGGCTTGAACGAAACATGGGTTTCAAAATTTCGAGTTGGATCGAGATGCCAGTGATTTGGATATTGAACTGGAGATTTATAAACTCAGTTCGGATGCCCTTCATATCGTTTTAAATTGAAGAGGAAACGGACATTACGCTGGAACAGATGATTGCGGAAATGATGATAAAACGGGGCAATTTACGGGAAGCAAGAGCAACCCTCGACCGGCTTGATATCAATGTACGCAAATTGATACGTGAAGAAAAGGAGCATTTAAAACAGTTAAAACGAAATCCCCGGATCGCAATTCATGAACAAAACCGCCGCTGGAATAAAAATCTCAAAGATATTGGGGAACAGTTCAATGAGGAAAGTATGCTTCTAAAACAGCAAAATCAGGATGATTCACCTGGGTTATTAATTACAGATAACATGTTTGGAGAAATGTCTGCTCCGGAATTGATTGAGCCACTTTTCGTTGCACCTGAGTTGCTCAAGGTTCAATGGATCACGTTATGTCCACCTAACATCAAACTGGACATTACCAGCAAATTTGATACCGTATATAGCCTAGATATTGGAGCAAAGAACGGAGTAAACAGTATTATCAGCAAGGTACAGAAATATCAGAGAAAGTTTTTGCACTCCCGTTCTGCAATCAGCCACGCGAAAATTGAACAACAGTTCGATGCGGATGAAAGTGTTTCGTAGTATGCTCCTCAATCACAATTATAGACAATTGCTTTTTCAATAAGATCGACATTGAAGAGAGACACGAGCCGACTAAGGCTATGTGTCTTTTTATTTTCCTGACGCATTAATGAATCTTGAAATCATTTAGATGAAGGAGGATTTTTGATGGACACTTGTTCAAATGAGATTGCTAAAGTAACTACAGAAGGGGTCCTTTTCAATGGGGAGTATTATTCAAGTTTATGGGCTTTAAAAGAAAACTGGTTCGAAACAGTTTCAGTATCTGGTGAATGGTCCTTACCGGCATACCTGAAGGGAATTAGCAAAACTATATTAATGGTACTTCCAGTAGGGCATGAAGATTATATTGAATTTCATTTATTGATGAGAAGATCTGCCGCGGCGGATCGTGAACAATACTACAAAAAGATTCAAGAGCTTAAAGAGCAGATTATAAGAAAGCCAAAAGAAACTAGACTTTGGGGGCCGGTATAGGTGAGTTTAGTTTCTCTTCGAACATTTGTTGGAGGTGGAAGATGCCATGAACTTGATTTGAATATAAAACAACTCGCCATTTTGCGTGACATTATCAAGGAACACCAGTCAAATGTTGGAGTTAAACGTATGGAATGGACCGAGCAGGGGTTAGTGGGGACATTCGAGGGATATCGGATTTACGATAGTGACATGGAAGGATTAAAGACATTTTTAGCTGATCTAGGATTACTGCCATTACTATCCAAGGTGGAATGGTCAGTACTGTCTGAAGAAGAACAGGAACGGATGAAACCATGGGCGGTTAGCCAGCCTTCTTCTATTCGTTTTACAGTGAAGAAGGATCATAAGAGTGACATAAATACAATGAGTAATTTTAAAAAAAGAATCTGTAAGCTCGAAGTAGTTCAGTTAGTTGACGAGTGGAGATTACGGAAAATTGGAGAGTGATCTTATTACAAATAAATGGAAGAGCATTAGACTAAAGCTTCAAGCAGAATTATCTGCTCCCTGTTGCTATCGATTTGATTTTGGTACCATTAGTTGCTCAACATACAAATGCTGTGATTAGCATTTGTAAATTGAAAAAGGGATTGTGAAAATGACCTTGCTAAAAGACGGTGAGAAGTCTCACTTTTCAAATCAATGTTCTAGAATGGCATGTAGATAAACTTCCGAGAAGATAGATGGCTTTGTAAATTATCTTGAATCAACCTGCTAGCTACTAAAACTAAAGATTAATCATTTATAAAGCAGCAATTTTATAAAGGTATGTTATTTTATTTACAATTAATCCTTAATGTTTTAATTAATATAATTAAATTAAGTATTTACAGTATTATACAAGATGTTATATATTATAATTAAATATCAGATAATCATAATAAATAGAATATGTACATAAAAGTGGAAATGATGCGAATAATATACAAGTTATTTGTCTGTTGTTATGGGGGTAGAAATGCTTAATAAAGATTGCTTCGTATTTGCAATATCTGAGTATTTGCAAGGTGTAGGAATTAATTATAAAAGTTCTATGATATTTAATTTAATAGGTGGTCATGATTTAATAGTTAAAAAGAATGAAAATAAATATTTACCGGAGTTATCAATTAATTATAGAATTATTGATTTTGATCATTTCCAAAAATATACTGGGGTAAAAATATTTATAGAAAAATTAAGGATTGATGAATCCATTGAAAGATTGGTTGAAATTGTAAAAAAAGGAAGAAGGCAAATTATTCGATTGAATTGTTTTTATTTACCCTACGATATATCCAATTTCGGGAGAGTGAATAGTGATCATTTTTTGATAATAAATTATTATTGTGATGATACTCAACAGTTTTATGTTACTGATAATAAATATCAATCTGCAATTATTTCATTATCTGATATAAAAAAGGCAATCATTAAAACGTATAAAGAATTTTTTGATCTATATGTACTAGATGTTAGAAATTCTTTTTCCCAAAAACATGTTAATAAAATCCTAAGGGAGATAGTAACTAGTAATTGTATGAGAATTTTACAAACAGCAGACACTCAGTTTACATATTTGATGAATGAATTAATAAAAATCAACAAGATTGACCCCCTACTTAAGAAAATAGCATTATATAATTTAGCATTGAATATTAAGAAGCCAACTGGTCCAATAGTTTCTCGCCAATATTTGATGGAGAGCATTGAAGGACTGTCTGAGGAATTGTCAAATGATTTCAAATATTTGATAATAGCTTGGGAAAGATTTACTATTGAACTAATGAAGTTAACATCTAAAGCAAGTAATGAGGAAGAAAATTTACAAGAATATTTTGAAAAGTATATTGATAAATTGGAGAAATTGGAACTTAAATTGAATGACAGTATTTTAAAGCATCTTAATAATTGATTGACAGTGCGGGAACTTAGATAATTTATTAAGCAGCAATTTTTTATTTTAATTTATATTTATTAATCTAAATTTAATAGCAAAACAGTTTACATATTTTAGATATTTGGAGTGTGTACTAATGAGACTGGTGCAGGAGGTGAAAGAAATGAATGATCTTGAAATTGTAAAAATAGGAACTCTGGGTGTTGATGGGGATAAAAATTAATGGATGGAATGCCATTCAAAATTAATTAAGTTTTTAATAAAAACAAAGTTTCGATTTTATTATTTGTAGCTCAATCCATTAGTACACACCCTAAATAAATAAAATAGGTGATTTTTAATGATTATTACATTTAATCCTGATTCTATTATTTCTGACTTTGCTGATGGAAAAATAATTACAGATGTGATCTCACATGAAAGATATTTTATAAGCGATAATGCTTATAATATTATCTCCAGGGCTATTGGAAAAAGTGTCAGTGTTGATGAGTTATACACCGAAACATATAGTAGAAAAGATTTTGATGCATTTATTTCTGAACTTATCGAACTAAACATAGTAGTAGAAGTGTAAAGTTTTGATCCTCTTAATCGCAGTTTATAGTTTATGGGGTTAAATCTTTCGAGAAAGATATGTATATTAGCTGATCTTTAAGTTTGTAGATTACAAAGGGGTAATAATATAATGGAGACATCATTTAACATATCTAAGTTTTTAATACCAAAAATAGATATTATTCTAGAAAAAATACCTTATATTTCTGATAATATAATTGGGATTTCATATGAAAAAGAAGAAAGAGTAGTTAAGTTAAAATTAAAAAGTGCAGACATGAATAAGTATAACGAATTACGGAGTAACTTTGAGGATCTGTGTAGTAGCCTTGAACAAACTCGAATAATAAAAAAAAGAGTGCTGAAAAATAATCTAACAGTTGAAGATTGTGGCACTGTAAACGTACAACTAGAGAATGATCACGAGCATTTTGAATATATGGATGAAAGGGACATCGTCCTTATAGATCAAATAGATAGAGAATTTGTTAATATTGCAAAAAAAAATGGTGCTGAACTAAGAGACTATCCATCAGTTTTGAATAAAAAAAATATGATTCGAAATCAATATCATGTTAATTTTCCGCAAAATATTTTAGGTATTTCGTCAGTACCGCATAATTATCAATCAATTAAAGACTTCAGGGGAAATGCAGAAAAGAATTGCTATGAAAAATCCTTATCTAATCATGGAGAATTTTTACAACCTTGTATATGTTATCACTGTTATGAAGAGTTTCAAGAAAAAAAAGTGACAAACAAAATTATTACTGGTAAAGGGAAGTGCTTTCGTCAAGAAGTTGAGTGGAGAAAAGATAATTTTAGAAAAAATGAATTCTTAATGCGAGAAATTGTCTTTATTGGACAAAAAGATTGGGTAATAAATATGAGGAATGAAATTATGGAACAAGTATGGTGTTTTTTTGAAAGTATAGGTCTAAAAGGGAAAGTGATAACAGCAACTGATCCATTCTTTTTTAGTCATGATATACATACAAAAGGAACTTTTCAAATGATAAGTAATTCAAAGTATGAATTAGTAGTTAGGACAATGAGCGGTAAAGAAATTTCTATAGCTTCCTTCAATTATTGTCAGGATTTACTATGCACTAAATACGAGATTACTGACGAAAAAAACATCCCATTATATTCAGGGTGTGTTGCTTTTGGTCTCGATCGCTGGAAAGAGGTTATTAAGGAAAATCGAGACTACAAACAAAATAATTAAGGCATAAAAATGGAGGGAATCATTTGACTGTTCCTGAAGTGATGTTATTAGAGAAATATGTATTAAAAATACTTAATGAAATATTGAGTAAGGAAATATTGATTGGTAATAATGAGGATTTGTGGAATGAAGGCTTAGACTCTGTTAATACAATTAGATTAATAGGTGCCTTGGAAATAGAATTTAAAATTGAAATTGATGATCAAGATTTATTGATAGAAAACTTTTCGACAATCGAAAGGATTTTAAATCTCTTATCCAAGAAAGTTGAATTATCTAGTCTAGAAACATAGCAATATAGAATCAGCATTCTTCACCTTAGAAACGTGTTTGATTATTGGTATGAAATTCAATGTCAATACATCTCCTTAAAGAGTTTAATGTTGTTAAATGTGAATTATGTATTAGAACTATTCACTCCTAGCTTAATGATCACATATTATCAGAAAGGAGATTAAATGTGTTTATTGTTAATCAGAGTAGATTCACATTAAATGATATACAAGTTAAATATGATTCTCGTAGTTATTTCTCGGATTTCGTAGCTATATGTGTACCAAAAGCAGAGGATATTTTAGGTTTCGTATTTTCCGTTAAAAATCAAGGGGGGAGTATATTAATACTTCACCCCGAAATGCCATTGCAGGTTGCTTTAGAGTATGCTAATGTATCTGGTTGCTCAAAACTCATATTTGGAAGGGAATTAGTAGTATACAATTTAAATTGTCCAAATCAATTTACCACAATTCCTTCACTATTTCAGCTAACCTCAGGGACGACAGGTAGGCCAAAAATTATTTCAAGATCATGGAAGGAGATAGATAAGGAGGTAGTTTCATTAAACAATATGTTCTTAAATAGTAATAATGATACCCCTGTTATTTTAGTACCTGTCTCACACTCATTTGGTTTAATAACAGGTGTAATGACAGCGATTGCAAGGGGAATTGAGCCCATTATTGTTACAGAGAAGAACCCTAAATATAGTTTTAAAATAATTAAATCAACACATAGTCCTATTGTGTATGGTGTTCCATTTTTAATCAATTTGTTGCATAGACTTAATCGTGAAGGAATCAACTTTAATAAAATTATGACTTCAGGAGCACCATTAGTAGGAGATGTGCTTAAACAAATAACTAATAATTTTGAACTGTGGCAACAATACGGCACTTCTGAAACAGGATGTATTTCCCTAAAGCAAAATCCTAATGTACCTAATAATTGTGGACAAGTCCTTAGTCATTTAAAGGTGGAGCTAGTTGATTTGGATGGATATCAAAAGATTCATGTTTTTACTGGTAGTGATGCAGTGGAGACTGGAGATGTAGGATATTTTGATGAACATTTCGATCTTCATGTGACGGGTCGATTCGATGATTTGATAAATGTTTCTGGACAAAAGGTTATTCCGTATGTAGTTGAAGAGGTTATTCGTAAAATAGAAGGGGTGTTAGAAGTTGTAGTTTATAGAGGAAAACATGTTGTTATGGGTGAGTGTGTAAAAGCTAAAATTGTTTGTAAAAAGGGAAAGGAAGTTACCCGTGAAATAATTAGAGAATGGTGTTTATTAAGCCTTCCAGAATATCAGGTTCCGACAGTTATTGAAATTGTTGATGAACTACCAAGAACAATGACAGGAAAAATTAATAGAAAGCAAATTGAATGGGAGGATGCTAAAAATGAAACGAGATAATATTATTGAAAAGATTAAGGAAATACTAATTAATAATTTGGAAATTGAGGTTCAGGAAGATTTTGGAATGTGTATAGGTCAAACTATCGATATTGATTCAATTATGGTGCTTCAACTCGTAGTTTATATTGAAGAAGAATTTAACGTTACTGTCCCAGAAGAAGAGATTAATATTGATAAATTTAGGGAATTGGATGCATTGATAGAGTTTATTCAAGGTTTATTGGCTAACAAAGAGGGATGAATAACTAATGGGAAATAAGCAAATTCGCTTAGGCATCGTTGGCTTCGGAAGAATAGTAGAGCTTCTTCATCTTCCTGTACTCAAAAAAAATCCATTGTTTGAAATTCAAGGGGTCTTCGATATTACAAATGAACGAAGGAAGCTTGCAACAAAACTTGGATTTGAAGTATATGAAAGCTTAGAAAACATACTTAAGAGTGATATTGATGTACTCTTAATTACAACAACTCCCGAATCTCACTTTGAGATTGCAAAGCAAGCAATTGACATGAATAAGCATGTGCTTATTGAGAAGCCAGTAACTATTACTTATAAAGAAGCGATAGAATTAGAAACGTTAGGAGCTAGAAATAATCGATTAATTGCAGTGTTTCATAATAGACGTTTTGATACGGATTATATATTAATTAATAAATATATTAGAGAAAAGATTTTGGGAAGATTGTTTTATGTCAACCGCTATTATCATGCTAAAGAATCGGGTGTCTCTTTTGGTGTAAAGTCATTTTATCCTCAATGGAGAAATTTAAAAAAATTTGGGGGTGGAGCATTATTAGATTGGGGTGTTCACTTAATAGATCAATTACTATCCCTAAGGCTCGGTAGTCCCAAGTATCTCCAATCGGAAATGTTCTGTCTAGGTGGTGAAAATAATGAAGCTGAGAATTATGTGCGAGCTAGTCTAAATTTAGACACTGGTATTTTACTTAATTTCGAAGTTAATTTTTCTTCAAATTCTGAAATGCCATTATGGTTGGTTGGAGGAGAAAATGGAACTATAGTCATTTATTCGAATTACGCTAAAATATTTCTCTCGACTGAAAAAGAAACAAGATTAGAGTATTTTAGCCCACTCCTAAAGAGTGGTATAGAAAGAATATATCAGTCCTTTGCAGAGAGCTTCTTTTATAACAAGCCATTAGCGGTACCTTACTCTGAGGTGCTGGAGACAATGAATATTATTAATATGATACAAGAAAATAGTAACGTACATAAAATATCATTATTGGAGGAATAACATGGGAATTCCTTTTTCAACACCGCAAAAAGAGTTTGAACAGATATTTGATCAGTGGCTTGTGGAAGTGAAAAGTATTGCTTCAAGAGGTGTCTTCGTAGGTGGGCAGGTTGTCGAGAAATTTGAAAGGAAATTCGCGGAATACTGTGGCGTTAAAGAAGCAATCGGTGTAGGGAACGGGACAGATGCAATTTATTTAGCTTTGAAGGCACTTAATATTGGCCCAGGCGATGAGGTGATAACTGTTGCGAATACCTTTATAGCCACAGTTGAAGCAATTCATCATACTGGAGCACGCCCTGTACTTGTAGATTGTAAGGAAGATAGTTATTTGATAGACGTGGATGCTGTAACGAAATATATTAATGATAATACAAAAGCAATCATTATAGTTCATTTATATGGTAGGATGGTTCCAGCAACTGATCTTTTTGAAGTTGCTTGTAAAAAAGGGATTGCTATCATAGAAGATTGTGCACAAGCAGCTGGTGCTCGATTTGATAATAAGAGTTCAGGGAACTATGGTACAATTGGTTGTTTTAGTTTTTATCCGGATAAAAATTTAGGAGCTATTGGAGACGGAGGGTGTATAACTACTTCTAATAATGAAGTTAGCGAAAAAATTCGTAAGTTGAGAAATCATGGTGGTATACAAAAATATAGTCATGAAATTCCTGGATATAATAGCCGTCTTGATCCTATCCAAGCAGCGGCTCTTGCATTAAAACTGGAACATCTGGATGACTGGATCAAAATAAGAAGAAGCGTTGCACAACTTTATCATAAATATTTATCTGACTGTGATTCGATTATTTTACCCGTAAATCCTGGGGAGGAAGAACATTCTTATCATTTATATGTAATAAGAGTAAAAGGTGGGAGGATTCAAAGGGACGCATTACATAAGCATTTACAAAAAAAAGGGATATTAACGGCTATCCACTATCCTTTACCAGTTCATTTAACACCTGCTTTTTCCTATCTCGGTTATGAGGAGGGACGTTTTCCGGTTAGTGAAAGGTTGGCTAATGAAATACTATCTTTACCAATGAACATTTCTATTACAGAAGATGATATTGCTTTTATTAGCAAGGAAATAAAAGCGTTTGTATAATCTTAACTGATGATTTGCGGGGGAATTATGGATACAGTTGAAGAATTCATAAAATTCTGTATTGAAAGTATTTTAGAAAATGATTGTAGCGGAATTAATCTCAATGAAGTTTATTTAACCAATATTGGTATGGATTCAGTTGCGAATTTTCAATTAATGGTTCAACTTGAGGGTGAATATGGAATTTTTTTCGAGGATGAAGAAATTACTGAGGAAACTTTTTTGACAGTCAACAGTTTAGCTAATATTGTAAAGGAAAAACTTGTACATGCATGAATTCTCTCAAATACATTGCCTAATTGATTGCTTGACAGATGTGTTCAAAGATAGATTAGATCAAAGACCACTCTATTTTGGCGTATGGGAAGAATCAATTAATATAGAGGATGGGAAGGTTAGTTACTATTCCATCAAAAGTTCATATGAGTGGTTAATTAATCAATTTGAGTTTTTATATGGTAAGAGAATTATTGAGTGGTTTCGCTATATTACTTTGGAGGATAATTACCCGATATTACTTGGTCTTGCGGAAAATTGTAAGAGAGATAATTATTCAATAATAATAATGGTGGATCTTTTTTATTTGCCATACGAGAAAAAAAATTTCAATAAAAATCATTGTCCACACTATATTTGGATTAATGACTTTCAAGCAGGTCAGTGGCATATTAACGACCCGTATTTTGGATATCGGGGTACAGTAACTGATGAAATATTAAGAAAGGCATTTTATCGGAAACAAATGGGAAGTGGTTTTCTTGTAGAAAATTTGTGGGAGTTTAAAAATCCAACTAGTGAAAAGATAATTCAATTATTTAAACAAAGTATTATTTTAAATTCCAGTTCAATTGGAAATTCAATGTTATCTCTTATTAAGGATATTCGATTAAATAGCCATTGCATTGAAAATATAAGATTACTTATAGCATCTATTGAGCAATTAGGTGTAGTTATCAACCGTAAGCGATCTTTATTGTACGCATACACTTTAGTTGCCGAAAAAGTTGGAAATATTAATGGGGTTGAAGGATTTAAGGCTGAACTTAATAGATTATCGTCAGCTTGGGTAAGTTTTGGGCTTATTGTGATGCGAAAAGCTACAAAGAATGATTGGGAAGAAATAGATAATCTAGAAGAGAAAATTGTTGGATTATGTAAAATCGAAATTGAAATTAAAGAAATACTATGGGGATTATACGACTTATGGGAAAATCGAACAATGACTACTCAAAAATAAAAATTGGTTATATTACTGGAATGTCAAATAAAGTGAATGAAAGAGTTATTGATGAACAATGGAATGATTGTTTGAGAAAATATGCGGAGCTAGAACCGATAACTCCGATTCAAATGTTGAAATTATTCGGAGGCTCATTTGAAAAATGGTTAAAGGATTTTCCAATATCATTAATTAAGTTAAGTGATAATTTAGATAAATTGTGCAGAATACATAAAATTAATGTTTTATACATTAATATGCCTGTTTTATTTCCATATTTATTAATGGCGCGAAATAAGATGGGAATTGATATTCGTTTTTTATTTATCGTTCATTCGGTAGCCTCAGAGTATTGGATGAGGCTCCTATTGTCTGTTGCGCCATGGATTAGACAACAAGATTTGATCATAAGTAATACAGAGTCCAGTAAGCAAGCTCTACTCCGATTATCACCATGCTTTGAAGATGTGTATACTATTCCACTTTGTTTGGATGTGGATAGTGAAAGTAAGAATCATGAGGAATTACTCCGTAGAAAGAATAAAAGAATTTTATCTATAGGAAGAATCGAGGATGTTAAAAATATAGGATTTCTTATTAATTGGTTTAATGAGTTATATAAAAAATATCCATCAATTGAATTGGTAATTGTAGGTGAATATACAGGTGTTTCAGAAGATCAAAAGTTGCAATACCAACAAAAAATTAATAGCCTACTAGAAAAATATAATCTGGGAAGTAAGGTGATATTTACAGGAGCGTTGGTTGGGCAAGCGAAACAAAAAGCATTTCGTGAAGCTTACTTATTGGTTAATTTCTCTATCGATCCAGGTGAAACCTTTGGCTTCAATTTGTTGGAGGCGAAATCAATGGGTACACCCGTTATTTGTTCACGGTGGAATGGTTTCAAAGAGCTAGTTAAAGATGGTGAAGATGGCTTCCTTGTTAAGTGCGATTGGGTAGGTGACATCCCTCAGATTGATATGGAAGATGCTTTGAAAAAAGGAAGTATGATATTGGAAAACAATGGGTTGTGGATATCAATGTCTACTACTAGTTTAAAAAACTATGACAAGTATAAGTCTATACATATTATTCCGGAAATTTTAAGTGAAATAATTGCACGGGAAAATATGAGTAGAGAGGGTTATGAAATTGAAAGAATAGCAATGACTCCAATTGAATTACTACCCGAGTTCTATCAAGTTAATAATTTGAAAAAAATCGGATTAAATAAAAAAACTCCCATTTCAATTCTTGAAATAGAAAATAAAAAAACTCCATTATCTCTTTGGTTACCAAAAGTGAAACCAATCATTGATCACTTTGCGGAGGAATCATTCTATGCAAATAATTAATTTATACAAACAGATAAAAGGTTATTTAGTAAAACGTGGCTTTCTTACGGCAATCGCATATGGGTTATCTTTTTTAAGACTCGCTCTAATCATGATACAGCCTCTTATTTTTGGATACCTGATCGATAATGTGCTGGTTGAAAAAAAGAAAGAGTTAATTATTCCTATTCTCTTATTCGCACTTTTAATAGCGATTATAACGATGGTATTTCTTGTTATACAGGTTAGTCTTTTTCGCTACCTTGGAATTTCACAAACGTTGGAAATCAGGGAACATTTAATACGCCATTTAAGGAAAATTCCTTTAAGTGAGATTGAGAAAAATGGTTCTGGAAAGTTTGTTCCACTACTTGGGAATGATACTGCGGCAATGGCTAATTTCTTAAATAATATTATGGTTGAGATTTCCAACCATGTTTTCTCTATATTTATAGCATTAGGTATTATTTTTTATTTGGATTGGCGTCTTGGTTTAATTGCAGTAATAATGATCCCATTTCTTTTAATTTTACCAAAAATGTTTAAACATCCTCTGGGGGTTCATTATAGTGATGTAAGATCACATAATGAGGAGATAGGAACTTTTCTTGTTGAATGTGTGGAAGGTTCAAGAGAGATTAAGGCACTTCAATTGGAAGAATGGGAGATAAAAAGGAACAAAGGGATGTATCGTAATCTTGTAAAATCTAGTGTTAAATCTACGATGTATAGTGTATTGTCTGGTCAGGTTAGCACTCTTCCTATTAGTTTGATAATTGTTTTTACATATTGGTTTGGGAGCCAACAGGTGTTATCAGATTCGATGTCGATAGGAATGATGGTTGCAACTGTTACGTATCTTGAAGGAATTCTGCATCCTATTCAATCGATTAATCGGTTTTTCGGTGACATACAATTGACAGAAGTTTCATTAAAACGAATCAAGGAATTCTTATCTATTTCAAAAGATAAACAGCAATCAATTGAATATATTCAAGATACAAAAATCAGTGCAGGTAAAAAATTGGTGCTTCAAAGTGAAAGTATTACTTTAGAATCAGATGATCACTATAAGATACTTGATCAAATATCTGTTAAAGCACAGCAGGGGAGTGTAATTGCTTTTGTCGGGAGAAGTGGATCTGGAAAGACATCCTTGTTTAAGGTTCTAGCTGGTCTTGGTTCAGCAAATTCTGGAAAGGTAAAAATCTATGGAAAGTTTGAGACAGAAGGAAATGATAAAGTTAACTCTCAATTTGGAGTTGTTTTTCAAGAGCAATTTGTATTCAAAGGTACACTTTCCGAAAATATTAGTCTTGGTAAATTAACAGCTACATCAGATGAAATTTATGAAGCAGCATGTAAAGCAGATTTAAAAGAATTTATCGACAGTTTACCTAAAGGTTTGGACACTGTAGTTAATTATCGAGGGTTTCAATTGTCAGGAGGTCAGAAGCAAAGAATTGCATTAGCTAGAATGTTTTTAAGAAATCCCGATATACTCATTCTTGACGAACCAACATCTGCACTTGATTCTATTACAGAAGCCAGAGTCATGGAGCAACTTCTTAGTCATGATAGTAAAAGAACTCGTCTGATATCTACACATAAAATTGATACGATAATTAATGCAGATTATATTTATGTATTAGAAGATGGTAGAATCATTGAAGAAGGTACTCATGACAGTCTAATGAAGCTAAATGGTATCTACTGTGAAATGGTTTTAAATAAGATGAGTTTGGTATGATTTATGAGTATCCCATGAGCGATCTTAGAAAATGGTTAAATGTTGTCGCACGATATAAATGCATTGTTGAGTTTTCAGATAGAAGTAGACACATTAAATTACCTTTTTTTGAGCTGTTTTATCAAGCTGAAAAAATTGCTGGAAAATTGCGAATAAATAACAAAAAAAACAAAGCAGTATGTGTGTTGATTCTTGACAATAATATCGATTTTTTATTTTCATTATTAGTGAGTTTAATAAGCAATTTTATCCCAGTTATGATGCCTCATTATACAAGCATAAGGGAAAAAATAGAAAATATAATATTTCTGGAAGCGGAGGTGGTAATAGTCACTTCTACTTTTATTTCTTATTTAATTGCAAATAACGAGTATTATTTTTTTAACTCTTGGGGGGTGCCAACGCAGACAGTTTATTGCTTCGTAAAGAGACAAAAGGTAAGGAGACTGTTACCCCACCCTGAAACTGAAGTAATGTTCTTGACTTCTGGTTCAATTGGAAAACCTAAAATTATTCAGCTAAGTGTAAGGAACATTCTTTCAAATTTTACGGCAATTCAGGCGTATATTAAATTGGAAGAAAAAGATAGAGTGCTGGTTACAAGATCATTAGGGACTGCTTCAGTAATGGTGGGAGAGGTTTTACCAGCACTTGCAAGTTGTTCGACTATTCATTTTTGCGAGAACCAACCATCGATACTTACCCTAAATGAATCTATTAAGAACTATCGACCTACTTTTTTGTGTACAGTACCGGCTGCACTGTATGCACTAGCATCAGATGATGCAATCTTTAAACAAGGTCAATTGGATTTAAAAAAAATTGTTACTGTAGGTGCGGCGATTTCTCATTCAATGTTAAAAAAATTAACACATAATTTATCTTATGTTGATATTTATCCTTCATATGGACTAACAGAAGCTTCTCCAAGAGTTTCTTTTTTGCCACCTAATAAGATAATGAGTAAAATCGGTTCGGTAGGACAACCAATAGAAGGTGTTCAAGTAGAAATATATTCACCTGCAGGAGAGTCAGTAAAGGAAGATGTGATTGGAGAAATAGTGGTAAAAGGTCCGAATGTTATGCTTGGCTATTATGGAGAAAGTGATTTAACTACAGAAGATAGAGGTCTAATGACCGGAGACTTGGGTTATAAGGATAGAGAGGGATTTATATACATCGAAGGAAGAAAGGATTCAGCTATCAATGTAGGTGGGCATACAATATGTCCTGAACATGTAGAAATGATCATTGAATCGTTCCCCTCAATATATGAGTGTCTTATTTATGGAGTAAGCGATCAAATATTTGGTCATATTCTTCACGCAGAGATTATCATTAACGAGTTTTTTGACATGAAAATTTTTAAGAGTTATTTATCAGTCTCATTAAGATCTCATGAGCAGCCACGTAAGATCCATTTTGTTGAAAAGTTACAGAAGACGACAAGTGGAAAAAAAATCAGATATAGTAGGTCATTATAATGAATAGAGCAAACGTGAAGGCTAAACTACTTTTTCTTATGTCAACCATAGTAGGTAGATCTTTATCGGAGAATGAAGCTATGCTACTGATCGAAGATTATAATCTGGACTCTATAAGTTTTATTGAACTCATAGTGGGAATGGAGAAGCAATTCGGGTTTGTAATACCGGCTGAAGACTACCGTATAGAGTTGTATGCTACTCTCGGACTAACTATTGATTATATCTTGAGGAGAACTAGTATTGAGTGAAGAGGAGCGTTATCGAGTTAATTTATTGTTTCAAGAAGTAGTGCGTAATTATGAATATTATTGTAATTTGAATGGCGAATCACATAATTTTGAAGAACTTCCATTAGTGGATAAGGAGGTTCTAAAGACATGTTATCCTTTGTTTCGTTCAAAGAATCATGATGAAACACAACCGTATATAGAGTCCTTTACATCAGGTACTACAGGTATTCCCTTTAAATGTATCAGAACAAAGAGGGAGCAAATTCAATTATCATTAATGATCTCTCGCAAACATGCTAAATGGGGACTTCCTGTAAAACATCGTTCGATCGTATTAAGTAATAGGGTTTCAATTTACCCAGATCAATATAATTGCTATATTGAACAAATAAATAGAATAAATCCTCATCGAATTCAAGGAAGATTTTCTGATCTTCTGGAGTTATCAAAACGAGTAAATCACAATTTTACTTGTCCTGCATTGGTGTGTATTCAAAACTGGGGAGAGTCAATTCAACCCAATCACATCGAACAAATAGAAAGAGCTTTTCAAGCACCGCTATACAACTATTACGGAATTGAAGAAATATATGGTATTGCATATTCAGATAAAGATCGAATGTTGGTAATTGATCAAGAGTCGGTTTATGTAGAAATCGTAAATCCTGACACGCATAAAGTAGTAAGAGAAGGGGAATTGGGGGAGATAGTGGTTACTTCATTTTTTATGAAAAGTGTACCTTATATTAGGTATCGAACAGGAGATTTAGGTGCCGTTACTTATGATAGAAAGAATAATAGAAAAATATTACACTTATTAGCTGGTCGTAAAAATTCGATTTTATTTAAAAATAGAACTATTAATGCAAGTATATTTCGTTATTTGGATCGCTTTTTATATGAACTATCTGTCGGTGTAGATCTCAGATATCAATTGGTTCAAAATTCTTATACTTCATTTCTATTATTGCTTACTGTTACAGGGAATATTCAAACAAATGAATTAGAGAAACGGTTAGGTCCAATGTTTGATTCATGGTTAGGAGAAAAGGTTGAAGTTAAAGTGCAGCAGGTAAGTGAATTAATTAAAAATTCCTATAATGGTAAAACTGAGCCGTTTATATGTCAAATTAATAGAGAGGATTATTGATTTTGGAAAACAACGGACTACAGAAAATAATAAAAGAAGAGATAGTAAAATTAGCAGCTATGGAATGTGCTGCTTCTTGTGTATTAACTCTTTTGAATAAGATGTCCTTTGAAATAAAGGACTTTTTAATTAATTATTGGAATTTGAATTATACAGGTAAGATATTAATGGGCGCTAGAAATGTTAGATTATTTGATTTGGAAAAGTTGTATGGAATAAGAGTAATTTTTACTAAGTCGACAAAAGAGCAACTATTAGATTTTCTTTCGGATGGTGGTAAGGCATTATATTTATGTAACGCATCGGGTTTTTCTTTTTTCCCAGATAGTATGTTAGGCTATGAAAGTTCTGGGTTTAAACACTTTACATTATTGTATGGTCTTGATAAAAACCGACAAGTTATGATGGTTGACCCTATTATTGATTTTATTGATTCTGTAAGTTTTACAGATTTATTAAAGGCAAGTGTCGGCGAACATTATTATTATTATTATGCATTGGTTTTTCCCAAAACCAAATTGGCTAGAGATGAAAGTCAATCACTAGATTATTCAATGAATAGAAATTTTCATTATTACATGGAGAGTAAGCTTCATGGAGGGAGAATGGCGATTGAAAGATTTTTGGAAGATCTTGTTCATTCTATTGACTGGCCAGAAAAGGAACGGAAAGATTGGGTGACGATGAATATTACTACAGTTAATGCAATTGCGAATCTAAGAAGAATAATTTGGGGTCACTTAAAAGATTTGTTACCTATAATACTTGTTGATAAATTTACAATTATTGTTAATGAAATTGTTGAATTATGGAAAAATGTTATTTTCCAATTAATTAAATACAATCGGTCGCCCCAGAACATGGAATTAATCAACTATCTTAAGGGAAAAATAACTGCTGTTGCGAAGAAGGAAGAATTTCTTTTATACCAACTCGTTGAATGGAGAAGTGAAAAATTGTGAATATCAGTCTTTGTACTATATCATTCCGACATGAGTTATTGTGCTTTTCAGATATTATTAGATTTGCAGAGTTAAATGGAATTAATGGGATAGAGTTATGGGGGGTTCATGCAAAAAACCTTTATAGTAAGTTGGAGAGTACAATAAAACTTTTGAAGCAAATGGGCAAATGTAATATTAATATTACCATGATTAGTGAGTACTTAGATTTTAATGAAAATATCGATATTCTGATTTCAAAGTGCAAGGAAATCGTTAACTATTCAAAGTTTTTTGGCACTAACAAGATTAGAATCTTTTTCGGAAATAGCCAAAGTGAAGGTATTAAACAAATTGAGTGGATTAATGCTATTGAGAAGTTAAAGAAAATCGTAGAATTATTTTCGAAAAAAGGAATATATGTACTAATCGAAACGCACCCTAACACCTATGCAGATACATTAATATCCACAAAAAGAATGTGTGAGGAGGTTCAAAACGAGTATTTGAAAGTCAACCTTGATTATCTCCATCTGTGGGAAACAGGAGTATTTCCAGTAGAGGCATATTATCAGTTGCAACCCTGGATAGCAAACTATCACTTGAAGAATATTTTAGCAATTGAGTACAGTAACGTTTTTGAACCGGCAAACATTTACTCGCCTAACGGAACTCGTTTGGGTATGACTTCTCTTAGAAATGGAGCTATTCAATATGAAGAAGTGATTCGCCTAATGCTAAATAACGAAAATAATTCTTACATAGGGATTGAATGGTTTGGGGACGACCCAATAAACTATTTAATTGAAGAAAAGAAGTGGATATCGGCTCTAAAACCACTTGTTCGAGTCTAATATGCAACGAAAAATTATTAATAGCTTATTAGGTAATGACTTTCCCAAAATATTTTATTCCAACATTAATTGGGAACAAAGCTACAGGAACAATTTTTATCCGAAATTGCGGAATGAAAATAGTAATATACACCATTTAGATAGTTTGCAATTATTCCTAGCATCTTCTAAGGATATTGTATTATTAAGAGAAAAACCGGATGAACAGCACCTCTCTTATTTATATAGAGAGGAAGGTATCGAACTGCCACAATTATTAGTTAAGAGTGAATGGGATGATTTAAGAAACTTCGAAAAAAAAATAATCATACCATATGCGATGACCAATGATGTACATACTTTAATAAATCAGTCACAATGTAAACATTTTGGCACCAATAATGTCGAATTAGTTATGAAATTAAATAATAAAGCGTTTGTACGGGAACTTGTTAGTGGAATGAATTACCCTGTACCTAAGGGAAGTGTCTGCAATAGTGTCGAGTCTCTTGTCGCTGAATATGAGAAATTAAAACAGAACACGTTTGCCAAAAGGTTTGTAATCAAGCAGCCTTATGGATCTTCAGGTAATGCATTCTATCATGTGTTTAGCAACAAGGACTTTTATACCATAATAGATCGTATTAGGAATAGATCATTTGATCGGAGTATATGGATTATTGAAGAATGGCAAAGAACCAGTATGTGCTTAAATGCACAATTGTTAATAAAGCCAGAAGCTAGTCGGATTTTATCTATTACTCAGCAACTTAGCAATCCACTGGGTATTTATAAAGGCTCAGATTTGCTTCCAAATGTACCTGAAAAGCTTGCGGACACATATAATGGTTATCTTTTGGAGTTAATGCAGGTTGTTGAAGCAATGGGTTACCAGGGTTTTTTGGGAATAGATTCATATATCGATGAAAGAGAAAGTCTAGTTCCAGTCATTGAGATAAATGCCCGAATGACAATTTTAACATATTTATATGATCTTCGAGAACATCTAATTAATAGAAACCAACAAAGTATTGTTTACAAAATTTATAAATTTACACTTAAATATCTAATATCATTTAATAAGTTTTTAGAGGATTTCAAGAAAAAAATAAATTATGAGGGAGATAACAAGTTCATTATTCTAAACTACTCAACAGTACATGTAGATAATAATTGGATTCATAACGTTCATATAGCATTTAGCGGGTATCAACCCGGCAGTGCATATATAATTATGAAAGAAGCAGAACGTTACATAAGATCATTATGATTGGAGTGATAAAAATATCAATACATTACATTTTTTTAATAAAATTAAACGTGCGATAGATATATATCCTACACCCTTTTTTCTTTATGAAATTGAAAAATTTAAAAATAACTATTATAGATTAAGAGATGTGTTTCATGAAAATGTTGAGATTTACTATTCAGTGAAAGCAAATCCTAATCCAGTTATTTGCAGTAAAATAAAAGAATGGGGAGGTGCCTTTGAAACATCCTCACTTAATGAATTTAAATTGTGTATAAATTCGGGTGTATCTGGGGAACGCATTATCTACAGTGGAATTGGTAAAAAGAATGAAGAGATTGAATGGGTACTCGATCGAAAGGTGTACGCAATTGTTGTTGATTCCGTTAAAGAACTCGATCGAATAGTTGAAATTTCGAAAAAACGAGATGAGCCTGTTAGCATAATTATTAGAGTACGTTTGGATATCAACATCCCTGGTTCCAGATTATTCCAAAACAGAAACTACTTTGGGGTATGTGAGGAAGAACTCGACGCAATACTAACTAAAATAAGAGTTATTGATGGAATACAGCTCTTGGGATTTCACAATTACGGTGGTACCCAGAATTTTAATTTAGATTACTATATTGAGTCATATAATAAATTATTATCAATTTGTGAATTAGCGGTTTATACATATGGAATGGATATATCGACAGTTGGTATAGGTGGTGGATTTGGAGTCGCTTTATTCGAGGGAGATTGTGACTTTCAGATTGAATTATTTGGACAGTATGTGAAATCTAATAGTAGCGTATTCACACGTCTTGGAATCAATAAGCTTTTTATAGATATTGGTCGTTATATTACATCGGCAATGGGGTCCTATATTACACAAGTAATGGATATTAAAACTGTTAAAGGGCGAAAATATGTGATTGTTGATGGAGGAACACATCATCGTTCTTTTCAATCAATTTTAAGTACAAATTTTAAAAAACCTCTACCTATTTATATCTATCGGAAAGACGGAACAATTACAATGTCAGAAAATGGTCATAATATAAATAAAGTTACATTTGTGGGGAGGCTTTGTACACCAACTGATGTCTTGGTTTCTAATGTTAGTATATCAAACTTATCAATTGGTGATTATATTATTTTTCCTAATTCTGGTTCATATGGACCGTCTGCGGGTTGCTTATTTTTTCACTTGCACTCGATTCCCCCTGAGATCATTGTGGAAGAGCAAGACCTATATTTATCTTCATTTATTGAATGTATGAAAAAGGATGGGGATAGGAATTGATTTTGTTTATCGATAACTATGATTCGTTTGTATATAATTTGGTTCAGTATATAAAGGAACATGGAGAAAAAATAGTTGTTTTAAGAAATGACGAGGCTACTGTTGAGGAAATAAAAAAGATGAATCCATCAGGTATTGTTATTTCACCGGGTCCTTGTACACCTGCAGAGGCTGGAGTCTCAGTTGAAATTATTCGTCAGTTAAATTGTCCAATACTTGGAGTCTGTTTGGGACATCAAGCTATTGGCTATGCTTTTGGTGCAAACATAATAAAAGCAATAAAACCATTACATGGTATAAATACAGTAATAACAAATGATCAAAAAGGGTACTTTTCGAATCTACCTAAACATATTGATGTTTGTAGGTATCATTCTCTTGTAATTGACAAGTATCGACTACCTTCAGTTCTTCAAGTATCTGCATACAGTGCTGAGGGTGAAATCATGGGGATTCGTCATAGAAGCTTGCCTATCGAAGGTGTTCAGTTTCATCCAGAATCGATATTTTCATATGGGGGGAAAAAAATTATAAAAAATTTTCTTACCAAGACAAAAAGGTATGGTGCAGAGAATGTTGAAACCTATGGTTTATAAGATTTGGGATGTTGCTATAACCCCACATCTGTTTTTGAATTTAGTCGAAAATAAGAGTCAAATAGTTCTTTTACAAACAAATGACCAATATTTGGAGATTAATCAGTATTCATATATATGCATGAACCCAATAAAAATAATTACATCAATGCCTAGAGATGGAAGTGAGTATACTTTAACAGATATCGATAATATTCTTTCCTTACATCGACAGAATATGGTTCCAGAGCTCCCTCCTTTTCAATGTGGTTTTGCTGGTTATTTGTCGTATGATTATGGTCTAAAAATAGAAAATATACCAATAAATACTATTAATGATACACAAATACCTGATTTTTGGTTTGGATTGTATGATGTTGTGTTGGCGATTGATCATATCCTGGGAAAAACTTATTTAATCTATCAACAATTTCTGTCGACTCCTGATGCATGTAGTAGGAGGATAGAAAATATTATGAGTTTGATGGAACAATATTTCTTGAGACTCGATGAATTAGAAAGTGAAGATTTTATCTTAAAAAGCCAAATTATGAATGAACCCATACTGGAATCAACAATTTCAAAAGATGATTACTTAAATCAGGTGTGTAAGGTGAAAAACTATATCTATAATGGTGATGTGTTTCAAGTGAATTTATCACAGCGATTCATAAAACATGCGGTAGATTCCTCCTGGCTCATATATATAAAAATGTTTCATTCAAACGGTGGTCCATTCAGTGCTTTTATTGACGATTCGGAAAATCAGATCTTGTGTAGCTCACCTGAAAGATTTATAAAAGTGGATTATATTGATCAAGAACGACAAATTGAGACCCGGCCAATAAAAGGTAGCAGAAAAAGAGGGAGATCATTTGAGGAAGATGAACATTTTATAAATGATCTTCTTTGTAGCAAAAAAGACGAGGCTGAACTTAAAATGATTGTAGATTTATGTAGAAATGATTTTGGAAAAATATGCGTTCCAGGTTCGATCCATGTTAAAGAGCATCGAATGATTGAAAAATACAAATCAGTTATTCATACAGTATCAATTATAAATGGACTTTTAGAAAAAGAAATTCTAATCGAGGATATTATAAATGCTGTTTTCCCAGGAGGTTCGATTACTGGTGCTCCCAAAATACGGGCAATGGAAATAATTGAAGAGCTTGAAGATTTTCGACGAGGGATTTACTGTGGTTCGATCGGATTTATTGGACTAAACGGCAATATTGATTTGAATATTGCAATCCGGACTATCTTACATAAAAAAGGAGTTTTGTATTATAACGGTGGTGGAGGAATTGTAACAGACTCCTCACCAGAAAAAGAATATGAGGAGACGCTATTTAAAGTTTGGGCAATGTCTAGAGCTATTACCTAGTACTAAAAAAATGGAGGAAAAATGCATGAGAATTCTTGGATTAGGCGGATCAGTACATGATTTTTCTGCAAGTCTACTAGAAGATGGAAATCTTACAGTTGCAATTGAAGATGAACGGATTAATAGAGTCAAGCATTCATTACAGATAGATATGAGTCAGTATCCATATAAAGCATACAATTATTGTTTGGATGCACGCAATATTCAAATATCTGACGTTGATTTGATTGTTGGAAATTCAATCCTCGACAAAGCCTATTTTCAAGATCTAGAAGATAAAGTTATTCTAATCAATCATCATTTAGCTCATGCAGCTAGTACCTTCTTTCCATCTCCTTTTGAAGATGCTGCAATTCTTGTCATAGATGGCTGTGGAAGTTATGAGGATGATATTTTTGTTGAAACGACAACTTACTATTATGGAACCGGGACTGAGATTAATGAAATAAAAAAAGATTGTGGAAAAGTATTTAATAAGGAACCACATATTCAGTCCGAGAATTCCATTGGTTTTTTTTATGATATTGTCAGTCAAAGTATTGGATTTTCAGGTTTTACACAGGGGAAAACTATGGGATTAGCACCGTTCGGAACAGATAAGTATGTAAATGATTTTTATAGATTCTATAGTATAGACGACAATGGAACTTTTATTCAAAATCGAAAGCAGTTAAAAGTGCTTCGATGGTTTATTACTCAAACCCTAGCATCTTTAAAAAATAGAAAAGAAGAGCAATTACAAGAAATGGCAGATTTCGCGTACGCCGTTCAATACCATTTGGAAAAGATTGTAATTGTCGCTTGTAATCAACTCTATAATAAAACAGAGTCGGAAAATCTTTGTTTAGCGGGAGGTGTTGCGCTTAATAGTGTTGCAAATCGGAAAATATTATCAGAAACGCCATTTAAAAATATTTTTATACAGCCAGCAGCTGGTGATGCTGGAACATCTATAGGAAGTGCTCTTTATGGTCACCATGTTTTACTGAAGCAACCGCGATTAAAGGCAAATCGATTGTTCTCTCCGTATTTGGGTAGGGAATATTCGAACAACGAAATTTTATATGTGCTTGATTGTTATAAAGATCGAATAAAGTGGGAAAAATTATCGGACCCTAGTCGAGAGACAGCGAAGTTGTTAAGTGAAGGAAAAATAATTGCGTGGCACCAGGGGAGATCAGAAATAGGTCCGAGATCGCTTGGTAATCGAAGTATATTGGCAGATGCTAGAAATAAAGATATGAAGGATATCATTAACTCTCGAATCAAACATAGGGAAATGTTTCGTCCTTTTGCACCTATTGTTCTTGAAGAAAAACAAGGTGACTATTTTGAGCTAGAGCACCCCTCTTATTATATGCTACTAGTACCTAATGTACGCAAAGAAAAACAAGAGTTGATCCCATCGGTAACTCACGTTGATGGGACTGGACGAGTTCAAACAGTAAGTAAAAAACTAACCCCCCCACTTTACAGCTTGTTAACTGAATTTGAAAAAATAACTGGTGTACCTGTCTTGCTAAATACGTCTTTCAATGATAATGGTGAACCCATTGTCGAATCTCCTGAAGATTCAATTCGTTGTTTCTTGAGTATTGACTTAGATTGTCTGATTCTTCATGACTATATTATAGAGAAAAGGTGAGCTTAGTGTTAACTGAAGAGCAAAAAAAAAATTTTACAGGAAGGTTTCGTCAAGGTATCTGGAGTCATTGAACAGGATTTAATTCTGCGATTACAAAATGCTATGGATATACTACAAAAGAAAGACAATAAGCATCCCAGTCTGTATAAAACAAGAAATATGTTAAAATGTGAAGATGAATGGGATACTTGGGGTGTTGATGATATATTTAATCCAGGATTATATGATCAATCATTTGGTGATTATCTATCAAATACTCGGTTGCTATCTATTGTTCATTCTATTCTTGGTGATGAATTGAGGTTTTGGAATGCACATGTTTTATGGGAGCCACTAAAAAAGAGTTATGATTTAGAATGGCATAGAGATGGAGTAAATATGAAACCCATGCATACAAATACTCATGTACTATTCAATCTTGCATTGGAACCCGAAACTTCTCTTATTGTACTACCAGGATCACATATCAAGCAACTAAATGATGAAGAATCAGGAATCTTGAAAGACGATAAGAGAGGAGATCTACCAGCACAACAGATTGTTTCTTGTGAAGTAGGGGACATTGTTTTTATGAATTTATGGATTTTGCATAGAGGGAGGTATGCTTTAGGGGATAAGAGACGTGTACTTCATTTCAATTTACAGCCGCGTTATGAAATATATGGTGGACATACATCTCATGTGTGGATGCGTGAAGAGGATTATTTATCAGCTATGCCTCCGATAGTTGCTAAGTTAATGAAAAATTTAATTGAATGGGATGATAGTCCTAAAAGTACTTCCAAGCATATTCACTCATTGAGAGAACTGAGATTAAAGGGGATTGGGAAGTGATGTGTAGTGATTGAGATAAAGAAAATTAGTGATGATGACGTATTCGAAGCCGTATCACTTTCTGAGTACGCCTTTAATCTTGCACCAATGTCTGCAAAGAAAGTCGTTGAGCTCCAAAAACGTGAAAAGAAGGAGAATACATGGGGGTTATATAACGAAAACAAGCTGTGTGCCAAAGTTGTTATACTCCCATTGCAAATGTATATTCAGTCACGACTATTTGATACGGGCGGAGTCATGGGAGTTGCTACTTATCCAAGTTCGAGAAGAAAGGGATATTCTAAAAAACTTATTATAGAGTCACTTAAAATAATGAAAGAGCAAGGGATTAGTATATCTATATTGCACCCTTTCTCTCATAGCTTTTATCGGAAGTATGGTTGGGAGAACTATTGCGAGTATAAAAAATATACAATTTCAATGCATTCCTTCATACTTAACGACAATAAAGATGAGGGAACAGTGCTTTTGAAGAAGCATGATTGGACGGAATTAAACCAAATTTATGAAAAGTATGCATCGAACTTTAATGGCATGTTAAAACGAACACCAGAGTGGTGGGATTTATATAAGAACCATTGTGCATACCAAGCAGTTTACTATAATGAAGATAGTCTTGGTGGATACTTACTTTACAACATCAAGGATCGTAATATGGAGATCGAAGAGTTTGTCTTCCTTGATGTTTTAGCGCAAAAAGCCTTAATGCAATATATTCAAAATCATGATTCATCAGTTGATAGTATTACAATGAAAGTTCCTGTAGACGATCATATGTCTAATCTCTTGGAAAATCCCATTTTAGATCAGAGAGTAGTACCATATTTTATGGCAAGAATTATTAATGTTGAAAACTTTATCAAACAATATTCATTCGTTTCCACTGGAAATAAAAGCAGAATTTTAATGCGAATTGTTGATGAATATGCAAAATGGAATAATGATCTGTTTGAAATTAATATTGAAGCAGATGGTTCTGCGAAGATGTATAGGATGCCTTCTTATCTAGTGGAGGATATGAAATGCAGTATTGGAACGTTGACCACTATCTTGATGGGGTTTCAATCTGCTAGTGAACTATTTAAATATGGTTTACTAGATGGAAAAAAGAAATACGTGGAGCTATTTGATGAGGTAATACCCCCAACTAGGCCATATACTGCCGATTTATTTTAAAGGTTCAGTGTGATTTGATAAGAACTACTATTCTTTCTTTTGTAGTTGCTAATATAGAGAATAAAGGCAATACGAAATTGACCTTAATTCTATCAGGGATGTTAACCCGCTAATGGATTTAGAGGGGCACAAAGAATCGCTTATTTTAAGCATGGCCAAGATACTATTAGCAATCTATTGATACAAGCAATAAGTGAAATGCAATCTTTTTTTAAAAAAGATGGAATACTCCCATTTTTGACTTTTCATCGATTTCAACAAAGCAGCCATTTGATATTCTTCTTTGGGGTGGGCTGTAATCGACGATGAAGCGTATTTTAAAGTTTCTAATTATTGCATCTAATGAATTGGTACCGAGGAAAGTGAACCATTGTACTCTCGATAATGGGTAAATGATTTCATATCACCATTAGTAGGTATTTATTCCGGTTTCAAATACTCCTTAACACATCAAATGCAGCCTAAGAAAATGGCCGACCAAGCATGAATTGAAAGTAAAGTCGGTCCTGAACATTGGAGTGTTTAATCATTTTGTGATGTCTACTTAACAATTGAAGTTTATCCTGCTCAACTATAGATGATTCGCAAAGAAGCAGTATTGAATTTAAGGGATAAGCGAAATGTTTGTATCCATGGGAAAGATCAAATTAGTTATCCGAACTGCCGAATATCTCTGTTTATACAAAATCATTCCGGAAAATTTATGGCGAATAGCGAGATTGAAGGTTTTGTACAACAGATAAAGCTACATTGTAATCCTATTGAAAACGACCCTAGGGCGGATTTTTCAGAATTGCTAAATAGAATGCCCAGTGTTATCCACGATGATCAATTCGATGGACTATTTAGTCAACTATCTATGACAATTCTATTATACTACCAGTCTAAAGACTACATCAAAACTTTTTAGTGGGCTATTGCTAACAGTGATAATCACAACATTCGGGAGAATTTCTTACAGTACCTCAAGAAGAATATGTTTGATTTTTACAATTTTGTATTTACCTTTCCGCATTTGTTGTGACACTTCTCTGAAGAGGTATAATGCTCTCGGGACTGATCCCATAGAGTGAGACAAAGGTATATAGACAAGAGGAGCGCATTACTACATAAATCGGGGATAATTGTACGATTAGCTAGGTTCTTACCGCCATGTCGAAATTGGCATGAGGAGAACAAGGTGATCTCTTTATGATGCTATGATTGTTGGGTGTGCCATGCCAGATGGATTCAAGAAGGAAAACGTAGTAAACGAAAGTGAAATTAAAGATTCTCCTTGGAAACATCGTTTTCCGCACTATGTGGAGTTTACAAGTGATAAAGTAATAAATGCCCCCGATTAAGTACGGTGTCCATTTAGTTGATTTATATAATACTCTGGACAAGACAATATTTCCGTCTTTAAGGAGACGGAATAGTATCAGTCATCGGACACCGTAAAGTATGCATTATAGGCGCTCCCATATTCGGATTAATCAAGAGGCGTATGACTTCTTAATGAATGAGTTGAATAAACGAATTTCGTACTTACGGAGAAATCAATTTGTTGTTCTTTCCGTAAGTTTGAGTATATAGGCATAGTAAGAAACAAGTGAGCTATAGGAACTAACTTTAATGTAATTACAAGGTAAAAATTTTAATGTCATTGTGCTTTAATGAGTTTTTCTTTGGTTCCAACTATAATGTCACTGAACATGTTTGTAGAATCGATTTAAAGTTCTCCCAAGGTTTATAAAGTTCACCTAAAGCTTATAAAGTCGTATCAGAAAGCCGAGCGAAACTCAGGTATCCACTCCTGTTGTCCTCGGCTTTTTTTATCTTTGGAGCGGGTCGTATGACTCGCCAATCCTTTGATAAATCAAGCTTTTCTCCAATTTTTACTCCAACGCTCTTCCCCTAATCCCATTCATTTCCCTGGCCTTCTCCTGCTCTTAACTCGACTTTATTTACTTTTTGATCACCGATTTTCTCCGATTTGCCCCCGATTTTACTCCGATTTGTAGACTTTATTTGCTCGTGTTGAAACGGGGAGTGAAGACGAGAGGTGTTAAAGCCAAGTGAGGAAAGGCTTTGCGGCGATTTGGTGTGGGAGGGTGGCGTAAGTCGACTTTGAAAGTATGTCACAATGTTGTTCAGTGACATTAAAGTGTGTTCCTGTACAATATAGTATGTATGTTTTCATTATAGTTAGTACATTGCCAATATAGTTGGTATCATGGATAGATGTTAGTGTTAACGGATAATTAAGTCGGGAACTAACTAACGATTAACATGAACTCTGTATTGATTCATTACAATTAAGTTATGTTCTGAAGGATTATTTCACAAAATAGTTTTGCTTTAACTGACAAAGAGGGCAACCAGATGAGGATTACTGGTTGCTCTTTTTTTAAAGGGGGTAGATTTATGGCGGACTCAATAGGTCAGAAGATAAAAAAGATCAGAAAAGCACGAGAGATGAATCAGGTTTAGGTATATCTCAAGGTAGGATAAGTGAGATAGAAAAGGACATTACAAAGCCTTCTGCAGATAGAATTATTGCTCTTAGAATGAGATATAACATTGATCTAAATTGGTTATTTGATGATGAGTAATTTTATGAAGACGTAACTAAACAATGTAATTGTTTTTCTTGAACTGTAACCCGAAAGATGAGCACTTTATTAAGTGTCTGTCTTTCGGGTTACAGTTCATCAGATGAGGAAATAGGTTATCATTAAATTGGCCTTTTAAATTATTAATAATTTAAAAGGGGATGTAGCTAAGTCGAGAAGCATTCGGGAAAACCTGGTGTTTTTTATGATTTCATAGCTGAAAGGGTTGGCGAATAGCCAACTGACCCTCTAGAAACTGCTCATCAATCGAAAAAAGTTCTACAAGTGGCGTCAAATCCTCATATAGCTTTGTTATCAGCGGCCACACATTGATGTATGTTTGCATACGGGTTGGCACTTTGCGACTGAATCAGAAAAATGTTCGGCCGTGCTAATTCCGTAAGCTACAGCAATTGGGCAAGCTGCTAAGATGATACAGGACCTTCTTTCGGGATACGCAGCCACTGCAACAGGCTTATTAGCGAATTCAGGGTATGTTGTTTTTTCAACACTGGCGTAGTAGCATTGCAATCAATGAGCATGATTGATTTTTCTTGGATTGCATATCGCTTAACTGGTTTATACACTTAGTTTAGAGTTTCATCGATGCAGAACGTGTATTCCTGTGTTGTATTGCAAAATATTATCATTTATCCAATATTGATTCTTAAGCATTCAGCTAACCATACGACAGCTAGGCTAATTGATTGAATTTGTTATGCCACAATGGAGAGGTAAGTATCACCTAATGACTGGAGCGTTAGTGGTTTATATTATCTAAGGAGGGAATCGTGAGAGTATGGTCCGAAAGCAAATTGTTAAAAACGCTATTCAATGTAAGCACTGCCTCGAAATAATTGAATCTGTTAGTTTGTATGATACAAAGAACTGCGCTTGTGGAATAGTAGGAATAGATGGTGGGAAGGATTATTTACAAAGACACGGTTCTCTTAATGATTATGTAGAGTTATCGGAATTGAGTGGTTAATGTCGTGTGAGTGCAAAACATGTTGAGAATCGCTTTATTGAGAATATATGTTCGTGTATAATATGGTTGAGTTAGGAAAGATGATAAAGTTTGCTGTTAGCAAGTCGCGGAATGGTAAATTTGACCTAATTCGACAACATTCGACATGTCTATTTTGGTATAATTTCACTACCAATTAATAGACATGGAGGTAATTTTTATGAATGCAAAAATAGAAACAAGAAAGTTTAAACAGATTCAATTAGGAGATTCTTTTTTTGATACACTTAAGGAGGATTATCCTGGATTCGAACAATGGTTTTTTAAAAAAATGGATGAGTATGCGGAGGTTATGTACGATGACACCGGCCAACTCGAGGCTTTCCTCTATATGAAAGTGGAAACGGGAGCGGTCATTGATGTTGAACCGGCACTCAAAGAGGGGAAATGGCTGAAGGTAGGCACGATGAAAGTTAATCCGCATGGGACTCGTCTAGGAGAGCGCTTTATCAAAAAGATTTTAGATTGTGCAATTGTGCAGGGTATCACCAATATTTATGTAACTGTTTTCGCTAAGCATACGAAACTGGTAGATATGTTTATGAAGTATGGGTTTGAAGAAAGTGCAGTCAAAAATTCCGGAGCTGGTCAAGAATTAGTGCTTACAAAAGCATTGGATAAAGTAAAAGGGGATATTTTAATGGATTACCCACTCGTCCAAACGCGTGGGAAAAATAAGCATCTCTTGGCTATAAGACCTGAATACCATACCAAATTATTCCCTGATTCGATTCTCAACAACGAAAGTATTGATATTATTAAAGATGTTTCACACACAAACAGCATTCATAAGATTTATATTTCAGCGATGAAAGGCTTAGGGGCTGTAAAGCCTGGTGACTTGATGGTAATTTATCGCACGAAAACATCTAATATGAAGGCTTGGTATACATCTGTTGCCACCTCAATTTGTGTTGTAGAAGAAGTGAAAAATCGAAACGAATTCACCAATTTTCAGGAGTTCGTTAAATACTGCAGAGCCTACTCTATATTTTCTGATGATGAGCTAGGATCCTACTGGAATGCAAAAGGACAAGTTTATGTATTTAAGATGACCTATAATATAGCTCTAAGAAGAAGGCTGAATCAACAGCGGTTGGTCGAGGAAGTTGGTTTGGATAAAGACACCTACTGGGGGTATTTCCCTTTGAGTGAGCAAGAGTTTGAAAAAATCATTATTAAAGGTGATGTTTATGAGAGTCTTATTATCGATTAAACCAGAGTTTGTCGAAAAAATATTCTCTGGTGAAAAGCAGTATGAATATCGTAAGTCTATTTTTAAAAAGAAGATTGATACAGTAGTTGTTTATTCTACAATGCCAGAGGGGAAGATTGTAGGTGAGTTCGAAATAGAAACCATAATCGTAGATCATCCTAAAGCAATTTGGAAGGCAACTGCTAGTGAGTCTGGGATTAGTGATGAGTTTTTTAATCAATACTTTGAGGATAGACTTGAGGGTTACGCGATAAAGATCTCCAATCCACAATTGTATGATAAACCGATAGATCCAAAGGAGAAGTATGAATCTTTTCATGCTCCCCAATCATTCTGTTATATTGCGTAACGGTGAGGTGAAGGCTTAATGGAGAAGGTGCTTTTTGTAAGTGGTGGCCATGGTGTAGGAAAGACATATTTTTGCAAGTACTTAATCGATCGCTATCATTTTATACATCATGCTGCAAGTAAACTGATTTCACGGAGTAAGGAAATAAATTTTTCGAATAATAAGCGAATTGAGGGCATTCCGGAGAACCAGGATGTCTTGATTGAGGCAATAGAAAAGTTGAATCTCAATGGTGAAGTGCTGTTACTGGATGGACATTTTTGCTTAATAAATTTAGATAGTAAAGTTGTGAGAGTGCCTGCTCATACATTCAAGAATCTCTCTCCTAAAGGAATTATTCTATTAATAGATACTGTTGATAATATACATTCCCGGTTGAATGAGAGAGACGGAAGCGCAGCTCTTGAAAAAGATTTAATAGAAGCACTCCAGTCAGAAGAAATTAATTACGGAACAGAAATTGCAAAATCTCTAGGAATTCCATTACTGTTATATCCTGTTGAAGAATCATTCGTGAAGGTTGATGAATTTATTCAAAAGCTTAATATATAACAAATAGTAAATAGCAAAGGATACTGAGTTCAAACATCACAAAGTGAGAGTTGGCTGACGGGTATTAGATTTAACTGGAGGTTTTATATTGCCGGCAAGGGAGAATCCATGCCATAAGTTTGAGTATTTCCTCATTTGTATTGATAAGTCGCTCTTGGGCGGCTTTTTTTATCACGCTTTAAAGAGTTAAGAATCTCTTCCGCATGCAGCTGAAGAGTGCATTATAGAAAATAGGGAGAATTCATATTTGAATGTTTTTTATATCCATATAGTAATAGTGAAATTGATTAATATATCCAAAAACGTACAATGTACCCCTAAAGTATATATTATTTGACGAATAATGGGGCTTTTGGCAGGTACACATGTATCATTGTCGAAATAGTATATTGTTGGTTGACACCACAAAAGTGAAGTGTACTAATGAATATGATAATGACATTTGGTAAATATAAAGGTAAGCCTATTGAATAAGTATATCGAACGAATCCAAGTTACTTTTCATAGATGAGAGAGAACGGCATGCTAAATAAGCCTGAGTATCAGGAGTTTGTGGAAACAATTCCTTATGAATATCCTGAAGAATTCGAATGGGAGGTTGATATTCGAAGTGGGTATAAGTGTTGGATATGCAAGAATACATTAAATATATTTTTGATGTTTAATCCTGAGATTGAGAATGGGTTAAGAAATTGATATCCAATAAATAGTGATCTCCCTATTATAATGCCTAAATCGTTAATCCCATTTGCAAAAGAATACGGAGTACAACTTGAGGAGTGTTATAGCAAGGTAATAGAATCGAAGTATGTTATGCATATCTGTACTCATTGTAAAATGCATCAAGGGGATTATTATGTTGTAGAAGGTAATGGACAACAAACGGATCTTATAAGAAGGATGCAGATTGTTTTGGAGCATGGTGTTTGGAAAGAAAAAGGTCTATAGGGTTGCCCTCTAGGAATCATTTATGTTTCTTTGGAAGTGAAATAAGAGTCTATTAAATAAGTTAAGGGTGAGTCGAATATATACTTCGAGAATTGAAATGTTTCCGGCTAAAAATGGTGATACATTTCTGGTTAGTTGCTTTGGGGAGTCAAATGTAAACATTCTTATAGATTTGGCTTACCTCCATACGTATAAGAATTATGTAAAACCAGTTCTTTTAAATAAGAATACAATGAGTGAATCCCTAGATTTAATGGTTGTTACACATATCGATCAGGATCATATTGCCGGTGCAATTTCCTTTTTAGAAGATAATGGGACTTGTGAAGCCCCTAATATAATTGAAGTGAAGGAAATTTGGCACAATAGTTATCGACACTTATCTATTAGTCAACATGAAGATCCATTGAATAAGACGGAGAAAGAAATGATTGAGAGAAAAGTTGTTTACGTTGAAAGAGACTTTAATAGTAGAACTCCGATAAGTGGAAAACAAGGTTCTAGGCTTGCAGGTTATCTATATTTGGATGGGTATAACTGGAATGAATCTTATAGTGGTAATGCCGTTTCATACAATGAAATTCCGGTATTTCTCGGTAACGGATCTGTTAAACTCACCGTACTTTCCCCTACTGATATTGAACTTAGTGACTTGGAAAGAGTGTGGAGAAAAGAACTGCGTCGAACTTTTCCCAAGATGCCATTGACATCAGATCCATGTTTTGATGATGCTGTAGAATATGTTTCTGAATATCTGGAACCCAAAGGGGGCGGTGTAGGTAGAACGAATGTATCCACGACAGGTTCTATAAAGAAATTGTCAATGTCTCCCTTTTTTGAAGATGGTGATGAGATTAATGCTAGTTCCATTACTTTTATTTTAGAACATAAAGATAAAAAAATGCTTTTTTTAGGAGATTGTCCACCCTCAATAACAATTCGACAACTTAAAGCTCTTTTCTCTACTACAGAGGTACCGCCTTACTTTGATTTAATTAAAGTTTCTCATCATGGAAGTCAATTTAATACGAATATGGATCTCCTTAATATGATCGATTCAAAGAATTACTTAATATCTACTAATGGTTCAGGTCACGGGCATCCTGACATGGAGACCTTATCCAGAATAGTTGCTAGAAAATCTACTTTCACAAGAAATTTATTTTTCTCGTATCCAACTCCTTCGGCAATCTCAATGAATAAGGGAGAATTGAAGAAGGAGTTTAACTATGAAGTATTTTACCCAAGTACTGAAGAGAGTGTAATAGTACACCTATAACTAGGGGGAGCATCAGTGAATCAAAATGACTTTAAATCTATTGCTAAAGTACGTTGTGGGAGTGAGAATGGAACGGGCTTTTTAATAAATGAAACTACGTTGATTACAGCCAGACATGTTATTGACGATAACTTAGATCCGAACGAGTTAAAACCTGTGTTTATTATGTTTGAAAATAATATTGAAATACAGGCAACGGTTATTTTTCCAAACGATCCTTATGTTGGGTTGGATTTTTCAATTTTGTCGTTGCCTGTAGGGGGGGGATATTCTCCTACACTACCACTAAGTATACAAGGCCTTGAGTTAAATGAGAAATGGCAAGCCTTTGGATTTCCGGATACTCAGAAAGACTGGGGGCAACCATTTCGAGGAACCATATCACAAGTGTTTGATGAGAGAGAGGAATGTGACTCTGATTTAGATTTAGCTTGTGAATTTCCTATAATAACGGATCCTAGATTTATAACTCATGGAGCATCCGGATCACCTATAGTAGTTAACCGTGCGATAGTCGGTATTATGAAAGATAAACCGCCTGGTGGAGGAATTATCGGCGCTACTTCGATTAAACGTTGCCTGCCGATACTAAGGTCAATGAATATATCCTTTTCTATTCGAGATATAAATTACAGCGAAATAGAAAGTTCAAGTGCCCTTAGTGTAGATGGGATGACCATCTTTGAGAGGCAATATGATTCCGAAAAAGAAATCGTTATGGGATTAATCGAGAACTTTCCACCAGAAACACATCCTATTTTAATGGAGAGTTTAGTTCAATCTATAGAAAGTATTATGAAAACAGATGCAGAGAAACTTCGGACATTCTGTCAACGCTATAGACATCCCTTTAATGGATTGAGTACTGTTTCAGGCATAGAGCAATTACTGGAGTTAATAACCATCCTGAGATGTGGATATAAGGAGTTAAGTTTTATTCATAATGATATAAATGCAAATTTGAGTCTAGACGAAAATGAAGAGCTATTTGCATATCTTATCTTCTCAACAAAAAGGCATGCGAGAATGCCTGAACTTGTTTTAGACCTTTTTCGAGAAAAGGCAGCAACAGCAACAGGAAAAAAAGAACTTCGTCGTGGCGAAGCACTATTCCCGTTCCCTTTAATATTGGACAATTGTAGTAAAAACAAGAAAACTAATCTATGCAGAAGATGCCAAAATAAGTTTTCCTTTGAGGATATTTTGATTGATTTTACTAAGGTTAACGAACAAGGATATTTTCAGGGGCTAGAAGAGAACAATTATAAAAGTTTAAACGGAACAAAGGTGCTGTGCGGTGAGTGTATTAGAACTTTGCACAATCACGTAACTAACGTAGAAGAATTAGAGTTTCATGTTAGGGAGATGAACTATCTTGATTGAAGAACTTATTGAATTCTTTGAGAAAAATGAATTTATAAAACTAAATCAGCTTAAGTTCAATTATCTTAATGCAGTGTGTGTTTCGCCTGAGCGGATTTACGGCTTTGTTCAGTTTGAAACCGAAGCTGAGTTGAGAGAAAACTGGGAAAAAGCTGCTGATGAATTAGCTGTTAAATTGCAGAGTCGTTTGATTAAAGAGCTCCATATGCTTAAATGGGATGTTTATCTTATAGTTATCATCACACAAAATCAAATTGACACGTCATATCGAAAATTGATTGAGAATGACCGACACTATTTCAGGAAAATTGTTATTACAAAAAATGATGCTCCCTACATAAACAGAATTCCCTTTGTCCTTGATTTAACCAGTAATAAGGAACTACTTATTTTTAATGATAACGAGTTTCTTGAAGAATTCCGAGAGTGTCTGCAAAAATCAACATTAAGTAAGTTGCCTCTGGACTTCTTTAACCCTAAGTTAACAGCTGATCAATTGATTGATTTTTTTAGTTCAATTAAAAAGGATGATTTAAATTGAAGATAAGATCATTGAAAATATGTGGGTTTCGAGGATTTTCTGATGAAACTATTTTCCGTTTTAATGATGCGAAGGTAATATTACTGTATGGACCAAATGGACATGGAAAAACATCAGTGTTTGATGCTATTGAATGGGTGCTTTCAGGAGAAATTCACAGATTTAATCAAGCCACTGACGAAAGAAACAGAACACGATTCATTAGGAATATGCATACGAGTCCGTTAAAAGAGACGTATGTAGAATTAGATCTTATTGCCCCTAATGGGGAGATATTCAAAGTAAAGAGAACATGTACTGCCAGACCTCAGGATACGACGGATTATGGAAAACATGAACTGGAACTTCATTGGTCAAAGCCTATTGATGGAAGAACCAAGTTGATGGATGCGCAAGCGGAGTATCTGTTAAAAAGACTATTAGTAAAAACAGCTTGGATTGAAAAAGTTGAAGTTTCCCGTGGACTACACCTCACTCATATTTTGGGGCAAGAGAAATTAAATGAATTTCTTCGAGGAATGAAAGACGGTGATAGATACGATTCTCTTTCGTTGCTGTTTGGAACCGAGCATTTCTTGAAATATAAAGATTTATATAATGAACTGATCAAAAAAATAAACGATCGAGTTCATCAAATAGAAGGTCAAATTACTGAGGGTACTCGAAAGAAGACAGAATTAAAAGCGTCCATTGATGAACTGAGCAAAAAAGTTTCTGATCAAAATCAGAAAATTTTGAGCATTTACCTTAGCGAATATAAGGACAATTTCTCAGCTCCTGAAAACCTATTTGAAAAAGAGGACTGGAACGCTTTAATACCATTAATTGAGAAAGAAACCGAGACGCTAAAACAGAGAAGATATGATTTAGAAAATAGGGAACGGCGTATTAAGGATCTAGAAGATATTAGATCAAAGTGGCTAACCGATTTGGAGAAATTAAACATAGAAGTAGGCAGATTGGATAAATTAAAAAATCACCGTAATGATTACAATATGCTTAATTTGGTTTCTAGCCTGACCAATCGCAACAACCAATATGAGGAGTCTCTTATTTTCATTAAAGATAAGAACATAGAAATTGACAGTACTAAACAGGCAATCGAGACAATTAAAGCTTCGGTGCACATATCTGACAACTTCAATAAAGTAGTTACAGAGAGCATAGAAAATTTAAGGAACAATAAATATGACTTAATCAAGGATGTCCAAATTGCACATGAGAATTTTATATGGAAATCTAAAACATCGGAGCTCTTGAAAATTATTAGTGTAACTCAATCTTCTATTGTAGATGTATCGAGTATCCATGCTAGTACGAGTAGCTCGCTGAAACTTTTAGAAGAATCCGTTTTAGCGTTACATGGTATAGATCAGAAATATAAAAATTTTCTTAGTAGCTTATCTGATTATCTATCCGTAGAAGAGGAGATAAATAGTTGCCCTGCTTGTGGAACAGAAGGGATTAACAAGCCACAATTACAACTACGAATTCAATTGGAACAAGCCCAAATTCATAATGAATTACCATTACTGGAACAAAAAATTAAAGAGATGAAAGATAAATTTGAAAAAGAGAAAATTAAATTAAATGAATTGAATTTGCATATCGAAAAATCCTATTTAGAGATCAAAACAATTCTAAAAAGCGCTGAAGAAGAATGTCAGAATAAGAAAGACCATATGTTAAAAATGGAAAAAGAAATACAGAATTTGAGTGCTCAAATAGAATTGAGGAATAAATTCATTCAAGAATACAATGAGGATTTACTGAGAATTGGTTTAAATGAAACTGTAGAAAATAAAATGGGCAAATTACTACAGTTAGAGCAGCAATTCGCAGAAAATTTATTGGTACTAACAGCAGAGGAAAAAGCTGATTTACCCCAAGAAATTAAAAAAACTGAAGAAACTATTGCTGAAAATCGAGCCTTTGTTGAATCCTTTATATGTAAGCTATTGCTTGCGGGTGCGCCTTCGCAGGCTAAACAGTGGAGCGTTGAGGAAATAGAGGGTTTTATTCAAGATGCCTTAAAAAATTTACAGAGTGATAAAGAGAAGCTGATTCATCTAGAATCAGTAATTATTATGTCGATAACTGCAATAGAAAATGCTAAAGAAGAATTGTTATTAAAGACACGTCAAGAAGAAATGCGTGTGCAACAGAATCACTTAGAGCATTTAGACCAACTTAAAAAAACAGCCCATGAAGATCAAGATACTATCAAAGATCTAATTAACAATGTTAAACCAGCTGTTGACCAATTGAATGAAAAAATGATTTCTGAATTATTCGATACGATTCAGAAAATCTTCTCCAGGATTAATTCGCATCCTGTTTATAACCATATTAATTTTAATAAAGAATTCAGGCATAGATCTTACAGATTACTGATTTATGTATTAACTGGATATGATGAGAAACAAACGCAGGCAAATGCAACATACATTTTCAGTTCAGCACAAATTAACTCGATAGCACTATCTTTTTTTATGGCTATGGGCGTACACCAACAGTGGTCTAGTCTACAACTTATGGGTATGGATGATCCAATCCAAAGTATGGATGAGATTAATGTTTTATCACTAATTGATTTAATTCGTTTATTTATAGAAAAGTATGATAAGCAGTTTATTATCTCAACCCATGATTATAGGTTTTACCAAATGATGTTGAAAAAATTTAGAAATCAAGATATTGCGGTAATTGAGTATGAAGGATATAGCGAAAAAGGTCCGCTTATAAAGCAACAGGTTAGTGAAAACGCAGAAATAGAGAATGTATTGATTATACCTGCTGAAGACCCAATTTCGATATCCAAGTTATTAGGACTTAATGATGCATCATTATAAGAAGTTTTCATTTTAAGAGGAGGTACTAATGGCGGTAAGTTTAGTATCTAATGATTTATTAGATCGTTTTAAAGGATTATTAGATGAAACTGAGAATGAATTAAATATTATTCCCCATTCGTTGGAACGCAAACTGCTACTCTATTGGCAGACTGGCTAAAATTGAATCCAACCATTAGTTGCAACATTATTACCAGATTTTATAGGGAGGATTTTGTAGAGCGAGTTAGCAGCATTTACGGATTAGAACGCTTGCTCCATGCAAAGGCTAAGATTTATGCTTTAATCGATTTACATTCCAAGCTTTACTCGTTTGATGCCCACTCCGTTATCATAGGTTCAGCCAACTTTACACAAGGTGGCTTTTTATCTAACCACGAGGTCTGTGTCATAATGGATGATGAGCCAGAAATAACTGAAAAGGCAAATGAATACTTCTACGATTTGCTAGATCAGATTCAATTGGATGGTAATGGGGTTGTTACCCAAGAATGGATTGATGAAGAAAAAAATCATGTTTCTCAGTTAGCTGCCAATCGGCGGAATAGAAAGGTCACCTACTCTAACACTTTAAAAAGGGTGCCGTTTTAAAGAAAATGGTACATCCTGACTTGTTTGAATCGATCTTTGAGAAGTCAAATGATTTTGATGAGATGACTGGTTATTGGTTAAAGTTTGAAGGTACTGGTGAAGATCGTATTCCTAATGATTGTAATTATAAGCTAATGAAAGATGAACGAAGATGTACTCTAGATGTCACTTATTTTCCCCGAAAACCAGGCAGCATTCAAAGTGAGGATACACTATTCTTAATTATTGTGAGTTATGATGAACAGAATAGGCCGACCCCTATGATTGTTGGGTATGCCAAGACAAATGGATTTAAGAAGGGCAACGTAGTAAACGAAAGTGATCCCAATGGTTCTCCTTGGACGCATCGTTTTCCGTACTATGTAGAATTTACAAGTAGCAAGGTAATTAATGCTCCAATCAAGTACGGTGTTCGTTTAGTAGATCTATACAATAATTTGGGCAAGACAACATTTCCGTCTTTGAGAAAACGGAGAAATGTCAGTCAGCGAACTTTACAAAGTATGCATTTTAGGCGCTCACATATTAGGATTACTCAAGAGGCATATGACTACTTAATGAACGAATTAAATGAGCGATTCCGTACTTATGGGGAATTCATTTTGTAATTCTTTTCGTAGCGTAAATAAATAGGCCTGGTAAGATGCAAATAAGGTTTAGAAACCAGCTTTAATGTAAATATCAGACACAAACTTTAATGTCACCATGTATTTAATGTCCTTTTTCTAGACACCAACTATATTGTAAATTAAAATAAGGGTTAAAAACATGGAATCCTTTGATTTTGCTGTTTTTTTCAGACACCAACTATAATGTCACTGAACATGTTGCGCAAGGCAAATAAAGTCGTTACCAGCAATTTAAACTCGTGTTGAGCAATTAAAAGTCGTATCAGAGTCGAGCAGATCCAGGATTATTTCCTGACATTTGCTCGGCTTTTTTTATTGGGGCGGGGATAGGGATTAAGGGGAAGGTAGGAGAATGCAGGATTCTTCTCGAATCATATCTCACTTGCTTTTCTCAGGCATTCACATTCGTTCTCTCAGGCGATTCCTGTACCTTTATTCAGCTATGTTACCCGTCCTTTTAAATTGCATTTCCCAAGCCCTCCTAATCCCCAATCTCTGTCTTATCTCCTACTGTAATTAGAAAATAAAGTATTTTCTTAGTGCTTAGGTTAAGATAAATCCCCTGTGTAAGCACTACATGCTACCCGCGTACGTTCTCTAATAGGTGATTGGAAATGAAAAATAATGAGGAGGACGTAGCCCAAGCGAAGGCGCGGGAGGGTTCTTTTTATTGAACTAACGAGAAGTTTAGCTCAATATACTGACAAGTGAAAGAATGAGGAAATCCATGATATTTAGAGATATACAGAGTTATTGTTTTCTGAAAAGCCCAAATTAAAGCATTGTAATGCGGGAGTGTAATGAAGGGAAAAAAGAGAACGTACGTTTTTGTAGTTTGTAAAAATTGGTTTCTCCTTTTATGATTGTAACAAATGAATCTATTAATAGAGGAGATGTCTATATGAGCAATATTCTATTAAACTCAAGAAATAACACTCTTGATACTAAAGGGGTTTTAGAACAAAATAAAATGTTTTGGGATAAAACTGCTGATAAATGGTTTGGTGTAACTGCACTCCCAGAACTCGGTTGTTTGATTCCAACAGAAGAAGATTTACATTTGTTTGGTGATGTGTCTGGTAAAAAAGTTCTTGAAATTGGTTGTGGAAGTGGGCACTCACTTAAATACAATGGTGACCATGGTGCTTCAGAACTTTGGGGACTCGATATGTCAACACAGCAAATTGAAAATGCAAACCAATATTTGAAAGAATGCGGATATGAAGCACATTTATTTAATAGCCCTATGGAAGTGAATCCTGGCTTACCAATCGATTATTTCGATATTGTTTATTCAATATATGCGATCGGCTGGGCTACAGATTTACAAAAAACATTTAATTTAATTGCTTCCTATTTAAAAAATGATGGTACTTTTATTTTTAGCTGGGATCATCCTGTTACGAGATGTATGGAAGTTGAAGATAATAATCTTGTAGTTAAAAGCTCATATTACGATGAGAACCTTGTAACTTATGAAAAATATGGCTTCGATGTTTCACTCAGCAAAAGGAAAATTTCAACGTATATTAACGCTTTATCGAAAGCAGGATTTTTTATTGAGGAAATGATTGAAGAAACTGATAAACAAACCTTTGAAAGTGAGAGTGGAGTTAAACAGGAGTATCATTCTGCTTTTACTGCGAAACAGTTTCCCTTGTCCTTCGTTATTAAAGCAAGGAAACTATAATCGGAGATTTAATCTGTAAAAAATTAAACTTACGGGAAACGGTAGTTTTATAAATTGGCTTTTACCACTTTTGAGCAACATGCTAAAATACATTAGTAGTACCAGTTAACCTCTGAGCCTAATGTGGAGCTTAGAAAGACTTCTATAAAGTATTTGTGGTAACTGGTACGATATTTAGAAGGAATTAGCCCCTAATAGGCGTATATATAATTGTGCAGTGACCTCTCAGGGAACAACCGCCCAGAATAGGTTTGGAGCCAGCAGGACATCCTCCTGGACTTCTTTAACAGAAATGAGGCGCTCCATGTTTTTGGCGCTGCACATTTGATGATTATTCAACCTGTCGAAATGACAGGTTTTTTGCATAGAAAAACAAAGAACTTAACAGAGAAAGCAGGAAATTGTTTCCTTATGTCGAAAGAACTTAACAGAAGCCCTTTAAAGTTATTGAGGCGGATTCTCGACCTCTCAGTTTATTATGGGTTATGCACCGAATCTAAAACCTGACATGCTACATTGGGCCCATTGCGGAGCTCTTAAGAAAACTTGGTTAATCTGGTGCAAATGATTCGAATAGGTGATCATAAGTTGAATAATTTTATGCTTACGGATATGAGCATTATTGAAGGCCAAGACAACTCCAGAGCTTTTTATTCCTTCTATGTTGGAATAGATATCGGTTCGGATTTCCATGTTGCTGCTTGCATTCCTTTTGAAAAATTCCGCAGTGAGAAGGAATGGAAACGCAGTAAAACAATGAAGTTTAACTCGGATAGCCAAGGAATTACAAAGTTTATCCATGCTTAGAAGATATTCAGGCACAATTCGGGTATAAACCCCAGGATTTCTTTATATTACTGGAGCCAACCGGTGGACATTATTCATATCTAGTAGTTCGAGTTTTTTTAGATCGCGGCTATTCTATATATCAGGTTGAAAATATAGCTGTAAAAGATTTTCGTGAACGCCAGCTAGGACTTAATGAAAAATCCGATGAAATTGATGCTAGGATTATGGCCTATATGGGATGGCACAAAACCCTTCATCCTGATATGCGCTCGGTTCGAATAGTTCGTCCTGCAAGTGCAGAGCAGGTTTTATACCGCACATTAACTAGGGATCGCTGGTTACTTACTACTCAATTAACGAGACGTAAGAATCAAGTCCAGCAATTATTCTCTGTAACCAATCCTGAACTTAAACGAGCTTTTAAAAAAACAGGTGCGTTAAGTGTCCTCAAATTAGCTCTGAAGTATCCTACAGCTCAAGAAATGGCCAAGGTAACTCAGAATGAACTTAGGCAAACTCTAATAACAATTGGTGCAAAAACTACTGCTACAAAAGCCTCAATAACCTTGGCAGAACTGTTACCCAACACATTAGCCTTGAACATTCCACACCTAGCTGAACGCCAAACTTGGCTTATTGAAGAAGCCTTGCGCATAGATGAAGCGATAAAAAGCATGGATAATCAGATAGCTTCCCTGCTTTATGGTGATAAAGAAAAAGGGTATAAACCTCATCCTTATACAAATATACTTATGTCCTTCCCTATCATGAGTGAATCTATGGCCTGTACATTTATCGGCGCTATTGGTGATATTGAACGTTTCTCAACATATTTAGAGCTTAAAAAGTACCTTGGTGTAGCCGCTGAGAATAAAATCTCGGGCACATCTGTTTTTAAGAGTAGGCAGACATACGAGGGTGTTAGAGATACTCGCAGAGTTCTATTCTTAATGACTTTGCTGTTAATATCCCCAAAAATAAGTGAAAATAGTTTTCGTGTTTACTATAAACGGTTAGTTGATCGAGGAATGGCGAAGAGAAAAGCAATAGGTCATGTATGCGGTAAGATAGCCCAAGTTTTATACTCATGCCTTAAAAACAACGAACCGTATGATCCGTTCAAACACGCGAGCAAAATGGGAGTAATCCTTGATGGCGATAAAGTGAAATTAAAGATCCCATCTAATTTAGAAGTTTACGAACGTCAGGCAGATGAGTTAGCTGACGATGATGTCTTATAAACGACAGTATCTTACACTGCCTTAAATAAAACATAAATAGCCCATTGCCCTGCAAATTGGAAATTAAGGAGCTTCCAAATAACGGTGATGGGCTATTTGAATTTTTATAAGCACTACACTACATTAGACTGGAAATTATCAAGACCTTGATTGAGAAAAATTTATTAAAACAAAGGGATTTACATATTACGCATAACTAATATGTAGATCCTTTAATTTTTCGGACTGAGGAAAAAAGCATTAATCGAGGATCTATCGTTACTCTAACGGGCGGATTTCTTTAGTTACAACATTGACGTTCGGGAAAATACAAGCTCTACTGCGATGCCCAGCCGATACTATCTTATCTAATCAAACCTTCCCTATTCCTTTGGCAAGGCAGCATGTTATCATATTACTGTTGTCCGAAAATTTACCAGTACCGAGGGGGAACTTAATATATGAGCATCAACTTACAAGATTGGATTCAGGAAGCCGATTTGGCGAGCATGCAAAAGGCAATGTCTTCGGGTGAATGTACATCCGAAGCCCTCGTACTTGCATATATCGAACGCATTCATAGGTATAATCCTCTGATCAATGCAGTATTAGAGATCAATCCAGATGCACTTGAAATAGCAAGGAATCTTGACCTTGAGCGAAATACAACAGGTAGTAGAGGGCCGTTGCACGGAATTCCAATCCTGCTCAAGGATAACATCGATACGCACGACCGAATGCATACGAGCGCTGGTTCAATCGCATTGGCTGAGTTGTTTGCTCCTGAAGATTCGTTCATAGCCGCAAAGCTTCGCGCTGCCGGCGCAGTTCTTCTAGGTAAGGCAAATATGACCGAGTGGTCGAATTTTATGTCCAACCGTATGCCGGCTGGATACAGTTCCAGAGGCGGATATGTATTGAATCCATATGGACCTGGTAAGCACTTCGTCAGCGGGTCAAGTTCAGGTTCGGCTGCAGCCGTAACGGCAAACCTGGCAGCAGCAGCGATCGGAACAGAAACCGCGGGTTCGATTATTGGGCCGGCCAGCCAACATTTTCTCGTCGGTATAAAGCCTACTGTAGGGCTTGCGAGCCGCAGCGGTATTATCCCGATCTCCATAAGTCAGGATACACCAGGACCAATTTGCAGGACAGTCACTGATGCAGCGTCTCTACTCGGGGCAATCGTCGGGATTGACGAAAACGATAAGGCAACATGGACTAGCCCGCATCGTACTTTTCATGATTACACAACTTATCTCGACCGAGACTTTCTGCGTAAAGCTCGTGTTGGGATTCCCAGACATTACTATCGGTCGTTGGATGAAGAAAGACTTTCCATCATGGAATCTGCCATCGAAGTACTGCGTGAGCAAGGTGCTACAGTTATCGATCCTGTGGACCTCCATTTGGAGCAGCATCCATGGAACAATGATGTTATCTGCTACGAATTCAAAACAGGCCTGAATCGCTATTTATCGAATTTGAACTCAGATATGCCCGTGCATTCTCTTCAAGAACTGATTGATTATAATCAGAAACACGCTGCATCCGCATTGAAGTTTGGCCAAGACAATCTGATTCGCTCGGAACAAAATGCGTTAAACGAGATAACCTATCAACTTAAACGTCAAGAATATAACCACCCGGCTGTAACGCAAGGGATTGACTATGCACTCGATCAACATGGCTTAGATGCATTAATGTTACCCGGTGACATTGATGGCATGTATATTGCTGCCCGGTTAGGGTACCCCCTTATTACGGTGCCCGCCGGTTATTCAGCAAAAGGAACAATTGATGCGGATGGCGATTCGACGCAGGGTCCATTTGGTGTTGTCTTTTCCGGGAGGGCTTTCAGTGAGCCCACGCTAATCAGCATTGCCTATAGTTTTGAGCAGGCAACACTTTTCCGTCGTCCGCCAAAGTACTAGACTCACGGACGCCATTAAGCTAACCGGCAGTAATATTTAGGAACAACCTTATCTGAGCTTACAAAGTAGAGGTATATTTTACTCTAGCGGATAATCATAGCGAATGAACCCCTTGTGATTGGCGACCTTGTCATAGAGCAAACGAGCTGTGGTATTGTCTTGACGAGTTTGCCAGTAGAATCGAGAAGCGTTATGTTCACGCGCCGATTTCGCGACCCGCTCTATGAGCGCGCGAGCTACCCCATGCCCCCGGGCAGCTTCGTCGACGAATAGATCTTGCAGGTAGCAGACATCTTCCATCCAGATAGCGCGATGGAATAGGTAGTGAGCTATACCGACCAAATTTCCTTGTAGGTGCGCGCCAAAACCATATATGCCATCGGCGTTCAGCAATCGGTGCCACACCTCATCATATGTTGAGTCGGGGAGCTCAGTCTCGTAAAAGGTTTTATAACCTCGAGCCAAGATGTTCCAGCGGTTACGGTCTTCTACTCTCAGTGGCACAATGTCAATCGAGATTTGTTTATTCGATCTTCCTACCATTTTGGATCATCCTTTCAATTATAATAAGAGTAACAAAGGTTAGTATAAATAAATTATATTGGCTTATTGGTATATGATATAGAACCAATACAAAAATCTTTCATTAGACCAATTTGTAATGAGAAACGTAACACAAAGATCATAGACCATTACGTTAACGGATTACGATAGTTGAATGTTAACCACAACAGCGGCCAGTCTAGGCCTTTATTTTCATCGTCTATACATTCATAGACAAAAAAAGCCCAGGCATCGTACGCGTGAGCTTTGATCTACAGGATGTCGCCGGATTACGCTACAATTATGTGCAAAATTTGGCTCCCGATCAGTCCCGGCCCGCCTCGTAAAGCTTCTGCGCCACCATGGCCGGCCTTGTGCGCGTATCCGTAAAGTGATCCCCGTCGCCGACGGTCAGGCGGAATAGACCGAGCCGTGAGGACATATGCGGATTCCAGCCGAAGCCCTCTCCTTGTGGCAATACGTTGTCTTGGTAGAAATAGACATAACTTTTGGGCGTAGGCAGTGTATAGAACGCTTTAAGATCCAGTTTCTCGAAAAGTGGTTTCGCCGGTTCCGGACTGACACTTGTATAAAACCGTTTGGCTTCCTCCAAGGTTGCCGTATTGACGAACAAATCCCGAAACAGCGGAAACGGAAGCATGATTGTATCGTCCTTCGATACGGCTCTTAGCTGCTCGAAGCCCTGCCTCGTTTGAGGCGGTAACTCGTCGGCAACCGACTCACCGTCTTTCAGTACGAACGCGTCCCAGAATACGAGGCGCTTGATGCGGTCCGGTACCTGTTCGACAACCTTCTGGATGACGGATCCACCGAAGCTGTGCCCAACGAGAACGATGTCGCGTAGGTTCTGCTTCGTTATAAAGTCGACGACGGACCTTGTGATCATCGCATGTGTGACATTTTTATTCGGATCTGTGCCGTGACCTGCGTATTCCGGCGCATAGACGGCATGCCCTTGACTGCGCAGCACCGCAGCTATGCCGTCCCAAAAGTGGGCGTCGGCCCAAGAGCCATGCACAAGCACGAATGTAAGCCGCTGCTGCTCAGGCAGACAATAGCTTTCGTCCGATTCAATGGCGCTACGCCACCAGAGCCATCCGCCTTCGGTATATGGGGAATAATACCCGCGGGGAGCAAACCTGTAATCGGAATATGGGAATTGATGAATTTCAGGACGATAAGGAAACATGTTAAAGCACCTCTCAAAATGACATATATCAGCTTATGCCCAATGCGTTTGAGAAGTACCTGTATGCAACAATGATAAGGAGAGTATCATGTACACAATTGGACAAGTCGCTAAATTCTTAGGTGTATCTAGAGATACCTTGAAATTTTATGAAGAAAAGGAATTAGTTAAGCCTCAGCAAAATACGGAGAATGGATATCGAGAATATAACCATTTTGATATCTATGATATAACAACAGTAAATTTCTATAGAGAAATGGATATTGAAATTAAAAAAATCCAGGAACTAAGAAAAGGTAAGAGTATAGAAGAAATACAATCATTATTAGAAGAGAAAGAACAAGCAGTGTTAGAGGAAATTGAATATAAAAAACAACTTTTAAAAAAACTACAGATCGTCAAAGAAGATTGCGAAAAAATAAAACTATTCTTAGGAAAATACATAGTAAAAGAAATGAAGCCGTTAGAAATAAAAGGAGAAATCGATCATTTCACTGCGTATGATGAATATGAAACTCTACAAGAGAACACAGACAGCTTAAAAAAAGCAGTAACTCTAACATCTTTAACAAGAGTCATAAGTTTTAATGAAGAAGGTATGATAGGAAATAAGTTTATCATTGCAAAAAAATTGGAAGACTTCGATGGAGAAATAGAAGGTGAAATTTTATCTCATCCAAAATGTATGTATACCGTTATTGAAGATGGAAGATGGTCAACAGGTGGAAAAAATATTGATCGTAACGTGGAAGCTAGTTTAAGGAAAGTAGCAATAGACGAAGGGTATGAACTTTTAGGGCTAGTTTATATCAATCTATTACTTACCACTTATGAAGATGATCTCGAACGTGTGTTTTTCGAAATGTATGCACCTATAAAATAATGCAGACCTGTATTGACCTGTGAGTAACCCCTAGGTTTAAGCTAAAGTTATTCGTAAATATGATCGTATTTACGAAATACTTAGTTGAAGCGGGGATTATGCATGAATAAAGAAAAGAAACTAAAAAAACCAGTAGCAAGTTTTATTGTCCTAACCAATATCATTTTTTGGCCACTTTTTTGTCTTGTAGGAGCCATAAAGATGTTAGGATTGCCTGCATGGCTCTTTGATGTCATGTTTATTATATCGGCTTGGTCCTCAACCTTTGCTTTTGCAATACTATTTAAAAGGATCTATCCGGGGCAGAGTTTTATACAATTTGTAAAAGATAAATTCAAGAATAAACTTAAATTTTCTGTCATGCTTACTGTGAGTATGATTCAAACTTTCCTATTTTTGATGATTTTGTTTCTCGCAACTAAAAATAGTGAAGTAGACTCTATTTTTACTGTTTCTTCATGGGGAATGCTGATCTATTTCTTTTTTAAAAACTTTCTTGCAGGGCCACTAGGAGAAGAAATAGGGTGGAGAGGCTTCGCTCAAATTGAGCTCCAAAAGAAGCATTCGCCATTAAAAGCTTCGATCATCATAGGATTTTGGTGGGGGATGTGGCATCTACCCATATGGTTTACTACAGGGCTTGTGGGCATTGATCTAATCAAATATATTCTATTCTTTATGATTTCAATCCTATCCATTAAGATCGTCATGACAGCATTTTATAACTTAAATCAGAATTTAATCATCCCAATCATCATCCACCAATTCTTTAATTTTTTTATTGGCATAATAAACGGAAACTTAATCGATTTAATCATGTATAGCGCAATTTTGTATTCTGTGGCAGCCGTTTTACTTATCGTTTTAAATCCAAAGAAAGTATTGTATGGAAAGGAAGATACAAACATTGTGAGGAGTGGGATCTGATGCAATCAAGTAGTTTGAAACTAGAAGCATATATTAACAAATATCTGGAATTGTGGGACTTTTACGGTGTTATTCAAGTCACCTGCAAAGGTGAAGTTCTTTTTGAAAACGCATACGGCTATGCAAGTATTGAATTTGGAATTAAAAATGAAATAAATTCATGCTTCTCAATCGCTTCCATATCAAAACAGTTTACTGCCTTTGCGATTATGCTCCTATATGACAAGAAAATGCTGGACATAGATAAATGTGCACAATTTTACCTCCCTGCGGATATGAAGATTGACGAGTCGATTACTGTCCATCATTTACTATCGCATACTTCTGGATTATATAATTTTTATAATTTTGAGAATGATTTTTTTGCTGGTTACAACAGAATGGATTATTCGCGAAGCGATTTCTTCCGGCAGTGTATCAATAAAAAGCCTATAAATCCACCGGGCACGGCATATGATTACAATAACTCAAACTATAATTTGCTAGCATGGATTATAGAAAATGTTTCAGGAGAGAAGTATGAAGATTATATTCGAAACAACATCTTTCTGCCCTTGAATATGATGAACAGCGATGTTGATGACGGCTGTAAACCTATTAAAAAAAGATCATGTAATTATACAAAAGATTTTGATACAACCATCAAAAGTCCGTATTATAACGAGAAATTTAGCATCGGTGCAGGTGCCATCATTTCAAACTGCGATGATTTGTTCAAATGGTACACCTGTTTGCGGGATCGCAAAATCCTATCTCAAGAAACGTACATTAGATTTTTCAAAGTGAACAAAAACAATTACTGCTATGGACTGGAGCATCATCATATTTACGGCACAGATAGATATTCCCACGGGGGAGATCATCTTGGGGTAAGCACCTATATGCAGGATTATTTTGATGAAGATATATGTGTCATCATTCTTTCAAATAACGAGGCTATCAATCAGTATAGACTGGGCAATGCAATTTCAGATATTTTGCATCAAGTTGATGTAGATGTTCCGACAAAACGTGAAGAGTTTCCCATCAACGAAAACAAGCTTAAAGAGTATTGCGGAACCTACTTGAAAGATAAGATACATGTAGAACTTATTAATGGAAAATTATATTTTACGAGATTTATAGGAAATCTTCATATTGAGATCTACCCGGTAGGTGAAGGGAGATTTGCTCGCAGACATTCTGACCAGATCCATCCGTACAGCATTGCTGAGAACGAACACGGCAAGATGACATTTTTCGGATATATCAAGGATGACCCCGCAATCAAGTAGTTTGGGCGCTACGAATCAGTGAAAATACAATAGATATAAATGAAATAAGCACACGGAGCTTCGTGTGTTTTTTTGTTATGAAGAGGGAGAGAGTGTTCCTCGAGCATCGGAGAAGATTTGTTATAATCGTCTTTTGACCAGTTATCGTGCGAAAACGACCGATTATCGAAAATCCATTTACAGCAGGTTGGATCCTTTTTATATTTAGATCGAGTGAAAGGGTTGTGATGATGTGAAATTTGAAGTGTCGATTGATCCAGCTTATAAAGAGCCGAAGGTTATCATTCTAACGGATAAAATGACAGATGAGATCTCTGATCTGATGAGGCGACTTTCGGAAACCTATACGGATGCATTAGCTGTATTTTCAGATCGAGGTGTTGAAATTGTCGAATGTAAAAATATCATTAGAATCTATGCGGAGAAACAGAAGGTATTTCTCCAAACGGCTAGCGGTATCTACACCGTTCGTTCAAGGTTATATGAATTGGAAGAGAAACTAAACAATCAATTTTTCGTTCGTATTTCAAACTCCGAGATCGTTAACATGAAGATGATTACGAATATGGATATTAGTATGACAGGAACAATTGGCGTGCTCTTAAGAGGGAATATCAGAACGTATGCTTCCAGGCGCTACGTGTCAAAAATTAAGAAACTATTCGTAATATGAGGTGAAAACATCGTGAAAAATGTAATGAGTCGGGTTGTTGGTGGTTTTGTCATCGGCGTGATTATCGGACAAATCGTACAGATCCTTATTTCGCTCCGATTCGGACAAGGTAACTATATGCCAGTTATCGATCATTTTCGCTCTTTCTTTGTGAGTGAGATGACCGCTGTTATCGTGCAAATCCTGTTAACAGGGATTATAGGTATCACATTCGCTACAAGTTCACTTATTTTTGACATTGTGAAGTGGAGCCTACTGAAACAGTATCTCGTTCACTTTTGCATAACAGCACTTATATGGGTACCGATTGTGATGCTGCTTTGGATGCCAAAAACGTCTATCAGTACACTGATTTTTTTCATTAATTTCTTAGGTACGTATGTGATCACGTGGGTGATTCAATACATGATTTCCAAAAATGATATTAAACAAATTAATGCTGCGATTAAGTCCAAGCAATTAGAAGGGAGAAGTGATGATTAAATGGCCATTGCGATTAATAATCTAACGAAAAAATTTAAAGAGCGTACAGCTGTCAATAATCTTTCACTGACCATTGGGAAGGGAGAATTTTTTGCACTTTTAGGGCAAAACGCGGCTGGGAAAACAACAACCATTAAAATGCTTAGCTGTTTGCTTACTCCTACAAGTGGCGATGCACAAATGTTAGGCGATAGTATTGTCCAGAACCCTACGGCAGTCAAACAAAAAATAAACATTTCACCCCAAGAAACGGCGGTAGCTCCGAATCTTTCTGTAAAGGAAAATTTAGAATTTATTGCGAGTATCTATGGAAGCAATAAGCGAGAGGCTAAGCAAAAAGCAGTGGAAATGATGACAAAGTTCGGACTTTCGGAGCGTGCCAAAAATAAGGCAAAAACATTATCAGGTGGGATGCAGCGCCGACTAAGTATTGCGATGGCTCTCATTTCAAATCCTCAAATCATCTTTTTAGATGAGCCTACACTCGGACTTGATATTCGCGCGAGACGTGATCTATGGGAGGTTTTGCTAGAGCTGAAGGGTAAAATCACGATTATTCTAACGACACATTATTTAGAAGAAGTAGAAGCACTTGCTGATCGCGTCGGTATAATGCATGGTGGTCAATTACATGCACTTGGAACGATTGATGAGTTAAAAGCAAATACGGGAAAATCTTCTTTAGAAGATATCTTCCTTACACTAACGGAATAGGAGGTCTGATTATGAGATATCTAGCATTTGCTTCGCGCAATCGGAAGGAGATTTTACGAGACCCCTTAACACTTCTTTTTGGGATGGGGCTTCCGATTATTATCATGTACCTTTTTTCAAGCATGCAAAAGAATATGCCTTTTGATCTTTATAGCATCGAAAACTTAACGCCAGGCGTGATCGTTTTTAGTTTTTCTTTCATTACATTATTTTCAGGAATGCTGATTGGTAAAGATAAGAGCAGTTCATTTTTAATGCGGATTTTTGCTTCACCGATGTCTGCGTCTGATTATATGATGGGGTATGCATTACCTCTATTACCGATTGCCTCGCTTCAAATTATTATTTGCTTTATTTCAGCGTTATTTTTAGGATTATCTTTTCATGTGAATATAGTAGGTGCCGTTATTGTACTTATTTTGATTGCCATGCTTTATATTGGATTTGGTTTACTACTTGGTACATACTTTACTGACAAGCAAGTGGGTGGGATTTTTGCGATCTTTGTCAATCTGACAGCATGGTTAAGTGGTACTTGGTTTAAGCTGGATATGGTTGGTGGTACGTTTAAAATATTCGCTTCAGCATTGCCATTTGCTCATGCGGTTGATGCTACACGATTTGCTTTATCAGGTCAGTACGGTGATCTTGTAGTACCCTTATTATGGGTAGTTGGGTATACGATCATGATCTTCGTACTTGCAGTTTGGGGCTTTAAGAGGAAAATGAAAAGCTAACGAATCGACTAGACTGTCAGATAGATGGCAGTCTTTTTTTCTATGATTTATTAGAAATTTATTATTATATCTTATCCTTTCCATATCAACTTAAAGGGAGAATCTGAATCGATGAGAAAAGTATGGAAGGTGTTAAGAAATATTCTGATTGCGCTTATCGCGCTGATCTTGATTGTGTCTGCGGCGGTTTTTATCTATCATAAGTATCAATTGAGCAAGGAATCCGCTTTACTTAGTAGTAAGGGGACATTGGTTGATTTCGATAACAAAAAAATAAATGTATATAATGAAGGCAGCGGTGGGGATACGTATGTCTTGATGCCAGGCTCAGGGATTGCTGCGCCTATTTACGAGATGAAGGGGCTTTATAGTAAATTTTCAAAGGATAATAAAATTGCGATTATTGAAAGAGCTGGGTACGGATATAGTGATGTATTGGACGATGACAGGGATCTAGACCGCATCTTGGAACAATCGAGGGAAGCGCTGATTCGAAGTGGCAATCAGCCTCCTTATGTGTTGATGCCACACTCCATGTCAGGATTAGAAGCGATTTATTGGGCTCAAAAGTACCCAGATGAAGTAAAGGCAATCATCGCGATGGATATTGGCTTACCCCAAGATTATGTGACGTACAAAATGAGCTTTGTTCAATCTCTAAACATTAGAGCGATGAATGTATTCACGAAAATAGGCTTTCATCGATTTCTTCCCTCTTCGACTTATAATGAGGAGGTATTAAAGCAATCCTTTTTAACGGATCAAGAAAAAGAAATCTTTAAAGCGATCTCCTTTAAGATGACGTTTAATGATGATATGCTGCACGAACTTTTGCAAATTGATGAGAATGCTAAAAAATCTGTTGCACGCCCGCTGCCCAAAGGAACGCCGATCTTATTCTTGGCTGCATACACGGATCAAAATGAGCATTCGGCATACAATGAACGAAAAAATAAAAGCTATGAAGAGTTAGCAAGCCAGCTATCTCGATCGGAAGTGAAGCGGGTGAAAGGGAAGCATTCGATTTATTTATACGCTCCCGATGAGATCTATAAGCTGGCAACGGATTTTATTAAAAAATGAAAGGTCTATAGGGATGAAAGGATATAACATTCTAATCGTTGAAGATGATTTAACTATTGGTGAGTTACTTAAAAAAATCTTAGAACGTGAAGGGTATCAGGTCTATTGGAGAACAAATGGGGATGAAGTGCTTAAGCTCATTTCGAAGATCGATTTCGTGATTATGGATGTGATGCTGCCAGGTGAAGATGGCTATCAATTGACGAAGAAGATCAAAGATCGGGGAATGGGTATCCCCATTATATTCTTGTCTGCTCGTAATGATATGGATAGTAAACTGAAGGGGCTAACCCTGGGCGAAGATTATATGGTAAAGCCCTTTGATCCTAGGGAACTGTTATTACGGATGCAGAAGATGCTGGCTAATCAGTATGGTTCTTTTGCGCAAATCAAGCACTTATTTATCGATGCCGAACATGCTAAAGTTTTCAATCATGACTTGCATCATGAAGTAATGTTTACTGCCATTGAGCGGAAAATATTTTTCTATCTCTATGCCAATCGGGATCGGATCTTAACAAAGGACCATTTCTTTGATTACTTATGGCAGCTCGAAGATCGAAATCCCAATATTATAAATGTACACATCAAAAAAATAAGATCTAAAATCGATGACCAAGCCGGTGAAGTGATTCAAAATGTTTACGGAGAAGGGTATCGTCTCAATACCTATTGGAAGTCATGAAATTAAAGAAGAAGTATCAATTATTGTTGTTCTCTGCCATTGTGAGTGTGCCCGTGTCGTTTTTATTGATCAGTGTTCTTGTTTCAAGCATTTATGATCATGTTTTTAAAACAAAGAATGAAGGCATACCTTTTCATGCGTCTTTTGCCTATCCGACCATGCTCGTTGTATGTTTCTTATCGTTCTTATTACTTGCCTTTATATTCTCAAAATCGATTCATTCTGTATTGAATAAAATCAATATATTGAATAAAACGATACGGCATTTAGCTAGTAGTGACCAAATTCCTAATAAACTAGAGGTTAAAAGCCATGATGAAATAGGAGAGCTAATCGGTTCTGTCAATTTATTAATTGAAAGAACGACTTATCGGGAATTGGAGCTTAAACAACAGGAAGAGACCAAGAAGGAGCTCTTGAATAAGCTAAGGCATGATATTAATACACCGTTAACAGCGGTTAGATTGCAATTATTTTATCTAGAGGGTCAGCACCAAGACCAGACGCCCATACTAGAGTCGCTATACCAACAAATTCAATATATTGCGGACTTAACGAATGAGCTTAAGTTGCAGTCTACAGATACGTTAGACCATTCGTATATTGTAAGCGATGAAGTGAACATCAATGATGTATTGGAAACGATGGTGAAGAAGTGGAGTTATTTATATAACATCCATAATATTGAATTAAGTTTCCATTCCATTCATCGAGAGTTGATATGGACAAGCAACGAATTGTGGCTGCAAAGGTTATTCGATAACATTTTTCAAAATGCATTAAAGCATTCACAAGCTCAAAGTCTGGAGGTCACCATTCAAGATGGGATGGTATCGATTCGGGATAATGGGGTTGGTTTTGATATGGAGAGTAAAAGTACCGGTTTAGGACTAAAGATTATTGAGGATATCGCGAGGAGCCTTCATATCGAATGTATATGGCAGTCTGATGAGAAGGGGACACGGTACCTTTTTAAGAAAGATTTATTTACGGTGGCATTGTCAAGCAGACTGGCGTAAGAAATGCATAAGCTAAATTACGCTATGGAGTAATAATATTTATTTTGGACGTAAATATGTATTGCGCTTTAAAGTAAAATGATATACTCTTTAAAGTAAAGGAGGGTGTAAATATTGGAAGATATTCGACTCAATGTTCCACTTCTTCGCAAGCGTGTACCGAATTTGACAAGTGCAGCACGTTCGGTTGGATTGCGTGCTGCAACAGTATCGAATTTATGTACAGGTAAAATTCCTGTAGGTCGTGCAGAAGTTCGGACACTTGTATCACTAGCATCACTGGCTAATTGCAGCTTAGACGAATTAATTCTAATTGGGGAGAGGATCGAAATGATCGAAACCGGAATTAAGACTTTGGATTTGTTTGCACCGTTAGCTAAAGGCGGCAATATCGGATTGGTAGCTAGACCGATGATGGGTCAATTAGTAATACTGGCTGAGCTTTTTTATCGATTAAAGAGACAAGGATTTGCTACCGTATTACTTATGCCTGAGGGAGATCACCGTGGAATGGAAGATGTAACAGGTGAGGCTGATCTACGCTGTGACAGTGTGGATGAAGTGTTTGCAGAAGTGAAGAAGCTTGGTGATACGGTTGACGTTGTCCTTGCTGCGGATCGTTCTCATGTGCTGAACAACAATATTTATGAACTGCAAGATCGACTGCATGCAGCGGGTATCACTTCCTTAACAACATTCCTGGTTGATTTGCAAGGCGAAGCCGTAGATGAGGAGCAGCCGTATGGGCCGCTGGAAACGTTGTGGCAGCTGGATGCGGATATGGCAGCGAGAAGATATTTCCCTGCTGTGAATCCAGTCCAATCTACTTCTGAAATTATCGAGAGCACGAACGTAGATGCCCAGCATCAATTGATTCGTCAAAAAGCGAAAAAATTGCTTCGCCGTTATAAAGAACTGCGCTTCTTGGTGCAAGTGCAGGGCCGAGATAGACTGCCTGCATCCGAAGTACAAACTTTCTTACGCGGTGAACGCTTAGAGGCATATCTAACACAACCTTTCTATGTGGCAGCTCCAGTTACAGGCAAAGCTGGCGTAAGTGTATCGCTGCAAGAGACGATACAAGATGTGCAGCAAATCTTAGATGGTGCATTGGATCAGCGTGAAGTGGATGAAATAATGTATTTGGGTCGATTGGCTTAACTGAAAAGGGGTTGGGGAAATGGAAACAATCGTTGCACCAACACGTTGGAACTTGGATAGCCTTCTATATGGTCTTGATCTAGATAGTTTAAATAAAAATATGATCAGTATGAAGGAAAAGTTGATTAATTTCGAGGCATGTTTAACATCAAATGCGTTGAATGAGAATCAATTGATAACCCTTTCAGAAATAATTAAGCAAATTGAATCGGCAGAATCCTTTTATTATTGCTTGTCCATCGAAAATATAGAGCCGACTTTCTTAACGCTATTAAATGCGAATATTTCAACTTTAAAATCACACGTTCGGTGTATTATATCCAGTTTGCAAGAATTATTAAGTAATATGAATGAACAACAACTTGCCGATTGGTCTAAAAGTATTAACCATAAAAAGTTTATATCGGAGTTAACAAATGATACAACAAGAATAACAAATGGGGAAAAAATAATTTCAAGTTTTGCCAGAGAAACATTAAGTTGTTTTGAAGATATCTATGTTCAACTTCGTAATAATTTAAAAGTAAAAGTAAATGTTGAACTTGATCATGGAAAAACTGAATTATCTTTTACTGAGGCAATGAGGATATCCATGTCTCACCCAGAGCCTTCTAACAGGCAAGATGTATTTAAGGGACTAAATCAATCTCTAAAAACACAAGCAGGTGTGTTTTGTTCTATTTATAATCAAATGGTAGGATTAAGGCTTAATGAAAACAAGATAAAAAATGTAGATTACCTTGATGAATCATTAAAATTAAATGGCATATCTCAATCAACACTTAATGCTATGTGGGATGTAGTAGATTCCAATTTACATGTACTATCAAAGTATCTAGTAATAAAGGCTAGAGAAGTCGACAAAGAAAAGCTTACATGGCATGAATTGATGACTTCATCTCAGGAAATATCGCATCAGATTACGTTCTCAGAAGCGATCGATTTAATAATTAAATCACTTGGGAATATGGATGCAAATATTTCGCAATTCATAAAAAAAGTAATTTCAAACAGATGGGTAGACGCAGAACAACGTGATACAAAACCACTGGGTGGTTTCTGTGCTCCATTCATAGCCGAAGGTGAATCAAGAATATCATTAAGCTACGATGATAGCATCGATAGTGCTAGAAGACTTGCACACGAATTAGGCCATGCGTGGCATTTTCAACAAATGAAAGATGTCCCCTCTTTACTTTTTTCAGAAGAAACTTTTGAAATGACAATGGCTGAAACCTCTTCTATCTTTTTTGAAACTGCGTTTATAGATTTTGTAATTCAAAATACAAATGATGTTTCAATAAAAAAAGAAATTCTTGAATGGAAGATTAAGCGCAGTCTAAATTATTTAATGTCGATAAGGGGAGCTTATTTGTTTGAAAATCAATTTTATGAGTGTAGGAAAAAAGGACAAATAGACGCGAATCAGATGGAGGAACTTTCGTTACAATGTCAGGAAAAGGCTTATGGTAATGGATTATGCGAGTATGAACCTTTTTTGTGGATCAAATATGGACAGTTCTATCAAGCTAATATTCCTTTTTATAATTATCCTTACTCTTTTGGCTTTTTGTTTAGTATTGGGCTATTAGAAATTGCTAAAGGTGACGAACTATTTCACAAAAAGTTTCAAGAATTTCTAAGTGAGACTGGAATGTTACCGTTAGAACAACTAGTTAAAAGACATTTCAATATTGACCTCTCTCTGCCGGAATTTTGGCAACAATCCATACAACAATGTCTAACGGACATAGAGCATTATAACAATTGTATGAGTTAAAAACACCTTCGAGGATTAACCGTATTCTACTCTAAAATAGAGCAGTCTCTCCCTTTGCATCATAAAGTGGAGGGCTGCTCTTCTTCATGCTTAATTCTTAAATCGTTAAGTAAAATCAACCAACAGTTCCGTGAACATCGCGAGCTTGAACGTTTAGGGTTTCAATTTTTGTTGTTTTTGATTATTATTTTCAAAAAATACATAAATAATGGAACGATTCATGCTCGTTAATTGTCATACAATCGAAACCAGGATGAGGGAGGTGCTGATGGGGTGAGTGACCGCGAGCTGTTTGAGATGTACAAAGAGCAAGTGTACCGTCTGTGTTATTACATGATGCGAAGCCATGCGGATGCGGAAGATATTTGCCAAGAAGTGTTCGTGAAAGCGATCCTAGCGGATCGATCACAGATTCAAGAGATAAAACCATGGCTGCTCAGAATTGCAACGAATGAGTGCAACAGTGTGCTGAAGCGGCGCAAGAATGGCTGGACGAAAGAAATGCTTACATACTTACTATCTCGTCCTCGTAACTCAAATCCAGTTGAGGAGGGTTATGATCAACAAGAGATGAAGATGGAGTTTTATGAGCTATATAGAAGGCTGCCAGATAAACTGCGGATGGTCGTGACATTACGGTATGTGAACGAACTGACTGTGCCGGAGATTGCAAGTGCGATTGAAGTTCCCGAGGGAACGGTGAAGTCTAGATTAAACAGAGGGTTGAAGATCCTGCAAAAAATTACGACACACCAAGCAAAGGAGATGCTCGGAATTGAATCCAAATTATGAAGCAATGTGGAATGTCATTGAGAAGGAAGTTACAAAGCGTAGAACGGAGACGATGGAGTCGAATTCTCATATACAAAAAAGAAAAATGTTTCCCGCAGCGGTCGTCTTTGCTTGTTGTATGATCGTCGCTGTGCCTGCTACTATCGCTGGTGTTGCACTGAATTGGGAAAGTTTGATAGGCGGCAAAACGATTACTACGGCGTTAGATAACGGATTTGGTCAGCGATATGATCTTCATGCGAAGAGTGAAGGCGCGACAATGACGATAAACGGTGTTGTGACCGATGGGGAAAAAATGAAGGTGCTTTTTTCAATTGAGACGCCAGAAGATGTTAGGCAGTATGACAAGATTGGGATTAAACAGATGGCGATAAAAGATGAAAAAAGTAACAATATACAACTAAGCGAAGAACTGAAATACGATCCAGCCAGTGGCAAGATGCAAGTCATAAATGGGACGATAAATGATCTGAAGTACGATCAAGCTAGCGGTAAACTACTAGGCATCTATGAGACTTTAAATGAACTGGGGGATCAGAAGAAAAGTTACACACTTGAAGCAGAAGGACTCTTTTTCAAAAAAAATAAAGAGATTGCCTTGAAGTCAGGGGTTAAGGTTGGGGACGTGATTGATACGGGGATAAAACGATATCCAACTATTCAAATTGAATCCATACGGGAGTTGAATCGTCAATTGGCGGTTCGTTATCGGATAACGGATGTCACATCTGACGCTGCCCAGGGTAATCCACACTTCAGTCTGAAGACGAGTGACAATAGAGAATTGAATTCACCCCCAACTGCTCTCCCGAATAATCGACCTGGACTGTTAATGGAGCAAGTATTCGATATCACGGAAAAAGATTGGGATAAATCGGAGTTGCAATTCGTGTATAGCGAAGAAATGAAAGTCCTACCAAGTAAGTGGAATTTTAAGTTAACGGTAGATGGTAAGAAGGCAAGCGAAGTGATTTATACGCGTAAGTTAGAGATAAGCGAGGAAGAAGAACGGCGGCTGGGGTACAGGTTGGAAGAGTTGGTGATTACACCTCTGGAAATTCGAGTTGGAACGGTAACGAGTACACTAGAAAATGCTCTAGAAAATGGTCGGACTAATTATGAATCGGAGCGGTTATTGATTGGAGATCAAGTCGTTGAAGGTACGTCAGCTATGAAAAATTACGTATTTAATGGCTTTGAAAGTAGATTGGTATTCCAGTCTCCAGAATGGTATAAGGATTGGTCTAAAGTTCCGATGAAGCTGCTTTTTCAAGATGCAAGGGTAAGTAAAAGTGATCGATCGGATAATTGGGTTAGATTACAGAAACCATCCCTACAAAAACAGCACATGGATATGAAGATCGAGAGTTTCGATGTTCGTTACACTTACTATTTAGATGGGGCGGATTTGGTTGTTGAGTCTAGTTCAGATTCTCCTAATTTCCTTGCTGTGATTGAATCTAGGTTGAGAGTGAACGATGCAATTGTTTTCCGAAAAAATGATCCAAATGATTATACAAAGTATGTAGAACGCTTTAAGATAGCAGATTTAAACGGTAAGTTAGAGCTTAAACCTTACATTTATTCTTACAAAGACCCTACCAACACAATCGAGATCAAACTTAACTAATCGAACCCTATTTTTTTAAAAAAATAAGAGCAGTCCATCCCTTTTTATCTCAAAAAGTGGAGGGCTGCTCTTATTGCTCTCTCTCATTTAATTCTTAAATCGTTCCGTAAAATCAACCAATTGATCGGCAAACATCGTCACACGGGATTTGATCGTCTCGTCACTTAATTGATAACCGCCGTTCTCGGAGACGAAATCATTGTTGCACGTCACAACCTGCACCGGAATGGCAATGCCGAGCAGACCACGGATGACAATGCGCAGGTGATCGACTGGCTGTGTGCTGCGAATTCCGCCGCCGTTTGCGACAAGGCCGACAGGTTTATTTTTAAATTGATCAAAGTTTAAAATGTCTAACGCATTCTTCACGACACCTGAATAAGAGTTATGGTAATTCGGTGTTCCGATAACGAATGCATCAGCTTTACTTGCGATCTGCACAAATTCTTGGACGGTCGGGTCTGGGTGCTCGGCAGGGTTGTGATGGAACTTAGGGTCTAGGAAGGGCAGTGGCTTCTCTTGCAAGTTCCAGATCGTAATGGAGCAATCACGCTTTTCCAATTGGTTAGCAATGTACTGAATTAATGTTGTCGTATGCGCTGGATTAGCCATACTTCCGGATATAAGTAGAATGCGATTCATAATAATCTCTCCTGGTCTGTTTATTCAGAAATTAATAAACTCCATTATAAGTTCCAGATGTGAAATTAGTAAATATATGTGGGTTATTTGGATTGAATGGGTTCATGAACAGAATGAGATAATCCTCTTTGATTTGTATCCACTGGTCTTTTCTTCGCCCCGAATAAGTTCGTTCCGATAACTCCGATTAGAATGATCGCAGCGCCGATAAAGTGATGGAATTGCAGGGTTTCATTTAGGATAAGTACACCAGCAATGATCGTAATTAAGGTGCCTAAATTGCCGAAAACGCTCATCTTGGTCGCTTCCAGCTTGGAAATGGAGTAGTTCGATAAGAGAGCTGAGCATAGAGACGAGAGTACACCCAAATAAATAATAGCAATGATATAATCGGCGTTCATGAATGGTGCAAAATAGCTTGTTGCGGAAGGGTGCATCACATGATCCACAATGGAAATGCCATTAAACGAAATAAATCCTAATGCGGTTATGACATAAGTCAGTGTAAAAGGGCTGTATTGTCTGACCAACTTCCGAGCTAACACACTATACATCGAACTAGTTAGAGCGGATAACAAGATCAAGAACACCCCAAGCAAGCTATAATTAGCTGTATGTAATCCATTCATCATGAATATAAAGATGACACCCGTTACAGAAACGACAGTGAATATTTTTTGTAAAAGGGTTGTACGTTCTTTGAGGAAAATTGTGGCTAGAAATAAAGTGAAGATCGGAATGACCGCATTAAGAATGCCTGCTTCAGATGAAGTTGTATAGACAAGACCGAATGCTTGAAAAGCAAAAAATAAGGTCGGGTACAAAATAGCTAACGGTAAAATCTTAATGACGTCCCTACGTGTCACTTTGACAGGGGCTTTCTTTACTACAAGGAGTAGGGTTGCCACCAAAAAGGTAATCGTAAACCGATGAGCTAGAGTGTCTAGCGGACTTGCTGAGATTAAAGCGATTTTGACGAATAAGAATGAAAAGCCAATGATGGCTGTGCTTAATAGAGCAGCGATATAAGCCTTCTGTTGATCTGTCATGGTGAAAACCTCCTCTAAATTTAACTTGATGAGCTCATTGTAGGGGAGGGGGAAATTTCATACAATATGAATAAAGACAATCTGTACCGGTACAGAATGAGGGGTATGTCATGTATAAATACTTAACTTTGTTAAATGATTTGGAGTCCATGATCCAGGAGGGGCAGATTAAAGAAGGAGACAAGCTTCCCTCTATTCGTGATCTTGCCGATCAATATCAATGTAGTAAAAGCACAATCATAAGAGCCTTGACCGATTTGGAAAAGAAGCATCTCGTGTATGTCGTTCCTAAGAGCGGTTATTACGTTGTGAAAAAGAGCTTCGATTCTAACTCAGAATCGAATGACGACCAAATTGATTTTGCATCTTCAGCGCCAGATTGGCACAACTTCCCGTATCTGGACTTCCAGCATTGCATGAATAAAGCAATTGATACGTATCAAAAAGATTTATTCGTCTACGGCACACCTAAAGGACTGCCTTCTCTGATTAAAGAGATGCAAAAGCAGCTTCGGAAATATCAAGTATTTACCGATGAAGAACATATCGTTATTACCTCGGGTGTGCAGCAGGCGCTGTCCATATTAAGTATGATGTCATTTCCTAATCAGAGAACTCAAGTGTTAGTTGAGCAGCCGAGTTATCACTTGTTTCTAGAACTCGTACGGCTCCATCAAATACCCGCAATGGGTATCCAGCGAACAGCTAAAGGAATTGATCTTCTTGAGCTGGAGCGAATTTTTGCATTGGGAGAGATCAAGTTTTTCTACACGATGCCACGTTTTCATAACCCATTAGGAACTTCCTACTCCAGAGAGGAAAAAGAAGCGATCGTTCGATTAGCTGTTAAATACGATGTATATATTGTGGAGGATGATTATTTAGCCGATTTTGAGCAGGATACGAAAGTCGATCCGATTTTTTCATATGATCACAATGATCGCGTCATATATTTAAAAAGCTTTTCTAAAATCATATTTCCTGGCTTGCGCGTTGGCGTTGTTGTGCTACCAGAGCAGCTTGTGGATACGTTCCAACAGTACAAAGGGATAACTGATATCGATAGCTCGATGATCTCTCAAGCAGCACTTGAGATCTACCTGAAAAGCGGAATGTTCGAGAAACATACCCGTAGAATAAGGCTTCCGTATATAGAACGTGCGAATGCGCTCTACGAATCACTTGATCCGTTCACTCGTCCGAAATCCATCTGTATGCACACGCATCTGATACTGCCGAAACACGTCAATGTGACCTCGCTTTACCGCAATTTAAGGGATCAGAATGTACTCCTGGACCCGATTGATCGTAATTACTTGGCAGGGACTTATAAAGAAAAAATATTAAAAATTAATGTCTCAAGCGTTACTCAAGTGAAAATTGAGAAAGGTGTACAGGCAATCAAGAACGAAGTAAATCATAGCCGAAATCATTATTTTTAAAGGGGAAAATCAACTCAAGGACTGCTTGATATACATGTGTAAACGGAAGCGATACACTCAAGTCATCAAATAAAGGGAGTGACGCTCACATGTTCAGCATGGAGAAGATCAGTAAGAAATTAGCCAGATTTAGAAAGCAATCAAGTATTTCACAATTAGAATTAGCGGACCAGATCGCCAGTCATTATCAGGCTATGAGTGAATGGATTCTTATTGAAAAGGATCAATACATCAATATCATTAAATAAAGGGAGTGACGTATTCATGTTCAATATGGAGAAGATCGGAAAAAATATTGCGAGACTTAGAAAGAAGCAAAACATTACCCAGATGGGGTTAGCGGATCAGCTTGGAATCAGTTATCAGGCGATTAGTAATTGGGAGCGAGGCGAGACGATGCCAGATATTTCGAAGCTGCCCGTGCTAGCCGAGATATTTGGTGTAAGCATTGATGAGATTTTGGATGAGGGAAAGGAAGCTCAGCTCATTAAGAAAGTAATCGAACAAGATACTGCCGATTATTTTCAAAATAATGAGGTAACGATCGAAGAGATTTCGACCGTAGCTCCACTGCTAAGTACATCACAAGCTGATGATATGTTTAATCAGGTTAAGGATAATTATACGCTCAAAGACCTCATACCAATGGCGCCGTTCATCAGCAGTGAGGTGCTCGATGAGCTTGCACAAAAGGCGTATGAAGGTGGGGGAATGAAGCCACTGATTGCACTTGCACCGTTTATTAGCAGCGAAGTGCTCGATGAACTTGCGCTAAAGACTTTTGATGCCGAAGGGATTCGATCTCTAGTCGCGATTGCACCTTTTGTGAGTAAAAAGGTTATAAATGAGTTGGCATTAAAGTCATTTGAGTTTGGAGGAATGCGGTCATTGGTTCCAATTGCACCTTTTCTCAGTGAAGATGTGATAAATGCTTGTGCACGGAAAGTCGATTTCCTAGATACGGATAAATAGAAGCATGGTTCGGGAGTGGAAAATAGAGGAGGGTCGCTCATGAGATGGGCGCTGCTCCTCTATTTTTATATTGGAAAAAAATCCAAAAAAATTTATGATAGACTTAAGCAGACCAATGCATAGGGCGGGTGAGTGCAGGTGGTAACAAGGTATTAGAATTGCCTTTTGCGCTATTTACTTGGGCTTGGGTGAGAAAAAGGCTTGTCGAGAGGTTAGCACCTCTTAAATCTGTATCTCGCAAATCCGCACCGATGAGATCGGTCATTCGCAGGTCTGCCTCTCGAAGATCAGCAGCTATCAGGTAAGCACCTCTTAAGTTGGCACCTCTTAGGTCAGCACCTTTAAGATTTGCACCCATAAGATCGGCGCCACGACCGATTTTTTTCATGTATTTAGCAGGGGCTTTTTGCTGCGCTCTAGCATCTGCTCGCACAAGTTCACTGGTTTGCAATAGCAGTACATTCACACTTGCTCGGTGGACTGCCACGTTGACAGTTAGCAGTAGATCGGGACTAAGATCTGTAAGGCGTACCGTTTCTTCGAGTGCTGATTTTAGATCGTTGTAGATGGAATGAGTAGCTTTTAAAGATAACGCCTCAGTCAGATACCAGATCAGCTCATGGAGCTGCCACATCGTTGGAAATACCTCAAACATCATTTTCGCTGAGTCTGGGTTTTGTCTCCAATCTTGTCCACTGAAGGTTACTTGGGAGAGCTTTTGTCCTGCACCAAAGCAGTCATATACCGTGCAGCCGCGAAATCCAAGTTGTCTAAGGTCATTATGAACGCCACAGCGAAAGTCCGATTTCAGATTAGAGCAGGGCTGGCCCGCATTTTTATCCATGGCGAAGTCTACTGAAGCTGCGAAGGGAAGTGCCGTACAGCATAGGCCAAAGCATTGCTCGCAATTGGCTTGTAAGGTGTTGCGGTTAAAGGAATCGAATGCGAACGTAGAATCAGTCAAAATAGGATCTCCTTTTAAATGATATAGTCAAATGGTTATTAAGGATGTTACATTAACTATTATAAAGTTGTTAGGAAGCGATGTCATGAGATCGATTATCGTACTGGCACTGATTACTGCCATATCCTTATTCGGGGATTCGATGCTGTATGTTGTCCTGCCGATTCATTGGAAGGATATTGGGTTAGTTTCTTTGATTGAAGTTGGCATTCTGCTCTCTGCCAATCGTTTTATTCGATTACCGCTGGGCCCTTTAATTGGCTGGCTGTATAAAAGATTGAGCATTCGCAGCGGCGTATTTATCGCAGTATGTATTGCGGGGACAACGACTTTTCTTTACGGCTGGGTAGAAGGTTTTTATATTTGGCTTGTCCTGCGATGTGTGTGGGGAATTGCGTGGTCATTTTTGCGGCTCGGTTCTTATTTTATGATCTTAGAAAGTTCAAATCCTAGTAACAGAGGTCACCTTATGGGGACCTACAATGGGCTGTATCGTTTAGGCAGCTTGATTGGGATGCTTGCAGGCAGTATATGTGTGGAGATGTTCGGTTTACAGGCGGTAGCGACAACTTTTGGAATACTCGCATTCCTGACTTTGCCTGTTGTATACATATTTGTTCCGAAAATAAAGAGTTACAATGAATCAAACGAAGAACCTGCTGCCAGACGAGCAATTTGGAAAATGCCTGCTCTACATGGAACGTTAGTAACGGTATTCCTGGTAGCGATGTGTCTTGATGGCATGCTGACGGCTACGCTCAGCCATTTGATCGAGACCCATCATCGGACAACCGTTACGTTTTATGAAGTTGTGATTGGTTCTGCGACAATTGCAGGCGGGTTACAGGCGGTACGTTGGGCGCTAGGCTCCTTCTTGTCTCCGTGGTTTGGCAGAGTATCGGATCGAAAATGGGGGCGCAGGCCGATTCTAATTGGTCTGCTCGTATTGGCCTCTGTTCTGATGGCCGCGACTAACTTAGTCATTCCATATGCTTTATGGTTATGCAATTTACTCGCACTGCTTCTTGTTGCTAACATACTGTCTACTATTATGGATGCACTTGCCTCTGACATGGCAGTAGGAGCGACTCGGGCTTTTATTATGACCGCTTATGTTGTAATGACAGACGTAGGGGCGTCAATGGGTCCGCTGCTTGCCTATATATCGGAGCATTTTATTGGACTCCGCATGACCTATGGGCTTTCCGCGATTGTATTGATTCTGCTAGGCTTGGTTTGGTTTTTCAACGGCAGGCGGGGAGTGGGGAAGGGCATCAGTGCCCAGATGTAAAAAGAAGACAATAACGGCTGCCCTCAAGTAGGGACAGCCGTTTTTCAGAATCAGTTCTTATTCCGGTTAATTAATATCGTTAAACTAAGCAAAGTAACCACAATCGTCGCACCCATATCAGATAAAATAGCAAACCACAGGGTTAGCCATCCTGGGATGGTGAGCAGGAGCGCAATGATTTTTAAGCCAAGGGCGAAGCCGATGTTTAGCTTGATCACGCGGTTTACCTGTTTGGCGATGGATATAGCTTCGGGCAGCTTGCCAAGATGATCCTGCATGAGCACGATATCAGCCGTTTCGATTGCACTGTCAGTTCCTTTGCCCATAGCAATACCTAGCTGTGCAGTTGCAAGAGCCGGAGCGTCATTAATGCCGTCACCGATCATCGCCACGCCCTCATGTTTGCTGAGTTCCTTCACCTTTTCTACTTTATCTTCAGGCAGTAGATTACCGTAATAATCACTCACGCCGACGGCGCGTGCAACCTTCTCCGCAGTCTTCTGATGATCTCCCGTTAGCATAACAGTCCGCTTGATTCCAGCACGGTGTAGAGCTGCGATTACGCTCTTGCTTTCTTCGCGAATCTCATCAGCGATACCGAATATGCCTAGAATATCTTCTTTATTCGCAACGAGAACGAGCGTGTAGCCTTGTTCTTTCAGGTCATTAATTTGGGATTGCACAACACCAGGAATGACGAGATGAGACATGTTTTTTTCGTTTCCGACCCAATAGGTCTGGTCTTCGATCTTGGCAACAATCCCTTGACCCGATACGGTCGTAATTTCTTCAGGTTCCACAGTCGTAACACCTTTGTCTGTCATCTCTTTCATAATCGCTTTGGCAAGCGGGTGTGAAGAGGATTTCTCAATCGATGCTGCAATTTGGAAAAACGATTCGTGATAAATAACCGTCTTTGCAACGTGTGGTTCACCTTTTGTTAACGTACCTGTTTTATCAAATGCAATGGTTTTAACTTTGCCCAGCTGCTCTAGGAACACGCCGCCTTTAACGAGGATACCGTTACGAGCATTTCGTGTAATACCAGAAACAATGGCAATCGGAGATGACAAGATGAGTGCACATGGACAACCGACGATCAATACCGCGAGCCCTTGATACAACCATTTCCCCCATTCTCCACCTAAGAAAAGAGGAGGGACGACAATCACTAGCAGGGCAACAAGAATAATAATCGGCGTGTAGTACTTGGCAAAACGGTTAATAAACAGCTCCGTCGGTGTTTTCGTTTCTTGGGCTTCTTCCACTAAATGTAGAATCTTCGCAAGTGAAGAGTCTTGGTAGGCTTTTTCGAGTTGAATTTTAAGAACGCCCTCATTGTTTACACTTCCACCGAATACAGCCCCGCCAACACTTTTCTCAACTGGCAAGGATTCACCTGTAATCGCGGCTTCGTTGACAGAGCTTTTTCCCTCTACAACGGTTCCATCTGACGGAATTTTCTGACCTGAGCGGACGAGTACGATGTCCCCGACTTTAAGCGATTCAATGGGAACGACCGTTTCGGTGCCATTCTGGACGAGAGTCGCTTCTTTAGGTGCGACTTGCAGAAGGGTATCCATCGAACGGCGGGCTTTCTCCATTCCGAATCCTTCTAGCAGTTCGTTAAGGCCGAATAAAATCGCAACTAACGTTGCTTCTTTCCATTCCCCGATGGCAATCGCGCCAATCAAGGCAATCGTCATTAACGTATCGATATTGAATTTGAAGCGGAATAGATTCTTAAGTCCTTTAATAAAAGTCGTATATCCACTGATCGCGATGGCAAATAAATAAAGAATGATTGGAATCCAGCTATTAACCTCACTTGGTAGGTAAACAGCAACTATAAAGGCAATAAATGCGGTAATGAGTTGGTTACGAATCTTATTGGTAGCTTCTGCACCGTGTTCATGGCTATGATCGTGACCGTGGTCATGACCGTGATCGTGCGAATGGTCGTGTGAATTTTCGGTGGAGCAACAACCTGCATGATCATGAGAATGATGAAGGCTGCCAGCAGATGTTGCAACAGCCGCTGCTCCGTCTACTATATAAGCCCCGTCTTTTTTCAAAATTTTCGTGACAGAGGCCATTGAAATTTGTTCTTCCACCCACAGCTTTCCGCTGTTATAGCTGAGCTTCGCATTCTCGCCATGCTCTAGCTTTTGGATCTTCTCTTCAAGTTCTCGTGCGCAATTCCCACAAGACAGTCCTTTTATTCGGAACTCTTGCATAAGGTCATCACTCCAATAGCTGTTTAATCGTGACAAGCATGGTGAATCGCTTGTTGTAATAAATCCACCACGTGCTGATCGTCCTGCGAATAATACAAAGTTGTTCCCGCTCTGCGGAATTTCACAAGACGAAGATTTTTCAAGAACCGCAATTGATGGGATACTGTCGTTTGCAATAGAGACAACTCTTCCGCAATTTCATTCACCGAACACTCTCGCTGAGACAGCAAATGTAGGATGCGAATACGTGTCGTATCAGATAGTGCCTTGAAAGTTTGGCTGACCATAAATAACGTTTCTTCATCCAAATGCTCGCATTGATTTAGAGAGGGATGTTTCTCATTATTTTCTTCATTATGCAAGGAAGTCACCTCTAACTTTATAAATATGAGTATATACTCATATATTAAGCGTATTATTTTATGATGTCAATGGGTAACGAGCTGATTATGTATAAGTAGTTTTGCAAGATTGTAATTATATTATGAGGGGATATGCATCGCCGATTATTTTGGCGAGCGGGTCTCTTGGATTATCGTGTTTTAGATGGTCCGCTATTATTGGTATGCTAGTGGATGACATCTTGCTTGGGACACGCACGCATATACATTATAGATTGACACAATTTCCAGATAATGATAGCTTGAGGTAGTTAATAATTGGTATTTATTGGGGGATTATACAGATGAAAGCGGCGTTTACACGTCATTTGATCATTTTGTACATCGCTAGATTGATTTCCATGTTTGGGGATTGGATCTATCTGATCTCGCTGAGTGTGATTCTGGCTGGAAGTGGGGGAGCGGCGATCACATGGATGTGGCTCGCTAAAATACTGGGGATGTTCATCGGGAAATTTATTGCAGGATCCATCGCTGATCGGATGGGGCATAAGTTCACAATCATCGTAAGCGACTTGCTGAGGGCAGGATTGCTTATTCTGATGCCATTTTGCTTGGATAGCCCTATTTTGTTCCTATTGGTAGGGACTAGCAGCATACTAAGCTCGTTCTTCTCAGCCGCTTATTCGCCTATGATCACATTACTCACGAATGAACAGAACCGGCAGCGGGTGAACTCGATTCGAGAGGTAATTGGTTCCGCATCGATCTTATTAGGCCCTTTGCTAGGAGGGATACTCGTGTTAAAAGGTACATTCTTACCGTTCTTCTTAGACGGAATATCCTTCATTATTTCAGCGCTTTGTTTCCTAGTCATTCAAGTACCTAAGCCGGACGTGAGTGAAGAACAAGATACTCGTTTCGAAGATAAGCCTAATGGAGGTAAATGGAGCATTTTATGGTCAGATTTGAAGTTTTCATTCCATTATATCAAATCGAATCGTGCATTATGGGGCATTACCGCAGCCACGACCCTACTTGCAATTTCCTCGGTTATGGAAGTGTATGAAGTCTTATTCGTCACGGATACGTTAGGATTAGGACCTGAGAGTTATTCCATGATCGTTGCAGTTAATGGGGGAGCCGTTCTATTCGCGGGCTTGCTTCAAACCGTATGGATTTCTAAGTATCCATCCACGTACGTGTATCCGATTGGGATGGCTCTTGTGGTTGTTATGGGCATTATTTACTCGTTATCAGGCAATTTCATGACACTTGCGATCAGTACGATCTTAATGAATATGGCGCTTATGATGACGCATACCGCATCCGATACGATTAACCAGACTGAGATTCCTGTTTCTGTGCAAGGTCGTGTAACGAGTGTCCAAGGGATTGTTCCGGAGTTTGTATCCAGCATCTCTACAGCACTTGTCGGCATTTTGCTTACGCAGACTTCTCTTCGCGTTATTTTTGTCAGTATTGCTATCCTATCCATCCTCTGTGTGCCATTTTCCTTACTTGTTTTACGGAAAAACAAATCTTCATGCTATTGAATCTTTCATAGCTGAAGTGTCGCACTTAGCTTGATCATCCATCATTTTAAGAAACGGAAAATTCTGCTATTATTGAATTTAATGTTTGTAGCAAATTCAATTGTATGGAGGTAATTATGAAAAAATGTAAAGCACTTGTAATGATACTTATGATGTTAATGCTTGTATCAAGCATTGCCGCGCCCGCATTTGCAGCAGAAATGAAAGGCGAAGAAATTAATTTGGACAAGAAGGGCAGCTATAAACTGATTGTTCCCAATGTTATTGAGCACAAAATAATAAAGAAAAGTTTTGCTGGTAAGGAATATCCTTTAGATATAATTGTCGTAGAAATGCCGCAAAAAAATGCGGATGGTGCATACCCCATTTATGAAATTGTGACAACAGATAAGAAAGCACATAATGCTGTCTCTTTTCCAAGGATTTTTGGTGAAGATTTCATAGGGGTCTATCAAGAGAAGTTCGCGAACGGGAGTCTCGTATATGCCCCCAAGTTTACATTAGGCGATAAAGATTTAAAAGACGTAATTGAAGGTAACATTTTTACGCTATCCTTCACTGTTTATGACGATGAATATAGATCCAACGACTTATTCGAATCACCTACTCTTTATTTTATGTTTGAAAATAAAGGTGTTCCAAACGCTGCAGCACAAGAAACACCCAAATCTGAAGCTGCAACTCCAGCTAAGAGGGCTGCTTCCAAGGTGATGGTTAACGGCAAAGAAATAGCATTTGAAGCTTACGAAATTGCAGGCAGCAATTACTTCAAGCTGCGTGATCTTGCTCAGGTAATGAACGGAACCAACAAGCAGTTCAAAGTGGATTGGGACGGCGCGAAGAATGACATTAGTCTAACAGCAGGTGAAGCCTATACACCAGACGGCAAGGAGTTTACAGTTTCCGCTAACTCATCTGCCATGATGGCAAAAGCTACTTCAGCTAAGGTTTATGTTAACGGACAAGAGGTTCAATTGGTGGCTTATGAGATTAATAATAACAACTATTTCAAATTAAGAGATATTGCACAAGCAACTGATTTTGCCGTAACTTGGGATGCAAAAGCAAACACGGTTGGAATCGACTCTTCCGCTGGCTATACGGAATAAATTTGACCAGAGGATTACTTGCAGTAGGATGAATGAGAAACTGGCTGAAGCATTCACATCATCAATAGCCGCCTAGCATTTGGAGAAATAAACTAAAAGGAGGGATTTCATTGAAATCACTTGAATGCCCACAATGCGAAGGTAAAGATATTAAAAAGGGCGTTATTAGAGCCTCTAATGCCCTTGTTCATATGTTTCCTTTAAATAACCTTAGAAGTAAATCTTCGTCTATATCAGCAGATTATTGTAACGATTGCGGATATGTTTTGTCCCTTTTTGTGGATGAACCTAAAAACTTGGGGTAGCATTCGCTATCCTTTTTTTAGGTATGATTTTAGTGTTTCGGTCTATATGTGTTGTGAAATAGAGGAAGTAAGCCTTTGGAGGGTAACCATGACTGTAACTTCTATAGAGGATATTGTTCATTTGAAAGAAATAGGGAGGATCGTTGCTCTGACGATCCAAGAGATGAAAAAGCAGACTCGCGTTGGCATGACGACGATGGAATTAGATAAAATTGGCGGGAGAATATTAGCCAAGCACGGAGCAGAATCCGCACCGAAGAAAGAACTTCATTTTCCAGGTCATACTTGTATCAGTGTGAACCAAGATATTGCACATGGGATACCGGGCGAGCGTGTGATTCGAGCAGGGGACATGATTAATATCGATGTCTGTGCTCAAAAGAATGGGTATGTGGCTGATGCAGGACATTCATTTGTTCTTGCTCCGTCTAATCCAGCCTTAACCCGCCTTTGTCAGTATACGTATGACACGATGATGAAGGTTATTAATTCGCTTACACATGGAGTAAGGCTCAATGAGATCGGTCGAATCATCCAGACAGAAGCATCTTTAGGTGGCTATAAGGTCATAAAAAACTTATGCAGTCATGGCGTAGGACGAGCGATTCATGAAGCGCCAAATATCTTACCAGTATACCGCAAGAATGATCCGCGTATCTTGAAATCAGGTGATGTGATTACGATTGAGCCTTTCCTTTCAACAAGTGCGGAATATGTCGTGGAACAGCCAGATGGATGGACGTTGCGAATGCCTGACCACAGCTTTGCCGCACAGCATGAACATAGCCTTATCATCACGAAGAACAAACCGATCATCTTAACAGCCATTTAAGATAGGGGTGAGTAGATTGGGCGACATCATTCAAGCGATCAATCAAGCTGGGACGATGAAAGTTGAATTGTTAAACCGCAGTAAAGGGAAGTATCTCGTATCCTCGATGTTAGCTGGTTTATTTATTGGACTAGGTATAATACTTATTTTCACAATAGGTGGTGTGTTATCTGCCGCTCAATCTCCGAGTACGAAGATTGTCATGGGGATGTGCTTTGGGATTGCACTGAGCTTAGTCATTATGGCTGGGGCGGAGTTATTTACGGGTAACAACTTTCTGATGACGGTGAGTACACTTGAGAAGAAGACGACTTGGCGGGATACGGGGCGAATTTGGCTGTACAGCTTTATTGGAAATTTTGCAGGCTCTATGTTGATTGCGGTGATGTTCGTATACACGGGGCTTGCTACAGGTAGTGTAGCTAATTTTATTCATACTGCAGCTTCTGCCAAAATGAACGCTCCATTCTTCGAATTGTTCATGCGAGGCATTCTCTGTAACATTCTCGTATGTCTGGCGATTTGGTGTTCGATCAAATTGAAAGAAGAAACGGCGAAGCTCGTTATGATTTTCTGGTGCTTATTCGCTTTCATTACATCCGGTTTTGAACATAGCGTTGCGAATATGACCTTGCTCTCAATTTCACTCTTTACTCCTCATCCCGATACCGTTTCTTGGCTGGGGCTTGTAAATAATTTAGTTCCAGTCACACTTGGTAATATGGTAGGCGGTATTGTATTTGTTGGATGTGCGTATTGGTACATAGCTAAGGCCAAATCCATATAGCTGCGGGATGATAATGTAATAGGTATATAAAGTTGAACAGGACCGAAGGAGGGTCTTGTTTTTTTGTGTTAGATATAATTTATTGCGCATAAAATAGTTTAGACATAAAATATGTGTATGGTTAATTAAAAGGGAGGGATTACGCTGAACATCAGGAGTAAAGTAACACGTCGTCAATTGCGGAATTATAGACCTTTGTTATGGATGCTGTTCATACCTGCTCTTAATATTTTGTATAATGTCTTAAATCAACCGAAAACGCAGGTTCATATGCTAGTCACTTTGATTGATAATCGACTGCCGTTTGTGTCTGCTTTTATTATTCCGTATGTGCTGTGGTATCCGTTTATTGCGATTGCACTTGTTCTAATCTTTTTCAAAGATGTGAAAGTGTATCTCAATACATTAGTTGCCTTATGTATAGGTTTACTCGTTTGTTACGTGTTTTACTACTTTTTTCAAACGACCGTTCCACGGCCTCAGCTGGTGCATTCCGATTGGCTAACTCAGCTGGTCAAAATCATTTATGAACATGATCTGCCCTATAATTGTTTTCCAAGTATTCATGTACTGACGAGTTACCTTATGATTAAGGGAGCAAGAGTGCTTAAGGCACGAACAAGGTATATCGTTCGAATAATGGGATTGTTGATTATTATTTCGACCCTGTTCGTGAAACAGCATGTCATTGCCGATGTAGGAATGGCGATTCTGATTGCGGAGACCGCATATTGGTTTGTAGGAATCTATTTACCAGTACTTATTCGTTTCAATGTGAAAAGAGGCGTCATCGCCATAACCGATTAAGTGGATAATATTTAAAAAAGAGACTATCATTCACAGATAGTCTCTTTTGCTAGGGGGGTATAGCCCATTTCTCCTGGATATCCACAACTATCCACAGAGTTATACACATCATCAACAGAATATTATCCCCAATAGGGTTTATTTCCTATAAGGTTGTTCACATATCCACAGAAGTTATTATCCACAAGTAAAACCGAAGATATTATTTACGTTTCACAAGGACAAAATAGCAGAGTAGAGCCCCGACTTCGCAGGCTGCAATGACAATCCCCATCGGAAGGGAAGCTAAATTACCGCCAAGACCGACTAATGGAGCCGCGGTCGCACCGAAAATATAGGGGAAAAGTCCAAGCAAGGCAGAAGCACTCCCAGCAGAACCTCCTTGGCTTTGCATGGCAAGCGCGAAGCTAGCTGTTCCTACTATTCCGACACTCGATACGATCATAAACAGCGGGATCAACACCGCAATAAGCCCTGCGTCGGCAAGTAAAGTGATGAATAAGGACACACCACCTACAGCAGCAATAAGGAGTCCTGCGACTAGCAGTTTCGTTTCACTCACTTTTCCAGCGAGTCTTCCAGCAACTTGGCTGGCAATAATGATCCCAATTCCATTTGTAGCAAAGATCACACTGAACATCTGCGGGGAGACTCCAAAAATATCTTGCAGCACAAAAGGAGATCCTGAGATATAGCCGAACATCGCAGCAGAGATGAGTCCTTGTGTGAGGGCATACCCCATAAAATTACGATCTTTGAGCAATCGACCAAAAGTGTGCAAAGTGCCTGTGAGTCCTCCACTAGATCGCTTGCTTTGCGGTAAAGACTCCGGTAGACCAAATAGGACGGCCAAGAACATAATCACGCCAATTAGTGCAAGTACAATAAATACGCCATGCCAAGACACATATTTAAGCAGTACACCTCCTGTAACCGGTGCGAGGATCGGTGCAAGTCCGTTGACTAGCATCAGGAGAGAGAAGAACTTCGTCATTTCGGGTCCTTCATACATGTCTCTTACCATAGCGCGAGAGATGACAATGCCAGCAGCTCCTGTTGCACCTTCGACAAATCGCAGTCCAATCAAGAGGTAAATGGAAGAACCAAACGCACATAACAAGGATGAGATGGCGTATATCGTCAGTGAGATCAAGAGCGGTTTGCGGCGACCGAATTTATCACTTAACGGCCCGACAACAAGTTGACCAAGAGCAAGCCCCAGTAGACATGCGGTTAAGCTGAGCTGAGCAAGTGATGTTGTCGTATGCAAGTCTGAAGATAGAGTTGGCAAAGATGGTAAGTACATATCAATGGATAGCGGTGCGAAGGCAGATAATGCTCCGAGCACCAATGCGAACCATAATCGCTTCGAACGCGTTAACGTTGCAGAACGGATGATGGTTTCTTTTGTAGCCATGTTCATATATTAATTCTCCTTACTTTTAGTTAGCTTGGAATGAATACTAAACCCTCCTGTTACTGGAATGTCAAGTGCGATATACTGAGAAAAAGTTGCAAAGAAATAGAGTGAGGATAGGCGATATGAAAAATAAATTTCTAATTGGCGAGATGTCCAAGTTACATAACACACCTGTAAAAACCCTGCGCTATTACGATGAAATCGGGCTGTTTAAGCCGATGGAGACCGATTCCAACAATGGCTACCGCTACTACTCAACCGATCAATTCGAGCAATTAAATACCATTAATTATTTAAAAGCGCTCGGTGTCTCGCTCAAAGAAATTAAAGAGCAGCTAGAGAAGCGGGACATGGATTCATTCATTCAATTATTAACGAAGGAACGTGCTGCGGCAGAGAATCAGATTAAGAAGCTAGAGCGGATTCGAGATACGTTTGATAGTCGGATCATCGAAATTCAGAATGCGAAAAAGATTGATGATTCGCAGATTGGTGTCGTACTCTTCAAGCATTTAGAGAAGCGGCGTATCCTGCGTCTGCATAATCGTTTTGCCTCTAATCCTGAGCTCGAGCTCAATTTACGCCAATTGGAAAATATATCAAATCGCATGTCCAGCATTTTTATAGGTGGAGTGGGTCTGACAGTTGCCCAAAGTGACTTGCTGCAGAATAGATTTAATGAGTACAATTCCATATTTATTTTGCTAGAGCAGGAGACGGAGAGTATGGAGCTAGTCGATATTTTACAAGAAGGGGATTATGCGTGTATTTATTTTCGTGGCTCCCATCAAGATTCGCCGGTTTATTACAATAAGCTTTTGAAGGAAATTCAGCAGCAAGGCGCTGCAATTATCGGGGATGCCATCGAACGGACCATTATTGATTCCTATATTTCGAACAATAAAGCGGATCATTTAAATGAAATTCAAATTCCGATAACGTTTCCTACTTGATATCGAAGAGAAGTTCGTTGTATAATTCATTTTGAAAATGATAATCATTATCAATTGTATTTTATCAATGGTATTCAAATAATTAATAAGATGAAATAACGGAGGGAAGAAACGCATGGAGAACGTCATAATGGTATACGCGAGTTTGTCAGGGAATACAGAGACGATGGCAGATGAAGTAGCAGCGGGAATACGTGGGCAAGGTGGTCAATTGACTGTATGTGAGGCTTACAATGCGAATGCTGCGGATTTGCTACAATACGATGGCATTGTGCTTGGAGCTTATACATGGGGTGATGGGGAGCTGCCTGATGATTTCCTTGATTTTTTTGAAGAGTTAGACGACATTGATTTGACCGGCAAAAAGGCAGCGGTGTTCGGTTCAGGAGATACGAGTTATCCGATGTTTTGTGCGGCGGTGGATCTTCTGATCGATAAATTGCGTGAGCGTGGATGTGAAGTTACAGCAGAAGGTCTGAAAGTGGAAATGTGCCCTAGGGAGAATGAGAAAGAGCAGTGTAGAGAGTTCGGAAGAAATTTTGTAACATGGAAATAAGGAGGAAGTAAAGATGGAACCAAGGACAGCAAGCGCCCAAAACTTTATTTTACATGATCATGACCTGGAGCAGTTCGTGCGCTGTCCTTGTTGTTTTCATCGCAAGCAAGCGAAGAGTCGCCCGAGTCCGAGTTCAGGTAATTGGCAGCAGCAAGTGCAGCAATCTATTGCGCTTGTCATTCAAGATTATTATTCGCTACCGCAGGATGCGAGAGGGGAGAATTCGATCTTAACGAGTCTGGATCGCCACTGGGTAGACGTGTCAGATCGAATTGGATCGGTAGTAAAAGCTGACGATGTGAAGCGCCAAGCCTCTAACTCGCTTATTCCTTACTTGCTGCAAGATCAAGAGGATACTGCAGCGCCGATATTTTTACAGGAAGAACTGTCTGTATTGATTGAAGAACTGGATATGAACTTATCGATGATGCTGCAGCTCGCACAATGGACGGAATCCTCTTATGTCATTAAGAAAATTTTCATTGAAGATGAACCGCAAGTCATTCGTGCGTATATGAACATGTGTCTCGTGTTCGCTTATCGGGCTTTCGGCAAATTGCCGGAGAGAATCGAGGTATACTCCCTCTTAAGTGGAGCGGGATATGGGCTTCTTCCTGATGAAGAGGATGTAGGAAATGCACAAGATTTTCTACGACTCGCACACGGTATGATGGTCGAACAACCTGCCGATCAGCAAGCGAGAATTTATCATTAAGTAGATCAAGGGGCTTCCTCACAAGGTTATATAACCAAATGAGTAAAGTCCCTTTTTGCTTCATATAGATTCCAGCGTTATTTGTTCGTACTGTGCTGTTTATTCTGCGTCTTGTTCGCTTGAGGTCCTTTTGTGTGCTGGCGGTTCTTATCGTCTTTTTTCTGGGTATCGTGCAATTTCTCTACAAATTCATGAGTACTGTCCATGTATAACCCTCCTGGAAAGATCTTTGTCCATGTTACTATATCCACTTTAGGATCAGATTATAGAGGGTTAAATTGTCATCCTAATGGATCTGGTATGAATAGACATTACTTCTGGGTGAGAGTGGTGGTATAATAAATCCTTCAAACAGAGTTCGTAATCTCCTCCTCTGTAAAAACAAAACTAGGAGGGCAATCTATGCCTAACAATCATGAGAAGCCTATTGAAGGCTTATCCCTATTAGGGAACCAGAACACGCAGTACACTTACGAATATGATCCGGGTATCATCGAGACTTTCGTCAACAAGAAGCAGGATCGCGATTATTTTGTTAAGTTCAATTGCCCAGAGTTCACAAGTTTATGCCCGATGACGGGGCAACCGGATTTTGCAACAATTTACATTAGTTATGTACCCGATGTGAAAATGGTGGAGAGCAAGTCGCTCAAACTGTATCTATTCTCGTACCGTAATCATGGGGATTTCCATGAAACATGCGTCAATACGATTATGGATGACCTGATCGCAGCCATGGAGCCCAAATATATCGAAGTATGGGGAAAATTCACGCCACGTGGCGGGATTAGTATTGATCCTTACTGCAACTACGGTAAGCCGGGAACAGCGTGGGAAGATGTCGCGCGTCAGCGTCTATTCAATCATGATATGTACCCAGAAACAATCGATAATCGTTAATAGAATGTGTAGAACCCGCCTTGTGGAGATGGCGGGTTTTTTAAGTGAATTTCTTCTGGTTAGGGGAGAAAGCCCTCTTGGCTAATGCCAATCTGATCCTCGTTATAATGCGCTTTGATTTGATCCAGCACCCTTAAATAGGCCTCGCGACTGTACCAATCATCTAAATCTAGTTGTTCGTAAATTGATCGAACACCGATTTTCTCCGTCCGTTTTCCTTTGGCTCCGTCGCCCATGAAATAATCATCGATGCAGATTTTGTTCACAATTCCGCTTAATGTCTTTGCAAAATGATCCGTACACGGCAGCACGGGTGCAATCGTCGCCTGAGCGGGAATGTTCGCCTGCACGATACGCTCTAGCGCTTTCAAACGTGCGGCGATAGGGGGAGCCGAAGGGGTAAACGCTTTACGGATATCCTCACGGTCCGTCTCAATCGTCATGCTCACACGAACACGATCTCCAAGGGTTTGCAGTAGATCAATATCCCTCGTTACAAGGGGACTGCGTGTCTGTACGATTAAGAAGTCGGGTGGAGATGCAGCCAATACTTCAAGTAAGGAACGTGTAATTTGCTGCTGATATTCCGCAGGTTGGTACGGGTCTGTACTTGATGACATGAAGATTGTTACCGCGCCCTTGCGACGGGCTTTCTCCAAATCTTTACGCAGTACGTCCGCTGCACCTTCTTTCACCGTAACCCAGGCTCCCCAATCCTGCTTATGGAACAGCGCAATTGGCATCTGGCGCACATAACAGTAAGAGCAAGCAAAAGAGCAACCCGAGTAAGGATTCAGCGTATGCGAATACCCACTGAGGTAGCCGCTGGCTGGGTTTAGTAATGTTTTTGGTTTGGAATAGGTTAGGTTGGAGCTCATTAAGGATCACCTGTTTCAATGCATATTAAATCTAGTATAACCGTTTAAGGAGGGGGGAGTAAGGTTACCGAATATGCTTTCCCGCAGACATCCAGGCACTCAACAGAAAAAAGTGAAACAAAATAAGATTTTCTTCGTCTAATCTAATGTTCAGTCCAATATTTAACAAATTCGGAGGATTGGAAAATGAGAAGTAAGTATTTTGTTTTACTTTTACTGAGTGTTCTAATTGTCCTATTAAGTGGTTGTAATTTTTATAATCACACTGAAAAAGAAAGCAAATCAATGCGTTATTCTTTCAATGAACCTTATAAGTTTCCATTTGAAGTAAATGAGGCTTGAATGGAAATCCTAATTGATGATCCAGATGTACTCCTCCAATATGTTTTTCATTATAAAAACAAGCAAACAGGTCAAGAAATTCGATACATTTTGAGCAAGTCTATAAGTAGACCTGAAAAATTATTAGTACACGATAAAGTTCCTATGAAAATAGATGAATACAAACAAGGATATTATAGAGAAAGTGATACCAGTCAATCAGTTTGGTGGGAAGGTGAAAAGGGCTTCTTATCTCGTTTTGTTTATTACATCAATGATAATCGTGAAAAATTAGATAACAAAAAACTAACCCAATCAGAACTATTAGACTTAGCAAAACAAGTTCAATAGTAAAAAATATAGGGGGAGAATGTTAGCTCTCCCCCAAGACAAAAAAACGTGGAAACCCTGAGGTGTCCACGTTTTTTCATGGGAATTTTAATGCACGGATTACTTGGCGCCAGAGCTCTTTTTCCTTTTTTAAAGAAAAGCATGAACGAGGAATAAAACAAAAAATGCTATTCCACATCGCATATGCCATACACGATCCATTTTTTTATGGCGCATCAATCCAGAAATGGGTACAGGAAGTAGCGCAACAAGCGCGAGAAGACCTGAGATGTTGGAAAAATCTATTTTGATTCCATACAAAAATGCGCCTACGGCGTGAATAGCAATAAGTGCAATCGTGATGATGGATATCGGAATATGCCATTTCCTACTCCATTTTAATAACAAGATGATCATTTTTTTTATTTTTTCCGATGCTCCAAAAACTTTCTTTTTTATCATCAAAGAAAAAACAACATACGAAATCGCAAGAAACATCCCTATCCGTGCGTTGGAACCATAGGATTTAAACGCAGCTTTTAGTTTATACGCATGCGTTAGATCCCATACCCCAAAACATAAAATGACTAGCCCTAAAATGAACGCGATATAAACCCATTTTTTCTCTTTTTTAGGCATGGAACACCTTCTTATGATAAGTTTACTCTACTATAACAAGCAATTATTAAATATCTATTAATTTTGCTCTTCTTCAACAATATCTTGCAAATCAGCACTTTCGGCGTGTGATAACAGATTGAAAGGGCATAAAGTACGTCATTGATAATTGGGATAAAATTCAAACTACCTCCTCATACTAACTGTAGACGATGGAGGTGAACACTATGCCCAAAAATGACGCCGATCCAAAGTATGACCGCGAAGATAACAAAGCAGATAAGAAAGAAAACCAGCAGAATCATGCTCATTTCACTGAAGAGGCACAAACACTAACAAGTAACAAGATTGATGATTATGTTCCAAGTTTAAACGGTATCCCCAAGAATCAAGTTTGAGAAAAAGGCTGCTCTTCTCGTCTTTAAATGACGGTAGAGCAGCCTTTTCGTGTCATTGGGTTCGAACGTTGATAACTCTCGAGTTTGATAGTTGATGGCATTCACGGAATGCAAAATGCTTGCATCCAAGACATTGAGAGTGGTTAAGTTTTGTTAATGCAAAGCTAACCGCGTTACCTGTTTTTTCAAAAAAGTGTTCCTGACCAATGAATTCGTCTAATTTTGTTTTTTGAAGCATTTGGCGTGGTTGATTTTGTATTTCAGAAATGATTACGGTGCCACCGTGCTTTTTAAAGTGCTTGACGATACTTGATAAATTGGATTCCCCTGTTGTGTCCATATAAGGAACATTGCCCATTTTCAATATTAGCACTTTCGGTTTGTAATTAATTTCGTCCATAATGGATTTCTCAAACATATTAGCAACCCCAAAGAACAAAGCTCCTTCGACGGTGTAGATACTGATTTGAGGGCAATTATGTTGCTCATTAACCATATGTGCGGATACTTTTTCGTTCTTATCGGATGGGTCGGGCAATACCTTTACCGTAATAAGAAGGCTGCTCATATGTTTCACAAAAATGATAACTGATAAGATTAAACCAACTTCAACAGCGGTTGTCAGATCTGTAAAAACAGTAAGTAGAAAGGTAATAAGCAAAACTAATGACTCTGCAGTTTTAGTTTTTAAAACGTGAACGAACTCTTTACGTTCGCTCATATTCCATGCAACAACCATTAGAATGGGTGCCATGCTCGCAAGAGGAATGTTTGAAGTATATGGAGCAAATATGAATAAAACTAACAGGACAACAATGCCATGAATGATCCCAGAGAAGGGTGTCTCGGCTCCATTTTTAATATTTGTTGCAGTTCGTGCAATAGCCCCGGTTGCTGGAATGCCGCCGAACAGCGGAGTTATCATATTGGCGATACCCTGACCAATCAATTCACGGTTGCTGTTGTGCCTGGTTCCTGCCATTCCGTCAGCAACTACAGCTGAAAGTAAGGATTCAATACCACCTAACATAGCTATTACAAAAGCCGGTTTAATTAAAGATTGAATGTGTTCAATTGAAAGTGAAGGAAAGTGTATGCTAGGCAAGCTATTTGGAATTGCTCCGTAAGTAGAACCAATAGTTGCTACTTTGTCAGGATAGAATATTGACGCTACAACAGTAGAAATCAATAATCCAACTAGTGAACCAGGAATTTTAGAAACAAGCTTAGGTGTAAAAATGATAAGCACCAGACAAATCACAGCAGTTAAGACACTGTAAATATTGATTGTCGAAATGTGAATGCCTAATTCCTTCATATTGGAAAGAAAATCTTGATGCTTTTGAAGATTACTGAGTCCAAGGAAATTGGCGATTTGTCCTGTGAATATGGTAACGGCAATTCCTGTTGTAAAGCCTATTGTAACGGGGCGTGGTATGAATTTGATTACACCGCCTAATTTAAAAATCCCCATTAATAGTAATATTACTCCTGCCATAAAACCTGCGATAAGCAAGTTTTCGTACCCATACTGCATAACAATCGCAAATAGTATGGGTATAAATGCTCCTGTCGGACCGCCGATTTGGAATTTTGAACCACCAAGTAATGAGATTAGTATTCCTGCTACTATCGTTGTGTATAATCCATATTCAGGTTTAACCCCTGATGCAATTGCAAACGCCATTCCTAATGGAATGGCGATAATACCTACAATCAGACCTGAAATCAAGTCTTTTTGAAATTTTTTTCTATTATATCCTTGAAATCTGCCACTAAAAGAGAGTTTCAAATCCATTCCCACCGTCTCGAATATTTGATTATTTGAATATATATAAAATCATATATCTGAATTAATCAGATGTCAATTTCATAATTCCGCAAAATACATTCAAAAATAAACAAAAAAGGAAGTAGATCGGGGATAACAACCCGATTCACTCCTTTTTGTTGTGAATTACTGATTTTTTATATTTTCTAACATGGAAATAGCATTCACAAGATGATTGTCAAAAATCTGCTTGGCAACAATAAGCAAGTCTTTTATCAATGGATCTGTAAGAGAGTATATTACTGAGGTTCCATCTTTAATTCCGCGGACTACATTTTTATTTCTTAATACGGCTAACTGTTGTGAAACGGCAGAACCTTCACTACCCAATATAGTTTGTATCTCATTAACGTTTTTGTCGCCCTCGACTAAAACTTCAAGGATTCTTATACGTAATGGGTGTGCTAACGCCTTGAAAAAATCGGCTTTAAAATGCTGTATTTCTTGATACATAGCGTTCTCTCCTGAAGTTTTGAAAATTTGAATATATAGATATAATATCACATATTGGAAAGTATTAAATCAAATATTATATTATTTGAAATTATAAGAATGAGGATTGGTTCTGAATGGTTGATAACGACAAGTTGTACTTCTTATATGGGGAGAGTTCGGGAGGTAGTAAAAATGGCACAAAGACTAGATGTTAACAAAATCATTAAAGACCTTCGTGAAACAGGTGTAATTGATTCAACCTCAAAGGTTACTAATAAGATGAAGGGCACCACCGATGGACTTGTATATACTCTTACAGTCAACGACGAACCGAAATATGTGTTGAAGTTGGATAGTGCACAAAATATATCCTTGGTTGAACAATTGCTTCATACTTATCGGCATGCTACTCTACCGCCTAAACTTCTCTATACGGATCCTGCAAAAGCATATATTGTTTATACATACATTACTGGTACAACCCATTATAAAAGAGGATCAAAAATAAACTGGCTGACACTTTTGATCAATGGGCTTATCAATCATTATGAAAATTTTCAACATACGGACAAGTGGGGACTCTGGTTGGAAGATCCGTGTGAAACTTGGCGTGATTTTATTGATCAGGGTGTGGAATATGCTCGAATTAATGTGGGGAGCCTTTTACCAATTGAGGATTACCATAAAGTGAAATCTTGTGTTGGTAATATATCGAAGGGTGAAGGACATGAAAGATTTTTACTTCACGGCGATTGTGGTGTCCATAATTTCGTGTTTGATCAAAACGCATTAAAAGGAGTTATTGATCCTTCACCTATTGTTGGACCTGTGCTGTATGATTTCATTTATGCGTTTTGCTCCTCTCCTGACGATTTAAACCTAGAAACTTTAATTCCAGCATTTACTTTGCTAAATCATGAACCACCTATGGAAAGATCAATGCTTATCGAAGAAGTGATCATTCAGCTTTATTGTCGCATCGGGATCTGTTTAAAACACCATCCACATGATTTAGCTGATTACTTAAAGGCATGGGACTACTGGAAAGTCCTTGTACCTTAATTATTTATGTCCCTCAATAAATGATGCTTACGGAAGGCATTCCTATTTATTCAAAGATAAACAGAAAGCTTCGGATCACTCCGAGGCTCTTTTCTTTCTATTATCACATTATCTAATTTTGAGCACTAGTTATTTTTGGAAAGAACAATTCCATCTCACAGTAATCCTCTGCTTGTAATGGATTTATCCGTTCAAAACTATAGGTATTCAAATGATTATTTTCCTTCATCCAACGGCCATAGATATATTCCCATATAGTCTTTAATGTCTTACTCGATATTTCGTTCGGGTGGTGATTCCCTATATACTTAAATACTGCATACTTATTGGCCGGAATCCTCTCGACAAGCATCCCCTTTGGAACGGGGTGTCCTTCTTTAACACGAATGGAAGGCGTATAATACGTGAAGTCGCTATTGCACATAGGCACCCAAGTTAAACCAATATACGTGTCGGGGTCAATTGCGTTTTTTATGCGAGGTCTTTCTTCGTAATAAAACGTCCGTGCGTAATCATTAGCAGTTTGGTTTTCAATATTATCGTTTATGTAAACAGTTTTTCTAAAACCAGCAACAAAAAACGTCGGCAGCACTACATATGTTGGTTTAAAAACTAACCCATCATCCACTTGATAGCAATCCTTTATATTGAAACGTTCAACCACTTTCACAGGTTCCGCTCCATTACGGAACTCTGTTGGTGTCATACCAAACTCGCGTATGAATGCACGAATATAAGATTGATGATGGCCGAACCCATATTCTTGCGCAATATCAGAAATTCTTAGGCTGGTATGAATTAAATCAAGTAGACTTAAAGCTAATTTTCTGGATCTGACATATTCCAATAAGCTTAAACCCGTTGCTTGTTTGAATACTCGATGCAAGTAAAACTTGCTAAGGTATGCATTAGAAGCAATGTCGTCAAGAGTAATTTCTAATCGAATATTTGCCTCTATCCAATTAATGGTCTCCGACAATCTGTTTGTTAGGTATGGTTCGCTTTTCATTGACTGATTGTTCTCCTTAACAAAAGAGCAAGAAATGTTACTTGCGGAGTTTCAAAATGTTTATAATTTGATTATGTACTACATTGAGATAATTTGGAAGCCAAAGACTATCCCATTAGTAGTTTTAACCTGTTAAGGGGCCTGATTATGTGGGTTTTGAGGACGACACGAGCTACATGAACAGCATAAATTTGACCAAGGAGAACCAGGTATGAAAACATCCGTAAAAATAGGAATGATTATGATAGCTATGATTATGGCGGTTAGCGGGTTGTCACCATTTCTAGCCCATGCCGAGTCAAGCGACAAAATACAGAAAATTGAGAAATTTATTGAAAAACAACGAAATATCAGTAAAATCCCAGGGATCTCGGTCGTCATTGTTGAGAAGGGGAAGACGATATATCAGCAAGGCTTTGGATATGCAGATCTTAAAACGAAACAACCAGTAACTGCTGAAACGCGATTTGAAATCGGATCAACAACGAAGGCATTTACAGGGTTAGCTATTTTGCAATTGGAAAAGGAGGGATTGTTAAACCGAACGGATGATGTCCAAAAGTACATCCCTTGGTTGAAATTGAACTACAATGGGGAGCCACAAACCATTACGCTCAATCAGCTTCTTCATCACACGAGCGGAATCGCCTTCAATTCGATCACGCATATTCCGGAGAGTAATGCAGATAATGCCCTTGAACTAACCGTCAAGACATTGTTGGGTCAGGAGTTAAATCGCAAACCAGGAAGTTCTAAGGAATACGCAACAATCAATTACGATGTACTGGGTCTCGTTATAGAGGTGGTGACGAAGAAGCCTTATGATCAATATATGAAACAGCAGATTTTAGAGCCAATCGGAATGAAAGATTCTTTCGTTGGACGACATCAAGTGCAGTCCGCTGAAGTGGCAACGGGCTATAAAATAGGATTTATGAAAGCTCAGACTTACGAAGCGCCAATTTATCGAGGAAATATACCGGCTGGGTATCTAATCAGCAATACGAATGATATAGCAAAATGGATGAATCTTCAGTTAGGGAATGATCCGAGCAATGCAATCGACAAACAGATCGTACAAGCATCACATATCCCGGATCAATCCGTAGAGCCTTCTAAACACGATACCTACTATGCGAGCGGCTGGGTAGTCCAGATGAAAAAAGATAAGCCATACATATATCATGAAGGAGAAAATCCGAATTTCTCCACGTATTTCATCATGCAGCCTGACGAACAGGTGGGTGTAGCGATTTTATCCAATATGAATACGACCTTTACAACAGCTATAGGTCAAGGCGTAATGGATTTTTGGGAAGGAAATGACGTCAACATTCAGCATACCTCTATCTACCAAAAGCTAGACCAGATCTTGACCATTACATGTATCGTCGTCGGCTGTTTTGGTGCATTGTTTGCCTTATTAACTGTGAAAATTCTACGGAAGCTTGCTAAAAAGCAGCGCATGTGGACTTCGTTGAGCTTCAAGAGGATTCTCTTCCTTCTCCTACACACATTGATCGTGGCAGCCATATGGACAATCATGATCATGCTACCAAAGATTTTTCTTGGTGGATTGCCTTGGTCATTTATAAAAGTATGGGCCCCAACGACCATAACAGTGTTCCTTTATAGTGTCCTAGTCGCAAGCAGCATCTATTATATTTATAGCTTATTGCTTGGTTTTACCAAGAAAACGAAATTTTCTTAAAGTTAAAACAGTTCTTCGCGAGGGAGTTTAACTAATTATTGATCTCAAACCTCTGCAATCTATTGCAGAGGTTTGTTTACGACATTGTGGCGGATGTTGGTTTATTAATAAAATAAGGAGTAGTGATTTCATGGACGATTATGTAGGAATAATCATTGCGTTATTGCTAGGGTTTGGATTCCTGTTTATCAGGAAATCTAAACTGTATACAAGCAATTTGATAGCACGATTGACAGGCTATGCACTTATACTAATGAGTCTTTTAATTGTTATTTTTGTAGTAATAGCACATCTTTCCCAATCATCACACAGATATGGACACTAGAAAGAGGATATCACGATAGCGCATAAGCAACTTATCACTGGTGAGGATCAAGAAATTGTTTATGTCCAGGAGACTACTCCTTACCTAATAAGCACAAAAAAAGCCCGCCAACCAATTAAGGTCAGAGGGAATATTCGTACAAAACAATAATGTATTTAAAGTTTTGGATATCTGTGCTCTTTTTAAGGAAGGAACCTAAATTGATTAAGGTTTGATTGTATTTATTTACCACAGGTGATAATGTTTGAATATAAAACCAACTTAATTGGAATTATTTGATGGGAGGTTATGCTTCGTGTCAAGAATAGCGAAGAATCTAACAGAACTTATTGGAAACACTCCTTTATTAGAACTTTCGAATTTCACAAAACTGCACAGTGTCCAAACAAAAATTATTGCTAAACTGGAATACTTTAATCCTGCGGGAAGCGTAAAGGATCGTATTGGTTTTGCTATGATAAAAGATGCTGAGGAAAAAGGATTTATTAATCAAGATTCTATAATTGTCGAGCCTACAAGTGGTAACACAGGGGTTGGACTAGCCTTTGCGGCTGCAGCACTTGGTTATAAGTTAATTATTACTCTTCCCGAAAGTTTCAGCTTGGAACGCAGAAAACTCCTGATCGCCCTAGGGGCAGAACTAGTTCTCACACCCGCACCTGAAGGAATGTCTGGGGCGATAAAAAAAGCTGAAGAAATAGCTGCGGGCATTCCTAACTCATTCATTCCGCAACAATTTAAAAATCCAGCTAATCCCGAAATCCATAAGAGAACCACTGGTGAAGAAATTTGGAGGGATACAGATGGTGATGTGGATATTTTTGTTGGCGGGGTTGGAACTGGAGGAACAATCTCTGGCGTCGGTGAAATTCTCAAAGATCGTAAACAGTCAGTTAAGATTGTAGCTGTTGAACCTACAGATTCTCCAGTACTTTCTGGAGGGAACAAAGGAGCACACAAAATCCAAGGAATTGGTGCGGGTTTTGTGCCGGATAACTTTAATAGATCAGTGGTTGATGAGATTTTACAAGTGAAAAACGAGGAAGCATTTGAGACAGCTCGTCAGTTGGCTAGGAGTGAAGGTTTGCTCGTGGGTATTTCATCAGGAGCCGCAGTCTTTGCTGCTGTCCAGCTTGCGAAAAGACAAGAAAACAAAGATAAAAAAATAGTCGTGCTTCTTCCCGATACTGGAGAACGCTACTTATCGACAGCACTATATCCCGAAGCTTAGATTACACCATAGTTGGATAACCAAAAGAGGTTGCCTTACAGTAGCCTCTTTTGCACTCCCTCGAAATTATTTAATTCCCTCACGCAAGCTCGTGTATTCACAGGATTTCATCCCTATTAGAATTCAGTAGAAGAATGAGTGAGTGTGGGCTTGTAATGTTGAGTCGTTAGAAGGTGTGCGGGAATAGAGGTAGGGGTAGCCTCACCCAATTAGTTCCATATACTACACGTATTCTCCACAGTGCCCTTACCGATTCTCACTCCTATGTCTCATGTTTGAAACCATATGTTACACTTGACTACTAGAAGTTGGATAGGGGGAGCATATGAAAAAAAGCATACTGATGTTAGTTGTATTAGTCGGACTAATTTCTATAGGATATTTGGCTTTTTTGCTTACAACTAACGGAAATAATAGTAACAGTACAAAAATTATTGAGCAAAATATTGTTAAATTAAAGAATGAAAATCGTACTGCAAAATTCGCTGATATTACTCCTTTTGTTTGGGATAAGGCTTTTATAATCGAGGATCCTTTTCTCAATGAAGAGGCTCTAGATAGGATTGTTGGGGCTAAATGTAATTTGGATAGGTTAGAAACTGATATTAAACGTAGAATTATATTTGTGAATGAAGGGAAATTTGTATTCGATTACATTTATGATATCAGAGACTTCATGTATAAATATGTTGGAACAACAGTGCTAACAAAAAGTAGTTCCATTCTTGTAGAGAAAGGAACTACTGAAACCATCATCTTAAAAATAGAACAATGATTATATTTTGACGTAAAAAAGCCGCAGAAACGCGGCTTTTTCATTTTATGGGGTAAAGTTCTTGTCAATTGGTGATGACAAGAACTTTATCCCATTTCCGACAGATCACCTCTAACGGAATAGGAAGAATATATCCAAAGAGAGCAATTGCATGAGGCCCTCCTGATACTGGATGATCCCTATCGACGCGCTTATATATAGACATTATGGTATGATGAATTAGATGGAAATTTGAGGAATAAAAGGAGAGGCGAACATGTCGAAATCGACGGAATATTCGGAGTCGGGGAACCCGATCTATCGCTATAGCGATAGACAGAATGAATGGCGGCCTCCGGAGTACGGGGAAGAAGAATGGATCAAGAAAATCGAAGACCACGTGCGCCAGCATATCGGTGAAGTCGATTCCGTTTTCCACGAAATCCTATCGGATGTCGTTCATATTGATGTCCACATCATAAACCCGACTCCCGAACGCAATTATTATACTTTATTCACAACGGGCATGAGCTTTATGCCCATGAATACGCCAGAAGGAGCGGAAGGCTACGAATACGCGGAATTGATGATCTGCTTGCCGCCGGACTGGCGGATCTCGCAAGAAGATTTACAAAATCCGGATCACTATTGGCCTATTCGATGGCTGAAAATGTTGGCCCGTTTTCCCCATGACTACGACACTTGGCTAGGCTGGTTGCATACGATGCCTAATGGAGATCCGGCCGAACCGCTATCGCAGCAAACGGGGATGAGCGGAATCATTTTGCTGCCTCCCCTTGAAGTGAACGAAGATTTTCTTTCGCTAGACATGGAGGATGGGCGTACCGTACACTTCTATGCCATCGTCCCTCTCTATTCGGAAGAAATGGACTTCAAGTTGAAGCACGGCAGCGACCCGCTGTTGGATAAGTTCGAAGAATATGACATTAACGAGATTATCGATTTGAATCGGCGCAATACGTGCAAAGCTGACTAGAAGTTTTGAATAATGCCTTTGAAGATTAAGATGGTATGTCATGCAAGGAAAGAGGCAGTTGAGGGGCAATGTATGGAACATAAATTAACATTGATTAAGGTTTTTGCTGGCACAAATTCACAGGGAGCAGTTTTAGAGGAGCTTCCTGCAGAATACCTAAGCGATCAAAAATTCAAATTATGTGCATCTCCAGGGCTAGCTCTAGGCCTTGCGAAAGGAGATACAATAAAACTCCATCCCAACGGAGATTTTGAATTAATAAAACATGGTGGAAATTTCTGCATTCAAATTTACAAAGAGCAGCCTATCAAAGAAAAGATAGAAGCAGCTGAATCTATCGTCAAGCGAGAGCTTTCCGGTTCTTTAGATGGATTTCATAATGGCTCGATTGCTTTCACCGCTCCCATCAGCAATGGATTTTATGCCACCAATCATGTTTTCAATAAAATTAGAGATTTATTGGAATCCGAATACTATTACTCTAATATCTACAAAAATCTATATAATTTTGAAGATGAAGAGTTAGTTAGTTGGGCTAAAGATCTGGATTAATCGTTTCAAAACGTCAGTTCTTCCGCACCACGCACGATCTCTGGGATGGAAACCTCATGGTGCATACCCAAAAGCTCAAGATGCGCAGGAGCTACCCAACAATGATCAGAAACCACTGCGCATTTGTTTCAAAGGTTTGCTAAATACTAAAGTATGTTTTAGACTTGTCTTATGATGAAAAAACGATGTATAGATATCCTTATGATTATGGTGGGAGCGTTCCTTTTTGCCTTAGCGATTAATCTGTTTGTTATTCCGAATGAGTTTGGTGAAGGTGGGGTTACGGGGATTACCATCATCCTTTACTATCTTTTTGGATGGTCTCCAGGGCTCATGAGTCTGATTTTAAACGCCATTTTATTAATAATTGGTTATAAATTTTTGGATAAGACGACGACGGTTTACACCATTATTGCTGTCATATTCAATTCGCTTTTCTTATATGTAACAGCGAGTTGGCATATTGCCTCTAATGAATTGATGATCAACGCTATATTCGGAGGCGTATTCGCGGGCGTGGGGATAGGTTTGATCATACGAGTTGGCGGAACAACGGCAGGGAGTACCATCTTAGCTCGAATGATGCATAAGTATTTGGACTGGAATATTAGTTATGCGCTCTTGTTCTTTGATTTGATTGTTGCTTTCTCCTCTTATTTCATTATTGGTGCGCAAAGTCTGATGTTTACGATTGTCATGCTCTACATAGGGACCAAAGTGATGGATTTCATTATTGAGGGGATTAGCTCTAAAAAGGCGGTTACGATCGTATCCAAAGAGCAGAATCAAATTGCCGAACAGGTGAATGTGGTCATGGATCGTGGCGTTACTGTTATTTATGGGCATGGACATTATACAAAAATGCGGAAAGAAATCCTTTATATTGTGATTAGCAAACAAGAAGTGAGCACACTGAAGAAAATTGTGAAATCGATTGATAAAGAAGCGTTTATTACAATTCATGATGTTCGTGATGTATTTGGTGAAGGGTTTGTGGATATTTCAAAATAAGTAATAGAGGAAAGTACAAGCGTATCCTTTTAAGAGGGTACGCTTTTTTGTATGCAAGGAATAAAAGAGCAAGATTACGATAGTCATTTCTCGTAAATTAAGGATACACTATAGAGAGAGGCAAAGAACGGATTGTAAGGAGGAGATGGAATGACAGTTAACCAGGTATACAACGAGCACACCCTAACCATTGTGCCTACAGGGACATTCTCTTTTGCAGTGAATCTAGGTTTTTTGGCACGATCGGCAAATGAATGCATGTATGAGATCGACAATCATACTTTGTATAAGGTAATACCTGCTGCAGGTGATCACGTACTTGCGGAAATCAGGAGCACAGATGACAAGTCCATCGAGGTAAGGCTCTTAAGCAAAGGTGTTCTATCTGCGGAGCACATCCGCTCGGTGCAGCAGTATATGATGGATTGGTTCGACCTCGATACGGATCTGGAAGCATTCTATGAAGTAGCGAAGAGTGATGCGCTGCTCCGTGAGGTGGTTGGACCTTATGATGGGTTACGAATTTTAGGTATTTCAGATTTATTCGAAGCGCTGTGCTGGGGGATTCTAGGCCAGCAGATCAATTTGGCTTTTGCTTATACGTTAAAAAGAAGACTGGTCGAGCAGTTCGGCACTGCCTACTACTGGGAGGGACGCACGTTGTGGACGTTTCCTACGCCAGAGGTACTTGCTAAAGTCGCGGTTACAGACCTAACGCCGCTGCAAATTACGACCCGCAAGGCCGAATATATCATCGGGGTAGCGAAGCTTATGACAGAAGGTGAGTTGTCCAAGGAAAGCTTGCTGCAGCATGGAGATTTGAGATCGGCAGAAAAAGATTTAGTGAAAATCCGCGGCATTGGGCCATGGACAGCGAATTACGTCTGTATGCGCTGTCTGCGGTATCCGTCTTCTTTTCCAATTGAGGATGTAGGCTTACATAATGCGATCAAGCAGCTGCTTCGGATAGATAAAAAGCCCTCAATCGAAGAGATTCGAGGACTTTCTACAGGTTGGTCAGGCTGGGAAGCCTATGCGACTTTCTATTTATGGCGAACAATTTATTAATAGGCGTTTATGACTTCAAATTTTTTGTATTAGTGTGAACCAGTCACCTTATTTTCAACTTCCAACACATCAAGTAGGAACATAAAGATCGGAATACCGATGATCAGACCCCAGATGCCCATGAAATGTTCGGCGAAAATAAGTACCAAGAACGTATAGAAGATCGGCAGATTCGTCTTTGCAGACATCAGCTTCGGATTCAGGACATAGCTCTCAAGTGCGTGAATGAATGCAATGAAGATCAGGATATATACGACATACATGATGCCGCCAATACTGTAAGCAATCGTACAGAGTGGGAATAAGGAGATAACCACACCCGCAACTGGAATGAGTCCAAGCACGAAAATCATCAGTCCCAGACCGATTAATTGTGGGAAGCCCATGATCGATAGTGCAATGACAGACAGTATACAGTTTACAATTGCAATGATGAATTGTGCCTCAATCACTTTGCCAAAGGAGTTTACGAACTTACGACCGAAATAGGCTAACTCTTCATAAACGGCGCCCGCTTTACTTGATTGAAACTGTGAAGTGAATCGAATAATACGTTCCTTCTCAAGAAGAATAAATAGGCTGAGAATAAGAGCAATAAACACTTGGACGCCAAGCTTTCCAATGTTAGCCGCGTATTTGTATAAAAAGTTAAGGCCCTGCTCGATGTAAGTGGAAATATTAGCTTCTTTTGTCATCGAGATAATATAGTTGGCGATTTCATTTTCTTGTGGCTGATTAAAGAACCATTTTATTTGCACAACGAGCTGTGAGATTTGTTCGACGATGACTGGAAGGTACTTAATAATAACAAGGACAAATCCTGTGACGAATGCAATATAGAGTAAGATGACGATAATTTTCGAATTAATTTTGACAACCTTATCGAGCTGGGAAGAGATGAGTTTCTGCAGTTGATTCATTAAAAACGTGAAAATGAACATGATGAGAATTAAGTTGAGCATATCTCTTACTGCATACAGCATGGCAGCAACCACGACTAGGATAATCAGTCGTTTGAACTCTTTACTTTGAAAAAAGTTAGTAACCATAAACGCTCCTATCCGGGATTGTATTTTTATACCTAATTATACTGTTTAGAGTGTCTGTTATCAAATGACGAGCTGTATTTTTTTTCCTCTAAAGAGAAAAGCCACTTTTCTATAATGAGTCTTTCTCATTATGTGAAAAGTGGCTGTATTCATTCTAGATTATGCTGCTTCATCTTGTAGTATAACGCTCCCCGCGAAATTGCGAGTAAACGCGCCGTCTTAGACTTATTGCCCTTTGTTGCTGTCAACGCTTCTTTGATACGCGCTCGTTCAATCTGATCGGCCTGCACGTTAAGAGGCATGGCTTGTTCGGTCAGATTTGTTAACGTCGTTACTTTAATCGTGGGTGGAAGATCTTGTAGGGTAACGACCCCGCCTTGGGAAGCAATAAGAATATGCTCAATCGCGTGTTTAAATTGTGGAATATTGCCTGGCCAGTCAAATGAAGCCAGTGCAGTCACAATTTCAGCACTGAGTACAGGAGCGGGTTTACCCATACGACGAGCGGCATCACTTAGGAACATTCGACTAAGCTCAGGTATATCTTGTTTACGTTGTGAAAGGGAAGGCACCTGTTTAATCTGGAAAGCATAAAATAATTCCTTCAACAAAACGCCGCTTTCAACCAAATGTTCGTAGTCGCTAGGTAAGGATGCGAAGAGGCGACAGCGTAGAGGAATTGACGTCGAGCCACCAATACGTGTGAATTCGCCTGATCTTATGGCTTGCGCCAGCTTCTCTTGTACACTGTGAGGCATCGCTTGTAAATCTTTTAGAAACACACTACCACCTGCGGCTTCTTCTAACTTTCCTGCACGAGCTGCAGAATTGTCACTGAGCATACCGCCTTCAAAGCCGAATAGCTCCGAGTCCATCAGTCCACCTGGAACAGAGCTGCAGCTAATCGCGACGAAGCTATTATTTTTCCCTGCACTTCGTGATAACCATTGGGCAAGTGCCCGTTTACCGACACCTGCGTCACCTGTTAATAGAAGTGGGAAGTTGAGACGGCTGAGATCAGATGCTGCACCGATTTCTTCTTTTTTAAAAGGAAACGCAGTGTAGAGATGCTCATCGCTTGTTTTATCATAAAGCTCACCATTGAGCTGCACATATTGGGTAATATTTTGTTCGATCGATATCGCACCAAGCAGACTGCCATCATGATCAAAGACAGGAAGTGCATTGATCATAACATGCATGTCTGGCCGAGGCTCATGATAAACGTGATGAACGGGACTGCGACTTTCCATCACTTGATAGAGCATGACAGACTCTTTTTGAAAAAAATGGCCAACATGCTGTCCCACAATTTCTTGGGCAGTGATTTCATAGGTGCGTTCAGCAGCTTCATTCCAATACAACACGACGCCTTCCGTATCGACAACGGTAACGGCATCGTTGACACCAGCTAGAATTGCGGCCATAAATGATTTCATTTTGGACATTGTGTCGAACATCACGTCACCACCCTATCATTATGCGATTTTTAATTATCTCAATTATCGGTCTAAATAGTGATTCTAGTATATATAAGGAATTGTAAAAGTTCAATTACTAGGAGGAACAATATATTAACAGAATATTTAAATGATTTTGAATGTAAGGGTTTACAGGGATCTGAAAAATGATTATAATTTAATCAAAACATTCATAACTGTCTAAAAACTGACACTTTCCGAGAGAGGGAGGCACAATTAATACATGGAGACGTTACTGCAAAATGCGTTTCTCTTTTTATCCAAAAACGGGTTTGCCAATCGGGCAGCGAAGAAATACGGCCTGCGCTTTGGAGCTAGCCGATTCGTAGCTGGAGAACAGATTGCACAGGCTATCGATGCGGTAAGAGAACTGAATAAGCACGGAATTGTAGCGACACTGGATCACTTGGGTGAATTCGTATCGACCAAGGAAGAGACGCTGCACGGAACAGATTGCTGTATCCGCACATTAGATGCCATTCATGAAGCGCAGGTAAAATCGAATTTATCACTTAAGCTCACTTCGCTCGGGCTCGATATTTCAAGAGAACTATGCATGGATAACATGCGTCAAATCTTGGATCGGGCGAAGCAATACGGCAATTTTGTACGGATTGATATGGAAGACCATGCGCGCAATGTTGCCTCATTGGATATGTTCTATGAATTGCGCGAGATTTATGGAGAGACGATCGGCATCGTGATTCAGGCGTATTTGTATAAGAGTGAAGCGGATATTGAGGCACTTAATCGTTATAAGCCGAATTTGCGTCTAGTGAAAGGTGCTTACAAAGAACCGGCAGAAGTAGCGTTCCCTCGTAAAGCGGATGTAGATGCTAACTATATTAAAATTATTGAGCAGCACCTGCTCTATGGCAACTATGCAGCTATCGCAACGCATGACGAGAAAGTCATTGAGCATGTGAAGCAGTTCGTGAAGATGCATAATATCCCGAACTCACAGTTTGAATTCCAAATGTTATATGGCATTAAAGTCCAACAACAAAGATCGCTTGCCAACGAAGGCTACACCATGCGTGTGTATGTACCTTACGGCAACGACTGGTACGGCTATTTCATGCGTCGTCTGGCTGAGCGCCCTGCGAATGTTGGTTTTGTTCTGAAATCCATGTTTAAAAAATAATAAGTGTAAGGAGCGTGTTCAAAAAGTGTAACGGAGGAGAATAGAAGCAACTGTAGGAGCGAAGCGATCGCCTTTGAAATCGTGAAAACACCATATAATCTAATCAAATTTCACGATTTCAACAGCGACCGGAAGTGCTTCTTTTCTCCGCAGTGATCAGACTTTTTGAACACGATCTAATTAATAATTATTTTATAAAATATCACCCCAGGGGGAATGAAAAGTGGCAGTTACTCCATACCGTGTAGAACCATTTACAGATTTTACAAACCCAGTTCATAAAGAAGCAATGGAAGTTGCGCTTCGCAAAGTAAAGGGCCAATTGGGCCAATCTTATCCACTTGTTATTGGTGGGGAGAAGATTACAACGGAGCGTCTGATCAAATCGATCAACCCAGGCGATACGGATCAACTTGTGGGTACAGTATCCCAAGCGGATCAAGCACTTGCTGAGCAAGCGATGACAGCAGCTACGAAGACATTTGAAACTTGGCGTTTTGTGGATGCACAAGCACGCGCTGGATACTTATTCAAGGCAGCAGCTGTGATGCGTCGTCGCAAGTTCGAGTTCGCTTCTTGGTTAGTATACGAAGTAGGTAAGAACTGGGGCGAGGCAGATGCGGATGTGGCAGAAGCAATCGACTTCATGGAGTTTTATGGACGCGAAATGATTCGTTATGCAGAGCCACAACCACTTGTAGCACTTGATGGCGAAGACAATCGTCTTACTTACATTCCACTTGGTGTAGGGGTTGTTATTCCACCTTGGAACTTCCCGCTTGCGATTATGGCAGGTATGACATGTGCGGCGCTTGTATCTGGTAACACCGTGATCTTGAAGCCAGCCTCCACATCTCCTATTATTGCAGCTAAATTTGTTGAACTAATGGAAGAGATCGGTCTTCCTGCAGGCGTAATTAACTTTGTACCTGGCTCAGGTGGTGAAATTGGTGACTTCTTAGTCGATCACAACTCCACACGTTTCATCTCATTCACAGGCTCACGTGAAGTGGGTTTACGCATTAATGAGCGTATCGCTAAGCAAGCGCCTGGTCAGAAGTGGATGAAGCGTCTCGTTGCTGAAATGGGTGGTAAGGATGCAGTTGTTGTTGACGCATCTGCGGATGCTGAAGAAGCAGCAACGGCAATCGTACAATCTGCATTTGGTTTCCAAGGACAGAAGTGTTCCGCAGGTTCCAGAGCAATCGTACACCAAGACCTTTATGATGAAGTGTTGGAAAAGGTTATTGCGAAAACAAAGGCATTACGCGTAGGTTTAGCAGAAGAAAATGCACCGATTGGTCCAGTCATTGATGCTAGCGCTTATCATAAAATTTTGGAATACATTAGCATTGGCAAGGGTGAAGGTCGCCTTGTTGCAGGTGGAGAAAAAGCAGAAGGTAACGGCTACTACATCCAGCCAACTGTTATTGCAGACTGCTCTGAAGATGCAAAAATCATGCATGATGAAATCTTTGGACCTGTGCTTGCGGTTTGCAAAGCAACAGATTACAAGCATGCAATCGATATTTTCAACAACACAGAGTACGGTTTAACAGGTGCATTCTTGTCCAACAACAGAGAGCACTTGGAGTATGCACGTGACAACATGCACTGTGGTAACTTGTACTTTAACCGTAAGTGTACAGGAGCGCTTGTAGGCGTTCACCCATTCGGTGGATTCAACATGTCCGGTACAGACTCCAAAGCTGGCGGACGCGACTACCTGATGCTGTTTACACAAGCGAAGTTGGTATCGGAGAAATTCTAAGATAATTACAAAGGCGGTAAACGAGTAAATGAACGAACCTCTAACTGGAGGCACTGTTCGTAAGGCTCGTTTACCGCCTTTTTTACCCTAGATATCACTTGCTATGAATCGTATACTAGTAATAGAGTACGTGTAGCCATTTGGTGGTATGAAAGGAGAGATTCATAATGAGCAATGTGACGATTACAAAAGATACTTATGGCGATTGGGGTCAATGTTTATACGTATCCAATGGTACAGTTGAGCTTGTCGTGACGATAGATATTGGACCGCGTATTATTCGCTTTGGATTTGTTGGGGAAGAGAATCTTTTACTAGAAGATACAGAAGCGAAGATTAGACAGGACAGCGAAGCATTGGATGTATTTGGTGGTGGAGGTTGGAAGCTGTATGGGGGTCACCGTCTATGGACAAGCCCAGAAGCATCACCTCGTACATACTACCCGGACAACAACAAAGTAAGCTATGATCTGATAGATAACGGTGTTATCTTAACGGCAGATGTGGAAAAATGGAATGGCGTTCGTAAAATCATCACGATTCAAATGAACCCGACAGGTGAAGTTGAGCTTAATCACAAGATTGTGAACGAGAATGCTTGGCCGATTGAGCTTGCACCTTGGGCAATTACGGTGATGTCGACAGACGGCACAGCGATTATTCCGCAAACCACACGTGAAACAGGCTTTTTACCGAATCGTATCGTATCCCTATGGCCTTATAGCAAAATGGACGATCAGCGTGTCACTTGGGGCGAGAAATTTATCCTCGTTCAGCAGCAGCCAACTGCCAACAGTTCATTCAAGCTCGGGACAAATAACGAAGCAGGCTGGGCAGCCTATTACAAGAATGATAGTTTATTCGTAAAGTATCATAAGCATGATATCACTGCGACTTACCCGGATCATGGCGTGTCGTTTGAGTGTTATACGAATGAGATTATTTTGGAAATGGAAACGCTAGGTGCTTTGCAGAAGCTGCAGCCGCAAGAGGCGTGTGAACATCAAGAAAGATGGGTTTTAACCCGGGTGAGTGATCTGCCGCTTGGTGATCAAGAAGGGTTAGAACAAAAGCTGAAAAGCCTCGTGTAGTTGTGGAAATGAGGCAACTGAATAGCGCGTAATAGGAAGGAACTATTCTCAAATGAAGTTAAATTAGAGGATAGTTCTTTTTTTGTAGACAATATGTCAGAAAATACAATAAAATCAGTTATATTGGCGAATATTTGAAGATCATCCCGAAAGGAAATGTGATATGTCGATTCCACAGATTCCGATTACAAAAGATAAGGTCGCGGTACAGGCTCGTATCAAGCTTTCTAAAGCGAGAACGGCAAGAAAAAGTTTGATTAGCGGAGTTTATATTGTGGTTTTCTTTCTGCTGGTGCAGTGGGGGATTAGCTCCTGGTATTCCCTAGATCGTCTATATCACTATCGGATGGATTATAACATGTTCAAAGACAATCCACGCAATGTTGATGTGGTTCTAGATGCGATGGCTGCCAAGATTAAGAAGAACAAGTTAACCGACTATATCATCATCCTTGGGGATTCTGTGACGTTCAGTACACCAGTCCGCTCGGGCGATTCGTTATCGTATTTTTTAGAGCAAGAGATAAAGCAATCTTATCCAGGTGCTGCGGCACCACCTGCCGTATTTAATCTATCGATTCCAGCGATGCAGTCGGGTGATTTGTACACGCTCCTACTGAAGCTAGATGAACGCAACATCTCCACCGACAAAGTGATCATGGATGTACGGTATTCAAGCTTTGTTGCACGTACACCTGATCCACCGATCGTATTTTGGTTAAAAAATGATCTGAAGAACGCAAATCCGGCTACATTCGGGGACATTGAATCGCAGCTTAAGCAAAACGGCTATAAGGCTGGTACGGCGTGGGATCGCTTCACAGATTTCTTAGCACGCAGCGTATGGAGCCACATACCGATGTATGCATATCGAGATTTTATCCATCGCGATCTACTTGCTTCCTATAATAAGATCGTCAAAGGCATTGAGCCAGACGATGTGCTCGGAGATACTAGGCCCTGGTATGAGAAGGAAGGGCTTGCCGAGATGCTCAAAAAGCCCGAGTATATGAGCGGGTTTATCGATAAACCTTTTGACATGACCGAGAAGAACTTAAATGTGTATATGATGAACCGTATATTCGAACACCAGAAAGGCAAGCACACGCTGGTGTTCATGTCCGGGACGAATGAAGAATTGTCGAAGGAATTTATCCAGACTCCGGGTTATCGGGATAATTTGAAGCGTCTGGATGCTTATTTTGCCGATAAGCCCGTGGACTATGTGAATTTGCAAGGGGCTATTTCGACTAAGCTGTTCTCTGACCATACGCACTACATCAAAGAAGGTTATCAGATGCTTGCCCACCTATTATGGTCCAATTGGAAACAATAAGGAGTTGTGACAGAGGATGCAATTCAGCTCGCTGCTATTCATCGGGTTTCTCATTACCGTCTTTGCTTTGTATTATGCAGCTCCTAAGCTTCGTCTGCCGATGTTCGCGGTTGCTAATGCGGTGTTCTATGCGGTTGCAGGTGTTGGGTATCTAGTCCTGTTCTTCACAGTGGTCGCACTTGCATATGTATTATCTCGGAAGCTGGATAGTCGGCATGGGCGCAAGTACTTAATTGCGGGACTGGTTCTTGTTATCGGGAACCTCGTATTTTTCAAATATTCCTTATTCCTCCTACATAACTTGGAAAATATATTTTCGATGCATCTGAATGTAAAAGGGACGATTTTTGAAAATTTAATTTTACCGATCGGGATTTCCTTCTACACGTTTCAACTCATTGCCTATATGGTTGATGTGTATCAGAAGAAGCTGTCACCAAGTAAAAATCTATTGGAGTTCTGGGTGTTCATTTCGCTCTTCGCTCATTCGATGGCAGGGCCGATCTTACGCGGCAAGGAATTCTTCCCTCAGCTTCGCGCAATGAATACGGTACGATTTAACCACGTTAATATTAAAGTTGGGTTATTTTATATCGGGATGGGATTATGTAAAAAGGTACTGCTCGCCAATTTACTTGAACCGCATGTACGTGTGTTTTTTGAGCGGGGTGGGGAGCTTGGTGGAGCAGAAGCTTGGGTAGCGGCATACTTGTTCGCATTCCAGATCTACTTTGACTTCTCCGCTTATAGTGAGATGGCGATTGGAATCGGGCATCTATTCGGATTACGGCTTGATGTGAACTTTAGAACCCCGTATATAAGCAGCAATCCGAGCGAGTTTTGGCGCAGATGGCACATCACCCTATCCAACTGGATTCGGGACTATATCTATATTCCACTGGGTGGGTCCAGAACGGGTAAAGTGCGCGTCTATGTGAATCTAATCTTGGCGATGACGATCTCGGGGTTATGGCACGGAGCGGCTTGGAAGTATATCGTATGGGGCTTTTACCAAGGGGTATTGTCTGCCGGGCATCGGGGTTACAGCAAGTGGTTGACGAAGATCGGATTGGGATCATTAACGGGCAAGCTGTGGTATAAGCTGGTGACGGTCTTCATTTTCTTCCATATGACGGTGATCGGTTGGGTGTTCTTCCGCGCAGCGAATATGACAGATGCCTTGCATATGGTGAAGAATATGCTGTATTTCAATCCCTTGCATATACCTTCATCTCTTTATAAGTATTTGATTATGATCGTACTGCTCTATGCACTGCATGTATTGGAATATGTCATCGTGCAAAAGTTCCGTTCGTGGTCGTTCGTCTGGCAATCTCGGATTCCAACTTTCATCCGCTCAGCCGTATATACAGGTATTATCCTGATTTGTTTGTTTATGTTGTTAAAAGGAGAGCAGAGCACGTTTATCTATTTTCAATTCTAGGAATCAGGAACCTTGCTGCGGCGAGGTTTTTTTGTTGTTTGTGGTAAACTATACAGAAACATCTAGATCCGACATCAAGAAGCAGGAGGAAACAAGTTTGAATGCAACAACACTAACGATGCTGATGCAGCTTTTTGAGCGGGCTGCCTTATTGCTCATTATTATCTTTTTTATGATCCGCATATCGAATGTCAAACAAGTTCTTCAAAAGGATACACGCTCCCCGAAAGAATACGCCGTTATTACCCTCCTATTTTGTTTATTCGCCATCTTTGGGACTTACTCGGGCATCTCTGTAGAAGGATCACTCGTCAATGTACGTATTATTGTCATTATGTCCGCCGGAATTTTGTTCGGTCCATGGGTCGGTATTGTTGTCGGTATTGTGTCAGGTATTCATCGATATTTGATCGATATTGGCGGTGTGACGTCGATACCTTGTTTAATTACCAGCATAATTGCGGGCTTCGTAGCAAGCTATATTCATCTGCGAACGATTAGTTCCAAACGTTGGATCGTAGGGATTATCGCGGGGATGGCTTGTGAGGCGTTAACGATGGTACTTATCGTCTTCTTCGCACATCCCACAGAGCTTGGTTGGGATATCGTATCCAAAATCGCAGTACCGATGATTTTAGGTCAAGTGAACGTAGGTTTAATTGTTTTATTGATTCAGAGCGTCGAGTCGGAAAAAGAAGGAATCGCTGCCCGTCAGGCGAAGCTTGCGCTGGATATTGCAAACAAAACATTACCCTATTTTCGTTCCATCAATTCGGAGTCCCTACATAAGATCTGTGAAATAATAAAAGAAGACATACAAGCGGATGCTGTGGCAATTACGGACTTGCGACAAGTTCAAGCTTATGTAGGGTTTGGTGAGGAACGCTATTTGATGCGTCATGAAATTATTAGTGAGTTAACGAAGAAGACAATTCGGACAGGTCAATTCGAGATTAGCAATCACGCCTTGGACGAGTCGATGCCAGGCATTCAATCCCTTCTCGTTATTCCACTTCAGGAGCGAGATGAGGTGACGGGCACGCTTAAAATTTATTACCGCAAAGCACATAAAATTACGTATCCCTTACAGACGATGGCTGTTGGACTGTCCCAAATTATTTCCACTTTAATGGAAGTTTCGCGGGTTGAGGAAATGAAGGAGATGGCCAATAAGGCAGAGCTGAAGGCGCTCCAGACGACCATACAGCCACACTTTTTGTTCAATGCACTCAACGCAATTGGATCTTCCATTCGCACGAAGCCAGATAAGGCGCGTGAGCTAATTGTTAATTTATCGGGATATATGCGCTATAACTTGGAGCTGACGGATGAAGTGATTGATATCCATAAAGAACTGGAGCAGGTTCGTAATTACGTGGAAATCGAGAAAGCCCGGTTCGGCAATCGGCTGAACGTGATCTATGATGTGGATGAAGTGGCTGTCAAAATTCCAAGCCTTGTGATTCAACCTCTCGTCGAGAATGCCATCATTCATGGCATTTTGAAAGTGAAAGGCGCTGGAACCGTTACGATTTATGTCAAAGAAAAACGGGATACGGTTCGAATAGGCGTTGCAGATACAGGTATTGGGATTGATCAAGAAGTCATTGATAATGTGATGAACGAGCGAATCGCTGCGCATCATATAGGGTTATTCAATGTGCATAAACGTGTTCAACTGCTTTACGGCCAAGGGCTGAGTATACAGCGGTTAATGAAGGGGACAGACATTTGTTTTGATATACCAAAGGAGCCATCATGAGAGCCATAATTGTCGAAGATGAATTTCTCGCAAGAGAAGAATTGGAATTTTTGATCACTGCGCATAGTCGGATTGAGATTGTCGAGCGGTTTGAAGATGGGCTGGATGTGCTGAAATATTTGCAGGAGCACGAGGTGGATGCGATTTTCCTCGATATTAATATTCCGTCTTTAGACGGCATGCTGCTCGCGAACAATATAAGCAAATTTACCCGCAAACCACTTATTATTTTCACAACGGCATATAAAGAACATGCTGCGGAGGCTTTTGAACTCGAAGCTTTCGATTATATCTTAAAGCCTTATGATGAACGAAGAATTACAGCTATGCTGCATAAATTGGAAGCGGCGTTCGAAAGAACGGAGAATAAGGTCGTGAAAGGTGCAGGTGCTAACTCATCTTCTGGCAAACGAATCAATCTGCTGAAGAATGATAAGATTATCGTGACAGATTCCGCGGAAATCTATTACGCTGAGGCGCAGGAAAAGGTGACGAATGTGTTCACTAAAAGCGGATCGTATATTATGCCGATGAGTATCTCCGAATTTCATGCAATGCTGCCACAGGATCAATTCTATCGCAGTCATCGTTCCTATACGGTTAATTTGGCACAAATCCATGAAATTGTTCCATGGTTCAACAATACGTATTTGCTGCGGCTGCGAGATTGTGATACTGAAATTCCTGTTAGCCGCAGTAAAGTGAAGGAATTCAGGCAGTTAATGCACATTTAAAGGCAGTTCATTCCGATATTCTGTCATCTCATGACGCTAATGATTTGGGATTGCTTTAATCTTGTATGATAAAGCTACAACAAGAGACATTAGCAGAATGAAAGCGGGGGATCGTGGTGAAATCGAATGTTTCATTGACGCCTAAAGTAAATCGTTGGTTGATCGTGCTTGGTACGATTATTGTTCAAATGGGATTAGGTACCATTTATACTTGGAGTTTGTTTAATCAGCCGCTTGCAGATAAATTTGGTTGGGGGCTGAGTTCCGTCTCCATTACTTTTTCGATTACGAGCTTTGCGCTAGCTTTTTCAACGCTTTTTGCAGGTAAAATTCAGGAACGTATTGGTATTCGGCGTTTAGTTCTAATCTCGGGTATTGTGCTCGGGTCAGGCTTGATCTTCAGTTCCATGGTTTCATCCTTATGGCTCATCTATCTACTCATTGGTGTTGTCGTTGGTTTCGCAGATGGTTCTGCGTACATTACATCGCTTTCGAATTTGATCAAGTGGTTTCCGAATCGTAAAGGGCTTGTTTCCGGTATTTCAGTTGGTGCATTTGGGTCAGGCAGTCTGATTTTTAAATATGTGAATGCAGGCTTCCTTCAATCATACGGCGTTTCGCAGACATTCTTATTTTGGGGCATCATCGCCATGGTGATGATCGCGGCAGGTTCATTCCTACTACGTGAAGCTGTAGTAACTACTGATGCAGTGAATGGGAATGAAAAGCAAGGCGTGCAGCGGAACTTTACTGTACGAGAAATGCTGCGTACCAAAGAAGCTTATCTCTTATTCGTTATTTTCTTCACAGCATGTATGAGCGGTTTGTACTTGATTGGCATTGTAAAAGATGCGGGCGTTCAGTTGGCAGGGCTCGATGTGGCTACAGCAGCAAATGCAGTTGCGATGGTAGCGATCTTCAATACAGCCGGTCGTATTATCCTGGGAGCATTGTCCGATAAAGTGGGTCGGATGAAAGTGGTAGCAGGTGCCATATGTGCAACCGCGGTATCGGTTCTAGCTTTAAACTATGTACCTCTGAATGTGGGTGTTTTCTTCGCTTGTGTTTCCGTCATTGCGTTTTGTTTCGGCGGTAATATTACAGTGTTTCCTGCCATTGTGGCTGATTTCTTCGGATTGAAGAATCAGAGCAAAAACTATGGGGTCATTTATCAAGGCTTTGGTCTTGGGGCTCTAACAGGTTCGTTCCTGTCGGTGCTGCTAGGTGGATTCCACGTGACATTCATGGTCATTGCTGCAATGTGTGTGGTATCGCTTATCATTGCATTCTTTATTAGCTCTCCTAGTGAACGTAAGCCCGAAGAGAATAAGAAAGCCGTAACACTTCGTTCTCAGCGGCAAGCCGGATAAGGAATTGGTGATTATAAATATAGAGACAGGACCTTCGATCCGTTGTATGACGGAAAGGGGGTCTTTTTGTATTTTTAGATAAGAAAATAAAGATTAAAAGACGGTTTCATGGTATAAAGTTATTAAACTTATTGAATATTTCGCGTAAGAGATACGAATGAACGGGAGGTTTGAAAAAGATGAAATCCGGTAAAATTGTTTCACTTAATATTAGCAAACCAATCACAGTGCCATATAACAGAACGGAAGTCTCGACTGGGATTTTTAAGAAACCCGTACATGAGGGATTAATGTTGTCTAGAGAAGGTTTTGAGGGTGATGGACAGGCGGATACGAAGCATCATGGGGGACCCGATAAAGCGGTGTGCGGTTTCTGTTATGAGCATTTCCCATTTTGGTCACAAGAACTGGGTAGGGAATTGGAATTCGGCGCATTCGGTGAGAATGTAACAATAGAGGGGATGCTTGAGGATGACGTCTGCATCGGCGATACGTTCCAATTGGGCGAAGCGGTCGTGCAGATCACGCAGCCAAGACAGCCATGCTTTAAGTTATCTGTGCGGTACGATGCACCTAAATTACCTGTGCAGATGCAGGATACAGGGTATACCGGATATTATTTTCGCGTGTTAAAAGAGGGCTTGGTCACTTCCGGTTCCGAGCTTGAGTTGCTAAGTCGTCATGAATTGGGGATTACAATTAGCTACGCCAATCGCATCATGCACCATGAAAAGACGAATATGGAAGGTATGCAGAACATTCTCGCTGTGGATGCCTTGTCGGATAGCTGGCGTGCCACTTTCACAAAGCGAATCGATGGTGTTGTGATCGATACGAGTGAGCGTCTCCAAGGTAAAAGTTCATAATTATTTCATGATACAAATCGTACAATTTCGGTCTAGGTTGGAATGATTCTTATTAGATATAGAAGAGAGGAAGTGTTGTATTTCTAATTAATGAGGTGAAATGAATGACAGACAATAATCGCTTAACGACGAATCAAGGTACACCTGTGGGGGATAACCAGCATTCACGAACGGCTGGGCGCAGAGGACCAACATTGCTGGAGGATTATCATCTAATTGAGAAGCTAGCGCATTTTGACCGAGAACGTATTCCAGAGCGGGTTGTTCATGCACGTGGAGCGGGCGCGCACGGGGTGTTTAAGGTTGAGACGAGTATGGCGAATTACACGAAAGCGGCCTTTCTACAAGAGGTTGGACAGGAAACGGATGTACTGGTAAGGTTTTCAACGGTTATTCATGGTCAAGGTTCACCAGAGACGGCAAGGGATCCTCGTGGATTTGCGGTTAAGCTGTACACGGAAGAGGGCAACTACGATATTGTGGGTAATCACCTTCCCGTCTTTTTCATTCGAGATGCGATGAAGTTCCCCGATATGGTGCATTCATTAAAGCCTGCGCCGGATACGAATATCCAAGACCCGAATCGGTACTGGGATTTCATGACGTTGACACCGGAATCTACGCATATGTTGACGTGGTTATTCTCAGACTATGGAACGCCAGCGAATTATCGTCAGCTTGAAGGTTTTAGTGTACATGCGTTTAAGTGGATTAATGCAGAGGGCAAGTCTGTCTATGTGAAATACAAGTGGAATCCGCTCCAAGGTGTACGGAATTTGAGTGCGGAAGAAGTGAGTGAAGTTCAAAGCGGCGACTTCAACCATGCAACGAGAGATTTATTTAATCATATCAAGGATGGTAATTTCCCGCATTGGGAGTTCCTTGTGCAGATTATGGAGCCTGCAGATTACGATAAGCTGGATTTTGATCCACTCGATCCGACGAAGATTTGGCCGGAGGATCTGTATCCTTTTCAAAAAGTAGGGACAATGACGCTCAATCGTAATCCAGCTAACTTCTTCGCTGAGGTGGAGCAAGTTGCATTCACGCCAAGTGCGCTTGTGTCGGGAATTGAAGCTTCGGAAGATAAGCTGCTTCAAGGGCGATTGTTCTCCTATCCCGATACACAGCGCCACCGTCTAGGTCCGAATTACTTACAGATTCCAGTAAACTGTCCGTATGCGCCAGTACGCAATCATCAGCGGGACGGTTACATGCAGACGAAACAGGACCCTTCAACGATTAATTATGAGCCGTCGCGTCATCAAGACAATCCGAAGGAAGATGCTGCTTATCGGGATAGTGAGCCTGAACTAAATGGAAATATTACTAGGCAGCGTATTGATAAGCCGAATGACTTCGTGCAAGCGGGGGAACGTTATCGGACATTCTCAGAGTCAGAGCGGGCGAACCTTATTAACAACTTAGTGAATGACTTGAAGCAAGTGGATGAAGAAGTGAAGCTGCTTGCCATTTGCAACTTCTTCCGCGCTGATCGTGAGTATGGGGAAGTACTTGCGGAGAAGTTAGGCGTTGATATTGGGCCATTCTTGAGTAGAATGAGCTAAGGGATAAGGAACAGTTACAATCCTCCCCATCTTTTGATAGGTGGGGAGGTAAGGAGATCTACCTGCTAAGTAGTAGCGGGTAGTTTTTTTATTTGGGCTGCTTTCGGCTTTGGATGATAGTAAAAACCAGATTTGCAATAAAAATGACGATTAATATGCCAATCAAAAGATTGGTAGTAGAGAGGGACTTATCTAAATGTCTGATGGCGGTGTCGACTCTGAATAGTGAGTTATTTGTCGATGAAGAAACCTCGCCTAGCGATTGATTCATATCATTAAAAAATTGCTTGATTTGGGAAAGGTCCATGGTCATCCCCCTACATTTTAGATGATGTGATTCTGTACATAGCGTACCTTTTCAGAAGGGGAGAATATACAAATAATTGTAAAAAATATCATTAATTTAATGTTAATTTAGGCGAACTTTATAATTTCCATAACAAAAACCACCCACTATTTTGTGGGTGGTTCTGTATGTTTGAATCATTTTTTAATCTGCAAAAAATTATAAATCCCCTGCGCGCTTTCAGCGCGAGTAGTCGTCCCTTGCGGATTGAACGTAATCTTAGACTCCCCAACCATCAAACCTAGCTCTATTGCACGATGAACAGCATCTTTCGCCCAGGAGCTAATCGCGGCCTCATCGAGTAGAGCATGCTCAGCCTTAGCTTTGTCTGCTTCATCACGCTTGTTCACGAGAGTTACCCCGCAACCAAATTTATATTCCCACGCCCTTACCAGCATCGCAGCCATTTGTTCACGCGTCATTTGTGCATCGGGATTGAATGTATGGGTGTCGTACCCGTACACGAGCCCAGCTCCTGAAGCTGCATGAACTTCTCTGTAATACCAAGCATCTTCACTCACATCCGCAAAAGGAGTCGTCGGCACAATATGCGGCAGATGGAGCGCTCGCGTCAACATGGCTGCAAACTGTGCGCGAGTCAGCGAAATATCTGGTGCAAAAGCACCTGTAGATATTCCCGACACCAGATTCTGTTTCCATAGGGATTGAACAGCATCCTGTGCCCAATGTCCAGCCATATCGTCAAAAATAAGATTAGGGTCAATCGGCTTAGCAGGATTAGGTGTCAATTGCAAAGCCGCATAGGCATCTACACGTCCATGCCCATATAAATTGTTATTACCCAATGGAACAGCCGATTTTTGCAAAATATCCCGTACTTCTATATTCGATAATCCAGGATTTTTAGATAAGATGAGCGCCGCCACACCTGCGACCATTGGTGTAGCCATCGAAGTGCCAGATAAGCTTAAGAAACGACCATCGAGTCCGATGGAATAAATATCTTCACCCGGTGCCATAAGATCTGCACCCCGCGCAGAATAGTTAGAAATTAGATCCTTGTCGTTCACTGCGCCTACGGCGATGACTTCGGGATAGCGAGCAGGGAAGTCAGGCTTAGCCAGCCCTATATCGTTACCTGCTGCGGCAACGAGAAGCACGCCTTTGCTGTGAGCGTATTGAATCGCTTCACGAATGATCTTGGAATCACCATCTGAAGAAGGTGCGAAATCATTGCTGCCCAGACTCATACTTAAGATACGCACGCCTTGATCTGCCGCATAGCGGATCGCTTGGGCCGTACTTTCTTCCGTTCGCCCTTCTGGACCCCAGGCATTAATAGGTAGGATCCTAACCCCAGGTGCAACACCTGAGATGCCAATCCCATTACTCCCATCCGCTGCAAGGATAGCTGCAACATGCGTCCCGTGATTTTGCTTTACTTCATGACCTTCTTTACCAAACACACTATGAGATCCAGCGGTTTGTCTCGCCAACTCGGATAGTCCAGTGTTAATTCCAAGGTCAATAATCCCGACCTTGATTTGCGAAGCGCCTTTAGTGATCTCCCAAGCCTTTAAAACGTTCAACTGCGCCAAGTAATATTGGCGCTGTAATTGAGGATCTTCCAGCGGAAGCTGGGTCACACCATGCCGCTCATTCCAGCGCTTGAAGGCGGCGATTTGAGCCGCATATTTAGGGTCATTTTTCAACCAATATTCATGTTCAAGCCTTCCAGCTTCCTTAGGTGCAGGTGCGATCGGTTTTTGCTCGAGCACGGTGCCTGCCGAAGTTTCATCCGTTTCAAAAGGGGGCTGTAGTACGAGCGTATACGGTTCATTCACAACGGCTGGTGTTTGGTTGTCTGTATATACTTTAATCCAGTATTTACCTGGTGAGAGCGTTAGATCGACACTTAATAAATAGCCCCACTTGATTTCTAATAGAGATGCTTCCGCAATGACCTTCTGGTTGCAGTCTAATACATCGAAATGGATGCCTTGTGGACCATCAACGCTCAGGTTGCCCAGCTCAATATTTATCTTTTGTTCACGATCGATATGTAAAACGTAGTAATCAACATCAGTCACAACGTCATTAATCATGCCTGTCACATCGCTATTGGCGGTGATGGGTGTTGCAGTGAAAGGCGTATTATTGGGTTCTTGCTCATAAATTTGAATCGGATACAGCAGGGGATCAATCTCAGGTTCATTGGCAAGGCTCTGAGCGAGCGCAGAACTTGTTACATGAAGGGCGAGAAGCGCGCTTGTAGCCGTTAGAAGCCATTTGTTCAAGTGAAAGTCCTCCTCAAGTTGAGTCTTACACCCAACAATAACATAAATGGTCTGTTAAAAGTTTACTGAGAGGTTACAAATTATACAAAAAAAGGACGAGCAAACCACAAGGGCTTGCACGTCCTTTCCCAATCAAAATTCATTTATTATTTCTTAGCTGCAGCATAACGAGCGTTAACTGCTTCCCAGTTCACAACGTTCCAGAACGCTGCAATGTAGTCAGGACGTTTGTTTTGGTAGTTCAAGTAGTAAGCATGCTCCCATACATCAAGACCAAGAACAGGAGTTAAACCTTCCATGATTGGAGAGTCTTGGTTTGGAGTGGAGGAGACAACAAGTGCACCTTCAGCGTTCACGCTTAACCAAGCCCAGCCGGAACCAAAACGAGTTGTAGCTGCTTTTGCAAAATCTTCTTTGAACTTCGCGAAACCGCCAAGCTCGCTGTCGATTGCAGCTGCGATTGCGCCAGTTGGCTCGCCGCCGCCGTTAGGTCCGATGATTTCCCAGAATAGGGAGTGGTTCGCATGTCCGCCACCGTTGTTGCGTACTGCTGTACGGATATTCTCAGGAACCGCGTCCAAGTTAGCGATCAAATCTTCAACAGATTTAGCAGCAAGTTCGTCATGACCTTCAAGTGCAGCATTTACGTTTGTTACGTAAGTGTTGTGATGACGATCATGGTGAATCATCATTGTTGTTTCGTCGATGTGTGGTTCAAGTGCGTTGTTCGCGTAAGGTAGAGCTGGTAATTGGTATGCCATGTTAAATTCCTCCTTGGAATGTTAGATCTTATAGTCGTATTATCCATAACTTTCTATAAAAAGTCAATATAAATGTATAGAAAGTACATATAAAAAATAGCCGATCTCACGGCTGTTCTTTATTCGCTTTAGATTTATCTGGATTTGAGATGACATACACACATTTATTACCGTCTTTAGCCAAGCATTCCGTTCGGGTAATATCCACATCGAGCAACGACTCAAACAATTTTAATTCGCACTGACAAGCCTGATTATATTGATTCGCGATTTGCGAGATCGGGCAGTTGAATTCTTTTAGAATATAATCACCATTATCCGCTTGCTCCAGTTCGGTCATATAACCGCTCGCATTCTGAATTTCGGAGAGGATACTGACCTTTTCGCTTAAATCCTTGTTATGCATCGAAGCTCGATATTTCTCTTGAAGCTTTTGTTGGCGTTTTTCAAATAGCTTTTCTACCATCTCATCACCCTGCTCATCTGCAAGTACATCCAGAAAGTCCAGTGTGAGCTGATGATAATTTTTCGGAAAGAGGTCTTCTGCTTGCTCTGTTAATGTATATACAGAAGTAGGTCGCCCCATGGATTGACGCAGGAGAGAGGATTTAATTAATCCATCACGTTCCAAAGTCTGAAGATGACGACGAACTGCCATTTCAGTAATGTCTAGATTGTTTGTAATATCTCTTGCGCTTAGTGGACCGCTAGTTTTAAGCATGTTCAAAATGATTTTCCGAGTGGAGAGGTCTGGTTCGTTCGTTTTCATTTGAGGTCACCCCCTTCATATTGTTCTACAATTATTGACATTTTAACTGATCCATGGTGATAAGTAAATTATGAAACTAAAAAGTATAGAATATTGCAGAAACATAATTGACAGGTAAGAGGTATTTTTTATTCTAATATTAGTATACTTATATATATGATAATTATACGAAGGAGAGATTAAAATGTACGATATTATTATTATTGGAGCAGGTCCAGCAGGTGCGAGCGCAGCGATTTTCAGCAGCAAGGCAGGTCTGAAGACATTGGTACTCGACAACGATAAAGGCATGACAAAGCGTGCATGGATCGAGAATCATTATGGTGTGCTTGAAATCGATGGCCCAAGTATGGTGGAATTAGGGAAGAAACAAGCTGCTAAATTTGGTGCCGAGTTAATTGAGGCGAAGGTTACTTTTGTCGGAGAAGCGGAACAAGGATTTGTCGTTGAAACGGAAAATGAGAAATACGAGGGAAGCCATGTCATTCTAGCAACGGGTCTATCACCAGAGCTTGCAGAAAATAGTGGGCTTACAATCATAGATGGTACAGAACCACGCATTAAATATGTGGCTGAAGTGGATGAATTCGGTCGTACATCAACACCTGGAATTTGGGCGGCAGGTATTGCTGCTGGTGTGAGTGTCCATTCCATTATTACAGCAGGTGACGGGGCAAGGGTAGCGATTAACGTCATTAGTGAAATTAAAGGTCAACGTTATGTGGACCACGATGTGCTTCAAGCATAAATTGCTATCGTTTTAATGGGATTTTCACGTGATTACTTGTCTAATTTTTGATACAATTGGAGCTTCAACATGTATGAGAAAAAGGAGTGCTGTAAAGTGGTAAAAGAAGTGATCTCGACAACACAAGCGCCAGGTGCGATTGGTCCATATTCACAAGCGATTCGCTTAGGCGACATGGTTTATTCATCCGGTCAACTCGGAATTAATCCTGAAACAGGTGAACTTCCAACATCAATTGAAGCACAGACGATTCAATCTCTTAACAATATCAAAGGGATTCTTGCGGCATCTGGCATGGATATGGGAAATATCGTGAAAACGACCGTATTCCTCAAGGATATGGACGATTTCGTAGCGATGAACGATGTGTACAAGACCTATTTTGCAGAGCCTTATCCAGCACGCAGCACTGTAGAAGTTGCTCGCTTACCGAAGGATGGCTTGGTAGAGATTGAATTTATCGCATCATTTTAATTGAATTCAATTTTTGTGAAAATGAATGCTAAGAAAAAGGGAGCAGCCACATAGGCCGACTCCCTTTTTTTAATTCAAGTTATTCAAATACGTACTTAAGGCCACCATGTTAAGAATCGTAATTTTATGGTTCTTCATCGCGATGATGTTTAATTTCTTAAGCTGATTGAGAAAACGGTTGACGGTTTCACGGCTCGTGCTTGCCATGGAGGCGACATCTTGATTGGTAAGGGGAAGATTGATAAGTAGTCCTTCGGGTTGATCCACACCATGCTTGCTGCTTAGACGCTGAAGTACAGATGCCACACGCAAATTGACATCGCCACTACTGAATTCTTGGAGCTTGGTTTGCAGATCACGGATTTTGCGGCTCATCATTTTCATGACTTTGACAGAAATAACCGGGTTATCAACGAGTAGTTGCTCGAATGCTTGAATCGGGATAACCGAAACAATGGACTCTTCCACGGCTTCTGCCGTTGTATGGTAAGGCGATTCATCGAAAAAACCGGAATGAGGGAACATTTCACCCTCCTTAAGAAAGTTTAACGTATGTTCGTTACCAAGCACGTCGACTTTATATATTTTAATAATGCCGTTAATTAGGAAAAAAATACTTGTTCTTGGGTCGCCTTCTTTAAAAAGGTTCGATTTACGAGGGATTGTACAGGTATGCGCGATGTTCGCGAGTTGAAGCAATTCCTGTTCATCGAGCTCGCTAAATACAGGGACAGAAGAGAGCATCGCTTGAAATCGAATCATCTTATTCACAATATGAAATCACCTCAATAGATTATAGATGTATCTTGTTACATTACAAAAACGTGTGAAGAATGTAAAGTTGAAGTATGGTAATATAGGAGAAGGCATTATAAAATTTTCCAATTTAGGGCGGGAGGGATTATATGAATCTCGCAGGGCACAGGATGACCGGCTTTCGTTCTTGGGGTCGCTGGAAACGGTTCTTGTTCGTGATTGCGATTATGATCTTCGTAGGTTCCAATTTGTTGTATTTAACACCTGCGGGGGCCAAGCTTCGTATGTTGTTAGCGGAGACAGCGATAACGACACAACATCGAGATTGGGCATGGTTTTTCGTAGGTGGAGCAAAGCGCGATGAGATGGTGCAAGCTTTATTTGAACTCAGTGATAAAAATGCTGAGCTTCCCCAGGATATGAAAGAAGTAGCGGTAAAAGAAGAAGAAAAACGTCAAGGCGATTTAATCAAAGTTGAAGATATATCCGGCAGTCGTTGGGTCGGGAAAAAGATGTACGTCTATGATCCTAAAGCGATTCGGATCGTTGTACCGAGTAAGCAGGGCGCAGGAGAACGTGTATCGTCCATGGTGCAGCGAACGGGAGCCCTTGCGGGTGTGAATGCAGGTGGATTCATAGACCCAGGTGGATTCGGGAATGGATTTGCGCCGATTGGTGTTGTGATGTCGGGTGGGGAAGTTTTATTTAATGATACAGCAGAGACAACCCCGCAGCATATTGTCGGATTTACGAAAGATGGCGTACTTCTCATTGGGAAATATTCAACCAAAGAATTAAAAGAAAAAGAAGTCACAGAAGCCGTATCCTTCTATCCTCGTATCATTGCCAATGGCCAGCCTTTAAATGTTGACGGTGGAGGCATTCACCCACGAACGGCTGTTGGACAGCGCAAAGATGGTGTTGTGATCTTCGTCGTGATTGACGGTCGCCAAAAGCATAGTGTGGGTGCGACTTATCGTGATGTGCAAGATTTACTTCTTGCTGAAGATTGCGTGAATGCAGGGTTCTTAGACGGAGGTTCTTCAGCAGAATTAGTCTTAGATGGAAAAGTGGCATCGAAACCATCGTCTCCAGATGGTGGTGAAAGACCCCTTCCTACGGCATTCCTTGTATTCGAAAAATCGAGTGATGTGAAAGTGAATAATATCTGGGAAGGACTTAAGAGTATTGATCCAGGAGGTACATATGATCCCGAGAAGTCTTGGTACAATAAGAACAAATCTCCATCACCAAGTCCAAGTACAAAGCCAGGAACATCGCCATCTCCAGGTAAAAATTCACCAGGAACTAGTCCGTCGCCAGGTAGCAGTGTGAAGCCAGGTTCTAACTCACCACAACCTACTAAATCACCTGGAGCTTCGAAGTCTCCAGATCCGCAAAGCTCGAAGCAGCCTGAGAATCCGACTTCGAAACCTTCACCGAATCAGGCAAAACCAGAGACAAGTAAAAAACCAGATTCGTAGGCTACTCCTTGCAATTATTATAAGAGATTCCAGCTTATGATAGATTATCAAAAGATTTTATGAATTTTAACAACTTCCACACAAATTCACTAGATTATCGGTTAGAATAGGGATGTTGCTATATTTAAGTGATATAGAACCATTTTTTCTTGCCATAGTTAAAATTGAGAGGGGTATTTCAATTGAAAAGAAAACTTAGTGTCTTGATTTCTGCAGGTGTGCTTGCATCAGCGCTTGCTGTTGGTAGCGTAAGTGCAGCACCTCTACAGCCCGTAAAACATTCGGACTGGATGCAAAAGAAAGCAATCGTTGTAGGGGATCAAAGCGGAGATATTGCTTTGAAACGTTCTGTAACATTAGCAGAAGTTGTATCTTTAGTTGCTAGAGTAAATGGTAACACGACGAAAGCAGCTTCCGGTGCACACTGGGCAGCAGGAGCAATTGACGCAAGTCTAGCAGCAGGTGCTATCACAAAAGAAGAATCATTGAAACCTGAGGCAACTCTATCAGCTGGTCGCATTGCTGAAATTTCAGCTAAACTAGGTGTTAAACTTGATTTGACTGGTGACAGCGCCGTAACAAGAGAAGCATTCATCGAGGCGCTTGGTAATGCTGTTACTTCCCATATTACGATTGGACATACGAACGATGTGCATGGACATATCGTTGAGAATAAGAGTAGTAAAGAGTTTGGTTATGCTAAAATGGCAACATTGATTAACGAATGGCGTAAAGAAAACCCGAACTTCTTCTTGCTTGATGCAGGGGATACGTTCCAAGGTGCAATCTATGCGAATCAATTTAAAGGCGAGTCGCTCTTGCCAATTTTGAACCACTTGGCGTATGAGGCGATGGCTGCTGGTAACCATGAGTTTGACTTTGGTGCAGACCAATTGTTGAAACTTCGTGATCAATTGAAATACCCAGTAATCAACGCCAACGTATTTAAACAAGATGGTTCTGAGTTCTTGCAGCCCGTACATTTTGCTGAAATCGGTGGTAAGAAGTTTGCATTCCTTGGATTTGTAACAGAAGAAACGCCAATTCTTACACACCCGGATCATGTAAAAGGTTTAACGGTCAAGAACCCAGTTGAAATTGCTAAGAAAATCGTGCCTGAACTTAAAAAGAAAGCAGACCATGTCGTTGTTGTATCACACGTAGGTGTGGACATCGATGAGCAAATTGCGAAAAATGTTCCTGGCATCGACTTAATCGTTGGCGGACATACACATACACCTTTAAAAGAGCCGAAATTGGTGAACGGTACATACATCGTACAAGATTGGGAGTATGGTAAATCTTTGGGTCGCGCGGACTTGTTCTACTTCAAGAACGAACTTGTTCAATTCTCTGGCGGATTGAAAGAGTACGATGAGAAAGTAGCAGCAGACCCAGCCGTTCAAAAAATGGTGGACGAAGTAGCGAAAAAAATCGACGATGCACTTAACATTGTGATTGCTAAAGCTGAAGTGAACCTGGATGGAGATCGTACACAAGTACGTTATAAAGAAACAAACCTTGGTAACTTAACGGCTGATATTATGCGTGAGCGTACACAATCTATTCCTGGACATGAAGCAGATGTAGCCATCACGAACGGTGGAGGAATCCGTGAAAAAATCGCTGTAGGTGATATCACGAAAAAAGCGCTTCAAACGGTATTCCCATTCCCGAACACTTTAGCTGTTGTTGAAGTGAAAGGTAGCGACCTGAAAGCTGCTCTTGAGAACGGTGTGAGCCAAGTGGAAACAGGTGGCGGACGCTTCCCACAAATCAGTGGTATGTCCTTTACTTACAACCCTGCAAAACCAGCAGGTTCCCGTGTAGTTGAAGTGAAAATCGGCGGTAAAGAGCTTGACTTGAATAAATCCTACAAAGTAGCTACGAACGACTTCATGATCTCTGGTGGCGATGGCTACGAGACATTGAAGCAAAAGAATGCATTAAATACAGGCATAACGCTCTACGACTTGATGGAAGAAGCTATCATTAAAATGAAGACGCTAAATCCGAAGACAGAAGATCGTATTGTTGTTGTGAAATAATAAATGTATACGTAAAAATACTTCGCAAGCAGCGAGTGCCCAGCCTATTCAGGTTGGGCACTTTTTTTCCAATATTAAGGATATAAATAATTTACTAGATTAACCAAATGAGTTAAAATTGGTAGGAACATGCATGGATTAGGAGGATAAATTATTTTTATAAATTTCAGAAGAATGAATATTTTAACGGTGCATATACAAGGGGGCAAATCATGATGAAATCGAAAAAAGGAATATTGCTAGGCACGTCTATGTTAGTGGCAGTAGCTGGTTTTGGACTTATAGGTAATGGGAGTTTGTTGCAGGCTAAGAGTGAAGATACAAGGGTATCTGCAGTGGTTTCAAAAAGTTTTACAGATATACAGTCCCATTGGGCGGAAAAAGATATCGTAAAAGCAGTCGAAAGTGGAATCGCATCGGGTTATGAAGATGGAACATTTCGTCCTGATAACAATGTGACTAGAGCAGAATTTATTAAGTTGATGGCAAGTAGCTTAAAGCTACCTGTTCAAAATGGAGGTTCGAATTGGTATGACCGCTATGTAGAAGCTGCAACTAAAGCAGGATTTTATAAAAATGATTTCACAGTAACGAGCTTAGATGAAGTAATTCCTCGTAAAGAAATGTCGATGTTAGCAGGCAGAGCTGCAGGACTCAAATATGAATATGGTGCTATTGAGGACAAACAATGGATGTGGGAAGCAGCTAAGGTGGGGATTATTCATGGGGAAGGAAATGGCGAGGTATCACCTGATGGATCAACGACAAGAGCGCAAGCAATTGCAATTGTAAACCGAGTAACGGATATCAAAGCAGGGAAGAAGTTGCCGGTTGATAAATATGCGATTTCTGGGGCAGAAATTTACTGGCATAAGACGAATATTATGTCGATGTTGCCAAGGTATTTTTCCAAGATGTCTGTAAAAGGATCGAATAGTAATGAGTATGAAAAATTTCGAGATGATTTAATGTATGTGGAAGAAGCTGATGGGAATTACATTGCGGAGACGGAGAAGTTCGTGGTAATTGACCTAGACGATCCGAATGATCCGAATCGCCATTTAATTCCTGATGGATCTAAACGTTATGATGTATCCAACAGGAAAGTTGTAGATTTACCGACGAATAATGCGTATGTAGTTGTATCTGTCAATAAACTTACTGTGAAGAAAAACGTTGCTAACTTTGACTCAATTATGAGTGCATATGCAAAAATATCGAGTCGTCTAAGCGATGTAAATGATTCGACGAATAGGAGATTTCAACTAGATCCATTGGAAGTTAATGACCCGAATCAATTTTCAAATGGAGTACTGAAAGTAAAGGAAAATTCCATAACCACCTATGTTACAGGTCAAATTTTCCCTAAAGGAAACTATGTATCTGAACCTTTTGGAAAAATCATTTTTAACGTTATTAGCAAATTTAATAGACCAATCCCTGAATTAATGAACACAGGAACTAAATTAGAAATTAATAACTAGGAGGGACTATGAGAAAATATTGTTCTACTTTGCTTGCAATAAGTCTTATCATTGGGTTATTTCCTAGACTAGCTATTGCTGCTGAGCCTGACTATGTTGTTGATCTACAAGTGCCGGATTCTTATGTAATTCAAAAATATAAAGACAATATTATTAGTGGTTATTCTAAGTGGACCTATGATAATATCACCATTCCTGCCCCACCTCCAGGGAAGAATATAACTGAGGTTTCCTTAAGAAATAAAATTACTAAAGAAAAAATAGGGAAGCCACTTTCTAAAGTAGGTGGGAATATATTTAAAGTAGGAGATATCCCAAGTATTAATACGATCGAGGTAACAAACTCGGAAGAGACAAGTGTCGGAGATTTTACATGGTGGCGTGGGGAAAATAATCAAAATGTTTGGATGTATGACTTTGAAGGAAGGCGTATGTTCTATTGGAATAAAGGAGTATATGACCAACCCCAAGCTTCAGGAGCGTTATGGGCAAGCTTACCACGGACAGGTAATGAAACAGATGGAGGGCCATTTCCACCAGACAAATCAAGGTTTGTATCAATTGATTCCGGTGGAGCAAATAAAGGGGATACACCGATTACACGTGGAGATGAAGCATGGGATTATCGGAATCATGATATTAAAACTACTCAATTATCTGATCAAAGTGGATCTATAAAAGTTGATTTAGAAAAACTAAAGGATGTAAAAGTAGATTATGATCCGATAATTGGTGGTTCAAGCTATCCTTCAGTTAAAAAAGTTGTAACGAAACAGCTTGATTTAAAGTCAAAGAAATTACATTTTTGGTACTTGGCGTTATTTGATATTAAGGGGATAGAAATAAGTACCTCCCCGAATAGAAAAATTCAGTTTAACAACAATTGGGAATTGACTTTCTTAGATAAAGTATATGAGTTCCCTCAGATAGAAATTGTCGCATATTATGAAGATGGTGAAGAATGTAAACCTGGAGATCCCGGTTGTGATCCTGGTCCAGATCCAGGCGGCGGAGATTGTTCCGCCACCCTCACTGGTCCCAGCGACGCTTCATCCATGACTGGTGAAGCGAGCGATCCCCAATCCGATGGCGTCATCAAAGCCGACACGCGTCATGCCGAGCAATTCGATGTTCTGCAAGGCATCCCAACCTCAGAAAGCTTATATGCCAACGCCTTTGGACTCGAATATTTGTTCAAGAACAAATTTACGAACAAAAAGGGCAAATATACGTTTAAGGTAACGGTAACCAAAACGTATCACATGACGTGGGAAGAACCTGGTGGTAAGGATAAAGACGGCAAGCCACTACCTCCGGTTAAAAAGGAAGACACGAAGACCGTTAAGAAAGATTACGATATCAATCGAGATTTCTCGTATTGGGTGATCGATAATCTGGAAGTCAATAAGATTGAAAAAGCCACGATGGAGAACTATGCACTAAGTGGAAGTGTCGAACTTACACCAAGCGGTTACACGCCTCCAACAGTAGATGCTAGAAACGCGGATGCCGTATCCGACCATGTTAAGCCTGCATCTTGTAAAAGTGTGGATTTAGGCACGCAGGAGGTATCAGGTAAGACACCACCTTCCGAAGACTTTAAATCGAACGCGGATGGAGCTGTTGGAAAAAACCAAGTGAAGAATGATTTTCTTAACTTTAATGGATCTGTGATCATGGATGATTCAGCGACAGAAACTTCAGCACCTTCACCTAGCCAAATTCCACAACCACAGCGCATTAATGAAAATGTCCTCTACGGAAGTGGGTATGTAATCAGTAAATCGCTTATCAACAAGGCTGACCAGCCTTCAAGTGGGACCATTTATTATAAGCTCATCACACCCGGTAACATTAAGGGCGGGGCCGATAAGAATTTTCCGATCAACAACATCAATACCGTTACGGTACATACCCCAGTTGTTATCTATGCATCCATCTCGGATGATAAAGCACATAATCAGAAGACAGTACCTGCATGGGAGCGATCTGCGACTATTCTGGATCGACCATTCACGGTCTATATGCCGACAGATGGGCAGCATCGCAACATCCCAGGCTATGGAGATCGAGATTATGCGAAGTATGTAAGAGATAAGCAGGTATGGTTCCCTTTTGATGTATATAGTGGGGATAAGTCGATTTTTTACCCGAAGGAGACTTGGATCTCCATACCTGTTACACAAATAGCAACGACTTTTTTTATGCCAGTGTGGGTCGATGAAGGATTCTATGACGTGTTATTCCGTACGATTGCGGAGAACGCACCCGATCCTTTTACAAATGAGCGTCATGCGAACTTGGATCTGATACATCACGTCGCATCAGATGTAATTCCTGTTGATGTAGTTGGTAGACTTTATGATTTTCGAATCACAGACATTGCAGATTTTAATTGGGAAACTGTATTTAGAAAGAAGCAAGGCGATAGCACACATACCGGCAACTACTATTGGACAGGTCCGAATCAGATTGATGGTGATGCGAGAGGGAATCAGGCTCCATTCCTACTGCCAATTCGTCAAGGTAGTCATCCCGAGCAGGGACATCGCAATGTTGCGGTGAAGACGGGGTATACGTTCAAGTTTGATATGAAAACGAAGGGTGACATGTTCCGATTCGGGGATTCGATTCGCGTTACGCCAACCTTTTACTATGTAGATAAGAACGGTCAGAATAAGCAAGAGGTCGATCTGTATTATCATTCGGATGATAAACGTTTTATCCGCATTGGGTCCGTAGACGATGTTCTGAAGAAATACATGGTGCTGGATCAACGGCTGCGTAACATCCCTGCCAGCGAGATCGCAAGATCGTCCAACGCCCTGTGGGAGTTATATGCATCCCTTCAGAATTGGAAAATGGACAAAGCAACCTATGGCGGAGCCTATGCGGATCATGTAAAAGAAAAGACCTATATCGGCGGTTACAATATTGAATTACTGCCTTCGGACGTACGTACTTTCATAGGACAGCAAGCCGTACCACAAGGAGTGAATCCATATCGAGTAAATGCCGCAGAGCAGCAATGGTATGGTGAATACAGCATTCCAGCTGCGGCCTATGTGGTGAAGAAGGGTACGAACATTCCGGATTATGGCATCAAAAATGTACTGGACGAGAAATCACCGATATTCCTGAAAAATGGCTACATCATCGTCAATTTCAATCTAGAGACGATTCAGAACAAGGATCTCAATCATCCTCATCTCCAATATATTCACACGCCAGCGATGCTGCAAACGGATCCGAACCGGAATCAGTGGACCCTAGAAGGGTATCGTCGGAGCTTTACAGATCCATACGGGGTGACGTTTCAACTGCAAGATGGGGACGTGCTGTTCTACCACGCGGACCAATCTTCCTATGATGATTTCCGATCAGGGGGAACACACTAACGCACTACACATAGTCGTACAAGAGGTCATTGGATGAGTCGTCCAGTGACCTTTTTTGTGTAACTGTATAAGACTTTATTCCGAGGTCTGCCAGATGGTTGAACGATCTATAACCTGCCTTTGAATCGTTTTGTTGGCACGAATTATGGTATGATAATTGGATAGTAGACTAGGATTTAAGGAGGTTACACATAGATGAAATTAGATGGACAACCAACGATTACGATTTGTTCGGATTCGGTAGGGGAGACCGCGGAGACGGTGGTAAGAGCGACGATTCGTCAATTTTATAACCATCCCGTTCGTTTACGGAGGATTAGTCATCTTCACCAGGAATCAGACATTCGTATGGCGGTGCAAGAGGTTGCGAGCACAGGCGGTTTTATCGCTTATACACTCGTAGAGCCAGAGCTTCGCAAAGTGATGAAGGAAGAGGCAAGACGCCTTCAGGTGCATGCGGTGGACGTCATGGGCCCGATGATGCAAGCTTTTATCGATACGTTTGGGGACTCCCCAAGCCGTAAGCCAGGTCTGCTGCATACGCTGGATGAAGATTATTTCCGTAGGGTAGAAGCCATTGAATTTACGGTTCGGTGTGATGATGGACGTGAGACGAATGCGATGCCAGAGGCGGATATCGTCTTAATTGGGGTGTCGCGGACATCGAAGACACCCCTGAGTATGTTCTTAGCACATAAAGGCTTTAAAGTAGCTAATCTGCCGCTATTGCCTGAGATGAAACCCCCAGCGGAGTTGTTCCAAGTACCAGGTTCACGAATTGTGTGTCTGACGATGGACTTCGAGCAAATGTTTAAAATAAGAACGGAACGCCTGCGCGCGCTCGGCTTACCTGATGGCTCCAAATATGCGACCAAGCAGCGAATCACGGAAGAATTGGATTTTGCTAAAGAGCTTGCGAAGCAGCTAGGCTGCCCTATTATTAACGTGACCGATAAAGCGATTGAAGAGACAGCGGGTATTATCTTGGAATCGTTTATTATGCTATAAGTCCAAGCTCCTTATCGAATGAGCGTGAATAAATAACCGTATATCCCTACACTTAGCACGAGTAAGAGAGGGATCCCGAGGCGGAAGCTGAGATGCTTGGTTTTGTGACGTTTGCGAATCATCGCAATCTGTGCACCAATGGCACCGCCGCATGCAGCTAGCAGGAATAGCTTTTTCTCAGGAACGCGGCGCTGATGCTTGACCGCACGGCGCTTGTCGTTTGCCATGGTTCCATAACTTACGATATTCATGATGACGAATAGACCGATTAACAAGAGTTGTAGATTGTTCATCCATAACACCCCTCACTTCAAGATTAATGATGTCCATTATATACGATGTGAGGGTGGGTTAGCGATGTTCAAGGTTTATTTCGTAGACGACGTCTGAGTTAATTGCTTGCGCAGCAGTATCGTACAGACAATAGGCGAGCTGCCAATGACAAGAAGTAGAATGCTAATAATAAGCGGATCTGTACGCCAAGACAACACCATTATAAAGACGATAACCCCCAGTATGCGGCCTGCATTTGAAGCAAGTTCTCTTAGAACGATAAACTCCTCCCGTAATCTGACATTTTCATCATTACTGCCAATAAGGTCGAATACGGCTGAGGTAATGGGTAGGGTGTAAAGCGGAATGAATAAAGAAGTCCCGACACCAAAGAGCAGCAGAGTCGTATAATCGATCCGCCAGAAAAAAGGAACAATCAACCCCGCCATACTGATTGCACCGATTCCCATACTTATGCTTCTCCACGTTCTCTTCAAATAACGCCCTACAACCCAAAAGCTCACAAAAGCGACACCTGAAGAAATAAGTGCAAAGTTGCCAAGCTTTTGCTCACTAGAAGTCGCGATATAGACGAGCAGTCCGATTATAAACCCAAACACACCTTCTCTAAACCCTTGTGCCGCGAGCGCTCCACAAATTCTTTTCCAAGGCGTATTCTTATTCTTAAAATGGTCCCAGCTATGTGACCACGCATACACCCCAACTGGCTCACGCTTCGTCAAACAAAAGCTGACGATCACGCCAAGAATAAAGATGCCCATAGAAATGGAGAAAATTAGCGAATACCCCCGCTCATCGGGCATATGTACAATGATGAAACCGGAAATCCATGGCGCAATCATCCCGGATAATGAACCGAGTGCGCCAACCCATCCATTAAACCGATCTCGGTCATCTGGGCTTGTCACCTCAAAGTAGATAACATTATAGGCAACCCAGAATAACCCCGATGCAGCACCTTGCAAAATACCTAGTAACCACACATAGGACACGCTGCTTGTCCCTAGGATCAACACGCATAAATAGAATACCGCAGATGCAGCAACTCCAACTCGCAGACAGTTCATCTTATTCCCTTCCTTGACCCATTTGCCAGCAATCCAGAACGTGAGTGCCATTGTAAGATATGTCATGAGTGTGAACCAGCCGATTACGGTATAATCGTTACTAGCTTTCCACAAGTATACGCCTACGAATGTGCTCGATAGTGCATTGGCGGCAGCGAATAAGCTGTTAAGAATAATGAGCCAGAAGAAAGAACGGTCTTGTTTATTTTTCTTATCATCTTTTTCAAAATATGGCATGTGAACCACCTTTATTTCATCCTTGTGAATTGGACTATATTTCCACTTGTTTCCCAGGTGCAAAACATGTACTATGGTATAGTTTTGTGTCTAATTATTTTGAAAAATACTACGAGATGTACATCATGGAGGAAGATACGTATATGCAGATTCAACCTGTAAAAATTACGAACGCTGACCCGTCAGCGCTTGGATTATTCGGACTAGCGATGGTTACGCTTGTCGCATCCACACAAAAGCTAGGTTTAACAAGTGGTGTGGCATTTATATTGCCTTGGGCAATCTTTTTAGGTGCATTTGCCCAATTGTTTGCCTGCATTAACGATTCCAAACGCAATAATGTATTTGGAACAACTGCATTTGGTGCATTCGCATTTTTCTGGTTCGCAGTAGGTGCCGGTTGGATGATTGAAGCTGGCGTATTCGGTTCTACGCTTGCAGCTGCCGTGGATCATAAACAGCTAGGCGTAGCTTATATCGGGTATTTGATTTTCTCCTTATTCATGACTTTCGGCGCGATGGGTACGAACAAAAACTTGTTTATTATTTTCATCTTTATTGATTTCTTATTCATAGGTTTATCTGCTTACTCCTTTGAGATCGCACCTGAGACTATGAAAACTGTTGCAGGGATCTCGGAGTTATTGATTGCCCTTGCAAGTTTCTACGGTTGTGCAGGCAACGTGCTCAATCAGCATTTTGGAAGATCTGTTATCCCTTTGGGTAAGGCAATCATTCCCGTTACTAAAAAATAATGAAAATAAAAAACAGCGCAGGTCATAGACCTTGCGCTGTTTTTTTAGTGACCAATTGCGAAGTACATGCAATTGGTCTTTTTTTACATTGGATAATAAGTTCTGTATCATTAGAGGTAGGCTATTATTTCGTTTTACGAAGCGATTGAATTTCTTCCATCACAACAGCGGCAAGATCGGAATTATCGAACAGGGATAGAACACCAAGTAAGGTGTCATGCTCGATCTCACCGGCTTCTTCCTTGGGTACGGTTAGCTCCAACATTTCCACAAGTGCAGGGCTTGTCTCCTGATGCGGGTATGCTTTGCGATATACCTCTACAGGGTCGAGATTGTGATTCACGCACCACTGGGCGAACACAAGCGCCATCATGCGCTCATCACGTTCATAGTTTTGGCGAAGCTGCTGTTCCATTTCTTTTTGCGTCATATCCATCATTTATATTCCCCTTTAATTAGCTTGTTTCATGTACCTTTAAACATAGAGCGCAAGCTCATAAATGTCAAACCTACAAAGAGGCGGTTGTTACTTATGGCAAGAGAACGTTATGAGAATTTAGATGGTGTCCCAATGTCTAATTCATTCGGACAATTGATGAAATGGCGTCAGGAACGTCGGAAGAAAGTAAAGGATTTCTCATTCGCAGTCGCGGCATGCCCGAATAAAGAAGTTGCGTATCTCGGAGCTAATCGGACGGTAACGACCGTGACGTGGATCGGGCATTCTACATTTCTCATTCAGCATGGCGGATTAAATATCATAACTGACCCTGTCTGGGCAGGGAGTATGGCGCTTACGAAGCGACTTGCACCACCGGGACTTACGTTGGATGAACTGCCTGCCATTGATGTGATTCTACTCTCTCATTCCCATTATGATCACATGCATGTAGCGTCGCTACGAGCGATTGAGCGCAAACATCATCCGCTCTTGCTAGTACCAAAAGGCTTGAAGGTGAAGATGGTGCGTAAGGGATTTGCGAATGTGCAAGAGTTGGCTTGGTGGGAGCAGACGGCTGTAAAAGGAGTAGAAATTCATTTTGTCCCGACCCAGCATTGGACAAAACGTACCCTACTTGATACGAATACATCCCAATGGGGTGGTTATATAATTCGGACATCGGCAGATGATCCGCGTACGGTTTATTTTGCAGGAGATAGTGGTTATTTCCGTGGATTCAAAATGATTGGTGAGCGCTACAACATCCACACCGCATTAATTCCGATTGGAGCCTATGAACCAGAATGGTTCATGAAGGCGCAGCACGTTAACCCAGAGCAGGCGGTTCAGGCTTTCCTAGACGTTGGAGCGGAGCAGTTCATTCCGATGCACTATGGCGCATTCCGTCTAGCAGATGATACACCTAAGGAAGCGCTGGATCGGCTGAAAGCCGAATGGGATAAGCAGGGATTAGCGAAGGAACGACTGCATATTCTTTTACATGGAGAGACATTGGGAATGGAGCAGGGAAACGTATAGTGCTAATGTGCACAAGCTGTACATAGATATGAGGGAAAAGTTTAAGCGGATAGAAAGTAGGAGGTGGCGGTCGTCATGAGGAAGTTTTGGGTCTATTATATCGGACTGCTTGTTGGATATGGGACCATAGTCGCTTGGTATGTGTGGAAGGGGAACTTTTTTGGCGTAGACGCCAGTTTCTCCGGTACGCTGATTGATCCGCATACCTTTATGACAAATGATCAAATTCACCGTGCAGAGATGATGTCGAGGCTGGGAACGTGGTACTTTTTTGTACAACCTTTTTTGATGATTGGGGTATTAATTGGGTTGTTCCGATTTTCAACTGGTCTTCGGACGCTTATCGAAAAATGGTTCCGCTCACCGTTCCTGCAGTTTCCTGCATATGTGCTCTTTTTCTCGCTGGCGCTTACGCTTATTTTCGTTCCACTCCAATATGCTTTCCATCTCTTCAGCCGCACGTACGGGGTGTCTAAAGAATCTACAGCCATGTGGATCACGGATTTAATCAAGAGCTTTTGGTTGGAATGGCTTGGAACTGCATTTGTATTCGGCATTATTTACATTCTGCTGCGTAAAGTCCGTAAACGTGCGTGGCTCTGGATGTGGATCATTACGATCCCACTTACACTATTTGCAACATTTTTGCAGCCCGTTGTGATCGATCCACTCTTTCATACGTTTCAACCTCTTCAAAATGGGGAGCTTAAACAAAATATTTTACAATTGGCCAATCAAGCGCATATTCCGGCTAATGATGTGTACCAAGTGAACATGTCGGAGCGGACGGGCGGTATTAATGCGTATGTGAACGGAATCGGTTCAAATGCACGAATTGTGCTCTGGGATACGACACTTGAGAAACTGCGGACAGACGAAATTTTGACGATTATGGCACATGAAATGGGACATTACGTGGAGAAACACATTTACTGGGGGCTTGCATTTGGATTGATATCGAGTCTTGTGGTGATTGGCGGGGGCTTCTGGCTGTTTACCTGGGCGATAGGAAAGTGGGGCAGCCGATTCGAGATGCGAGGTCGGGGGGACTTTGCTGCGTATCCGATGCTGCTGGTTATCATTACTGTACTGAGCTTTGTGTCAAGTCCGATTCAGAATGGATTTTCTCGGATTTTGGAGCACAGGGCTGATGTGTATGCAATGCAACTGACACATGATGGCGATGCTGCAATCCGTGCTTTTCAGAAAATTGCTAAGGAATCACTTGCTCCTGTGACAGAGCCAACTCTCGTACAGTGGTTTACCGGCTCACATCCGACGATTGAGGAAAGAATGGTTTATTTTCGAACTTATTCCTCATCCATCGGCGATTGAAGATGATCGTCGTACGTATCGATGTATAACTGCTTGTTACCGCCAAGCACTGCGTAGGTGACGTCCTTCACTTCCAAGTGGTGTTTCATTAATTGCTTGTTGAGCCAATCGGGAGTAAGGTTATTCTGGGATAAGTTCTTATCAATGACTGTACCGTCCATAATGAGCTCGATCGGTAGTTTTTTCTCGGTTGGTGAAGCGATCCATAGATCTTTGCGGGTGACAGTCCGATACTCTGGTTTCTTTAATACGGTTAATATACCATTGATTTCTAATATGGCATACAGTACCTCATTAATATTGAAAATATCGCGCTCACGCAGCTCCTGATTCAAGGAATCCAGGGTGTAGCGCATTTTCCGCATGTTTTTTTCTAGTATTTTACCATTTTGAATAATGATTGTAGGGTCGCCTGCTAATAGCTTCCGAAACTTTCGGCTTTTGAGGGCAATTTGCGCGACGATTAGGATGATAGCGGCGAACAGTAAAAGGGAGAAGGCCAAGTGAAGCACTTTGTATGTAGTATTAAACACGATATTTGCCGTAATCACGACGAGTGTAATCGAGGATATAAAATCAAAATACGTCATTTGCGCTAATGTTTGCTTCCCTAAAACGCGTGAGGTGAGCATCAGAATTGTAAAAGCACATAGGGCGCGAAGCGTAATTTCCAAGTAAATGTTCATCATATTCCTCCGATAACGAGATAGGTTTAAGTAGTAAGATAACCTCTATCATTGTTACCACGTTGGAGTGAAAACAAACCCCCTCTTCTCTTTGTTCACAAGGTAAGAGGGGGTTATTTTGGAACAGATTATACTTCGTTGTTATTTGCACTTTGACGTCTTGTCATTTGCTGCCATACCGTGCCTTCGGCTTCTTGTCCGCTTTCGATGCGCTCAAGTGCGATATTCGCTTGCATGCGAACTTCAAATTCCACGTCTTCTGCTGCTTGGCGCAGTGCTTCTAGAGCTGTTTCATCGCCTACTTCGTATAAGAATCGAGCTGCACGCCAGCGAACGAGCTTGTTGTCATCTTGCAGGGCTCCGATCATGGCTGGAATGGCGGCTGGATCGCCGATATCGGATAATGAATCGCCTGCTGTGCGGCGAAGAACAGGAGAGCGATCTTGCAGCATTTCATATAGATGCGGCAGCACGGCTGGGTCTTTAATTTGACTTAACAAGACCATCGCCAGACGACGAATAGACGTTTGCTCATCTTGAAGAAGTTGGACAAGTGTCGACATCGATTCAGGTGATGGATCGATGGAGTCTAACGCTGCATAGCGCTTTTTCCAATCTTCATGTTGAAGTTGTGTTTGGATTTCTTCCGGTGTTAATTTGCGTTTCACAATCTTGCTTTCCTCAGACAGAGCTGCGTATTCGGCCACACTTTGTGCAGCTTGCTGCATCAACAACTTTAATGTCTCATCGTCGTAAGATGCATCGACCTCTTGAACAATGGTTTCTAGCACTTCGTTTAGTTCACCATAACGTGTGCCAAACTCGTCGAGATGACGCTCTTTCAATAAGCTGGGGGAGGCAGCGGTAGCTTGCATTGCAGCATCATTAAATCGTTGTGGCATAGCTGCTCGAACTTCCTCTGCTCCAGCACGAACCCGTACTTGCAGAGGGATGCCGCGGAATTTTTGAAGGAATACTTGTACTTCGCCCCATGCATCGGTACTAGCATCCACAGTTTGCACTTGAGCCCTTTGATCTTGATTGCCGAACACCTCTCTGGCTGCGGCTAAGATGAGCTGCCAGTCTCCTTTTGGCTTACGATCTAGCGCGATGAAATCTGCGGCCAGAAACACACTCTTCACATCAGGAATTTGAAGGAGTTGCTGCACATATTCGGGTGCGCGAGATGCATTGTCTTTGTCATATGTCATTCGAACGCCATTAGGCTGTGATTGATCCATCGTTAATTTCATGGAGTTAGGACTTGGCGTCGGTTCAATTGAAATGATCTTCATCGGATAAAATCCTCCTTAATCGTACAGGCGATGCTCGCAAAAATAAAAATAACCCCAAACGCTCAGCGTTTAGGGCTAGAATGAATCAGTCCAAATCGACTAGGTTGCGATTTAAGTAATTGTCTAAAGTTTTGGTAAGGTCAAAAACCGTATGGGCGAGATCAACATTCTCAAAGAAATGCTCGCACTGACTGCGATAAGACACTTCTTCATCATAATGAGACATGTAACGCTCGATATCAGTGTCAGATTCCCCATTTTCTTTCATACGCTGTAATAACGTTTTGCGGTCTACATAGATCAAGATCCGGACGAGTTTATCGCCGTACAATTCTTTTAATGTAGAAGCTCCGGCTGAGTTCAGGATCAGGAACGCGCTTCCACGCTCTCGCAGCATCGTAGCAACATCTTGGCTTTTTACACCGTAAAAATGATTGTCAATCTGTTTGACCTCAAGAAACTCATCGTTATTTTGCGCGTTTGCAAATTCGACAGGGGAGATGAATCGGTAGTCTTGACCCTCTACCTCCGTTTGGCGGGGCGGTCTAGTCGTATAGGATAACACCTGCTTAACGCCTAGTGTGGCACCAGACATTTCGGCTACTGTTTTGCGACCTGCACCATGGGGGCCCGTGAATACGAATAGTATTTCGTCATCTTTCAATCTGTACATAGAATGAACACTCCCTTCTTTGGAAAACCTCGTTGGGATAAATACTTGTGTCTTCGAGTCTCAACAGTCCAGCAATGGGTCAATGTTATTCTTTATTGTAGTTTATTTTATATGCGAATGCCAGTAATAAACATTCCGAGCGTTGATCTTTTTATATAATTACTGAATTTTTAATAAAAAAATGACATTGATGAAATATGATCCATCAATGTCATTCGGGTATCCTATCGTGCATTTAAATTAACGTTTACGGCTACCGCCTTGCTTGCGTCCGCCACCAAAGCTACTGCGTGCGCTGCCGCGACCATCACGTTGCTGCGCCTCGCCGCGGCCACCGAACCCGCCGCGCGTCGCACCGCGCTCAGCGGCATCGCGCGCCCCGCGTTGCTGCGCCTCGCCGCGACCACCAAACCCGCCGCGCGCCGTACCGCGCTCAGCACCATCGCGTCCATCGCGTTGCTGCGCCTCGCCGCGGCCACCAAACCCGCCGCGCGCCGTACCGCGCTCAGCACCATCACGCCCGCCGCGTTGCTGCGCCTCACCGCGACCACCAAACCCGCCGCGCGCCGCACCGCGCTCAGCACCATCGCGCCCGCCGCGTTGCTGCGCCTCGCCGCGGCCACCAAACCCGCCGCGCGCCGTACCGCGTGTATCGCTGTCGCGACCTTCCCAGCGCTGTGAACCGCCATCGCGTCCGCCACGCTTCGCTTGCGCTCCACCGCGTGTATTGCCACCACGCTCACTAGACCCCTCACGTTCAGCTCGAACACTGCGTGTAGCTACGCGATCTGCACTGTTGCGTGCTGCACGTTGTGCGGAACGCTCTACACGTTCGATGATACGCTCAGCTTCGCTTTCAGTGCTGCGGCGCCATGGACCTTGTGGCACCTCAGACTCACCATCACTGCTGCCGGAACGTTGTCCACGTTTGAGCACGTTGCGTTGGTACTCACTGCGTGTCTTACGTCCGCTATCACGTCCACCACGATCGTTCCCCGTAAAGCGACTGTTTCCACGGTCACTACGGGATTTCCCTGCGTTACGTCCTTGTGAAGTCGTATAGGACACTTCATCTTGACGCTCATTTGATTTTGTACTTGTGTACTGTCCGCGTTGCTTTTTAATCGAATGTCCTAATGTACGTTCAATCAATTCCAAGCTATTGCGATCTCTTGCTGTCGCAAATGTAATCGCAGTTCCGCGCTCTCCAGCACGACCTGTACGACCAATACGGTGAATGTAGCTCTCTGCATCAGGTGTGATGTCATAGTTGAACACATGTGTAACACCTTCCACATCAATACCACGTGCAGCAACGTCCGTTGCAATCAGAATTTGGATTTTCGCTTCGCGGAAACGTTTCATTACACCTTCACGTTTCGCTTGGCTTAGATCCCCATGCAGCTCATCCGAAGAGAAGCCACGTTCTTGTAAGGCTTCATTAAGAGCAGCAGCACGGCGCTTTGTACGGCAGAATACAACCGCCAAGAATGGTTTTAGATCAATTAGCATTTGGCAGAGTGTATCTTCCTTCGCGCGATCCGTAGTCTCGACAACAATTTGTTCGATTTCTTTGATTGTCACTTGTTTCGGCTCAATCCGAATTTCTTTTGGCTCACGCATATATTGCAACGCTAGTCCCCGAATTGCATTTGGCATCGTTGCAGAGAATAGCATCGTTTGACGGCGATAAGGTGTTGCTTGAATGATTTCTTCTACTTCTTTCAAAAAGCCCATGTGCAGCATTTGATCCGCTTCATCAAGAACAAGCATCTTAATTTGGCTAAGATCGACAGAGCCACGGCGCATGTGATCAAGCAGGCGCCCAGGTGTTGCTACAACCATGTGAATGTTGCCTTTTAACTTGTGAAGTTGTTTTTCAACATCTTGTCCACCATATGCAGCTAACACGCCGACACCCATTGTGGGTGCGAGTTTATTCATTTCGGCTGTAATTTGGATGGCTAACTCGCGAGTTGGAGTTAAGATCAATCCTTGAATCGCAGCATTCTCCGTCCGAATCCGTTCAAGCATCGGTAGTGCAAAAGCAAGTGTTTTACCCGTACCTGTCTGAGCTTGCGCAATAACATCACCGCCAGCTAGAGTAGGGGGGATCGCTTCTTTTTGTATTGGAGTAGGGTCTGTTATTCCATTTTTTGAGAGTACATTTACGAGCTCTGTACGTACGCCTAAATCGGCAAAATTCAATGTCATTTGGTTAAAAGTCTCCTTTTTCTCTACGATCAAATCCGTAATCGGAATATCTAATTATAACCTTTCACAGCAAAACCGCAAAAAATACTTGAATTGAGCGTTTTACTTTACATTTCTTCATTAATATAGAAAAAAACCTTGTAATAAATTTCGCATGTGATTGACTTTTTAGAACAATTTGTGAACTATGCTCAATGGGGCGTCCAATTCGATTGACAAAGAAGTATACTGAATTTATATTAAATGAAGTGTGATGTGGTTGGTTGACAATGGGTTAAGTTCGTGCTAAAAATAATGGTTTTGAAGTGGGGTTGATGAACTTTATGAGTCAGTGGAAAAAGATGTGGCGTCTTGTCCCCCTATTTGCGGTGATGTCGCTTTTACTTGCAGGCTGCGGTGATCCTTCTCAGTCAGCATTACTTCCAAGAGGTCCTTATGCGCAGGGCCAATTTGATCTGATGATGCTAAGTATTATCATCATGGTCTCGGTCGTAGTCGTTGTATTCTTAATTTATTTCTATGTTATTATTCGTTTCCGTAAGCGCAAGGGACAGACAGGCGTTCCAAAGCAAGTTGAGGGAAGCCATCTGTTAGAGGTGATTTGGACAGTTATTCCAATTATCCTTTTGGTCATCCTAGCGGTTCCGACAATTAACACAACGTTTAAAAGCTCAGAAGATTTGAGAAAAGACAAAGACGCTCTTCTAGTCAAAGTTACTGGACACCAATTCTGGTGGGAATTCGAGTATCCGACACTCGGCATACATACAGCACAAGATTTAGTTATTCCGGCTGGTAAGAAGATTGCGTTCGAATTATCATCCGCCGATGTAACGCACTCTTTCTGGGTTCCGTCACTTGGAGGTAAAATCGATACGAACGTAGGTAGTGGTGTGAATACGTTACCATTGCAAGCAGATGAGCCTGGTATTTATCGCGGGAAGTGCGCAGAGTTATGCGGGGACTCGCATAGTTTGATGGACTTTAAAGTTATCGCGAAGACGGATGCAGACTTCGATGCTTGGGTGAACAAGATGAAGACACCTGCTACGGTATCAGCAGATGCACAAAAAGGACAGGATCTGTTTAAACAAAATTGTATGAGCTGTCACGCAACAGATGTGAAAACAGGGTCATTCGGTCCGAACTTGAACGGATTTGCAAGCCGCGAGAAAATCGCAGGTATCCTCAAGCATGACGACGCGAATCTAAAAGCATGGATTAAAGATCCACAAGAAGAAAAAGTCGGCAATAAGATGCCGAAAGTGCCTTTAAAAGACAACGAAATTGACGAAATTGTGAAATACTTAAATACCTTGAAATAAGAATTTTTGGAAAAAAGGAGGTTAACACGTTGGCACATGCTCATGGGCATCATCAAGTGAAACGATATAGTGGATTAATGGATTGGCTAACCACCGTTGACCACAAAAAAATCGGTAAGCTTTACTATTTCGCAGGCGGATTCTTCTTCCTCCTAGGCGGACTTGAAGCATTACTTATTCGTCTTCAACTCATGTTTCCAGGTTCCAAATTGTTTATTGGTACGACTTTTAATGAATTGACAACGATGCATGGTACAACCATGATTTTCTTGGCAGCGATGCCATTGATCTTTGGTTTTATGAATGCACTCGTCCCTCTTCAGATTGGGGCGCGGGACGTTGCCTATCCTTTTGTTAACTCACTCGGATTTTGGTTATTCTTCTTCGGGGGAATCCTACTGAACGTATCTTGGTTAGTTGGCGAAGTGCCTGATGCTGGTTGGACAGCATATGCACCGTTATCTACGCTTGCTGAACATTCCGGTATGAACTTCTACGTGCTGGGTCTTCAGATTGCAGGTCTTGGTACACTAATCGGGGGCATTAACTTCCTCGTTACGATTGTTAATATGCGTGCACCAGGAATGACTTTCATGCGTATGCCGCTGTTTACTTGGACAGCTTTCATTACATCCGCGCTTATCTTATTTGCTTTTCCTGCGATTACAGTAGGTTTAGTTGAATTAATGTTTGATCGTATTTTTGGCGGTGCGTTTTTCGATCCGGCTAGAGGTGGTAACACCATACTTTGGGAACATCTTTTCTGGATCTTTGGGCATCCAGAAGTTTATATCTTGATCTTACCCGCATTCGGTATTATCTCTGAGATCGTAAGTACATTCTCATCGAAGCGTTTGTTCGGTTACAGCTCCATGGTATTTGCTACGATTTTGATCGGTTTCCTAGGTTTCATGGTGTGGGTTCACCACATGTTTACAGTAGGTATGGGTCCTGTTGCTAACTCGATCTTCGCGATTGCAACAATGGCAATTGCAATTCCAACTGGGGTTAAAATTTTCAACTGGTTGTTCACATTATGGGGGGGACATATCCGTTTCTCCGCCGCGAACTTGTGGGCAACAGCGTTTATCCCAACTTTCGTAATGGGTGGTACAACAGGGGTTATGCTTGCAGTTCCTGCTGCTGACTTCCAGTATCATGATTCTTACTTCGTTATCGCTCACTTCCACTACGTGTTAGTTGGTGGTTTGATTATGGGTATCTTCGCTGGTTCTTACTACTGGTGGCCAAAAATGTTCGGTAAAATGCTGAATGAAACATTAGGTAAAGTACATTTCTGGACGTTCTTTATTGGGTTCCATTTAACATTCTTCCCGCAGCATTTCCTAGGACTTATGGGTATGCCACGTCGTGTGTTTACATATGACGGTGATGTAGGTTTGAACGCAGGTAACTTAATTTCTACAGTTGGTGCGATGTTGATGGGTGTGGGTGTTATCATCTTCATTGTGAACATCCTAATTACGAATCGTAAGAAAGTGGATGCTCCTGCTGATCCATGGGATGGACGTACACTCGAGTGGACGATTCCTTCACCGGCACCAGAATATAACTTTAAACAAACGCCACTTGTTCGTGGTTTGGATGCATTGTGGAAAGAAAAAATGGCAGGTAACAAAGAGATGACATATACAGAGCCAGTTGGTCCCATTCATATGCCTTCACCATCCATCTTACCTTTCATGATGTCCGTTGGTTTAACAATTGCAGGTTTCGGATTTATTTATGCACATAAAATGAACAACACGTACTGGTTAGCAATTGCTGGTCTCGCAATGACTTTGGTTTGTATGTTCCTTCGTTCCATCAAAGACGACCACGGTTGGCATATTGAAGTGGAAGAACTTGAAGACAAGGAGGTCAAATCATAATGGCTGCTGATCATAACGGTGCATTACCAGCACATCCTGAGAGAGCAACGCTTGAAGGGAAGAATAAAATATTAGGGTTCTGGCTTTTCCTTGGTGGAGAGGTAGTACTCTTTGGTACTCTGTTCGCAACCTATATTGCTCTTCGTAATTCAGTTCCAGAAGGAGATCCGACTGCAAGTCACCTATTTAACTTAGGTACAGTTGGCCTTTCTACATTCATCTTGCTTACTTCATCATTAACAAGCGTATTTGCAATGATGGCGATGCATAAACAGAAAATAAAGCCTTTGCTTGCTTGGCTTGCAGTTACCGTATTGCTTGGACTGTCCTTCTTAGGACTTGAAATTTATGAGTTCGCTGAGTATATTCATGAAGGTCATACCTTTACGAAGAATGCTTTCTCAACTTCGTTCTATACGTTAGTTGGTTTCCACGGAGGTCACGTATTATTCGGGGTTCTCTGGATCACACTTTTAATTATACAAGGGATGAAAAAAGGATTGACGGTCGTTACGGCTCCGAAATTTTATGTTGCGTCCTTGTATTGGCACTTTATCGACGTCGTGTGGGTGTTTATCTTCACGGTGGTGTATCTAATGGGGAAGGTGGGTTAAGATGGAACAAGTACAAAATACTGCTTCATCGAACAGACGTCGTAAGCCTGAAAGCCCGGCTCCGCATTTCTTATCTTACATCGTATCGATTTTGTTAACGATGTTGGCATTCGCAGTTGTGATTTACGGGGATTTAGATCGTTCATTTATTCTGATCTTCATCTTTTCACTTGCGATCATTCAAGTTATTTTCCAACTCGCATATTGGATGCATATGAAAGAAAGAGGTCATGTCTACGCGGCAATCGGTCTCATCTTCGGATTCATTATTGCACTGACTGCAGTTGCGGCTGCTGTATATTGGACTTGGTGGTAATCAAGTAATCGTTTATTAAAGTTATTGTAAAAGTGGGGGTTAGCTTTGTTTAGAAGCGCCCCCTTTTTTATTAGGGGTTTTTTCGAAATCTCATTCAAAAAGAGCATAGAAAGGGAGATGTACGTGATGGATCACACAAATGCAATGGGGCATTCAGCTACTTTTTTTCAACTTTGGAGTCCTCTACTCATCTTGTTTCTCTTCGTTGTAGGTCTTCTGTATTATCGACTAGTAGGCTCCTGGAGAAAGAGCTTTGCCAATTCTGAACCGGTAAGCATAAAGCAAAAAGCGGCTTTTTTTACAGGGATCATTTTATTTTATATTGCACAAGGCAGTCCGCTAGATTATATTGGGCATCATTATTTGTTCAGCATACATATGTTGCAGCAATCGATTTTGTATCTAATTACACCGATATTTATCATTACGGGTTTGCCTTCATGGGCATTAGAACCTGTATTCAAAGTACGCTCGATCAGAGTGATTATGAGATTTTTCACAAGTCCATTAATCGCAGTATTGTTGTTTAATCTGCTATTTTCGGTCTATCATTTGCCTCTTGTGATGGATTTCGTTATGATGAATGAACTGGCACGGCTTGGCTATCACTCGATGCTGTTATTCACAGCATTTACAATGTGGTTCCCTGTATTTACGACAATCCCGGGTTATGGTTCTATGACGGGGCTCAAGAAAATGGGCTATATTTTTGTCAATGGTGTACTTCTAACACCAGCTTGTGCGCTGATCATATTCGCGGATACGCAGCTGTATGAAATGTACAAGGGTGTTGTACTACCGTTTGACTTCTTGCCGCTTATGGATGACCAACAGCTGGGTGGCGTCGTGATGAAGATTGTGCAGGAGCTTGCTTATGGGTTTGTACTGTATAATATTTTCCGAAAGTGGTACAATTCAGAACGGGTGCATGATGATGAGTTGTCAGATGAACCTCAAGAAGGTGTAGAATATAGCCATACTTGGGAGCCAGTGAAATCGTAGCGTTCATTCATTATTATTAGGAAATAGGTGAGTAATTCGTATGCAGATTATGCCAACGTTCTCCACACTTTGTATCGTCATTAGTGCTATCTTTGTCGGTTTTGGTTGGTATCATATTGTCAAAGGAAATCGTCAAACACACGAGAAGTTGATGCTTTGGGGAGCAGGGTTCGCGTTAACATTTTTTATCGTCTATGTGTCTCGTACCGTATTCGTGGGCAATACGATGTTTAACGGACCGCAGTCCATCAAGCTGTTTTATCATATCTTCTTGTTTTTCCATATTGGACTTGCTACAACAGGCGGTGTGCTCGGTTTAATTACACTGTGGTTAGCATTTAAGAAAAAGTTCATGAAACACCGTAAAATCGGGAAGACAGCCGCGATCGTCTGGCTGCTGACTGCTCCTACAGGAGTAGCGGTATATGTGTTGCTTTATATCTTATATCCAGGCGGCATGTCAGAGCCGGTATGGAAAGTTATTTTTGGTATTCATTAATTGAACATGCGTGTAGGAAACGAAAAACAACCTCGTGATGGGGTTGTTTTTTTGTTTTTTTCAGAGAATAATGATTGCAAAATTTTCTAATCCGAGTATACTGTTCATATAGATATACACACTATACAATGTATACACTTTGAAAAGTGAAGGTGATCATAATGACGAAGTGGCAAGGGATTAAATTTCTAACGAAGAGAGAGTTTACGAACAGTAAATCGATGTATGTAGGGGCAATTGTATTTATAGGAATCGCGTTTGTCGTGATCGTATCGATGATGATGGTGACGAGTGAGAGAGGGGTAAAAGGTTTAGATTCAGGTGCGGTCTATTTTCCGATTAATATGATTACTATATTTTACTTAGCGATGACGGGCTTTGGTATCAAATCATCCTATATGAAGAACTACTGGAAAACAGATACTTTTACAAAAGAAGTTTCGTGGCTCAAGCTAATGCCGATCTCAAGTAAACAAATCGTGATCTCTAAATTTATTAAATTTACTATTCTTATTGTTGCTCTCGATACAATTCTATTCTGCTTGTTGTATACGGTGAAATTGAACGGAGTGCTTGATTTCTATGGCGTAACAGGTTTGGAGTTTATTCAGATGGCGCTTGTCATTATTGGTTACTCCATGTTGACTGGCAGCTTGTATATGTGGATGGAGATGTCGCTATCAGGTAAATGGTACTTTATCTTGAACTTAATCATCCTAATCATTGGCACCATTCTCCTTATTGTATTTGGTTTAAAAATATCAGTTTGGGAGTTTATTGCAGATCAAGTTAAAACATATAGTTGGATTGCCCCCGGTGTGATGATTCTGCTAGGCATAGTTGCAATGATAGGCGCAGGTAAAATCATCGAATCCACGATGAACAGACGTGATTTGTATATTTAACAGATGTAGTTAGAAAGTAGGCGAGAAAGGTGCGTATACCTATTCAAATAACGAATGATAGTGCAGAGCCTCTATATTATCAGATTGAAGTGCAGCTGAAGGCTTTGATCTTAAGTGGTCAATTGGCTGAAGGAACATTGTTACCATCGATTCGAGAGTTAGCTCAACAATTATCTTGTAGTGTGATTACGATCCGCAGGGTGTATCAAGATTTGGAGAATGAAGGTATCTTACGAACGAGGCAAGGCACGGGAACATTTGTGGCAAGTGTGGGGCAGACGGTGAGAGATAACTATCGGACAGAAGCTGTTCTTAATGCCATGAAGGAAGCAATTCTGACAGGGATACGAGTAAAATGTACGGATGAAGAGCTGAAGGATATTTTTGCGAAGGCCTTATTAGAAGCAAGAACACATGAGAATGCATAGGGAGCGAAATGAGATGGGAGTTAATTACGCGGTATCCATGAATGGCGTGCATAAGCGTTTAGATACTTTTGAAATCGGACCGATTGATCTGAAGCTAGAGGAAGGCTTCGTGTATGCGATTGTAGGACCGAATGGGGCAGGGAAGAGTACTTTATTCTCGCTCATGATGAATGCCATCAAACCAGACCAAGGCCGTATTGCGCTTTTCGGTAAGTCTTACAAGAATGAGGAATCCGCAATTAAGCAGCGTGTTGCCTATACATCCAACCGTCACATGTGGCAAGAGGCAGAGGTTACGAAGGTAAAAGATTTGGTTGACTTTGAGTCGGCTTGGTATGCCAATTGGGATGCAGATCAATTTGGGAGACTTTCAGCGAAATTCGGGATCGATCGCAATAGCAAGCTTCAGAAAATGTCCACGGGTGAGCAGCAGCGTTTGGCAATAGCACTAGCCTTATCCAAAAATCCGGATCTTCTCATTATGGATGAAGCGACGAATGGGTTAGATTTTATGACATCGAAGTTAATCATGGAACAAATCGGACAGTTTATGGATAATGGTGGGAAAACAGTCGTATTTGCAACCCATATCCTAGACGAGATTAAGCGATTAGCAGATTATATTATTTTGCAGGAAAATGGAAAGATCATTGGAATATTTGAAAAAGATGAGCTCTTAAGCAGTTGTAAAGCGTATTGGATCGAGAGGCTACCACAGCATGCTGAAAAAATCCAAGGCGTGGTACGTGTGGAAGGAATGGGAGGAGCAACAGGGCCAGTTCGCATCATAACAACGCAGGCACAGGAAACCGAACGTGAGCTTGTGAAGCAGCAAATCCCGATCATCAATGTGGAATCACTTGAGCTAGATGAAATTTTATCATTTTATATCATGAATGAATAACGTCATGAACAAAGGAGAAAGATCGATGTTTAATCTTCAATTGGAAAATGTGACAAAACGATTTGGCGATAAGATCGCGGTGAATGGCAATCATTTTAACGTAAAACCGGGTGAAATTTATGGGCTATTAGGTGCCAATGGAGCAGGCAAGACGACGACAATGCGGATGGTACTTGGACTTACTGCACCGGATGAAGGGCGCATTTTGTGGAAGGGGAAGGGCTACAACAAAGAACTGCGCGCAATCATGGGGTATTTGCCAGAGGAAAGAGGATTATATCCCAAAGTGAAAGTTAGTGAACAGCTCGTGTACTTGGCACAATTAAAAGGGATGACGCGTAAAGCAGCAGATGCATCGCTCAAAGCATGGTTAGATCGCTTTGAAGTTCCTGAATATTATAACAACCGAGTGGAGGAACTTTCCAAAGGGAATCAGCAGAAGATCCAATTCATTGCAGCTGTGATCCATGATCCTGAAATTCTCATTATGGATGAGCCGTTCTCCGGCTTTGACCCTGTGAATGTGGAACTACTTAAGAAAACGGTGACGACACTTCGCGAGCAGGGGAAATCGATCTTGTTCTCCAGTCACCGGATGGATCATGTGGAGGAGTTGTGTGAGAATATCTCGATTCTACATAAATCACAGACGGTGCTGCAGGGTAATTTGAAGGAAATCAAAGCAACTTTCCCTAAAGAACGCGTGCTGCTGGAAACATCAGATAGCGTGGCGGGATTGGATCAAATTACAGGTGTACAATCAGTTAAGGAGAATGCGATAGGGTATGAAATTCGGATTGCGAAACCTACTGCTGCGCGTGAAATCTTGGAGCATGCGATGGCTCAGACGCAAATTAATCGATTCCAAGTGATGGAGCCGACACTAAATGAAATCTTTATTAAAAAGGTAGGTGGATCTCATGAATAGTATTTTTACAGTCATTAAGTTTACATTCATGACGGCGTTTACGGCGAAGTCGTTCAAAATATCATCTCTCATTATGGTACTTCTCGTTACGATTGGCATTAATCTTCCGGCTGTTATTAGTCAGTTTTCATCCAATGAGCCGGATAAAGTAGGGGTATTCGCAAGTCAGACGGAAATCGCAGCTAAACTGGATGCTTTCTATAAATCGCATAAAGCGCCAACCGTGCAAATTGTGACATTACCAGGTGGAAGTAAAGAAGCCAATGAGCAACTTGGAAAAGAAAAAATCAAATCCAAAGAGATCAAAGGTTATCTTGAAGTGAGTGACCAAATTGTAGGTGGCTTCCCGAAAGTCACTTATAAATCGGATGATACGAAGAATAGTGCGTTAATGAGAGAATTACAAATGGGACTACAGGCTGTGAAGACAGATGGTATCCTGAAAAATATCCCGAAAGAGCAGCTGGATATCATTCAAGCGCCGATCGCATTAGATACACTGCAAATTTCGACGAGTAATGAGGCAGTGGGTGGCGGTAAGACAGAAGGTGAAATGATCATGTCCTATATCATGGTGTATGCCATGTTAATGCTGCAATATATGAGTATCATGATGTATGGCACTGCCGTTGCGACAACGATTACACAAGAGAAAAGCACGCGCGTGATGGAACTACTGGTTACGAGTGTAGATTCCTTGAAACAAATGTTAGGAAAGATTATTGGAACATGCTTTATCGCTTTATCACAGTTGGGTGTACTCGGTATAGCTGCGGCTATTAATTTGATGCTGCCACATAATCAACAAGAGATTAGTTCCTTAGGTATTCATCTTTCGGATATTCCGGTAAGTACGTTCATCTATTTCATTATCTTCTTCTTGGGTGGGTTCTTCCTTTACGCTGTGTTGTATGCTGCTGTCGGATCGATCGTAAGTCGAGTGGAGGATGTCGGTCAAGCGGTCATGCCGATTATGTTCTTAATGATAGCAGGCTTCATGGTGAGTATGGTTGCTCTGCAAAACCCGAATGCAAGCCACGTTGTCGTGATGTCGTTCATTCCATTCTTCTCCCCACTGATTATGTTCTTGCGAATCGGTATGGGGAACCCGGAACAGTGGGAAATTCTTGTGTCCATTGCTATTCTGATCGTATCAACAGGCTTCTTCACTTGGCTCGCAGCGAAGATTTATCGTACAGGTGTCATGCTGTATGGAAAGCGTCCGACGATTAAGGAGCTTCGAAGAGCGATGAAGGCGTTTAAGGCTTAGGATATTGATAAATTAGAAAACCGATAAAAGAAGTCCTATAACTAGGGCTTCTTTTATTATTAAGACAAAAAATAATACTAAATTAAAAAGAAACAAATATAAGCTTATAAGCGTTAAAAGTAAAATAAAACTATTTTAAGGGAGCTGAATTTATAATGAAAAAATTCTTTTTATGAAGATCAAGATACGATTTCTATCATGAAAGAACCTACAAATCATCTCGATGAGATTTCTAAGAAAACTTGGTAAGTCGAATATCGATTAACCCCGGGGCAGGATCAGAATCAAGTTACAACTATTTTTGGGAATCCATCTAATACATGGGTAGATACGGCTACTCAGTCCACAGTTTGGGGATACGATTTCTCTGCAAGATCTGATTATCAATATAAGCAGAAGCTTCTTTTTGACGTGGATGGATTGTCAAAGAAAGATCTCGAAGCACAATTGTACATTACTTTGGCGCTAGATCATAAAATTAAAGAATTCTCATATGCCTATACACATTCATTAGGTTCTGAGAAGTATATTCGCTTCTACTATGTTCACCCTGATGGCTGCTCTACGACAAGAGGACTTTATGAATGAGAGTGAAACTAATTAAAAATATTCTAAGTGAAGGACTCGATCCTGATTGTAGAACGAATATATACTTTAATGCTCATTGGGGATTCTTCATTTAAATGGATAACATGTGAATGGAGTACTTCGTCTTTAAGATAGGAGAATAAAGCTCTCGACTTGACTTGGTGATTTAGGCTCTGGGCTCTAATCTGTGGTAGTATGTCTCGGTATGCATGGGATTCAGGTAGTACAACGTTAGATTTATTAAATGATATTCGAAATAATACTAGCAAAGAGAATGAACCCATTAGAAATAGATTACAGAAAGCAAATTTGGTTACAATCGGCATCGGAGCTAATGACCTTCTTCAAAGCTATAATCTAAAAGTGATAAATTCACAAAACGTAATAAAGACAATTAGTGTAAATCTTTCTGATATAATAGATGAAATTAAAATAATAAATCCATCCGTTAAAATTTACATTGTCGGGTACTTCAACTTACTACCACAGAAAATAAAAGAAGTTAGTGAAAAATTTAATTATGATTATCCAGAACTTAATACGGATTTAGAAGAAATAGCATTAAAGAAAGAAGCGGTATTTGTAGGAACAGAAGAGGTTTTTAAAGATAACTACAGAGACTTTCTGCCAGTGATTGGAGATGTTCATCCAAACGAGTTAGGTCATGAAATCATATCAAAAAGAATAATTAGAATTATTAATAAATAAATTTTAACTATCGAATGACTGTAAAGAAAAATGAATTAAACTAATGGAAAACTATAGTTTAGGATCTGCTTGGTGGCTGATCCTTTTTTGATTATTGAAGTAAAGGGCAGTTATCCAATGTTAATATCTTAGCGATACAAATGACTACATATAAATACACCATTATTAAACCGCGATAATATGCGAAGGACATAATGACTTTAGAATAAATAATTCCAATGATTTTTAAAGGGGCTCAATCCCTATGCTGTCTAAAAAAGAATAAAGGAGCTGCTGCTACGGTGAAACAGATTACTCTTCGTCTATCCCAAAATTCCGATGTTGAGACAATTGCTAATTTACGGGCAATTGTACTACGAAATGATTTAACTAGGTTAGGAAGGTTTGATGAAGAGAAGGTTCGTCAACGCTTCCGTAATTCATTTGACTCAGATCACACTTGGATTATTGAGTCAGATTCTTCATTTGTTGGCTGCGTAGCTTTTAAACCAACGTTAGATGGGTATTTATTGGAACATTTTTATATTTACCCCAATTACCAAGGTAAAGGGGTCGGTAGTCATGTATTAAAAAAATTGCTTGAACAAAAAGATGTAAAAGGAAAACGCGTAACATTAAATGTCTTACAAGGAAGCTCTGCTAAACGTCTTTATGAACGGTTTGGTTTTAAAGTTGAAAGTGAGGATCTCATAGACGTTTACATGTCTGTGAATGTAGAGGAAAATATTAGAACCGTCTAAGGAATGTAATAATGCTCTCCCTAAAGTGGTATATTCGATTACCTTGAATCTCAAGTAAATGTATCGGTGGTTAAACTAACGGGACACGATAGTTCCATCAAACAACCAGGACGAGGCTGCCAGTATGATCGGCGGCCTCGTAAAGCTATTGGGCAGGTTAGTTTGGTGGCTGTCTTGAATATATGGAATAGCATACTCAGTTACTTTTTAGTAAGGGGGCAAGCGAATGCATCAACTAATTTATGTTGATTGGAAAGGGAACATAATATAGCTTGTAGTAACGAAGACTGGTTGTGCTAACGCAGAACGAGAGCGCTGCGGTATTGACTGTCCGCAACTCCTCTTTTAACGTAAAGTAGTATACCAAAAAATATATTTTAAAAGGAGGAATTTATTATTGATTCTTAGAGAAAAAAGAAAGATAAGAGGATGGAAAAGGCTGAAGAAGAGAATAGAGAAATGGAAGCAAAGAGTGATTAATTTGGACATAGATCACCTAATCCAATACCAAAGGGACTACGCAAAGTTATGGATACATCCCTTTTATGCCATACCCCGTAGGACACCTCCAACCTGGTATAACAGGCTTTTGCTTGATGCAGTATTTGATGTTTATTTTCATTGGCATGAACGAATGAAGAGTACGAATGGGCAATTTTATCTGAAAATATGGCTATTTGATCCACATTTTATTAATACTCAGATTGTTGTAGCTAATAAGGATGCCCTTCATTTTTATGACAACACGTTTGATACAGCTATTCAAGACGAGAAGTTTCCTTTTCAAAAATTCACTTACCTTAAAGAAAAAATTGAGAAGTACACTTGGAAGTTACATATTGATAGTGACGTCTACACTGAAAGTGATTTGATTAACGATATAAAAAATGGTTGGAGAAGTGAAAAAGAAATACAAAAAGTAATGAACAAGGCATACAAGTCGGAAAGCATTAACTTACCAAACAATGAGTTTGACAGAACATTCAGTGTTAAAGTAGGTAATGTATGGATCGGTTCGTTAAAAAGTGATGATTGAGCTAACGCAGAACTATATCTACATAACTTGATCAAAAGCTGGCCATTGCGAAAGCCAGCTTTTTCTTATTACAAAAAACATTTTTTCATCTCCCGAGTGAGAGTTTTCGCTAATATTGCTCGTCTATATAGTATAGAACTCCAAGGAGGCTTAGCAGTGGAGGAATGTGTAGATCGAAATGAGAAAAATAGTGAAATACAATGGATTAGCAGTGTGCTTGATGGCCGTAAAGAGGATTACGCCTTTGTGGTGAACCGATACAAAAATAAAATATACGGCCTACTGCGGGGAATGGGGGCGGATCACCAGGATGCCCAAGACCTGACTCAGGAGACCTTTATTAAGGCATACCGAAAACTGGCTTCGCACGACACAAATAAAAGTTTTGCTGCATGGTTATATACCATAGCGGCTAACCTGCTGAAAGACATGCGGAGAAGATCACATCACACGGAGTGGCCAGCGGATCCACCTCCCGATCATCCGCCCAGTGAAAATCCGGAAATGGTTCTGCTTCAGGAGGAGCAGCGCACGGAGGTTCAGGTCTTGATCCAGCAGTTGCCACTCAATTACCGGATCGTGCTAGTGCTACGCTATACGAACGATTTGAGTTACGTGGAAATGAGTGAAGTTCTGGATGTACCACTAAACAAAGTCCAGAATGATCTTTATCGGGCCAAAAAGAGATTAAAACAAATGATGACTGTCGAGGAGGTGAGGACCGATGGAATGCTTAAGCCCCGTTGAGATGGAAGAATACGTCCTGGAAGCTCCTTCGTCCCATAAACAACAAATGGCCGAGCATATCGCCATCTGCCCGAGGTGCCGTTCCCTTTACCATGACAAACTCGAACAGCAAGCAAGATGGTCACAAAGGTTGTTCTCGGAAGCCTTACCTGATTCGTTTACCACCAAAGTGATGGCAGCGCTGGAGCAAGTAGATCTGGAGACAAATACAATGAAAGAATCGCTGCCAGAAACAATGACGACGATCATCGTAGGCTCCCATGAGCCCGCGACCATCAACGAAAATCCACCTACAGATGCCGGAAAAAGCTTGTTCAAGCAAAGAGGCGCAAACTTTTGGAAGCTATCGATCGGAGCGGCTTCGCTATTGATTCTTTTGAGTACCGTGATTTTGCATTCCGGTCCAACACTGGCGGAGACGCTCCGTTCCCTATTTACGCGTGATAACGTCGACATCGGACTACTTCGGGCGCAAGAGTTTGGTTTGGTGGAGCATCCGAACATTAAGGTTAAAGATAAAGGTTACACTGTCAAAATTGATGAAGCGGTAGCAGACCCTACCAGAGTTATCCTGGCACTACAGTTGTTCGGACCAGATGGAAAGCATGACAGAGATAGGCTTGTTTTGACTCCGGAGAACAGCATTAAGATTAGGGACGATAAGGGACAAATCGTTGGAAATATGTATGACATGGGAATGACGAATGATTATTACTATCTGGTCGCCAACTTTCCAGAACCTCTTCAAACAGAAAGGATTACGATAGAAGGTCGTATTACCCAGTTAGGCAACGAAATCCAAAATGTCCCTTATCTTATAGGACAATGGAACTTCAATTTTTCAATCGATATGAAAGAAGCTAACAAAAAAACGACCGTTACTCCACTGAAGGGAAGTTATACAGCTCCGGGCGGTATGACGGTTCGAATGAAGAGCTTGACCCGGATGGTGCAGGGTATCCGATTAGAGCTTGATACCGAGCTCAATGAGGAAGCACTAGTCCGCTCACCCGGTGAATTATGGAAGCAACAAGGCTTGAAGTTTCATTTCGAGGATATGCAGGGAGACGAGATTCATAGTGTCAACACGAGAAAGCGGCAGTATAGAGACAGTTTGATGACGGAGTCCCATCTCCCCGGCGACAAGCCTGGATTGATGCATTGGAGCTATACGTTCAAATATTTACCGCAAGACACCCCCAATACTTTCGTGTTAGATGGTTATTTTGTCTCAGAACGTGATGGTGCATCGGTCCAGTTTGAACCTACCAAATTGAAAGATCAACCAGTTCCTTTCCGATTTGACGGTGATGATCTCATGTTAGAAGATTTCACAGTAGAGTCCCCACCGAATACAAATGGAAAAGAAGCAGAAGGTGCCTTACATCTGAGCGGAAGATTACGGAATGAAGATAGCTACAGCCAATGGATATTAAGACTTCCTAATAGCAACAAAGATTATATGATCACTAAACGCGGTGCCTCGACCACGGAAGCATCAGGGTGGAAAAATGGCTATATTATACTGGGCGGAGCACAACTAGGAGGGGCATTCGATTTCCGTGCCAAAGACCTAACCGCAATACCAGATCGGCTCCAGCTGATTCGCACGGTAGTGGATCGACTTTATACCAACATAGATTGGTCCATAACGATGAAGGAAGAAGTCAAGCGACAGTAAATGCACTGTTGTGCTAACGGATAACAATAGATCAATAACGCTTATTTTACGAAGTCTAATAAATATTAACAGTAGTATTCATGGTCTTGCCAACAAAATGATGAAGTGATGAGAGTATGAAATGGTTATTTTTTGATTAAGTTCTTTATAAAAATAAGAAAAATATGGGTTCTTTTTGAGTGGGGGATTTTCATCTATAACAAATCTCATCTATAACTGAAATATCAACATAAAGTCTCTATTATTAAGCAACTAAGTCTCATTTAAAATAAAAAGATTACTCGTTTTTGCAATCTTTTTATCTCAACTATAGACGTTACTCACAATAGAAAACCTTGATAACCCAATTTATTGGTATATCAAGGTTTTTTCTGTTAGATAATTGATAGCCGCTCCTAAATTAGTAATATTTACAAGTAGCCTTTTAGTCACTATTTATAAATAATTTATTTATAAACTTGGGTGTAATTAACACATTCATTAAGGTGGAGAATTAAATGGCTAAAAAAAGGATATTAAAATTAATTGTGCTATTTATTATAGGTATATTTTCCGTCGTATACATAGCCCGAAAAGACGCGATATCTATTGCTACTAAAGGTCAGGGTAAAGGTAATTATGTTGTGACAAAAATGGATGTTGTTTGGTTTAAAATGTCCCCTTATTGGAGTATTACTCTTGAAGGAAATGGAACAAAGAGAACGATCCTCGTTGACCCCTTCTATCGAGAAGTATTTGCTGAATCTGGAGCATAGTAGGAACTGGAAATATATTTTGACGTTAATGGAATTATGGTAAGGACACTGGCCTTAAAATTATGAACGTTGTAAACAATTGTGGGGAGATAATTTCTAGCAATTGAAATTATTCTCTCTAAGTCTTTTTTTAACGCAAAGATAGCTGAATTAGCGAGTAGAGAACCTTGATAGCCTTATTATTTGGTATGTCAAGGTTTTTTGGTGATTTAAGGCGAAAAGGAAATCATCAAAAACAGTCACTTTTGGTAAAATTTTGTTGATAATAAATTGAGAATTGATATAATAGGTTTTGTAATATGAACCAATAATTAGGAGATCTATTTATAACGGCTGTAAAGGAGACTTTGTCACTCAATATTAACAGGCTTGTAGTTTAACAGGAGGCTGTTCAAATACAGGACGTTGTTGCTAGTCTTATAAGACTACAGCACTTGAAAAGCTATCGAGGGTATCCTTCGATAGCTTTTTAGTAATAAGCATGCTAGATGGTATTCATTTATCTATTAAGCTAGGCAAGCATTGCCATAGACGGAATCGATATTAAACATGAGTAAAGGGGAATAGCTATGAGTCAAATTGAAATCAGCGATTTAACCAAACGTTATTTAGGAGATGGGACGGAAACACAAGCAGTTCGCAGCATTAACCTCACATTGCAACAAAATGAGTTTACAACGATTGTGGGAGCATCGGGTTCTGGAAAGTCCACATTGCTTTCACTAATCGGTACGCTTGATGCCCCATCCAGTGGCAATATCTTGTTTGACAATGTGGATGTATTCAAATTGCGCTCGAACAAACTCGCAGATTTCAGATTCGAGCAAATCGGCTTCGTATTCCAACAGTTTCACTTGCTGCCGACATTGACAGCGCTGGAAAATGTTATGTCCCCGCTCATGGCAGGCCGTGTTACGTACAACAAAGTGGATCGAGCCAAGCAACTGCTTGAGCAGGTGGGTTTGGCTGGAAAGCTGCAATCGCTTCCATCGCAGCTATCTGGCGGTGAGCAGCAGCGTGTTGCCATCGCAAGAGCGTTAGTAAACGAGCCCAAGTGGCTGCTTGCCGATGAGCCGACAGGCAATCTTGATACCGAGAACAGTCGGTTAATATTCGAGTTAATAGGTGAACAGCATAAGACAAGACAATGTGGGGTTATTTTTGTCACCCATGACCGCAAGCTTGCCGACAAAGCAGACCGCATGATTGAAATGAAAGACGGTGAAGTGATACGTGATACCGGATCGACGATTTCTAATTCAACATCCGAGGTGATGTTGCCATGATCCGATTCATATGGAGCAACTGGTGGCGGCATAAGCAACGATTCATCTTACTGCTGGTAGGCATTCTCATCATTAGCTCCGGTCTGACATTCCTTTCTACACTAACAGAATCAAATTTTGGTACGGTGTCGGAGACGCTCGAGAAGAAGTGGAAGGCATCCTATGACATTGTTGTACGTCCGCCCGGCACCCGTAGCGTGACCGAAGAGGATCAATTGTTTGAGCCGAATTTCCTCAGTGGTATCGACGGTGGCATTTCTGTGCAGCAGTATGAGACCGTTAAAAAAATAACGGACGTTGACATTGCGGCACCGCTTGCAGTAGTTGGGTATCTGACGGACACTATTCGTTTTGAAAAATTTCCACTTCCAAGCGAAAAAGGCATATATCGGATTACAAATAGAGTTGAAGTCAAAGGCGGCATGTCGGGCGATTATTATGAGACTAAAAAATATTTTAATAAAGGGGTTGCCCTGCCGGAAGCTGGCAAACAATCTTTGTATGGTGTATATAATTTTAGCGAAGTAGATTTTTCAACTTTTTTTCAGCGGTTACTTGTCGGCATTGATCCGGAGCAGGAAGCACGGCTTGTTGGACTTGACAAGGCTATAATTGGAGTTGATAGAAGCCGCTATTTTAACGCTAATGATACTAGTACGGTCATATTCAATTCCAAATCTGATGTAGATGATGATAGTTGGGAAGCGCAGTTGCCTATTCTAGTTAGTAGTCAGCCTTTTGTAGATGAGAATTATACAATCAAGGTGGAACGTCTGGATTTGCCGCTGCAAAATGACGAACAGGTAAGGCAAACAATGGGGATGGTTAAAGAAAAAGGTGGAGAGCATTATTTAAATACGGTAAAAGCGGCTCAAAGCCTAATTGAACGCTCGAATAATTCTGCAAAGGCTTATGAAATTTTTACTCAATCCCTTACAGGTATAGACCCATCAACGGGAAAAAAGGTTCAGAATGTAACTGGTAGCATAGGGGGTACCCATTGGCTTATGTTCAAGCCATCAGCCTTGCAGATGGACAAAGTCACGAGTCCATTTGGGGAAAAGTGGCCCAATGCTTACCGCAGCCAACCTGTACCAAATATGGTTCCGGAAGAATTCGATAATCAGCGTTATGTGAATTCTTATCGCGATTTCAAACCATTCGTAGATCCTAAAAAGTTACCAGGTATTATCATTCATCCGAATTGGGTCGGAATCTATGATCCGGGTAAGCTGAGGCTATCGAAAGACCCAGCTAGCGAAACACCGCTTGAGACGTACCGAGTTGCTTCCGCCAAACATGTGCTGGACGAGAACGGCAAGCCGGTAAACCCGCCGGAAAGCGTATCTGCGACTTATAATCCACTTGGATTACTTACAAGTCCTCCAACGATGCTAACAACGATTGACGGTGCGACGAAGATGTTCGGCGACAAAGCCATATCCGCTATACGCGTAAAAGTGGCAGGCATTACTGATATATCGGAGGAGAGTCAGGCTAAGGCTAAGCGCGTAGCAGAAGAAATTGAGCGCCAAACCGGCCTTATCGCTGATGTGCTTCTGGGTTCTTCACCACACCCGACCCTGATCCAAGTGCCGACTAACGGCGATATACCTGCGGTTGGCTGGATTGAACAAACATGGATGAAGATCGGTGAAGTGACAGGGCTCTTCCAAGAAACACAAATGGGTTTTAGTATCATTATGCTGCTCATATTACTGGTTGCTGTGTTGTATGTGCAGGCGACCCAGCTCGTCTCTTTATTCATGAGACGAAAGGAATTTGCCGTACTGCTCGCCGTCGGTTGGCGACCTGCTAGACTGAAGCGAATGATCGTACAAGAAGCGGCCATTCTCGGACTCTTCGCAGCAGCAGTTTCCGGAATAATCGGCGTGGTTATGCATCTGTACAAACCAGATCAAATCGCACTCTCAAGAATAGCGTTGTTTGCAGGAATAGGCCTGGTTGTATACTTGCTTGGATCTATATGGCCCACTGTGCTTGCAGGTCGTATTAAGCCCTATGAAACGATGCGGACAGGGGAAATAACGAAACAAGCACGTAGGCTTGTAAGGACGAGAGGCATGTTCACGATGGCGCTTAATCATTTTCTCGGGAAAATCGGTCGCTATTCGCTTTCCATTGTATCGATCGCACTTCCGACAGCGCTGCTCGTTCTGCTCTTGTTTATTACGAGCAGACTAAAAGGTATTCTTTATACAAGCTGGATTGGTCAGTATATATCCGTACAGATCGGTCCGCAGCATTATGCTGCCGTAGCCGTGACACTCATGATCTGTATTCTTTCTACAGGAGAAATCGTCTGGCAGAACGTGAACGAGCGAAGAGTGGAATTGTTTCTTTTAAAAGCAATCGGCTGGAGAAGCGGAGCGGTCCGCAAACTTATTTTGCTAGAAGGATGGATCTGTGGTCTACTCGCGGGACTAATCGGATATGGCATTGGATTATTGTTTGTGTGGTATATGTACAATTCGGTTTCTTGGTCGGACGCACTGACCTTGCTGCCGATATGTGCATTGCCCATGCTTGTGGGACTCCTTTCTGCGTGGATTCCAGCGGAATTTGCCGTTCGCGGCTTTCCAGTAGGTTCAACTCAAACCATTTACTCATCTAGCAAACGGACGGAGCGGTTGTTCTTCGCAATTGCGACAGCAGTCGGTGTAATTGTGCTCGTGATTGGAGGTAAGCTGGCATATGATTATGTACCCAAGCTTATCGCAGCGAATGCTTCTAAAACGCCAGCCATACAAACTAACTTGATAAAAGAAAATACAGAGATGACTATAGGCGAGCTGAAAAACTTTCAGCCTCAACCCATACCAAACGGCAACAAAGCAGCGTACGATCTGTCTCTAGAGATGGAACAATCGGGACGTTTTCATGTAAAGGCCACAATCGATGTAACTAACGTTTCTTCTAATTCTTGGGATAAACTGGTATTTTATATGATCCCGAATATGTTTACGGCACAGAATAAAACCGTGGCAAACCTTGGGGAAGCAGAATTACGAATAAAAGAAGTACGAGTGAATGGCGCACAGGTGACTTACGACTTACATTTAGACACATTAGCCATTCCAGTATCGACACCCGTTCGTCAGAATGAAGCAGCAAAAGTAGAGATTGTTTATGATTTTACAATGCCTGAACCAGGCTACAGTTTTTCCAAAGTGCAAGACAACTATTATCTCGGACAATTTTATCCGATGCTTGCTGCTTATAACGGTGGATGGATCAAACATGAAATGTTTAAGGCTTATACCACGCACATGACGGATTTCTCTGATTTTACGGTTCGCTATCAACTGCCCGATGGATATACATTGGTTTCGTCTGCTGATGATGAAACCGCTGCTACTGCAGCCAAGGGGCAATTGGATATTAAGAAAGTTAGAGAATTGTTTATTGCCATCGTTAAAGATATGGTGATACGCGAACAAAAGGTAGGCAGCACAGAAGTGCGTGTCATAGGCAAGCAAGGCGACGAAGCTTACATCGAGAAGACGTTGGACGAAGCGGTTAAGGCGATGTCCTATTTTGAGCAGACGGTTGGTCTGTATCCGCGCAAACAACTGGATATTATCCGAGATGGATCGGCTAATGAGTATCCGGGTATTATCACAGTTGGAAATTTCACCAAGAACGAGCAATTCATGACTCTGTTGCATGGCGGGATAGCCAGGCAGTGGTTTTACGGAATTGTTTCAAGCGATCCGGATGATGCAAGGTTCTTAAGTTCAGGTTTCGCCGAACTCATGGCAGGATTGTATCGAATGGATCACGAGAAACTCGATGAAAACGCCAGCTTCCAGTACATGAAACAATGGAAGTCCAGATGGCAAGCAAACCGCAAACCGGCAAACTTACCGACTGCCGAATATGAAACTGAAATAGATGTTTTAAGTTATAGTGTCTCTCAACCCGCTCTCAAAATGTGGGAGCTTTTCACCCAATACAACGGTATTGAGACAGCCAAGGCTTATTTGAAAGCTTTTTATAGCACATACGGATTCAAAACAGTCGATACGAAGGAGTTCGTCCGATTCACCAAAGCGTACTTCTTGATGCAGGATGACAAGTTCTTTGAGTCATGGTTAAAGCTATAGAGCATATCGTTTCCGGATTATATGCCGATTTGAATGAAAGAGCTGAAGTTCCTTTTATGAAAGGGGCTTCAGCTCTTGTGTGTCTTCAGCAATGACTTCGCCACCAGCTTGTGCTTGGGAGTTGAGCTTATCTTGCAGCAAGATTCAGCCGATACATAAGTTGTACCAATTGTGTGATGTAAAAATATCTTTAAAAGAGATCTAGCTTATACGGCAAAAGGTTGCGATTAATGGCAGACTTCTCCGCACGACAAGATATGAAATCTGCCCAAATGCAATATTACCAAATTAATGGTCATGGTGACATTACGGGTATTACGGATAACAATGGCAAAGTCTTGAATAGTTATACTTACGACATATGGGGAGGTCCTGAGAAAGAAGAAGAGACTGTTCCTAACGTCCTTCGTTATTCTGGAGAGTACTGGGACAGCACAACAGGCTTACAATATCTTCGTGCACGTTGGTATGACCCAAGCATGGGCCGTTTTATGAGCGAGGATACGTATAAGGGACAGATGGATAATCCGTTGAGTTTGAATGGGTATACGTATGTGAGTAATAATCCATTGAAATATATTGACCCTACCGGTCATTGGGAAGAAACTGATGTTAAATACAGCTCAGCAATCCAAGATGAGATTAAATATCTAACTGGTTTGTGGTATGCCGCAGATGGCAATAGTGACATGCAGAAACAGATTCAAAATGCCGCAAGTGTTTTGAGGAATATTGGCGATACTAATGCAAATTATACTGTTTTAAGATTAAATACGTTTATACCATTAGATTCTGTTTCAATACCGGGTGGACCAACATTCTCGGGAGATGGAGCAAATAGAGGATTTGATGTTAATTCAATGGCAGTAAGAACTCAGCAGTACATTGTTGTTGATATTGATATGGGAGCAACAACAGCAAATTATGTTGGTGTAACCCACGACTTAACTTCTGGCGAGCAACAACGAGCATCTAATTCTGGAATGTCAGTAACTTCGCTTCGTCAAGAAGATACTACGTTTATACATGCTACCATCAGCGAAGGGAACCCTCTAGTTTAAAGGTGCACCCAAAATTGATTATGATGGTTTCATTAACACAAGTGATGGTAGAGCGGCAGGTGTTGCTAATAATTTCCGGGCTTATGAAATGTATATGAGAAGAAATGGTAGAAGCTATGGGATATTACATCAATAATCAATACTTGCCGGAAAACCCTAAAAGTATATTAGCCCCATTTATGCTAGTTGACATTTTTAACCATAAAATATTCCATAAATAAGGGGGGATGAATATGAGGTTTGCAGTTGGAACAATTTACTCAATAATCGTATCCGCAATTCTTATAATGGTTATAGACAGACTTACAGTATCACAAAATTCTCTAGGTACGGGCTTTTTTATTGCAACAATATATGTCCCTCCGATAGTATTTATCTCTTGTTTATTGGGAGAAGGGTGTATATATCTATTCAAAAAAGTTTCTATTGATAATGTTGCATTTATGTTTACCTTTTTCCTTGTTCTGGGCTTTTCTTCAGGAATCCTTGTATTAAAATTGTTTTTTTATCAGAGCGATAATTTAACTATTCCGTTAGTGGCAACAGTTGCATCCATAAGTTTCTATGTTGGAAGAAATTTCTTTCTGACTAAGTAACGGATCCTTCTTTTTCTATTTACCACAATGCGACTAACCATCGTGTTGTGGTTTTTTCTTTTTCCTGGTTCTTCGCTATACTCCAGACAGCCCTCAAGGAAAGCACTTGACCGCTGTTCTAATCTCTGAAATAGGGTAAGAAGGCGGTAAGGGTTATTGTGCTCTCGAGCTCCGAGCGTTGGAAGACGGAGCTTATAGGCGGTCATGTAGACCATCGCGATGCATGGGATGGAAATTTAGGTTATTGGAATTTTCTGGTGACTACACACCGCCAGGCTGATTTTTAAGGTCCAACTCTAGGAAATATTTCATATGGCTATTTAGGAAAAGTCTTTGGTTTTACAGATGAAAAATTATATTATGGAGCAGGGGTGGCCCAAAAAATATCTAGAACCTCATTGTCAGAGTGGGATGCAGCTCCTTATTATGGTGATGACCCATTCGAAAATTACAATATTCAATGGGGAATCAATATCTATAATAAATGGTATTCTAATTAATTTTTAAAAAGATTGGGTGATGCAATGAGAAAGAACCACAAGCAATGGCATTCTGATGATGAATTACATAATAATGAAAAAGCCGCTCGAAAAATATCAATAGGTGTTATTTCTGTCCTAATTTTTCTAGTAGTAGCTATAATATTAATTGCTTATTTTATTATCAGAAACATTTTTACAGGCATGTGCGGACTAACAAATTGCTAATTTGGAATATTTCCAAACCACAATGCGACTGAAGTGACCCCATAAAGTTAGACAGGTTATTTTCATTAGGCGACTTGTTGGGCATGAGTTCGGTACTGTTCCGGACTCATGCCTTTTAGTTTTGCCTTACTTTCAAATTCCTTTAAATACGGAAATTCAGATTTCATAATGCCAATGAAGCTCTCAATGACGGCGTTATCGTAGCAGTTGCCTTTGGGGGACATACTTTGCTTAATGCCACGTTCTTCAAGAGCATGGAATCAAGTGAATAGACTGGTCTAAAGTTGATCCAATTCAGCAAAAAAACCCTTTTTTTAAAAGCCTTTTCAAAGTATTTTTCAACATCATTACACTTCCTTCACCATTTATGGTTCATCCCATACACTTTTGTGAGTACGCGACTCGAAAGACTATTGTGTAGTAAAATAAGGATAGTGTTCAATGTATTACCAAATTGGAGATCGTCTACTAATTGAGCAGAGGAGCAAATAATCATGAATGTAAAAATATCTTTAATTGCCGCAATGGATAACAATCGGGTGATCGGTTACAAGAACGATATGCCCTGGCGTCTGCCTAAAGAGTGGGAATATGTAAAGAAGACGACAATGGGTCGTCCTCTTATTATGGGTCGCAAAAACCATGAATCGATCGGCAGAGCGCTGCCAGGTCGTCGCAATCTGATTTTGACAAGAGATCTAGCTTATACGGCAAAAGGCTGCGAGATTGTCCATACGGTTGAAGATGTGTTCACCAGTTGTGCGCAGGAGGAAGAGATTTTTATTTTCGGTGGGGAGCAAATCTATCGATTATTTCTTCCATACGTGACGAAGATGTACTTAACTAGGATTGACCATGAGTTCGAGGGAGATACCTATTTTCCAGAAATCAATGAAGCGGAGTGGAATGAGGTTTCCGTGGTACAAGGGGTGACGGATGAACAGAATCCGTATCGATATCGTTATCATGTGTATGAGAGGCGGAGTTGAATGAATGAAAAAGCTGATTTACTTAATGCTATTAATAATCGTATGGGGTACGACGGGCTGCAATGAACGCTCCGTAACTTCAACCATGGAGCCGACTCCAGCACCTGTAAGTACATCAGCTTCGACACCTAGTCCCACACCCAGCGCTGCTATCAATCATTTCATTCCTTATGCTGATCATGTACCTATCAATGAGGAAGTGATGAGTAGAGAAGAGCGTAAGAAGCTGGATGAGCTTGGACAGGAAGTAGTCGCATTGCTTGATGATTATGTGTACGTTTTTAATCTCAATATTCCACAAAAGGGAGAAGACAAGTTTGGATCCGTTGATCCTGCGGGCAATTTCTTTCCTGGCAAAGATTTTATCACCATCAAAGCGACGCCTACTATTACGAGTAATGGGTCTGATGTGAACATTGCTGCATACGTGGAAGTTCGGCACGAACCTCATGATGTAGATCCCTATTGGAAAGGGAAGAAAAAATTTAGATTTACAGTGTCAGGTGATGGTTCGCTGAGACTCGGGTACTGGAATGAATCCGCAGATGATATGGATGTGACACATTCGGATTATAGTCATTTAATTACCATAATGCCTAATGAAAAAAAGATCGCTGACCTGAATAATAATCGTACTTATATAAGTGTGAATAGCACTCAGCAAAATGGCGACTTCGGAATAAAAGTGTCAACACGTTACCATGATGGGGATACTAGGGTTACAGGATTCTTACCGACGACCGAAGATTGGGAGAATCACATCACGAAGAATAGCATAAGTATTTCAGCCCTCCCCAATATGGACAAAGCTTGGATCTTGCTACATTCCGACCCCGGAGCGGGTATGATGTCCAAATCCCTCTACACGACAGAGAATAACGGAACGAATTGGATCAAAGTGACTGAGCTTGATCAGACGATTGATGGCTATGTAACAGGTGTTTCTTTCCGCGATGAGAATGTGGGATGGATAACAGCAACCCAACATGGTGCAGAACTGCTTCCTTTGTATCGGACGAAAGATGGAGGAAAATCTTGGACACCTCAGAAGATTGAGATCCCCCAAGGCTATAAGTATGGAAACTGTTATCCACCTGTTTTTGATGCCACAGACTTAAATACAGGGCAATTAGTCATTGAATATGTATCCGATTTGGAGACAACACGACCAAGTAAAAGAAGGGTGAAATATACAACAAATGATGGAGGAGACACGTGGTTAACGAATGAAATTGTACCGATTCCACCAACTCACTATCTAAATCCCAATTCATTTTCAGATCCCATTAAACAGAAACTAATGAAGGTTATTGTTCAAAATTTGAAGGCGTTCAACGAAAGAGATAAAACCGCATTCGTGGATTCATTTTCAAAAAAGGCAACATACCAAAAAGAAAGTTTGTATGATTACCTAACTCAACAGGAAAATATGATCCTTATTAATATGGAAAAACCGGAGTTCGATCCTAAAAGTACTGGCGGTTCCTATTATGCGATTTCTCTTCAATTGAGTTATTATGATCTGGACACAAATGAAGTGAAAAAGAGTACATCCACCTATTATTTCGATAACGAAGAGAATAATAGTGATGCATGGAAAATAGGCGCAATCGATTAGTTCAAATTCATCGTATAAGGTGGGATTGAGATGAAAATTATCATTGCTCCGGATTCTTTTAAAGAAAGTATGACAGCGATGCAAGCAGCAGATGCGATTGAACAAGGCATGAGGTCAATTTTAACGGATGCCGAATTTGTAAAAGTACCGATGGCAGACGGTGGCGAAGGTACGGTGCAGTCTCTTGTCGATGCCACAGACGGGGAATTGATTCACCTTGAAGTGACAGGACCGCTTGGGGAGCCGGTAGATGCATTCTTCGGGATGCTTGGGGACGGAAAGACGGCGATTATTGAGATGGCTGCCGCATCAGGTCTTCACCATGTTGCGAGGGAGCAGCGTAATCCGGTTCTTTCAACAACCTATGGAACAGGTGAACTGATCCTTGCTGCACTAGATCGTGGGGCAGAGAAAATCATCATCGGACTCGGTGGCAGTGCAACGAATGATGGCGGAGCGGGTATGGCACAAGCACTCGGCGCAAAGCTGCTGAAAGAGTCGGGCGAAGAAATCGGCTATGGCGGCGGGATGCTGAATTTGGTAGATCGAATCGTACTGAACCAGATGGATGATCGCATTCGCGATGTACAGTTCGTAGCCGCGTGTGATGTAGATAATCCTCTAACAGGGGAGCGTGGGGCGTCAGCCATTTTTGGTCCGCAAAAAGGGGCTACCCCCGAAATGGTACAATTCCTCGATCATAATCTCGCACATTATGCCGTGAAGCTGACAGAAGCAACAGGCAAGGAAGTTGTGGAACAGCCGGGGGCAGGAGCCGCAGGAGGTATGGGCGCAGCCGTACTCGCCTACTTGGATGCGGAGCTGAAGTATGGTGTGGATATTGTGATTGAAGCGGTTGATCTGGCTAAACAAATGGAAGGTGCCGATCTTGTCATTACGGGTGAAGGGAAGATCGATCATCAGACTGCTTTTGGTAAAACCCCAATGGGCGTTTCGATGACAGCTAAAGCACAGGGTATTCCTGTCATTGCACTCGCAGGCATGGTCGCACCTGGTAGTGAGGCGGTTCATGAGTATGGTATTGATGCCTTGTTCTCCATCGTACCGGGTGTAACAACTCTTGAAGAGGCATTGAAAGATGCGGAATCAAATATGATTAGAACGGCTCGGAATATAGCGATATGTGTGAAGCTGGGGAAGGGGATGAAGTAGTATCCTATTAGCATCCAATCCATACAAAAAAAGCCCCGCATCCCATTAGCTGCGCGTTCTAATTCATGCGCTCAAGCCAAATGTCATGAGGGGCTTTAACCAACTTAACTCAACGCCTGAAACAACATGGCCTGCGAGCTCCCTGCACTAGGAAAGCGCATCACGAACGATGCCCCGCCACTGGCTAAGTTATGTGCGGTGATCTCCCCGCGACAACGTTCGACAATGGCGCGAGAAATCGCAAGACCAAGCCCGGTCTCGCCGTTATTGCCTTTAATAAATCGCTGAAACAGATGGGGGAGTAAGGAGTTTGGAATGCCTGCTCCATCGTCTGTTACTTCAATCTTAATGCTGCTATCTTGTTTGGATACATAGATCACAATCTGATGCTTCGCATGACGAATTGCGTTACCGACAATGTTAAGTAAGGCTTGCAGTAGTTTCTCATGATCGGCTTGAATGTGGAACTTGGATCGATATTCTATATTGTACAAAATTTTAATCTCCAGTCCTTGTTGGATAAGCAGTGGACTCACGCGTTCCACAGTCTCATTGAGCAGCTCAGGCACGTCAACATCACTTGGTTGAAAGATCCCATCCTCACTTTCAAGCTTGGCAAGAAGGGTCATTTCGGTCACGACTCGCTTTAAGCGTTCGCACTCATTTGCGATGATGTCTAATCCCTTACTTGCTTGTTCCCCTGTGAAAATCCCGTCTCGTATCCCTTCCGCATACCCTTGTATAGACATCAGTGGCGTTTTTAATTCATGGGATGCATTTTGGAAAAATTGCTTCTGCGCTTGGTTATAGCTGCCAAGTTCCGTGGCCAGTTCACAAACACTTCTGGAAACCTCACCAATTTCACCACTAGATTTCACCCACTGAACATCGGAAAACTGTCGATTTTTCACTTTCTTCAGTTCTTCTTTAAGTTTCGCAAGTGGTGTTACGATTCGATTCGTAATGAGCATGCTGATCAGGAATGCGATGACACCCCCGATGGATAAGATGAGCATCATTCGATTGAATAATGCTTGCTGCATGACTTTGATTTCGCTTATGGGCGTGGATAAGACGAGCATGGGCGCACTCGATACCACATTGCTAGGCTGTCGGTAGTTCCCGAAGGTTTCAACAATATATTTATCGTCGTTAATCTTGTCCTGTAAGAAATTTTGCATATCTTCCATATTCATTCGCAGCATATCTAGACCATTACTAATTGATTGGGAAGTGCTGATGCGAAGAGGGAGGATGTGCGTAGGTTCAATAAGTGCTAATGCTGCCGATATGACAGTTTGTTCGGTTGCTGTACCTGCCCGCTGTACGTGTTCTGCAAGCACGGGTGCACCCTCAGTTAGCTGCGCAATGTTATTCATGATGTTGCTGCCTTGCGAACGCATTTGGTTTCGTTGATTTTGGATTAAAGTATCGAACAGCAAGGGATAGATGGCTATAGCCGTCACAACCAATACGCATAGTAGCAAGGAGCCGAAAGCCAAGTACAAGTGATATTTGAGCTTCATTTAGGCCATTTCTCCTTCCATTCGCAAGCGATAACCGTACCCCCATACCGTTTCAATCAACAAATTTGGCAGTTTTTTTCGCAGTCGCTTCACAAGATCGTCAATTGCACGGTCACTGCCAAAATAATCGTTCCCCCACACGAGTGTTAAGAGCTCGTCCCGCGAAAATGCACGATTCGGGCGACCCGTTAACGATTGAAGCAGCGCGAACTCCTTGAATGTCATCTCAATTTCTTGATCCATCCAGAAGACGCGTCTTTCATCTAATTCCAGCTTTAAATGACCAATCTCTGTACATGGATTCGAAGATGGTGCGGGCAAGCTCTCTTTATACAGATTCATCAGTTCAAATCGATGGAATAAACGCTTTACCCGCGCAACAAGCTCCCGTGGGCTAAAAGGTTTCGTTAAATAATCATCACTACCAAGCTCAAGCCCCAATATTTTATCGACCTCCTCATCACGCGCAGAGATCATAATGATTGGCACCTCAGCTTCCTTACGAATATGACGGCATAGGTCGTACCCACTCATACCCGGGAGCATAATGTCGAGGATCCACATGTCAGGCGGCTTATTGTTCCACAACTCAAGAGCAGCTTCAGCATTATCCAGTCCGATGGTTTCATAGCCCTCTTTATGCAGATAGGCTTCTACAATTTCACGTATATGGTTATCGTCATCAACTACAGCGATTCTATAATTGCTCATGGTTTTATCTCCTGCGTTTTTATGGAGTGTGTTCAAAAAAGTCTAACTTACAGTCATTCTAACAAATATCGGGTCCAGAATGGGCGTTTCCATACTTTTTCCACACTTCTTCCAAAGTTTTGCCAGAGGTCATCTGTACAATATATGAATATCGAGTTGTTGCGGCTTCTCCAACTCAGCTTTTTACCTATGGAGGCGTTACTTTATGAGAACTAAACCTCTAGCACGGAAGGAGATCCTTGCAGCCCTGTGCTTCATAGCTCCGAGTCTAGTTGGATTTTCGATCTTTTATATCATTCCTTTTTGTCAAAGTGTTTTTAACTCCTTTATGGATGAATTCGGCACTGGCGGCCTGACGTTTGCTAATTATCAAGACTTGTTCACGAGCTCATCCTTTCAAAAGGCATCTAGCAACACATTCTGGTTTACACTCACGAGCGTGCCGATTATTGTGGTCTTGTCCTTAGGACTTGCGTTACTACTGAATCAACGTGTTTTTATTCGGAACTGGCTGCGTACTTCTTATGTACTGCCTCTCGTTGTGCCGGTCGCTTCAATTGTACTGATTTGGCAAATCTTATTTGATTGGAATGGTTCCTTTAACGCACTCCTTACTTACATGGGGTTCGAGCGTATCGATTGGATGAAATCCGACTATGCGAAGTATGTCATCATTCTTATTTATGTCTGGAAAAACGTGGGGTACAACATCATCTTGTTTTTAGCGGGTTTACAAAATATTCCAGATCAATATTATGAAATTGCGAATATAGAAGGCGCTAGCCCTACTCGTAGATTTTTTGGAATTACATTGGTGTACTTAACACCTTCAACTATTTTAGTTATTCTCATGTCGATCTTAAATTCATTTAAAGTATTCCGGGAGACGTATTTAGTTGCAGGAGCTTATCCTCATGACAGTATCTATTTGCTGCAGCATTATATGAACAACATGTTCCTATCGCTTGATATCCAAAAACTTTCCGCAGCAGCGACGCTGATGGCGATCTGTATCCTTGTTCTTGTTTTCATCTTGTTCCGCGTCGAGAAGTCGTTCCGGTCATTTATGGAGTAGTAGGAGGTAGTGATGAGAAAAGAACATATAATGCCTGCGCTGCGAACAATTATTTTGCTCGTAATCGCTGCCCTGCTTTTAGTACCTGTTGTACTTACATTCGTTAATTCTTTCATGTCTGAACGTGAAATTGTCGCGAATTACAGCATGCTAGGAAGCAAAACTACAAATGAGTTTGTCAATTTAAAATGGATTCCGGATTGGGTTTCTTTTGCTCAATATGCTAAAGTGCTTGTTTCCACACCGCAGTTCCTTCACATGTTCTGGAACTCGGTTTTCATGGTCGTGCCGATTATTATCGGACAAGTTGCTGTATCTGCACTTGCTGCATTTGCATTTGGTAAGCTGAACTTTCCGGGTCGAGACACGATTTTTTTCATCTATTTGATTACGATGTTGATGCCTTTCCAAGTTACCTTGGTGCCTAACTATATTATGGTTGACCGATTAGGTCTATTGAACAGCCCAAGTTCGATTATATTCCCTGGTATTTTCGCTGCTTTCGGAGTGTTTCTATTGCGCCAGTTCATGCTTCATATTCCATCGGTCTATATGGAAGCTGCCAAGATGGATGGAGCAGGGTATTTGCGGACGTTCTGGACCATTATTGTACCTATGGTAAAGCCAGGGCTTGCAGCACTTGTCGTCTTGTTGTTTGCTGATCACTGGAACATGGTGGAGCAGCCGCTTATCTTCTTGCAAGATGCGGAATTACAGCCGATGTCCGTATTCTTATCACGGATTCAGAAAGAAGCATTCGACGTTGCCTTTGCGGCTTCTGTCGTTTACATGGTGCCGATGATGCTGCTGTTTTTGTGTGCAGAAAGGTACTTTATTGAAGGTATACAGCTTTCGGGTATTAAAGGGTAATGAGAAGGGGGATTAGTCAATGGTAGCCAATCGACAGCGCCTGAAGATCATAGCTTTTGCTGTGTTCTTTCTCCTTTTGGCAGGCTTGACGTTATTCAGTAACACCTTTCAGACAGCGATGCTGCCGAAAGTAACAACAGGAAAGGCGGAGAAGAAAAGCTTAGCACATACCATTAAAGGAAGTGGGACGATAACAGCAAAAAACAAGTCCGATTTACCAAGTGAAAGTGGTGCGAAAGTAATGAAGGTTCAGGTGAAAAAAGATGACGTCGTGAAGAAAGGTCAAGTTCTCGCGACGTTCGATACGAGTGAAGCAAGCCAGGCGTTACTAGATGAGGAAGCGCGGTTTAAGAAAATGAACTTGAACCGTGACGCGTTAAAAGAACAATATATAACCGCCCAACAAGAGAGCAATGAAGAAGTCATTACGAAAGCAAAGCGTGATTTGGAAAGTGATGAGCTGGATATGGAAATTGCGCAGCGAAAAATCGCGAGTATGCGCAAGGATCTGGTGAAGAAAGGCTCGATTACGGCTCCTTTTGATGGAAGAATTATCAATGTGAATCTGACGGAAGGTATGAACGCAGGTCAAGGGCAACCTGCATTTACGATGATGAAGAATGAGGATGGTTTTGAATTCTCCTTCACCATTGATGCAGATGCAGCAGGTCATCTTGATATCGGCGAGGTCATTAAATTTGATACGAAAGGAGAGAAATTAGCACAAGGTGAAGGGAAAATTTCTGATTTCAAGGATGCTGCCGAGAGCAGTGGAGGCGGTGACATGAAGTCGAAGTCGAGTAAAGATACGCCTGCTGGTGGTGCTTCGGATGGAGCAGATGAACAAGCCGAGCCGAAGAAAAAAGTCGTCGTCACTGTAAGTGGAGGAGACTTCATCGGTGGTGAACGGGCGAATGTCTCCTTAGAGAAGCAAGCCAAAAAACAAGGATTAGTCATTCCAAAATCATGGGTGAAAAAAGATAGCAAAGGAAGCTACGTCTTTATCATTCAAGAGAATAAAAGTGCATTAGGCAATACCTATACTGTTAAAAAAACGTACATCACAACGGGAGAAACTAGCGGTGACGAAATCATCGTCCTATCTGGCATTAGCGCCAAAGATGAGATCATCATCGAGACAAGTGAACCCCTGCAAGAAGGCAATCGCGTTCGATTACAATAAAAAAAGGGTGATCTAAAGTGAGGAAAATAATCGCAATTCTCATACTTACAGCCATGATGGTCTTGACTGCATGTACAGGCGGGGGTAAACCATCCGCAGACGGTTCATTATCCAAAGAGACCAAAACCGTCACTATTGCAGTGATGCACGCAGACCCATTATTAAAACAAGCAGCAGCTAAATTCCAAGAACTTCATCCTAACATTCATATCGAAATCAAAGAGCATATGGCAACAAGTGCGTCCGAGGGTAACGCAATGAGTGCGGCGAATTCGCAGGCAGATATGGAGAAGTTCATTCAGACGGTAACGACACAGGCGATATCGGGTAAAGCTTCCGACATCATTGCGATGCAGGATTTGCCGCAAGACAAATTCGTCGATAAAAAAATGCTAGTCAACCTTAATGATCTCATGAAGAAAGATGCTTCTTTTGACAGCAATAAGTATTACACGAACATCTTGAAGTTTTCGCAAAATGGAGATGGGCTTTATGCAATGCCATTCAACTTTACACTTGAGGCCATTTCAGGTAATACAGAGCTGTTGAACAAAGCGAACATCACGATTAAGGACGATTCTTGGACTTGGGAACAGTTCCGCGATATTGCGAAGAAGTTGAGGGAGCATACAGGAAATGATCATTTTGCCTTCGTTAATGTGTTCCCGAATCAATTAATCGCCGAATATGTGGCAGATAATTACGCAGAACTCGTGAAGCAAGGAAAGGGGAACTTCGATTCTGATGTCTTCCGCGATATGATGCGCCAAATTAAATCCTTGTATGAGGAAGGCGTGCTCCAAGCAGAGTTTACGTATGACTACAGTAAGGCGTTATTTGCCAAGTCAGGTCTTTACGATCCAGAGCAAGCGTTGACGACTCTACTGACTCCGAATAACCAGTTGTATCTGAAACCAACAGCAAATGGAAAATCCAAAGGTGGCTTGTTCCAGACTTATTTGACTTTAGGGATCAACAGCAAGTCGAACGTTCAAGAAGAAGCATGGGCATTCATGAAGTTTCTACTATCCGATGAGATGCAATCTTCTCCGGATATGAAAGGTCTACCCTTATCTAAAAAAGTGCTTGAGAAGCAATTGGGAGATATGAAAGAGCAGATCATGAGCGGAAAGTTGGAACTGCCAAAGGGTAAACCAGATAAGAAGCAAGTAGAGGAACAAATCCTGGCCGTGGGAAAGCTTATTGCATCTGCAGGTATTAAACGTACAGGAGACTTTAAAGTCGAGTCCATCGTGATGGAGGAGTTTGAAGCTTACATGAACGGACAGAAATCGGCTGAAGATGTAAGCAAGATCATCCAAAATAGAGTAAATACGTACCTCGGAGAATAATGGATAGAGAAAGAGAGGGTGTAGTATGAAAAAGAGAATCGGCCTCCAAATAACCCACCTTGCATTAACGACGACACTCGTATTTACTTTGGCAGTACCATCTGCTTGGGCGTCATCGGAAGGCTCAGCACCTAATCTGATCACGGAGGTTGCTTCCTTGGCTGGACAAGATTCAGTTTCCTTTGTTTTGAAAAATATTCGGCTGCTGCCGCAAAAAGGTAACAGTACCGTTGCTTTCACCGTAACCGTTAAAAATGATAGCAGTGGATCTATTGTACTAAGTGATTACATGGCTCGGCTCAAAGATGCCTCTGGTAAGACCTATCTTACTCGAATTGCCCCACAGGATAAGACCAAGCGGAGACTAGCTGCGAACGCTACGCAGGACATTACCTACTATGCGCAGGCAGATGGCAAAGTGAATCTGAATGGCCTATCTGTAGAGATCATCAAATGGGACTTCAGTAAGCCCAAATACGAAGCAAGCCAAGGAGCCCTGACTGTTCCTGAGAATTTCACAGGTGTAGCAGCAGATGGAGGAAGTGAGGCCGTCTTCATTGGCGACACAATGATTCAGATGTCTGTCTCGAAATTCCATATGGTGAAAAGCGGTGAGAGTTACATCTCGAACCTATTCATAGATTTGGATAACAGGGGTCATGCAGCTGTTATACCACCGGAATATCAGTTCTTTATCCGTACTAAAGATGGCTCGACCTATCCGATTTCAAGAAGAGATGAGCTGCAGAGTATTAATCCGAATACTACAGTCAAGTGGCGTTTAGCAGGTTTGATCCCGGCATCTGTAAGCCTAGAAGGCTGGCAGCTGCTTGTAGCCGAACATTCAGAGGCAGCCAAGCTTAATGTGCCTATTGCGGCATTCGAACTAGCCGGTGTTGAGCAAAGTGCCGAGGGTACAGATAAGCAGCTTATGTTTTGTACGAACTCAGGGATGTACAAGGGTGAGCAGGGCAGTATGTACCGCGTGCCATGGGAGGATCAAGATGTTATCACGACGAATGTGACAATCTACAATGACGACAAGAATCATTCCCTTCCCGTGCCGAAACTTGAGGCTTATTATGTGCTTGATGGCAAAGCAAAAGTGAAAGTCAATGTCATTCAAACTTCACGTACGCTTGAAATCGCACCAGAGGGCAGTGAGACGTTACAAGTTGTAGGGAAAATACCGATTGATCAACAATTCAAGACGATTAAACTTGTGCTGCAAGAAAAAGCATCCAGTGCTGTGGATGCGAAGTCTGTTGATGTTCTGGCATTCTCAGACCGATCCGGGCTGCCACGAATCCCATTCTATCGTGCAGGCGATATCTATAAGACGACTAAAAATGGACTCAGCGTACGTCATGCCAGTTATGTTGTGAATGCTGTGAATCGCTATATGGGGACACATAGTGAAATATTTGCTGCGCAGGTCGAAGTAGAGAACTTAGAGAAACGTCCTACGAACCTTTCACAAATTGTGGCTTACCTCCGAACAGAAGAAGGCGAAGTATTCCCAACACAAGTGTCTGTTGCGAAGGGGAAGGTAGGTCCGAGAGGTAAAGCGATACTCGAAATTTGGAGCGAGATTCCACTTGGTTACATAACATCTTCCTTGCATCTCGTCCTAGGTGATGCCGTAACAGGCGATAAATTAACCGAGGGAGAGGCCGTAGCAGATAGCTACATCAATCCTGTTGGTATGTGGCTGCCAGATGAGAAAACGGCGGTAGCCAAGGACATCAAGCAAGTGGATATTTATCCGTACACGATAAAATTCAACAATCTGGATACGGGCAGTAAAGTGCACGACTTCTCCTTCAAGCTTGACTACGAAATTGCGAAAAGCAAGCTTGCGCAAGTAAGTACTGAAGGTCATAATCTCGTTATCTCCATCGAAGATGAAAGTAGGTTCAACTTCTTCGAGAAGTCATATAATGTGAATGAATTCGATTCACCCGCGAGTAGTGGCAAAGACGGCGGTAGCGTCATGAAGGTGGGTAAAGGCCAACTTTCCTTTACTATTCCGAATACGAGTACCTTCATGAACGAAGATACCTATAAGTCAGGTACAATTAAAATCTACGATGAATTCCAAGGCAAGCGTAAGCTCTTGGCTACGCAGAAAATTACCTTGTTCTCGATTATTGAGAAAAAGGGTAATAACTGAGTAACCCTCATATACAAGGTGCAGTCACTCAAAACTTTTGAGAAGATTGCACCTTTTTTCTGTATAATTTGATCATTCCTAAAGACAACATGTTACGTCAAATAAATGAACGGGTTGACTTCTCCTTTGTGTACGAAGAACTGAAAGAGCGTTACTGCTTGGACAATGGGAGAAATGTAATCGACCCGATTCGGAAGTTTAATTATTTGCTGTTGAAGGGCATCTTTTGAGCGTGGCATTGATGCCTTGTTCTCCATCGTACCGGGTGTAACAACTCTTGAAGAAGCCCTAAAGGATGCAGAAGCGAATATGATTCGAACAGCTCGTAGCGATGTGTGTGAAGCTGGGGAAGGGGATAAAGTAAGCTCGTCTAAGTTATGTACGATGATCTCTCCGCGACAACGTTCCACAATGGCGCGAGAAATTGCAAGAAGTTCTTCTTTAAGTTTCGCAAGTGGTGTTACGATTCGATTCGTAATGAGCATACGGATGCTCCTCACTACGTGTCAGGTTGACGGTTATTCAAATGGTCATATGTTACTACACATGAAGATAGAAAGTCCACTGCATCGCGCACTGACGCATTGTTTATTGGAGATCTGGATAAGAAATCAATGGATAAATTATCATTATTTACATGAGATGGTGGTATTATTGACTATGGAGATAATCTAGCCATAACTTTTATGAAACACCATGATATTAAGATGGTTACTGCATGGGATGGTAATTTAGGGTATTGGAATATATTAGGAGATTACACCCCTTGGAAATCGTTCGATCAAGAACAATTTTATATAAATCCATATACAGGGAGGTAGTGATGATAAAACGTTTTCTAGTAATTTTAGTAACATTAATAATTGTTGGTATGATGTTTTTGGGTTATTTCATCTGGTACAAGCCTTTATTTACAGCCAAAGAGATTAAGATAATAGAAATTACGCGATTACAGACAACTAAAAAGGTAGCCTCTGGAGGCTGGTGGACTTTTCAAAATGATAGTGTTTACGAAAATTATAATAGGAACAACGGTTATGGTATAACCCTACCCAAAGTAGATTTTTCCAAGAAAAACTTAATCTGCTCGGCAGGGCGTGAAATTGAAAAATTAACATACAGCGTAGGAAGTAGTAGAGAACTTGGCTATAAGGATGTTTACCTTGGAAAAGTTATCTACAAAACGGAATATAATCCTCATATTATTTATGTTTACGAAATAGATAAATTCCCAATAGTTAGTGATAATGCGTAACAAGCAAAGCCACCGTGTGACTAACCATCGTAGTTTTATTTTTCCTTTCAGGAAAAAGGGGGATTCATTTGAAAAGTGTTGTTTATTTCGGCCTTGCTTTGGTTATTTTTTCAATATATCCAATATATTTTATAACGCAAGAAATGTTGATCGATGCAAACATATCATCAAAATTCAAAATTGAGGTTATGTCTGTTGATATGAAGAACTCCAAAAATTCGGAACGCCAATGGTTAATAGCCTCAACTCAATTTAAACAGCATAATATTGAGTTTCTGGCAGAAGACATAGAGTCTGGACCTCCGACAGTAAAGAATGAGAGTAGGCTAGTTAATATAACTATAAAAGTTGATAAAACAGTGGAGTCAACTCCTGTAAGACAGGAGCTCTTTTTATATAAAAATGATTCACATTTTAAATATTGGAATTATACGTTCAGAGTCAAAAATACTGATGATAATCATGAGGAGATAGCGATCGTTCAAAACTTAACTCAAGGTAAAATAGTTGAAAAGCAAAAATGGAGAGTTATACACATTAATGAAAATGGGCAAATGAATGAAGAAGTATTTTCTTACCTTGATAGAGGAGAACATTTGTTAGGTGTGAAATTATTACAGCGATCCCAACAACCGGTTGGATTTAAATCTGATATCTTAATGTACTATCCCAGCATCATCTTTCCTAACATTTATCCTTTGGTGACCTTTATACTTGGGATTTTAATTATTATAGTTAGTGGGATTTTCTTACTAATTAATCGTAAATTCTAAATTCCGTTGCGATTATTTATAAAAGTGACAGCTCTTAATACACATTGCACAGAAACCTTGTTACTAATGAAAACCAATGAACTGTTTGACGCTTACTTTGATACAGATCCAAGATCCATTAAATTAATTGGAAAAATGGAACTGTAGGATATACAGGTAAAATGCTAGATGCGAAAACCGGCTTAATAGATTACGCTGCAAGATGGTATAGTGCAAGTAATGGTAGATTTACTACGCAAGATACGTTCAAGGGAAAGGTCATTGTTGTTCCTTCCGCATCAGGTGTTAAGACTGCTTATCCTATTCCATAAGATTTCATTAACCATGAAAGGGTTGAATCAAAATTTTCAGGATGGAGCTAATCTTAGAAGGGTCATTGGAAAAGGGAATAACCGAAGAGGATCTGTTAATGTATGAATTGGAATTAGATGATGTAGTGGCGATAATAATTAGTATATGTGAGGTTTTTGAATCGTCAGAAATTGTATCATTTTTTGTTTCCGGTTTTGGGCAAGAGAAATGGCCTGTTGATTGTAGAACTGATTTAGCGACAATCATTGAACAAATCCCGAACGTTCTAGAAAAAATAAGAAAAGGTAAATATTCTTTCCAATTGGATTTCTATGAACAAGGCATTGAACGACAGCTTTTGTTTGAAGAAGATAGTAGCTTGGTAAAAGTAACCTGTGTTAGTCGAACAAACTGGATACCCAATCCAAGTACTATCCATATGGAAAGAGACGAAGTTTTAACAATGTTTGAGAGTTTATACAAGAATTTTTTAGAGTATAGCCAAGTTCTCTGCATTGATTTAACCAAGAATCCTTTAATGGCTGATTGGAAAAAATAATATACTTTGACCGTGAGGGTAAAAAATCCTCAAGGTCTTTCTTTACCCCCACACAGTGCCGATTGAAGCTACCATTGTAAAAATGACACACATAACCCTTGCAATGCCGCTATAAAGTTTTCTTCAATTTGGTTATACGCACATCAATGCTTGAATTTTATACCCTAAATAACGCTTTAGCGTTACAGTTACAGGTTAATTATGGTCAGATACCACCATGATTAACCTGTTTTTTGTTATCTTCGTTTTCTTGTCGTTTTTTCAAAATCTATTGTAATTGTAGGATACCTTACTACGATATAGACGGTGGGAAGGAAATCAAACCCAAAAGTATAATCGCGACAAATCGGGAAATTCATGTGTTAAAGGCTAGCCACCTTGCCCTCTAATATAGCCCGAAATTCATTAAAAAATTTCGGTTTGGCACCAATTTCTCCACCAGATTTCACCCATTGCACACCGGAAAACTGTCGATTTTTCACTTTCTTCAGTTCTTCTTTAAGTTTCGCAAGTAGTGTTACGATTCGATTCGTAAGGAACATGCTGAGTAGGAATGCGATGACATCCCCATGGATAAGATGAGCATGCCGATGCTCCTAACCACTTGTCAGGTCGTCGGTGGTTGGGAAGGTTTGAGCTTCATTTAGGCAGAGAGTGATCATCGTCCTGGAGAGCGAAGCGCTCGCCTTTGAAAACATGTTCCAACCCTAGGCATCCTTCTATTCAAAAAGGGAACATGTTTTCAACAGCGATGGAAGGACGATGATCACTCTCCACCCAAGAAAACTTTTCAAAATTAGTTGTTGACGAAAAGTAAGTGATGGTGTATATTTAGTTTAAATTAAAGAATCTTGAATTAAAGATAAATATTCAAGCACAATGTACACGAATGACCGGAAGGCGCCAAGGTCATTTCGAAGCAGAGTAGAAGAGGCATTTAATCACTTTCGATCACATATCTTAATTTAAAGATAGTTAGTTGGAATCATACAAATTTTGAGGAGGAATTTATATCATGTTAGACACAGGTTTATTGATTATTCGTTTGGTTGTTGGTTTACTATTTGTAGGGCACGGTGCACAGAAGCTATTCGGCTGGTTTGGCGGATATGGACCGAAGGGAACAGGCGGTTGGATGGAATCCGTCGGCATTAAGCCAGGGGTAATGATGGCTGTTCTTGCAGGTCTCATGGAACTGCTCGGTGGATTGTTCTTCGCTGCTGGTTTGTTCACATGGGTTGCCGCGGCATTGATCGTTCTTGCCATGTTGGGCGCAATTGTTAAAGTACACATGAAGAATGGATTATGGGTAACAGCAAATGGGTATGAATATAACTTAGTGCTCGTTGCGGTTGCAGTTGGTGTTGCATTGACCGGAGCAGGCGCATATTCCATCGACGCACTGCTATAAGATAAATAATTTGTTACACATATAGAGCGTGTTTAAAAAGTCAAACGGAGGAGAAAAGAAGCAACTGAAGGAACGAAGTGTTCGCCTTTGAAATCGTGAAAATACCATATAATCTAATCAAATTTCACGATTTCAACAGCGACCGGAAGTGCTTCTTTTCCCCGCAGTGATCAGACTTTTGAACACGCTCATATAGAATGGGGGATTCCAACAATGATTCAATTATTTCCAGCTACATCACGATACACAGCCGACCATGGCTGGCTAAAAAGCAACTTCAGTTTTTCTTTTGCCGATTATTACGATCCTGATAATATGAGCTTTGGTGTTATGCGTGTACTCAATGATGATGTCGTACAGCCGCATCACGGGTTTGGAAAGCACTCACACCGTGAGATGGAGATCGTATCCATCGTTCTTCGCGGTCACCTCAAGCACGAGGATAGCACAGGTCAGTCGGCGGTAACGACATATGGTCAAGTACAGCGGATGTCCGCGGGCACGGGTGTCATGCACTCGGAGATGAACGGGGGCGATGACGAAGTCCATTTCTTACAATTATGGTTCATGCCAGAACGTAATTGTCTAGAGCCATCTTATGAGACAACGGATTTTGACCTATCCCGAATGAAAAATAATCTGCTGCCTGTCGTATCCAAGCAATCTGGTCCGAATGTTGCACATATTCATCAAGATTTAACGATTTATATGGGTGAGCTTGAAGCAGGTCAAACCATCGATTTTGTACAAAAAGAAAACCGACGTACCTTCGTATTTGTAACAGAAGGCTCTATCACCATCAACGACACGTCCGTACTTGGCAAGCGCGACTCCGCCCGTATAACAGAGGAAACCCTACTGAAGTTACAGTCTTCTTCTGGTGCTGTATTCATGCTGATCGATCTACCGTAAGGAAACATATTGGATTTCTAACAAAAAAACGCCATAATAGGACTATGGCGTTTTTTATTTTGCCTTCTGAATAAAGATAGAAAAGAGGTGTTTCGTGGTGAATCTTACGGTGACCAAAGATGCAGTTGCATGCTTTAAGGATGTCTGGGGATATCAATCAGGTGAACACGTTCGGATTTTTGTACGTTACAGTGGAGGCGGGGAGGATGCTTTTGCATTCGGCATTTCCAGACATAACCCGATCCGCATGGCAATTTCCCACGTTGAAGGCGAGATCACATTTTTCATGGAAGAAAATGATGTGTGGTTCCTGAATGATAAGAATCTGACAGTCGATTGTCAGAACGAAGAAATCAAGTTTGTGCTTACTTAAACTTGCTTTGTTGATAAGAGACTTGCACCGATGTGCAGGTCTTTTTTGATTGCGTAATTATACATATCTAGTGATCTACTAACATACATAAATAAGGATGAATCATAATCAAAGAGGTGATCAAGTGGACGACAGATTTGATCAGCAGGATATTAATACGAATAAATACATTGCGCTTGTGGGGTATATTCTCTTCTTCATTCCTTTGCTTGTTGCAAAAGACTCCCGGTATGCGACTTATCACGCAAATCAGGGGTTGATTCTGCTCATTTGCACAGTTGGGGTGAACTTCATACTTACCCTAATCCCGTTTTTCGGGTGGATGCTAGTACCATTGCATGGAATGTGTATGCTTATATTGTTCATCATCGGTGTTATGAATGCTGTGAGTGGAAAAGCAGTTCCGCTTCCTGTGATCGGTAATTTCACGATTATTCAACATCGTTAAGATTACTCGTTTTCTCGGTGACAAAACCAAGGAACGCAAACATTTTGCCACCGACTTCAACAAAGTGTACAGGCTCTACTCTTCACCGTATCCGAACCATAGGATAGCTGCCTTAATGGAATTCAGTTGATACATAATGGTCATGGATAAGTAAATCATTGCCGTTGGGCTGTTGCCTTGAACAATAATATAAATCTGCAAAGCTAAGTTAATAAAGTTAGCAAGAATCCAACCGATCCAAGAAATAGCTTTTCCTTCTACCATCAAATATTGGGAAATAACTTGGACTAAGAAAACCAAAACGTTAAGCACGATGACCCACATGGGTGCATCACCTGGCAGAATCGTACCGCCATAGAAGTAGAGAACAACAGAACCAACCAAAGCAATGATGACTGAAATATATAAATTGGATTTCGTGACTTTCGTGACTTCAATTTCTTTTCCCATCGTAAAGAAGCCTTTTAAGTACAGAGCAGCGCAATAGATACCTACGAAAACATTCCCTAACAAGCCAAATTTATAGTTATTAAACGTATCGAATAGAGCTCCAACTACACCCAAACCACTGGCAGTTTTCCCATATTGATTAGCGAAGAGCAACACGATCACCATACCTAGAATACCGCCAATAAAAGAGGTGACGAGAAGGAGATCAAGGGTTCCGCTATAACTGTAATAAGTACTAGCAATGACCAAAGTGATCCCAATAATGAGCCATAAAGTGTCCCACGTTTTGCTTTTTAAAACTTTATAAATTCCTTGTTTCATGCGCCTATTCCTCCTCAGTTAGAACTGCTAATGCCAATTTAATAGACTGCAATTCTCCAATTTTCATTTGCGTTTCTCCTGAAACTAATTCATTGACTCCATATGCCAGAGATTCCATATAAGGCACTACGTTATTGAGAATCGATAAGGTTTGAAGTCCTCTTAAACCGCCAACAACATAGAGGGTACTTGTTTCCATATCTGCGCCTAAAACTTGTTTATGCGACCAGAAATCTTCTACTTCCTTGTTGTTGTCCATATAAAAACCGTCATGGCTTCTTGCGATTCCAGACTTCACTGGAATTTCAGTTTGCTTTATTGCTCGCATCAGAAGCTCACTTGATGGAATCGCCGGGAAAAACTTTGGAACGTATTTTTCAGTTAAGCCTTCATCACGAACAGCGCCCGTTACGACCATAATTTCACCAACCTTGAAGCTACGGTCCATCGCACCACAGCTTCCTGCACGAATCACTGTTTCGACACCAATCGCTTTTAGCTCCTCCAAAGCAATGGCCATTGAAGGTGCTCCAATACCTGTTGACAGGACTAAAATCTTTTGTCCCTTAAAGGTACCGATCGCAGATTTGAACTCTCGATTGTACGTAATATCTTTTGGATTTTCCAAAACCGATTTCACAATATCTACTCGGGCTGGATCCCCTACCACAATCGCTTTTTTAACAGCCAACGATCCATCCAACTGAATATGGGGTTGCTTTTCCATCATTTCCACTCCTTTGAACCCAGCTCAATCAATAATTTAGGGTTCCGTATTTTGATAACGCCATTATCCATTTCAATCAACTCTAAATCCTTCATCTCTTTTAAAACGCGATCGACACTGCGTGGAGTAGAACTAATCTTTTTTAATAGCGTCTTTCTTTCTATATAATCGTTCTTGCTTAAAGAACTTAACACCGCAACAACTTGGCGTTTCGTGGAAAACAAACTATACGACTCGATTCTTTTGCTTAATTGATAAATTTGTTCACATAATGATTCTGTCAAATTTCTGGCAAAGCCTCGGTCTAATTCCATCCATTCCATAAAAGAATCTCGAGACAATTTTAATAACACCACATCACTTAAAGACTGCACAGAAGAGCTAAAAGGAATTTCCCGAAGGAGCTCATGCTCACCAATAAAATTTCCTGGTCCATAGATGTCCAACGTTATCTTTCGACCCGAATCACTTAAAATAAAAATGTCTATTTTCCCTTGAACAACGATGTAGAGTTCAGAATATATGGTTCCTTGCTCAAGATTAAACCTTCCTCTTGCGTACTCTTTAACTTGAAATTTTTTAAGAACCGAATAGGGGCAGTGTTTTAGCAGCTCTGCAATTTCTGGAGAACTTTCTATAATCTCAATCAGTCTGTTCACACATCTCTTCCTTTCTTCAGTAGTGGCAAAGTATGGACCCAGATATTGATTTTCGAATTCGTTTTATTTTTCACTAACATTGTATCAAAGAGGACATGTGAATTAAACGACAATTATCTTCATTACGAAGTAAAATGAAATCGTTTTCATATTTTCAGGTAGACAAATGTCTATATGTCGTGATTCCTCGTAATACATTCACCCTGTTCGTCTACCGAAGGGATCATGCTGCCAAGCTGCAGTCACGATCCCTTTTTTCTATTTTCCCCCTTACAACTCCGTCCCGCTATATGCAATCCGATACTCCCTTGGGGACATGTGGTACCGTGCACGGAACACCCGATGAAAGTAACTGTAATTCGCAAATCCTGCGCTCTCTGCAATGTCCTCCAGCAGCATATTTGTTAGCAGCATGCGCTCGCGTGCCATACTGAGGCGTACATCCAGCGCATACTGTCCAATACTCTGTCCGAACACTTCTTTAAAAAGATGAACTGCGCGGGACACGCTAATGTCGAGGTGCTGTGCAACATCTTCAAGCTTAAAAGAAGTTATTGCATGTTCTTCAATATAGTTTTTGATCCGGTAAGCGAGAAACGCGTTCCCTTTATTAGATGGCTGTTCCGAGAGAATACGGTCGATGTTGAGTCCTAATATTTTGAGCAAATACTGACTGATTTCATGGCTTGTATCCCACAGACGGCGCTGCTCCATCGTCATTTGACGAAAGATGGTGAGGATGCCCTCATTCAGAGGAACTTTAATCTTATGTGGGCGATGCTTTTGGTTCCACCATTCATCCATCCAAGCTCCCTTCGCAAAAATATAGTAATCCCCGCTCATAATACGCTTATCACCCGTGGCTTGCAGTTCTTGATCAATGATGAGTTCATAGGGATCGTTAGGCTTAAACAACATCATATCTCCTGGTTCGATGAGCGTTAGTTCGTTATGAATAAGGGCTCTACTGAAACCTTCGGTCTGAATACGGATTAAATAGTTCTTGAGTCGTTCAATGGTATGGAAAGGTCTAGAGTGATACGCATACCCAACATGCAGAACTTCGCATTCTTCACTTCCCAACTGTGTCAATGCCATAAGAACCTCCTGAAAAAAGATAGTAGCCAGATTGTGCATGTTTTTATTCGTTTCGTCATTTTATTATACTTGTTTTTTTACTATGATAATAATATGGATCATCATCATGAAATCACTATCAATTGACAATTAAACAGTTAGATTGAATAGGAGGAATGGAAGATGAGTGGGTATAAGATTGGGCTGCAATTGTACACGGTGCGTGATGCAGCGGAGCAAGATTTTGAAGGGACTTTACGTGAAGTTGCGAGACTTGGTTATCAAGGTGTGGAGTTCGCAGGTTATGGGGGATTAAGTGCCGATCAGTTAAAGACGCTGCTCGATGAACTGAAACTTGAAGTCGTAGGGACACATGTGAGTTATGAGCGCATGTTGGAGGAGCTTGATGACGAGATTGCTTATAACCAAACACTTGGCAACCGCTATTTAATTGTTCCTTATATGGTAGGGGAAAAGCGTTCAGATGCGGATGCTTGGAAAATAATTTATACCAATCTTCAAGAGATCGGTGCAAAATGCGCGGAGCAAGGTATGGTACTTTGCTACCACAATCATGATTTTGAATTGTTAGCGGATGTAGATGGGGCGCTTGCATTGGATGCAATGTTCGCGGCTGTGCCGGCATCTGACTTACAAGTTGAACTGGACACATGTTGGGTTTATGTAGCGGGTCAAGACCCTGTTGCTTATATGAAAAAATATGAGGGAAGACTCCCTCTCGTTCATTTTAAAGATATGAGAAGGTTGGAAAATGGGGACGTTCAGACTGTCGAACTTGGACTAGGCGAAGTGCCGCTTCAACCTATTGCAAATACAGCAGAGCAGATTGGTGTCAAGTGGCTCGTCGTCGAGCAGGATGAGTGTCAGAAGCCGTCGCTAGAAAGTATCGCGAACAGTATGCAGTGGATTCGTGAGCATTTGAATATAGGGGGACAAGGAAATGAGTAATCGTATTGTGCGTGTAGGGATTATTGGTTGTGGAGGAATTGGGGTAGGTAAGCATTTGCCAAGTCTGGCTAAATTGAAGCAAGTTGAGATCGTGGCGTTCTGCGATATTGTAGAGGAGCGGGCAGTAAAGGCGGCTGAACAATATGGTACATCGGATGCGAAAGTGTACACGCAGTATGAACAATTGCTGCAAGACACGAGCATTGAAGTGATTCATGTCTGTACCCCTAACGATTCTCACTGTGAAATCTCAGTTGCTTCGATGGAAGCGGGTAAGCATGTCATGTGTGAGAAGCCAATGGCGAAGACAGCGGCACAAGCAAGAGAAATGCTGGATGCATCGCGTCGAACAGGCAAGAAATTGACGATCGGGTACCAGAACCGTTTCCGCCCAGACAGCCAATACTTAAAGCAAGTGTGCAGCGATGGGGATCTTGGAGATATTTATTTTGCCAAAGCGTTAGCGGTTCGCCGTCGTGCTGTTCCGACTTGGGGTGTATTCTTGGACGAAGAGAAGCAAGGTGGGGGACCACTGATTGATATCGGCACACATGCCCTCGATTTAACACTTTGGATGATGGATAACTATAAGCCGAAGATGGTCGTAGGTTCGGTGTATCATAAATTAGGCCAGCGTGAAAATGCTGCGAATGCGTGGGGACCCTGGGACCCCAAAGAATTCCGTGTAGAAGATTCCGCATTCGGTTACATCACCATGGAAAATGGAGCAACGATTGTGCTAGAGTCCAGTTGGGCACTGAACACGCTGCAAGTTGGTGAAGCGAAGACCGTGCTGTGTGGGACAGAAGGCGGCGCGGATATGGAAAAGGGACTTCGTATCAATGGTGAGAAACACAGCAGAATGTTTGTGAATGAAATTGATCTCGCAGGCGGAGGCGTGGCCTTCTATGATGGCAATGTGGAGAAGGATCAAGACGTGGAAGCGCGTCAGTGGATTGAATGCATTATCAATGACACCGAGCCAGTTGTAGATCCCGCACAAGCGCTTGTTGTGACAGAGATTTTAGAAGCTATATATGAATCCGCTAAGAGCGGCAAACCAGTCTATTTTAATTAAGGAGGTGCAATTCCATGAAATTAGGCGTATTCTCAGTCCTATTGGGCAATCGACCATTAGAAGAAGCACTCGACTATATTGCGGCACAGGGGCTGACAGCAGTTGAGATTGGAACGGGAAATTATCCGGGAAATGCACACTGCAATCCAGATATTTTGCTAAACGACGAGCAAGCTTTGAAGCAGTTCAAGCATGCCATCGAATCACGCGGTTTGATGATCAGCGCACTAAGCTGCCACGGCAACCCTCTTCATCCGCAAAAAGACATCGCACAAGCGTTTCACGATACGTATGTGAAAACAGTTGATTTAGCAGAGCGTTTAGGCGTTGAAGTTGTGAATGCATTCTCAGGCTGCCCGGGTGATCACGAAGGAGCTAAGTATCCGAACTGGCCGGTGTCACCGTGGCCGAATGATTATCAAGACATTCTGAAGTGGCAGTGGGAAGAGAAGGTCATCCCATACTGGACCGAGTGGGGGAAATATGCAGCAGATCGTCATGTCAAAATCGGATTGGAGCTGCATGGCGGTTTCTCCGTGCATAGCCCAGGTACACTCCTTCGCTTACGTGAAGCTGCGGGTGAAGTGATCGGAGCGAACCTTGATCCAAGCCACATGTGGTGGCAGGGTATCGATCCTGTTCAGGCGATCCACATTCTCGGTAAAGAAGGCGCGATTCACCACTTCCATGCCAAGGACACATCCATTGATCCGGTTAACATTCATAAACACGGGATCACGGACATGCAATCCTATGCCTTAACTCAAGAACGTGCTTGGCAGTTCCGTACGGTTGGCTTCGGTCACGATCTCAAAACATGGGCCGATATGATGAGCGCCCTGCGTCTTGTGGGTTATGATTATGTTGTCAGCATCGAGCACGAAGATGGTCTCATGTCCATCAACGAAGGCTTCACTAAAGCCGTTCATAACCTCCAACAAGTTCTCATCGAGGAACCAGTTGGCGGTATGTGGTGGGTCTAATCGGGTAGTAATCATATTAATCGTGTAGTCATGAAAAAGCCAACCAGCTTACCCTGGTTGGTCTTTTTGCACTCTAACACTATTTTCCATGGTTATTTTATCTTTTAATGACACTTTTACCCTACAAACACGTATAATTAGGATAGACAACCCGAATAGGTGGTGAGAACATGGATGTATGGGTAATATGGGCAATCATTGGCGTGGTTCTGATCATTGCAGAGATGATGACACTAACCTTTTACTTGCTTTGGTTAGGGATAGGTGCTTTAGCTGCTGGACTAACTTCTATACTGCTCCCGGATTCGGTGGTGATTCAAGTATTAGTCGGCGCTATAGTCGCGATATTGCTGACGATCTTTACTAAACCATTAACTCGCAAAGTAAGGCATTCCAAAGGCTTTAAAGATGCCGCAGACGACATCATTGGCAAGCAGGGTGAAGTTATCCAGACGATTGAAGTCGGCACACTTGGCATTGTTAAGGTTGGGGGCGAGATGTGGAGCGCGACTGCTGCGGAAAATATTGAGCAAGGTGAGAAAGTAATTGTTGTAAGTAAAGGTAGCACTTTAATTGAGGTAACGAAAATGGGAGGTATTTAAATGACGTGGATTCTAATTGGTATCATTGTTGCGTTTGTCATTGTATTTGCTGCACTAACAATCAAGATTGTTCCTCAGCAGCGTGTAGGTGTTGTGGAGCGATTGGGTAAGTACAACCGTTTGCTTAGCCCGGGACTTAATATTGTCATTCCTATTATCGATCAAGTGCGTAAATATCATGATCTACGTATTCAACAAGCGAATGTACCCCCACAAACTGTTATTACTAAAGATAACGTGCAAGTGCAAATCGATACGATTATTTTCTATCAAGTAGTCGGTCCAGAGCAAGCTACATACGGCATTTCAGATTATGTATACGGGGTGCGCAACATCTCGACAGCAACCATGCGTCAAATTATTGGTAAGCTGGAGCTGGATGAGACATTATCCGGCCGTGAGAAAATTTCAGTGGAAATTCGGGTAGCCCTAGATGAAGCAACGGAAAAATGGGGCGTACGTATCGAACGTGTTGAGGTTATTGACATCAAGCCACCTTCCGATATTCAAGAAGCAATGGATAAGCAGATGAAAGCAGAACGTAGTAAGCGTGCGATTGTTCTAGAAGCAGAGGCAGCGAAGCAGGATATGATTCTCCGTGCTGAGGGGGATAAGCAAAGTAAGATCCTTAAAGCTGAAGGGGATAAAGAGGCACGTATTCGTGAGGCAGAAGGTCTTGGTCAAGCGCAAGAGCTTGAAGCCATTGGTCAAGCTAAAGCGATTCGTGCTGTTGCTGAAGCGGAGCGTAATCGGATTGAGATGTTGAAAGAAGCGGGACTTGATGAGAATGTATTAACTTATAAATCATTCGAAGCGCTTCAAGAGCTGTCCAAAGGACCAGCGAATAAAGTGTTCATTCCAACGCGTGCAGTGGAAACACTAGGCTCGATCGGGGCCATTGGTGAGATGTTCAAGGCAACGAAAGATAAGTAATTGCTAGAAGTGGAAAGCGGCCCAATGAGGGTCGCTTTTTATTTTGTAAGGAAATAAAGTTCCATTATCGTGCTTGAGACCGACATGCAATTCAACCTTCGGTTGCTAGGAAGAGGGGAGGAGATTTTCTACAATTACATTAAATAAACGATTGAACATGGAGGTAAGGATATGAAATTACAAATGTTAGGTAAGAAGCTTTCATTTACTAAAAAAGGCTTTAAGCATGCAGATAAAATCAATAAGAATTACAGGGCTCGAAAATACATCGGTCTAGAGACTGAGATTGATTTCAATCTCGGGAAGCTAGGACTAGAGCAAATTTTTGTGTACAATAATTTTAAATAATGGATGGAACAGTGGAGGTTAAGGTCATGAACCTACGATTTTTTGAAAGAAGTCTAGTTGGACTTGTGCTCATAGGAATTGGAGTATTGTTCGTACTTCAGTTTACAGGTGTGATCGAAGTGAATTTGAGCATCGGGTACATCATCAGAACGTATTGGCCGGTTATTCTGATTTATTCGGGGTTAAGAGGATTACTTGCACAGCGGAATTATGGCTTTGGAGCAAGTATTGGGAATATCGTGCTCCTAGGTATCGGTTTCATATTTCTATCAAGAAATTTAGATTGGATGTACTTCAGTTTTGGAGATATGTTTCGTTATATGTTACCCGCGATCTTAATTATTCTCGGCATTAAATTGTTATTCTCACATAATAAGAAAGATAATTCCAAGTATGACAAGTACGATATGAATGATAGTAAGTATGATTACAATGACGATGATTACAGCTCCAATACGGGTCAATACTCCTCGAAATATGATCCTAAGTCAGATCCTAAGCCAGATTACCATTATGTGAATACGTATTCTACATCGAAAGCGGAGAACCGCAGTACGTTTATCGGAGATGTACACATGGGTAACGATTATTGGGAACTGCGTCCAATGAATATTTCCCATTTTATCGGAGACACAACGATTGACTTAACGAAAGCAAGTATTCCTTATGGCGAGACGAAGCTGAATATTTCAGCTTTTATCGGGGATGTGAAGATTTTCGTTCCAAGAGATATGGACGTTGAAGTAAAAGTGACAGTGAATACGTTTATCGGGGATATGCGAGTATTCGAAAGACGTGAAGACGGGTTTATGCGCACGATGAACATGGAAACGCCATTTTACAGTGATGCCCCTCGTAAGCTGCGCATAAATGTGAGTATGTTTATTGGCGATGTTCGTGTTAAGAAGATTGGATAAGGTGAGTCGGATGCTGAAATTTCGGGGAATGAATATCAAGTGGCGGATCATGTCGAGTTTTTTTATTCTAAGTTTATTAGTCATTGCTGCAAGCTTTATCGCGGTGTACGGCTTATTCCCTAATTACAGTATGACGATGGAAATGAAGGCAAGCTGGGTCACGATCATCATTCTTCTCGGGCAAATTGCAGGCTATTTGGAAGGCAGATATGTACAGCGTAAGATGGATGCTTTGTACTTAGCCATGCTAGAGCTTTCCAAAGGTAATTTTAAGATGAGGATGAAGGAAGAGTCGGAGGATTCTTTTCAATATATCTACAATGCATTCGATCATCTGGCTGTCAGCTTTCAAGAGCAGGCAGCTTTGCTTCAGAAGATGGGGATGCAGGATATGATTGAGAAACAGCAAATTATTGAGGAGGCCGTGCTTGAAGAGCGCAGACGTCTTGCTCGTGACCTGCACGATACGGTCAGTCAAGAGTTGTTCGCGATTCACATGTCCGCCTCTTCTTTGCCGAAAATAATCGAGCTCAATCCGCAGGCGGTTTCGAGTGTCATGGATCAATTGATTGAAATGTCCAATCATGCCCAAAAGCAAATGCGAGGGCTCATTACGCAGCTTAGACCAATTGAACTAGACGGAAACTCTTTGGATGAAGCGCTAGAGAAGTGGTTTCCTGATTATTGCCGTGCGAATGGGTTGCAGGGGGAGATGGACATCGTTCTCCAAGAAGAGATTTGTACGGAAGCAATTGAACATCAACTGTTCCTCATTATTCAAGAGACGATGGCGAATGTCGTCAAACATGCGGCGGCCTCACACGTCACACTCAGTCTTCATGAGTTCGAGTATCAATACGTCTTGCAGCTAACGGATGATGGCATTGGCTTTGACCGCAGCACGATTGCCAATACATCACATGGTCTAAGCACGATACGTGAGCGAGCACAAAAGCTAGGTGGGGATGCACAAGTGATAAGCAAGCTTGAATCAGGGACAAGAGTAAAGGTGCAGATCCCGAAGTTCACAGACTCACCAGAAACAAATGAAGAGGAGAATGAACAATGAGTGCAGGGATTCGTGTCATGCTTGTTGATGATCACCAGATGGTGAGAGTCGGCTTAAAAACATATATTATGCTTGATCCGAGGTTTACCGTCATCGCTGAAGCATCGAATGGGCAAGATGCATTGAACCAATTGGCAGCGATGGATGCAGATGCACGGCCTCATGTCATATTGATGGATTTGTCGATGCCAGTGATGGATGGAATTGCAACAACACAAGAAGTGAGCGCACAATTTCCTGATTCCAGAATCATTATGCTGACGTCATTCCTCGAAGAAGATAAGGTCGTGAAGGCAGTTGAAGCAGGTGCACTCAGTTATGTGCTCAAGACGGTTTCTTCCGATGAATTGATTCGTGTGATCGAGAATGCGGCGCAAGGCATCCCGACGATGAATTCCGAGATTTCACTGGCGCTGACAAGAGGACTTCGACAACGGACAACGCAGCAGGATGATGCGGAAGGCTTGACACTGCGTGAGAAAGAAGTCCTGACGCTTATTGCCGATGGGAAGACGAATAAAGATATTGCGGAAGCCCTTTTTATTAGTATCAAAACAGTAAAAACCCATGTGAGCAACCTGCTCATGAAATGCAATCTGGACGATCGTACACAACTTGCGATTTATGCGCATCGCAAAGGATGGGTGGATGTCCAGAACTAATGTGGTAACGTTTTCCAATTTTTAACGCAAAAAATATGCGGTGTCTACTAAGCTAATTTTCGGTGCGGAAATAAGTCGAATGATGTAACTTTATAGATAGTTAACGAACCTTTCAGTCGACAAGCTTGTAGGAGGACACGGTAATTGATAAGACACGTATGGGGTTATATAGGGATCTTTGTGATCTGTGTACTTTTTTTTGTGTTCATTCTTCTAAGCATGGAACCGCCCTCGAAATCCCAGCCCTGTAAGACGAAAATTGAAACATCCAGGAGCGGGAATTGAATAGTGAAAAACCTGACTTCATCAGAGTCAGGTTTTTTAATTTGGATTGTCGCCTTCATCACGTTTATTTTTGAGTAAAGCAACTTCCTGAATGAGTCGGGTCATTTTACGATGCATTCTAGAGATGACGGTTGTGAGATGAAGGATAATAATAAGTGCGAATATGTACCCGAGGAAAAAGAGAAGAGAAGGCGCATACACAACATGAAGCATTCTTGCGATCCGCTCCAGTAATTTCGGAAATAGGGACAGTACAAGCATGATGATACCCACAATAAACCAGAGGATCGAGTAACGTTCCTCCAGTTTTTTTCGCCGTATCAGCTCAATGACGATAATTAAGAATAGAAGACAAAAGGTAATGGATACACGAAAAATAATCATACCTTTACTCTCCTTCGAGTTCGCAGCAATGTCATGAATACAGCAAGTGAGACTTTAATCATATAGTACACCGATTTAAGCGGTGTAATGGAAGACATGCCGGTCTCTCTATTGTGCATGAGGACAGAGGTTTCTTTCACGTTGTAGCCCAATCGCTCCAAGAGCACGATGGCTTCGACTTCGGGATAATCATCGGGGTAGTAATTCGCAAACACCTCGATGACGTTACGATTTGCTGCGCGAAATCCAGAAGTCGGGTCTGTAAAACGTTTATTGGTGCTAAAGGAAATAAGCCAAGAGAAAAATAAGATACCGATTCGGCGCGAAAAACTGGAGCGGTACTCCGTCTTCTCGACAAATCGGGAACCAATCATACAATCGGCATCCCCGGATTTAATCCCTTGTAATAAAGGCTCTAAATATTCAGGATCATGCTGTCCATCCGCATCCATCTGTACGGCAATATCATAGCCGTGACGTAAAGCATACATATAACCGGTCTGCATGGCTCCACCGATTCCGACATTCACTGGCATCGTAATGACATGAGCAAGTTTCGTGGCTTCTGCAATCTCGACTGTACGATCACGAGATCCGTCATTAATAACGACGATATCTACTTCGGGATGCAAACGTTTAATGGCGTGAATAACCGAATGAATCGATCCTTCTTCGTTATAGGCAGGAATAATGATGAGTGTGGACATAGTGACCTCCTTACCTTTTGGCAAAATACACGAGATTGCGGATACAAAGCTGCGCAAAATAGGCACAAATGATCATAAGAAACGGCATCATGCCGATGGTATAACGTGCTTCAGGAATGAAGAGTAATTGTACGGCGAGAAACAGCAGGAAATTGATAAATAAGAACCTTACACCACGAATCCAGAACGATCCAAGAAACCCGAGGGCAAAGCCGAAGTAAACAAGCCCATAATGTAAGCCCCTAAGGAACTTTGCGTACCAATAAGGAACAAATAACGGGTAGGGTCCTAAATATAAGGTTTTGATAAACATATTGCTTGTTTTTCCAATGGTAAACCACTTGATCCATAACCATGGATCGGTTCTTAAGCCTTCTTTTACACGACGAATACCTTCTGCCATCTCATCCTCTCTTGCAATTTCTTTCCATGGAATCGTACCTCTCAGATAAGGATCTGTACCACCTAAGAATGGATTAGCAGATCCGCCCTTGGAGATGAGAATGAGCTCATGGAAAGTTACGAGATTTCGAATCCACCAAGGGAGCATGACGAGGGCAAATGCGCTTAATCCCCATACAATTTGTTTGATGAACAGTCTATGCTCTCGAATCATCAAGAAGATATACGGTGTTGCAGCAACGATAATTGCATTCGGGCGAATGAGAACGGTAATTCCGAGTAAAATTCCACCCCAGATATGATCTTTAAACCGATTGTGCTGCATGATTCGTACTTGAAAATAAATAAGACCCATAAAACTAGTCAGGAAGATCGTTTCGGTTAAGATAAGTGAGGTCATCCAGACATAAGTCCCGTATACAGCGGCGAAGGAAGCAGCAATTAATCCTGTTGCGCGATTGAACAATCGCAAGCCGATTAAGTAAATGAGCCATATGTAGAGGAGCGAAATGAACGCTTGAAGATAACGGAATGCCATGTGTGTTTCTTGAATGTCTGAATAGCCGAATATAGAGAAAACCCCGACAAGGAATATCGGAAATCCCGGGGTAACAAGTGTATTGGATTCTTCGCGAATATAGCCGTATATGCCTTTTTCAATGATTTGAATGGCCATATTTGTATAATTTTTTTGATCCCAATTGACCGGTTCAAATTTAGTATTGGCTATGTAGTGCAGTCGGAGACAAAGCCCGATTAGGAGGATGATGAGAATAAAATATTTCCCAAAATCATGAGATATAGATTTGGCGGCTGACATGTTGTGAATCTCCTATCTATACTTGAAGTACTTTAAAATTCCCCTGTAATCATCGGCGTCCCGAGTGTGATAGACCATTTGTCCGTTTCCGAATTTAGATGCATCGAGACTTGTAGTTTTACGGTATGTCCACCGCTTGAGACTGCATCATTCAGGAGCTTCGTATCGTAAGAGACGACAATAGTGCGATCCTCGGCATAGCGTTCAACTTCTGTGGCTTGGAACTGATTATTCACCTGTTCAAGTAATGCGGATGCAGATGTCGGATCTTGAATTTGAAGCCCTTTTACAAGGAAGTTCCACTTGGCTGCCAGGTTATGGCTATGCATCGAAAGTTCGGATTGCTTGGTCCAATCCAATAATGTTTGTATCCCTTCAGCATGCGCCGCTGTACCTTTGACCAGTAGATAGGTGCTGTTATCGGATAATCCGACAAGTTTAAGTGTAACTTCCATTTGATCATCGTATTTCTGGGAGCATGTATATGTAGGATGCCCTTCTTCTTCGGTTAACATGCCTGCCGGGAGTTTAAATTGTTCACAAATGATTGCGCCTTGATCTTTTAAATCAGATAAATCCGTATAAGGTGTATAGGTAGTGCTGATTTTAGCGATAACATTCGGGTTTATCGTGCTTTGCTTCAAAAGTGGTCTCGATTGATCGAGCAAGATTGCGAAATCTTGGGTCGGAGTAGAGGGAAGGGGTTGTGCAGTAGTGACAATGACTTGTTGCTTACTCCATATGACGAGTAGCGTAATAATGAGGCAGCTAATGAATGAAAAGGATCTTTTCATAGGATGCAACTCCTTCTATGAATCTAGTAATCTCATACAAGTAGCATTGCCATAGAGAAGAGCATATATACCTTTATATTTAAAATCATTCTCAAAAAAAGAACCCATGCACATGGCATGAGTTCTATCAGACTATTAATATTAAAGCGCAATACGGCGCGCAGTTTGGTAGTTTTTATCCCAGTAGCCAGTTAGCTTGGAATACGTTACACCTTTAGAACCGGAAGCATTAAGCATGGTATTGTTACCTACGTAAATACCAACATGTCCAATATCATAAGGACGGCTAGGGATTTTGAAGAATACAAGATCGCCTTTACGTAAATCTTTACGTGCTACAAATGTACCTTGTTTAGCTTGATCACGTGCAGTACGGTTTAATTTAACCCCATAATTTTTAAATACATGCATCGTAAAAGAAGAACAGTCGAATGTTTTGGTTTGGTTGGTAGAAGCACCGAATTGGTAAGGTGTGCCTAAGTATTTCGCACCGTAAGCAATCATTTGATCGACTTTGGACTTGCTAGCTGTTACCGATTTATTCGTGCTCGTGGTTGCCGCTTGTGCATTTGCTGGCGTCATCGCGAACATTCCTGAAAAAGCGATTGTAAAGGTAATTGTTAATACTGTAATGCGTTTTGCCCATTTATTTGTAAAAGTAGGTGTCGTAGTTGTATTCATATGTTGTTACCTCCTTGGGTTGTCTGGTTGCTTGTCCGTTTGAACAACCCAAGTATAACAAATGAATTTACAGGGTATTTTTTACAAAAATGCATGCGTTATGGGCTTGGCGCGGGTTTGCGCCTTTTTATTAGAAAGCGATTAAAAACCGATTAAAATTAAAGATGCTTACAAAATCAATCTTTACGAGGGACGCGAATTGTCGCTGTTGTACCGACATCCACCTTGCTTGTAAAGCGGATTGTTCCTTCATGTAAAGTAACGATTTTCTCAGCAATAGCAAGGCCTAGGCCGACGCCTCCAGATTTACGATTACGTGCTTTGTCAGCTCGATAAAACCGATCGAACAAGCGGGGGATACTCTCCTCTGGAATACCGATTCCTTCATCAATGACTTCGATTTTGAGATGACGTTGTTCTTTTTCCACGACGAGCTGAATCGGTTTTTTACTGTATTTAATGGCATTATCCAGAAGGATGATAAGCAGTTGCTTGATTTTCTCTGGATCTCCGACCATCGTCAGTGGCGCATCCTGATCGTTAATAAAACGCGTCTGAATGCTGCGATTAAATGTATGTTGAATAGAGGAGGCAGTCGATTTAATTAAGGCTGTTAAGTCAAAAGGAACCCACTTATTTCGCTGCGCTTCATCCGTATCCATAATGGTAAGCAAGTTGCGTGTCATTTCTTTAAGTCGGATCGCCTCCGAATGAATGGCTTCAAGCGCTTCTTCACGAAGTTGTGGATCGTTAGCTGCCCAGCGACGGAGTAAGCTTGCGTAGCTTTCAATAATCGTCAGTGGCGTACGCAGCTCATGAGAAGCATCCGCAATAAATTGTTTTTGTTTCTCGAACGTTTCTTCCAGTCTGCCCATCATATCATTGAAAGTCATGCCAAGCTGAGAGATTTCGTTATGCTTCTCAGCAGGGTTAATTTCCAAACGGCGGAAAGTACCGCTTTTTTGAATGGCTTCCATCGTTTGCGCAAGCTTTTGAATTGGGTCAAAGATGATTTTGGCATAAAAATAACCACCCACAAGTGATACGATAATCGCACCGACTGATGCAAAGGCCAGAATGGAAATCAGCATGGCAATATATTTATCCAATGTTTCAAGCTGACGGCCAATTTCAAGAATCTCGGGTTCATTATTGATATCGAGAATCGGTACTTTAACGAACACAACAAAGCCCTTCCAAGGATTAAATCGGAGCGATGAGCTTGGATGAGTCAAGTTTGAATACTTGGCGGGTGTGCTCGTCAACGATTCTTCTGACCCCAGAACATGCTTAATATTTGAATTTTTATCAATAACACGAATCATTTCAGTGGGAAGCAGAAATTCTTTGATGAGAGTTGGATCTTTCCAGAACTCTGGCTTGTCCATAAGTCTTCTTTCGATCAGCGTCGCTGCTTTTTTTTGAAGTAACTCGATCTCTGAATTTGCACTCGCATTCACGAAGAAATAGAACACGAAGATGTTAAACAGAATCAGAATAATAATGAGCCAAAAAGAAAGAAGGATCGTGAGTTTTAATTTAAGACTCATTCCCGTCACTATCCTTTATGAGATAACCCACACCACGCAGGGTGTGAATGATTTTGGTAGGGAAACCTTTTTCTATTTTTTGACGCAAATAACGGATGTACACATCAACAATGTTCGTATCTCCAACAAAATCATAGCCCCACACATCGGAGATAATATCTTCACGCGTACGCACTTCACCCTTATGTTCCAATAAATAGTGCAAAAGCTCGAATTCTTTAGGCGTTAGCTCGATGGAATGTTCACCGCGTGTCACTTCACGACTACGTGGGTTCATTTGCAAATCATCCACAGATAAATATTGATCCGATTCTGCTGCTGTAATTTTCGTCGTAATGCGGAGTAAATTACGGATGCGTGCAAGTAATTCTTCAATGGCAAAAGGCTTTGTCACATAATCATTAGCACCTTGGTCAAGTCCAGATACGCGATCTGGCACTGCATCACGCGCAGTAAGTAAGATGACCGGCACAGTCGTATTTGTCTGTCTCACGCGGCGAAGCACTTCAAGTCCGCTAAGCTCTGGTAGCATGATGTCAAGTAGAATAAGGTCCCACTCCCCCCCTTGGGCAAGCTCTAGTCCTTTACGTCCGTCATCGGCATGTTCAACTTCATATCCTTCGTGTTGCAGCTCCAATTGGAGCACACGTGCAATTTTCGTCTCATCTTCAACAATTAATATTTTACTCAAGGTAAATAGCCCCCTTTGAACAACTTGGTGTAGTATTTGGGAAGTCGGATTAAACTATGTGGAAAAAAAGGCAAAAGCCTTACCCTTATTATACAGAAAATAAAGGTAAGGCTTAAATTTATCGCAAAATACAATATTAGGCTTTAGGAATTACGATTTCAGTTGAAGTCAATTTATCGTAGAAATCTACCAATTTGTTACGGTCTTCGGATGCAAGTTGAGCAATTGCTGATCGTGGATGCTCATCTAATACACCTGCGATCATGTAAGGAATGAGGTAGCCCCACTCAATTTTCTCGCGAAGTGCAATCATATGATGCTCAATAAGCTCAAGAACTGGTTTTACATCATAACGAGGGTTTTTCAAATATGAAAGAAGTAATTCTGTCGTACAGTTACCTGCCCCACGACCCATTCCATATACAGAAGAATCAAGGAATGTGACACCTTTGTCAGCACCCATAATCGTATTGGAGAAGGCAAGCTGCATGTTATTGTGCATATGGAGACCCAGCGTTTTCTCAGGAATTAAACGTTGGAACTTGGTTACCATGTAATCGACATCCTTGTGATCCATGGAACCGTAGGAATCCACAATATATACGAGGTCAACTGGGCTGTTGTTAATCGCAATGAACGCCTCATTCAGATCATTTTCCATGACATGTGAGAGCGCCATAATATTAAGGGAAGTCTCGTATCCCATGTTGTGGAATTTCTTTACAAGCTCAAGACCTTTATCGAGATCGTGATTATAGCAAGCAACGCGAATCAAATCCAGCATGGATTGTTCACGTGGTAAAATATCATTCTCATCAACACGACCGATATCCACTAGAGCAGATAGTTTCGTGTCAGTTTTTTGTGGGATAACTTCTCTTAGAAATCCTTCGTCTAGAAAACGCCAAGGTCCAGCGGGTGCGCCTTTTAAGAGTTTTGGTGAATTTTTATAACCAATCTCCATATACTCGACGCCAGCGGCGCTTAATCCTTTGTACATGTCTTGAACAAACTCGACACTAAAATCCCAATTATTAGTAAGTCCTCCGTCGCGGATCGTGCAATCTAGAATTTTGTGATCATATTGCTTCATGATTAATGCCCCTCTCCCGGGTAGTCCGGCGTTATTTTTTAGCAATCATTATCACATTTTGAGAGATGGCTTGTCAAACTATTTAGATAAAAGATAATTTGCCGATGATCGGCAGAGGACGCATCAAACCACCGATTGCATTTAAGATACCAATGATCGCAAGGAACACAAATCCAATATTAAGAACGGGCATAAGAGTCCATCCAATGACAGGGATTAATCCTAAAAATACGTTGCATGCGAGAAATGTTAAAAATAGCACGAGTCCTTGATTGCAGTGGTACATCGCATATCGGGAATGACGGGCTGTAAGTAAGGGAATGAAGAATAAAAGGTAGGCGCTGGCTGCAATTAATTTACCGCGTCTTGCATCTGGATTTCGATACATGGTAATTACACCTCGGTTTCCAAGCAGGATTTGTCCTTGATATAGAATTTATTTCGTCTAGCTCATAAATTCTAAGTATCACCTTAAGAAACGCATCCGTCTTTTAAGACGGTACAACCGTTTCTCCTTGTCTTCATCCTATGCGATTGCATGAAATGTATGAGTCTTGTGCAAGCTAGCAGAAGAAGATATCTGCATATGAAGGGAGAAATTATGATGAGCTCCGCTCCGATCTTTTTTCAATTTCAATCAGAGGCAGAAGCAAATCTTGCGTTAGGTACACTGGAGGAGTTGGGTTATCAGGCCGCGATAAGCAGCCAGACAGGTCAGCCTGTCGTGCATATTCACATCGATCGGCAAGATTTAACCTCTGCATTAGAAATTGCGCAATCCTTTGGTGGCAATCTAATGGAAGGTAACGTGGGGTCGGAAATTGATGTACTCGCAAATGCCTATAACATGTATATGTACAGTGACGTGTATGATGGCGTGCCAATCCCAGCGCATACCGTCAATGAGGATTGGCAGGATTCGTTCACATCATCTGTAGATGAGGGAGAGATAGAGGTCAACACCTTGTCAGCAGAAGAGGATTTAAACGGATTTGATGCAGGCATACATATTTGAAAATGGTGGATAGGAAAAGACGCTCAACACCTACGGTGAGAGCGTCTTTTCCTATATGAATTAATATTTTAGCACACGTTTTGCGTAAATATAAATAAATGGAATAATGACAACCCATTTAAAAGAGGTATCAATTTCATACATGCCGAGAAACCATTCTAGAAAAATACTAATAAATAGACTCCATATACCACCAATTAATATAAGAATGAATTCTCTTTTAGTTCTTTTTTTCATCATATCACCCATTTTAAAAAGCATTCAAAACCAATCATTTACAAATTTTACCACAAATTAATCTTTTTGAAAATCATTATTTACGAGGTGTTTATGCCATTGTTTCAGAAGGTCTTTCGTTCATATTCAGTTCATATTAGAGGGTTATGCTTCTTGTATAAAGAAATGATCTGGATAGGAGATAAGGAGAGATAGATATGAACAATGAAGTTGTAACAAGACAAGGTGAGGGGAACGATCCGAAACAAGCTTCGGCGGGATTGGGTCAGTTTTATCGGTTGATTAAGGAGACGAAGCCTTCCAGGCTGCTGCTGACGATCGCTTTAGCGATGAGTGTGATTTCCACATCCGTGGGGCTTATTATTCCACTTTTTACAAAAAACTTGGTGAATAGTTTTTCTCTAGCTTCTATGGATACGATGCAAATTGTGATGCTTGTTGCGACATTCATCGGGCAGGCGATTGCAGGTGGGGTATCGATTTATATTTTGAACCATATTGGGCAGGGAATTGTTGCAGGGCTTCGAGATCGGTTATGGAAAAAACTGCTCATTCTTCCCGTTCCGTATTACGATAATCACCGTACAGGTGAGACGATTAGCCGCATGACCAATGACACCGGTGTAGTGAAAACACTCATTACCGAACACCTTGCCAGCTTAGTGACAGGATTGATCTCCATTGTGGGTTCAACGTCCATTTTGCTCTACCTGGATTGGCAAATGACGTTAATTATGTTCCTAGCCGTACCTCTTGCTGCAGCTGTTCTCGTTCCACTTGGACGCAAGATGCACAAGATTTCGATTGGTATGCAGGATGAGACAGCAAGCTTTACAGCAACGATTAACCAAGTGCTATCTGAAGTACGTCTTGTTAAAGCCTCAAACGCAGAATCAAGAGAATACAAAAATGGTCAGAAAGGGATTAAGAGCTTACTTCGTTTTGGATTAAAAGAGGCGAAGGTGCAAGCTTTAATTTCACCGATTATCTCATTCGTTCTATTAGTATTACTTGTTGTTATTATCGGTTATGGTGGTGCTAGAGTATCGTCTGGTGTAATCACGGCAGGTGATTTAGTTGCCTTCATTCTGTACTTATTCCAAATCATCTTGCCAGTCACACAGTTGTCCACGTTCTTCACACAGCTGCAAAAGGCGATGGGAGCAACGGAGCGCATTATTACAACTCTCGACGCAGAGGAAGAAGATTTAACAACGGGACGCGAACTTCAAGTTGCTAATCAATCGATTACGGTGGAAAATCTCACATTTGCATATGATACAGGCGAGACGATTCTACAAGATTTGAACTTCACAGCGGATTCGGGTAAAGTGACAGCCATTGTCGGACCGAGTGGTGGAGGGAAGACGACGTTATTTTCAATATTAGAAAGATTTTATAAGCCGAGTAGTGGTACGATTAAGTTTGGAAACGAGCCAATTGACACGTATACGTTGCAGTCTTGGAGAAAGCAGATTGGGTATGTGTCACAAGAAAGTCCGCTTATTGCAGGGACAATTCGAGATAACATCTGCTACGGGATTGATAAAGAGGTAACTGAAGAGCAAATTCGACATGCGGCACAGATGGCGTATGCCAGCGACTTTATTGAAGAATTCCCGGATCAGTATGAAACAGAAGTGGGCGAACGTGGCGTAAAACTCTCTGGTGGTCAGCGTCAGCGCATCGGGATTGCACGGGCATTGCTTCGTGATCCGCAAATCCTGATGTTAGATGAAGCGACATCCAGTCTAGATACCAAATCGGAAATCGCTGTACAGAGTGCGTTGAACAATTTGATGGTAGGACGTACAACGTTCGTGATTGCGCACCGTCTATCCACCGTTGTGGATGCAGATCAGATTTTGTTTATTGAAAAAGGCCACATTACAGGTAAAGGTACACATGAGGAATTGTTTGATTCCCATGAACTATATCGCGAGTTCGCAACGGAACAGTTCCGTTTAGCTGAACAGGGGGAACTTGCCTATGACTCAATTGTTAATCGTTGATGATGACCCGCATATCCGTGAGCTGGTAAGGCTCTTCTTACAAGGGGAAGGGCTTGATATTAGCGAGGCATCAGATGGAGAAGAGGCCTTAAGGATGTTCGAATCAATGAAATTTGATATGGTCATTCTCGATATTATGATGCCGAATATGGATGGTTGGGAGCTGTGTCGTAGACTTAGAGAGTATTCCACAGCGTTGCCGCTGCTCATGCTGACAGCCAAGGGGGAGACAGCGCAGAAGGTGAAAGGGTTCAATCTAGGGACAGATGATTACCTTGTCAAGCCATTTGAGCCGCAGGAACTGGTTGTAAGAGTCAAAGCGCTGCTGAAACGCTACCGAATTGAGGTATCCCAGACGGTGCGCATTGGAGATTTAGAACTGAATCGGAAAACTTTTGAGATCAAGTCAGGGAATCACTCCCTGACCTTGCCGCTCAAAGAGTTCGAACTGCTGTTCAAGTTAGCAAGTAACCCAGGCAAAACTTTTTCCCGAGATCAATTGATCGAACAAATCTGGGGCTTTGATTACGAAGGTGACGATCGAACGGTGGATGTGCATATTAAAAGGCTCCGCGAACGGTTCCCGGAAGCGCAATCTAGCTTCGTCATTACGACGATTCGGGGACTGGGGTACCGATTGGAGGATCGTGGATGAAGAAGACAAAACTCTGGCGAGTTTTGAAAAGTATCGGAGGGTCCATTCTCATGCTAGGATTGCTGTCAGCCTGTTGGGTGGCAGCCTACTACGGTACGTCCTGGTTGTACGGTTTAATAGGAACACAGCCGAATGAGATTATCACGCAGCTCATCACAATGATCACGGGATTCTTTATTCTTGGTGGCATCATGATCACCATTTCACATTTTACCCGTTCGATGCATTTGGATCACTTCAAAGTGATGATTGATGCACTAAAACGGATGGCCAAAGGTGATTTTAGCGTGAAAATTAAGGTGGATGAACATAGGCACGAGCATCCGTTTCATGAATTAGCGCAGAGCATTAATGATATGGCGCTTGAACTGGGGCAGCTTGAGCAGATGAGGCAGGATTTTATCTCTAACGTGTCGCATGAAATTCAGTCGCCTTTGACTTCAATTAGTGGTTTTGCAAAGGTACTCCGCAGTGATCAATTGACGCCAGAGGAGCGAGATCATTACTTAACGATCATTGATAAAGAGAGTATGCGACTCGCAAAACTAAGTGAGAATTTATTGAAGTTGACGTCGCTGGAGTCGGAACATCATCCTTTTGAACAAAAAGAATATCGCTTGGACAAGCAGCTGCGCCATATTATCCTTGCGTGCGAGCCGCAGTGGGTAGAGAAATCGCTTGAGATGAACGTAGATCTTGAAGAAGTGGCTTTGCAAGCGGATGAAGATCAGATGAGTCAGGTGTGGATTAACCTTATTCATAATAGCATCAAGTTTACCCCCAATGGGGGAACGATTGGTATTAAACTTACCCAAAAAGGTGATGAGGTCGTGGTGCGAATCCGTGACACGGGTGTAGGCATTGCGACCGAGCATCATGCGTATATCTTTGATCGCTTTTACAAAACCGATAAATCTCGTAACCGAAGTCTAGGCGGCAGCGGGCTGGGATTGGCCATTGTAAAAAAGATCGTAGAACTGCATAGCGGCACCATTCAGGTGCAGAGCGATTTAGGTGCGGGAACGGTGTTTATTGTAAAGCTGCCCCGATCAGGGAAAGTTACGAATGAAAGATAAGACTGTCTATCGGTCCGAAAGGGGCTGTGGGGCGGTCTTATTTTTATGTAAGTCCAATGTCATGTGTTACTGCCATTTCTTCAGCGCAATGAGTGAAGCTTCAATTTCTGTGCGGGGCAGATTGCCTGCATCAAGTTGGTCATTATCCAGTGCAAGTAATCTCTCATAAAAAGAAAGACCATCCTCAACAAGAGTCGCAATTTGCATACCGCCAATGGATCGGTCATCTACAAGCATGGCAAAGAGAATATCCTCAGCTTGGGCATAGCGGCCTTGTTGTTCGTAGTGAGCCCATACTAATCTGCCAATCTCAATGGGTAAGACATAGGACCGCAGGTCGCTGATGATCGCATCGATTTCCTTTATTATTTCGGGTTCTGGCTCGTCGTTATTGGCACAAATGAGGTGAAGATGCAGGGCTTTGAGTAGGTTGTGGTGATGATCTTCTTGTTCTTTCTCTGCTTGCTTCGCACCACTAGATTGAGGGGCATTTGCAACTTGTAATAGTTTGGCTAAAGCCGTAAGTCTGTCTGTGTCTAGTACACCATGTTGGGTAAACATTTTCACAAGCTCATTAACTTGCAAGGAACGCAGTAGATTCAATGTTATGCCGTAATTTCGCTTAAGAAATTCATCGATCGTTTGCTGGGCTTGAATCGGTTTCTGCTCCTTCCGCAGTCCCATTACCTCTCCAACGACTTTTGTTAGTTGTTCAATTTGGCGCATTAGGTAATCACTTCGGAACATGGCAACACCTCCTATATATCTCATTATACTAATTATAAAAATAAAAGTTGCAATACTGCTAGTTTAACAGGGTTCCTTTTCGAGTAAGAGCAGCCTCTAAATCATATTCCGCTACAAATTCTCCGCCGCACTTTTCCCCGCCGTATACCCCGTCCATCAACTTCGAGCCCATTGGTGGAAATGAATTTATATAACAAAAATCGACATTATTTTACAATATTATATATTTATCTACAAAATAACCCTCTATTTTATTAATTTGTTTAACTATATGATTATAAACAGAATTTTAAAATAATTAATTCTGTTGGACAATTAGGAGATAGTAGGTAAGGAGAGTATTTATATGAATAATAAAGATACGAATGACGAATTAAAAAAGAAAGTGGCTGAACTTGAACAACAAATTAAAATAATACAGGAGGCTAGCAAGTCTAAGATTAGTTGGAAACATGTTATAGTGACGTTAATTATCTCAATTGCTTTAAGTAATATTTTCTTTATGATCCTAGTTAATTTGATAAGATGACACGTTGTATTACTTATAATGCCCACCAATTCGTAATGATCTTTCTCCAGCTTGCCACGCGGAAGTAAATGAAGATGCTTATAGAATAGCGATTTTTACAGCTTCATATATTGCGTTAGTGTTGTTTGACGGGTCAAGCAGTTTCATCTGTCTAGAGAAGCCTGTAGGACTTTAAAAGGGGCTACATATACAAATCGATATATTCCTGCACCAGAGTATCCAGGAACAAACATTGAAATGCAGGTAGGAGATATTTTATATTCACATAAAACTTTCGTATTATCTACTTGTTAAATGTTCTATAATGCCATTAGAAACAGAATTTTAAAAAGAAGATTGTAGTGGGTTTTATAGTTTTTTCAATAATTTCGCTCCAAATTAATGCAGGAATTGAGAGGAGTTATAAATGAGTAGGAAAAAAAAATTATAAATATTATTAAAATTATCTATGGTATTTTAGGAGTCCTTCTAATAATTCCGGAATTATTCATGATATACGGTTTATTTCAAACTATCCGCGAAGAACAAGTTATGGGTTTTTCGATCATGTGGGTATATGCAATGGGTTTCATCTTATTGTTCTTCTCAAGATCTGCTTGGAAGATAATGAGCTTAATAATCGTTTCCCTTCTAATTGGGTTATGGGCATTGTATGTTTTAAGTTCTGAGTTACCATCACGAGGATGGTAGTCGTCATTAAGAATCCGCCCAGCACGCAAGTCAATTAGTCCATCGAATCGCGCCTAGTGAACAATGTGTTATTCGTCAAAAAAAGCTGCTCTACAGTCACCATGAATGACCGTAGAGCAGCTTCTTTTATGAGGTGTACGCCGCACTCTTACCCGCCGTATACCCCGTCGTAAACGCCGCCGTAATGTTATATCCGCCGGTATATCCATGAATATCAAGAATTTCCCCACAGAAGTATAGCCCATCCATCACCTTGGAGCCCATCGTCTTCGGATCGATCTCCTTCAAATTCACACCGCCGCCTGTAACGAACGCCTCTTCAATCGATAACGTGCCATTTACGATAATCGGATATGCTTTGAGTAGATCGATCAGCGCGAGCCACTGTGTTTTCGGCAGATTGTGATATGTCAGGTCCTCCGCAAGCTCCGCACGCTGCAACAGAAGCGGGATCAGGCGGTCAGGAAGCAAGCCCTTCAGCACGTTCTTGATCGACTTCTTCGGTTCGTTAGCAAGCATCGCTGTTGCTTCTTGGTTCAGTTCCTCTTTATTGTGATTAGGGAATAGATCCACAGTGAGCGTAATATCCCGTACAGAGAACTGCTTACGCAGCTTGACGACGAATTGAGTCCATGCGTGAGTCCTAAGCTATTTTAATGCAACACTAGTGGGTGGAAATGAATTTATATAACAAAAATCGACATTATTTTACATTATTTTATATTTATCTACAAAATAACCCTCTGTTTTATTTATTTATCTAAATATATGATTATTAATATAATTAAATTCTGAATTTATAAATTATTTAATCGGTTTTTTAGAAAATTTATTAAGTTATTATTACTAATTGAGGTGTGAGGTGGATATTCCAAATCTAGTAAGAGAGAAGATTGTAGTAGGTTTTAGAGTCTATTTCAATAATTGAGAGGAGTTATAAATGAGCAAGAAACAGATATTTCTAGATATTGCTAAAGTTCTCTATTTTATTTTAGGACTCCTTCTGGCGCTTCCTGTTTTCTTATTGATTTACGGTTTATTTTCGACTACCCGCACAGAACAAGTTATGGGTTTTTCGATCATGTGGGTATATGCAACGGGTTTCATCTTGCTGTTTTTTTCAAAATCTGATTGGAGAGATAAAAGCTTAATAATCGTCTCCGTTCTAATTGGGATATGGGCAATTTATGTTTTAAGTTCTAAGTTACCATTAAGAGGATGGTAGTCATCCAATACCGGATGGCTTCTTGAATTCAAGCGACTACGTAGTAAGGAAGTAGAGAAGATTCGCTCCAAATTAATGCAGGAATTGAGAGGAGTTATAAATGAGTAAGAAGAAACAAATATTTCTAGATATTGTTAAATTCCTCTATGTTATTTTAGGATTCCGTCTGATACCTTCATTTTTTTTAATGATATTCGGTTTATTTAGCACTACCCGTGGAAACCAAGTAATGGGTTTTTCGATCATGTGGGTGTACGCAACGGGTTTCATTTTGTTGTTCTTTTATAGATCTGCTTGGAGAGATAAAAGCATAATAATCGTCTCCGTTCTAATTGGGTTATGGGCACTTTATGTTTTATGTTCTGAGGTACCATCACGAGGATGGTAATCAAAAAAAAGCTGCTCTACAGTCATGAATGACCGTAGAGCAGCTTCTTTTATGAGGTGCCCGCCGCACTTTTCCCCGCCGTATACCCCGTCGTAAACGCCGCCGTAATGTTATACCCGCCGGTATATCCATGAATATCAAGAATTTCCCCACAGAAGTATAGCCCATCCATCACCTTGGAGCCCATCGTCTTCGGATCGATCTCCTTCAAATTCACACCGCCGCCTGTAACGAACGCTTCTTCAATCGATAAGGTGCCATTTACGATAATCGGATATGCTTTGAGTAGATCGATCAGCGCGAGCCACTGTGTTTTCGGCAGATTGTGATATGTCAGGTCATCCGCAAGCTCCACGCGCTGCAACAGAAGCGGGATCAAGCGCTCAGGAAGCAAGCCCTTCAGCACGTTCTTGATCGATTTCTTCGGTTCATTTGAAAGCATCGTTGTTGCTTCTTGATTCAGTTCCTCTTTATTGTGATTAGGGAATAGATCCACAGTGAGCGTAATATCCCGCACCGAGAATTGCTTACGCAGCTTGACGACGAATTGAGAACAGCGAAGTACAGCAGGGCCCGAAATGCCAAAATGCGTGAACAGCATATCGCCTTCGTGCTGAATTGTTTTCTTTCCTTTTGGACTCCATACGGTTAACGTAATATCCCGCAGTGCCAACCCTTGCAGCTCTTTACTGTGCACCCAAGGTTCACTAGATGTAAGAGGAACTTCGGTCGGATACAAATCTGTAATCGTATGCCCCGCAGCCTCTGCCCAAGCATAGCCGTCACCAGTTGAACCTGTGTGCGGAACCGATTTACCTCCCGTAGCAATGACGACCGCACGAGCGTCTATTTTTTCACGAGAATGTAATTCGATGCCTTTAACCATGCCACCATTGTCATAGCGCACAGCCTTTACAGGGGAATTCGTGCGAATGTGCACACCAAGTGCACGAACTTTGGAAACGAGCGCGTCTACAACCGTCTTTGCTTTATCCGACACAGGGAACATGCGACCGCGATCTTCTTCTTTTAACGCAATACCCATCTCTTCAAAGAAATAGATAATATCTTGGTTCGAAAATGTATCTAAGGCGCTGTACAGAAACCGTCCATTGCCTGGTATATGTTTAATCAATTCATCTAAGTCCTTTGCGTTGGTCACATTGCATCTGCCGCCACCGGAAATGCCGAGCTTACGCCCAAGCTTGTCCCCTTTATCCACTAAGCAAACTTTTGCTCCATGCTCAGCTGCTGCGACACATGCCATCAGTCCAGAGGGACCACCGCCAATTACTATTACATCGTATGCCATAAAATCTCCTTGTATCGTTCGTTTTAGAAATAAGTGTTAACTATAAAAATCGATAATAAACTGCATGAATTGTGCTATTTCTTCGGTCTCATGTCGATGGATCAGATAGGTTGAAGCGACTGGAAGCACAAGATCATCCGTATTCACCTCTAGAATTCGACCTTCCATCAACTCCCGAATAACAGTGGATCGAGGCAAGAATGAAATCCCTAACCCTTCTTCGATAAAACGCTTCGTAATATGGACCTGCGATACTTTCATCGTCCGAATACGTGAGAACTTGATCCGAATTTCATTGAGCAGTCCATCCCAATATTCGGGGTGATTGTGAGTGAGAATGAGATGATTCTGCAGCAGCATTTCCAAGTCCATGTGAGGTGCCGTTTCAAAATCATTACCATCATGCGGTACGATCAGCAGCACAGGATCTTCTTTGAGCTTTTGTGTGTGCAAGCCGACTTGTGGAGCACGCATGCGAGTGAGTCCAATATCTGCTGTGCCGCGAATGACGGATTCTCCGATTTCGATGGATTCCATGACATCAATGGCAACTTCGATATCAGAATGTTGGGCAAGAAATCGGCTTACGATCGTAGGTAGTGTGGAGGCAGCAATCAGTGGGGATACCGCGATACGAATCTTTTTACGATAACCTTGTCTCCAGCTTTCTAGATCGTGAACACCTGTTTCTAATGTATGAATCATCTCCTGAGCATAAGGAAGAAACCTTCTTCCGGCTTGAGATAAATGTACATTGCGACCACGCCGCTCGAATAAAGCAATACCGAGCAGTTCTTCCAGATGTTTAATGTGCATCGTGACAGTCGGTTGAGCGAGATACAATTGCTCGGCAGCTTTGCGGAAATTCTCATGTTGTGCCGTTGAAACGAACGTTCTTAGCCATTGAATATCCATCTTAATCTCCTTGTGTAAATTAATAAAGAATTATAATCAAAAATAGCATTTTAATTTAATATTCATAACTATCTCGTTATTGTACACTAAACATAAGAATATTGAAAAGGAGTCATGAACAAGATGATGGTAACGGGATTAGCGGGAGTTGTGGCTGCAGATACGGCGATTAGTTTGGTAGATGGCGAGAAAGGTCACTTAGTATATAGAGGTCACTGGGCGAGCGATTTGGCAATTAACAAGACTTTTGAAGAAGTTGCTTATTTATTGTTGAACGGACATTTGCCGAATGAATCGGAGTTGCATGCATTCGATCAAGCTTTAAAAGCAGAACGTCAATTACCTGAATATACAAAGACGATCATTGATTCCCTGCCACAAGACATGGATATGATGAGCGTGATGCGTACCGTGATTTCCAGTCTAGGCACAAGCGATTATAGCTTTGAACCGACTTATGATCAAGCGCTTCGCATGATCGGTATCATGCCTACGATTATTGCATACCGTTACCACAGCAAGCAGGGGACAGACTTTGTCGAGCCTGATCTTGCTTTAGGTCATGTTGCTAATTATCTTTACATGCTAAAAGGTGAGGAACCTGTACACGCGCATGTGAGAGCACTTAGTGCCTATTTTGTTCTGACGATGGAGCATGGAATGAATGCTTCTACCTTTGCTGCACGGACGATTTTATCTACACAATCTGAAATTGTATCTGCGATCACAGGCGCGATCGGCGCGATGAAAGGTCCTTTACACGGTGGTGCACCGTCAGAGGTTATTGCGATGCTAGGCGAGATTGGAACAGTTGAAAACGCAGAGCCATGGATTCGTGGGGTTCTTGAAAATGGTGGTCGCCTGATGGGCTTCGGACATCGCGTTTACAAGACCAAAGACCCGAGAGCAGAAGCGCTTCGTGAAGTCACCAAGCAGCTTGAAGGCGAAGACCCCTGGCTTGACTTCGCAATTGAAGTGGAAGAAATCGCAATTGGACTACTTGATGAGTACAAACCAGGTCGCAAGCTGTACACGAATGTGGAGTTCTACGCAGCAGCTGTCCTTCGTGCGGTGAACATGCCAGAGGACTTGTACACACCAACATTCACAGCAAGTCGCGTTGTAGGTTGGTCTGCACACGTACTTGAGCAAGCGCCGATTAACCGCATTTTCCGTCCGCAATCTACGTATGTTGGTTCTATGCCAACGGAGTAAGGAATATAAGGGCATTATTTGATATCAAAATAGAAGCACGTCTCTTTCACGAAAGTTGTGGAGGGGGCGTTTTTGTTTATGATGAAACTCAGAATCTGAGTTTTCTTTCTGTTTTCTCGTTAGTTAACGAACACTCCCAAAACAAGTAAAGAGCAATCTCGAAAGAGTCTGCTCTTTATCCCTTTTTAGTTATTGTTTTGATTAGCTAACGATTGGACGGCATTAAGAAACGCTTCGCGATATTTCTTCTCTTCTTCCATTGCCGATTGAAGCATGGGAAGCAGTAAATTCATCTCCGCTTTCGAACTGTCACTCGCACCGGTTCCGTTTGCCAGGTTGAGCAGAAAAGTGTACACGAGCATTAAGCTGGAATAGTTATCCGTATAAGATAGCGTAATGGCTCGGCCCCCAGCCCCCCCAGTTCCCCCATTCGCAGTAGCATTGACTTGCGCCAAAGGGGGGACGACTTCTGATGATGTCGTATTCGTATTGATGTCTTCCACCATTGATCCCACTCTCGCTTTCATATGATTTTAATCATCGTCGACTTCAATTTCCACATCTCCGACGACCGTTACATTCCCGCCGTTACCACCGTTACCGCCGTTTCCAGCTCCGCCGGCTCCTCCGGTACCTCCAGCTCCGCCAATGCCGCCGTCACCGCCGTTTTGATTGGAGGAATTCGATAGAGTAATGTGAGTAACAGAGGTGCTAGCTCCTCCGTTACCGCCGTTACCGCCGGTAGCATTGCCAAATACTGAAGTAGCATCCCCTCCGTCACCGCCGAATGACGCCGATTGCGACGAAAAGGTGCTATTGGTTATTGTAGATACATTGGCCTGGTTCACGCTGTTGTGAGTGCTGTCGCCGCCGGCACCGACGCCGCCGACGCCGCCATTGCCGCCGTTACCACCACCGCCGTTACCGCCATTGCCGCCTGTGCTCTGAATCTGTCCTTCTTCTGAATCCGTCATTTCAGTTCACCCCCCTCTTTATTTGGATCGCTCGTTTTGAGCATTTTTTATTAATTCGTTTAAGTCTAGATCTACAATCGCAACTCCGTTAAACATAACCTGCAGTCTTCCATCGTCATTCTTTATGCTTAACGATTGGTTATGCGTTGAATTCAGTCTCTCAAGCAGTTGGTTCATAAAAATATCATTCAAACTCCCTGTCGAAGAAACTACATCTTGGCCATTAGCGCCGATGGAAGCAGGAGAGCCGTCCATACCACTTTGCCCATCAAAACCGTCCATACCAGGTTGCCCTTCACCATTCATTCCGTCGGACCCTTTAATCATCGCTTTCACCTCCCAATAGTACATGTTTATTCTAATTTCATGCGATGGTTTGTATATCTGTCTTTTAATCTAGCAAAAAGGGCGTATTAATATGTTTATATAGGTAGAGAAGATCGCAGATAATCAGTCATTAAATCTTAAATTGTTTTTATTCGACAGCACCATGCGAGAGATTTCGACAAAATAATTGTATATAATTTCTAATTAAGATAATCTAGTGTCAGCTCAACTATGGAGGGAAATGTGAAAATATGGTTACGGCTTTTATTTATAGCAATCATTATATTTAATGCGTTATCATTTGTATGGTTTCTTCTAGGATCAACAGCATATTTCCAAAGAGGTATGGATATTATTGGAACTACTGGTTTATGTGGAGTTGGTATTCCAGTTCTATTGTTCGCAATCGTATTTACGATACTACTCATTATAGGATGGACTCCGAAGAGTGGAGCAGATTATGTACGAATTTGTGTGGGTTTAGGATTATCAATACTACTCTCTGTCGCTCTGATTCAAAGTGTTAGCACCTATGGCTGGGTAAAAGAAAAAATAGAAAGTGACACTTTAAAGAAGACTTCAGACGAAAAGTATGAATATCGAGTGGATTTAATAAACTTGTTTCAAAGAAACAGTCGTGCACGACTTTATCTTAAGGATATTAGCTCAGGTAAGGAAACCTATATCCCGATTGAGATTCAGACAAGTAAGATAGTGGTTCTTGGGGTAGGTAAGGTCAATCACTGGGTAAAACTTGAGCTAACGGACAATTCATCACAGTATACTTTGTATACGACAAAGGAACTTGGCATACCTGAAGAGAAATTCAAAATAGACATCATAGCAGGAACATCAAATAGAATGAATTAAAATCAAAATTATTCAAACTACAGGCGATCTGAACTGCCCCCCAATTGTTAGACACAAACTAACAATTGGAGGTGCAGTTTTTTCTATGACCAAATAAAGTACAGTTAAAAATGGCTGCTATATTTAATATTGCTAGTCACAGTACCTTATTAAGCTGGCACTTCAGTTCCCTCCTCAAACCCTAGATTCACCGGATGGTCGGGAATCTCAATTTTCTCCTCCAAATTCGTCGAAGGTACCTCGTCCCCAACAATATCAAACTGCAAACTATCAATCCACACTTGACCTTTTCCCGTAAGCAATACGCCGAAATGAATGCTATCACTATCCTCAGCTACATCTAACACAACGCTATATCGTGTCCAGTTCGTGTTACCTGTGATCGGGCGATTGCTCATGTTATCGAACTGAATGTTATCAGTATCTTTTCCATCAATTCGCATCCACATGCCGCACCATTGTTCCACATTCTTAGTCGCGATGAATCCTGATAATTGCAGTCTTTGGCCTCTGTAGTTATTGGCTTTGAACATCTGCATGATCGTGCCAAACCCGCCCATACTATTGCCTTTTCCATGTAAATATCCAGATGCTTTGCCATGATGTGTTTTCGTATAATCGCTACCCATTTCATATTCAGATGGGTGTGTTTCATTAAGTGTCCAGCCATAAGGCTCTTTCGTTTGTTGGTTCATATTCGATTTTCTCTCCTTTTTTTGTGCAATACTAGACATCACGAGTCGGTACTGACCGGGTGTCATCTGAAACATTCTTTTAAAAGCACGGCTAAATGCCTCTTGGGATTCAAATTGGTAATCGAGCGCAACGTCCAAGATACGTCGATTTGATGTAATAAGCTCACTCGCTGCATTTGACAGCCTTCTTTTTCGAATGTAATTCGCAAGTGTCATCCCCATATAGCCATGAAACATGCGGTGAAAATGATACTTCGAAATCGCTGCATGATGCGCGATCGTTGTTAGATCTAATTCATTTTTCAAATGTTGTTCAATAAATTGAAGAGCTGTTTGAATTTCCGCTCCGCGTTCGTTAGGTATCAATTTTATATCACCTGCACTTTCTAAGGTAAGTATATCGCACTCGAAACCTCATTCATTTGATATTTCTTGCTCGATATGCATGATTCAATTCATTTTTATGATCATAATAATCTCGAAATAAGATGAAGGGATTTTGATATGAAAAATAAAATGAAAATCAACATCTCGCTTTTTGTTCCATTAATGGCTCTTCTCGTCATGGGTGGTTTTTACTGGTACTACTCGAGCAGCAGTCCGGATGAAGACAACAAAATAACGATTGCACAAGGAGATAGCCCACTGTTTCGATTTATAGTTACCCACCTCATGGATAAAAGTGGCGGCATCTATACGAATCTGCGAACAGATTTACCCAAAGTCGAACATGTGGCATCCAATCATGCTATGCTGCTGGAATCCAATGGCCTTTTGATGCAATATGCGCTACATACGGGGCGACGCGATTTATTCGATGGACAGCTTCGATTTATTACTAAACATATGCAAGGATCAGACGGGCTGTTGCGCTGGAAGTATGAGGGACCGCATGGAGAGAAAGCGAAGACGAATGCGTCACTTGATGATTTACGCGTAATCAGGTGCTTACTTGATGCACATGATAAGTGGGGAGAAGCAAGTTACCAGACATATGCCTTGTTGTTAGGAGATGCACTGCTCAAGGCAAATCGGCAGAAGGATCTGTTAGTCGATTACTATGACATGACAACAAAACAGCAAGCCAATCAGGTTACAGTCTCTTACTTGGATGTCCAGACTATGAAACGTTTAATGGCGTTCAATTCGAATTGGGCACCAATTTATGAAGCAACTCTATCCCTTCTGACGAAGGCTCAGCTTTCATCTGGACTTTTTATGAAGACATTTGATTTAAAGAGCAACCAGTGGATGCTATGTGAGGGTAAGTTCAACACGATTGACTCACTTATATCAGCTATACATGCAATGGAGGCCGGATTGCCTACGAGTCGAACGATAGATTGGCTGCAGATGACATGGGCACGAGATGGCAGGTTATTCGCCTATTATGATACATCCGGCAACAAATTGGATCAGATCGAATCACCAGCTGTGTATGCGTTAGCGGCGAGATTGGTGCATAAAGCAGGTCTTCATCAGCTTGAAGATCAGCTTGTACAACGGATGCAGCAATTCGCGGTGCAAGACTCTTCATCCCAATATGTAGGCGGGTATGTGGATCTGGCTTCGTTACAGTGCTATTCGTTCGATAATTTACAAGCTTTATTGATGGAGGCAGAAAGGAATTCCATACATGAAAAACAATGACCGCATCTATGTTAGACTACTTTTAGAATTCTTGTTCTTCATACTCATGGCATTATATTTGATGTTTACGATTCAGTGGCACCCACTTAACTATTTATGGTTCATGATTGTGGTTGTGCTTTCCTTATTTTCATTCATGAACACATTGTTGGCTGCACTTGTTAGCTCGATTATCGTGGTTTTTGGGTATAGTACGTATATCCTGATCCAGATTTTCATGCTTCAGACAATCGCAGAAATAACATTTAATGATTTGGTGTGGTTGATATCATTTCCAGTAGCGGCATTTGTCGCGGCTTATCTTGGTGAAGAAGTACAACGTATGGTTAACAGTATTAATCAATATGAAAATAAATATGAAGATCTTGTCTGGGTGGATGAAGTAACCGGTTTTATGAATAGGCGTAAATTCCAATTGGAATGGCAGGAAGAAGTGCAGCGTTCGATTCGCTACAAACGTAATGTGACTGTACTGCTGATGGAAATCGAGTATTTTGACCAGTTTCAAAAAGAATACGGATATGAGCAGACGAATGTTTTATTGAAAAAGGTTGCCGAGCATGTGGACGAGGTATTGCGTAGTATAGATAAAAAATATTATTTTGCTGACGGCATCTTTGCGGGCATCTTGCCTGAGACAGAAATCGGAAATATTGAAGTTGTCATGAATCGAATGGAAGAAAAGTTCGATAAGATCGAAGTGAATCGGGCAAATCGGAAGCGGAAAGTGAAGTTAAACCTGAAATTTGGATCTGCAGGATGTCCGGCTGATGGAACAGATCCCGATGAACTCTACGATCAAGCCAAACAAGGATTAATGCAGTATGTTAAATAAATCGCTGCCGATTAAAGTGATTATCTTGCTTAGCATTTTTATGGCAATGATCGGTCCGGTGAATCAAGCTCATGCAGCAGTCAAACAATGCTTAATCGTATACAATGACATCAAACAAGAGTCTATAGCACGGGCGATCTGGGATTTGACGGGGCATTTTAATGTGAATGCTCGTATTGTTTCGCAAACTCAAATAACCGCTAAAGCACTTGAAGGTATTGATTATGTGATTGCCGTTAGTGAACATGGGAAAACAGATTTCACAGCATTACGACCGATGCTAAAGGACAGGCCGATTCAAGTCATGTGGGTGGGTGGAGAATCAGGTGAGGCAGGGCTTCATAAACGAACCATTATTGATGTGACGTACCGAGGAATAAAGTATCCTATGCGTAATCATGTGATCTTGGACATACCCGCGCCTAAGAGTACGGATGTGAAAATAACAGCATCGGATGGGAGTCAATCCTATACGCTTGGTTACATGTCAGACCAGGAGTGGGGTTTTGCCTCCATTCAATTACTGGATAATATTGGATTGGTTTTTGCCGACTGGCTACATGATTTTTTCGGGGAACCTCATTCCAATAAGCATGAAGCTTTTCTACGTATTGAGGATGTCAGTCCGATTACAGACCCAAGTAAACTTAAGGAAATTACTGATTTTCTTGCCGAGAGGCAAATTCCATTTATGATTGCGACGATTCCTGTATATGTGAATCCAGACACGGGTAAGAAAATATCTTTGCAGGATCGACCTGAAATTGTAGATGCACTGAAGTATGCGGTAGCAAACGGTGGCAGCATCGTGATGCACGGATTTACGCATCAATATTACCAATCCGAGACAGGTGAAGGATTCGAATTTTGGGATGCCGAGAAGGATCAACCCATTCCCAATGAGGAGAGTTACACAACGGAGAAGCTGGAGCGGGGAATCGCTCAACTTATGCAAGTCGGTTTATATCCTTTAGCCTTTGAACCCCCTCATTATGCCATGTCACAACTTGGTTATCAGATTGCACATCGTTATTTTTCCACTATGATTGCTTCTGTTCAATTGACTGACAACACGTATAAAATCTCACACGCCGTTCCGTATCGAAGCCGTTACCAAAGTAGTGGTATGGCAATTATCCCTGAAACCTTAGGTTATGTACTCGATGAACCCGGTCATATTCCGTTAATGATCACGCATCTGGAAGAACTACTGCTTGTGAGGGACAGTGCACTGGGTGCATTTTACCACACGACTTTACCCATTGAGCTGTTAAAAGAATTAGTGGATGGTCTTCAGAAACACAAGCCAGCATTTATCGATCTGAAAAACGAGCATCATCAGGTGCACACTGATTATGCAACGATCAATTCGAACGATGGTCAAATCATTCCAATGATTACAAATCAAGAGAAGTTTGACGCAGCAGTGGGCAAGAATATAACACGTTCTGAACCTAAGTGGATTTCCAATTTCTCTTTCTTTTTTACATGGGGAATTGCTGTTGTGGTCGGTTTATTCATTCTTTTATTCCTTATTTTTATGATCCTACTCAAAAAGCGTAAAAAATATCGACTGTTTCAGGAGGAGGATTCTTCGAATGATCGGTAATTATTTATTTCTGATTGCCTTAATGTCGATCTGGGTTATGCTGCTTTATCATATGTTTTTAACGCTTGGTGGCTATTTATATTCAAATAAGCTGGAGATTGATGGTCCAGATCCGATGCCAGCTGACGAGAAAACATGGCCAAAAGTATCGATCATGATTCCTGCACATAATGAAGATATCGTGATCAGACAAACATTACATGCAATGGTGGCACTCGATTACCCGAAGGAACTACTCGAAGTGATCGTAATTAATGATAATTCGTCAGATCGAACAGGTGAGATTGTTGACGAGTTTGCTGCTCAATATTCGTTCATTATCCCCTTGCACACCTTCCCTCCAGATGGCGGAAAAGGCAAGTCACATGCGCTTAATCGAGCCTTGAAGATTGCCAAAGGTGAGCTTATTGCTGTATACGATGCAGATAATACGCCGGAGAAAGCTGCGGTTAAGAATTTGGTGTCGGGTCTTATTCATCGCCCTGATGTAGCCGCGGTTGTTGGTAAATTTCGCGTGATTAACGCTAAGAAAAACCTGTTAACGAAGTTTATTAATATTGAGACGATCAGCTTCCAATGGATGGCGCAGGCGGGTAGATGGTTCTGGTTCAGCATTACCACAATTCCAGGTACAAATTTTATGATTCGTCGATCGGTGCTGGACAAGGTTGGTGGTTGGGATGAGAAGGCCTTAGCTGAGGATACGGAGCTTAGTATTCGGGTGTATGAAGCCGGATATGTAATTCGATTCTACCCACTCGCAATAACTTGGGAACAGGAACCAGAGACATGGAAGGTCTGGTTTAAACAGCGGACACGATGGGCAATGGGTAACCAATATGTCATTTTTAAATACATGAAACAATTGTTTCGACTCAAAAGAAAACGGATCTTATTTGATATCATTTACTACTTTTTCACATACTTCTTATTTTTAGGTGGCGTGGCCTTATCCCATTTTTTATTTATCGCAGGGCTTGCAGGTTGGATGCAAGTATCAGTTCCGGGTCCATTTTTACTTATCTGGGTACTGGCTTATGTGCTGTTTATTGTTGAAATTATGATTACATTGGGAATTGAACGAACCGAGATGCATCCTCAAAATTTTTTCATCGTGATCCTTATGTACTTAAGCTATTCTCAGCTTTGGTTAGTGTTGGTCATTAGGTCCTTTTATTTACAAATTAGGCATGCAATTAAGAAACAAGAAATGAAATGGGATAAAACGCAGAGGTTTGAATCCTAAGTAAGGAGAATGGGCATGTCGAATAAATCTTGGAACTATACCATCAAGATAGGAATGACCATCCTGCTGCTGGGATCGCTCATTCTAACACCTACTGCACAAGCAGATGAGGCTACGGAGAATCTACCTCTATTTTCAAGTGATATTGTGAATAAGGAAATTCGCAATCGGAACGATTATTATTTTGAAGTAAATACAGCCAGACAAGTACTTGATGGTTCCTATCTAGAATTATTCATCAGTCATTCTAGCATGTTGAATCCGAAGCAGTCCGTTATTACGGTGCTGTTGGATGATGTGCCGCTGGATAGTAAATATTTAGATGAAAGCAATGTAGACCGGACGAGCTATCGTGTGGATCTAAGCAAGCATATAACGAAGTCAGGGTTTCATAATGTGTCGATCGTGTCTAATTTGGTGGCGAGAGGAAATGTCTGTGATGATTTGAATAACCCAGGGAACTGGATGATTATTCACAAGGACAGCGTCGTTCATTTGAATGTGGCGAATATCAACAATACGCCAGATTTAAAGTGGTACCCGAATCCTTTTATTGAAAAAGGAAGTTTAACACCCTTAAACACCATCTTCGTCGTACCCGATGCGATGAATACGGCTGAACTTCAAGTGCTCGGTAAACTTTCAGGGTTCTTTGCCAAGCAAGTACCAGACAGTCGTCTGAACTTTACGGTTTATGTAGAATCAGATGTTACAGATGATCTGCTAGCAGGTCGTCACAGTGTTTGGATGGGTCACAAGGGTGGTTGGAAAGACAAAGGAATTAAAGTATCGGATGAAGCAAGTAAACTTGTTACGGATCCTGCAAAAGGGTACATAGCACTTGCTCCCTCACCATGGAATTCAACCAAGTCGGTGCTCATGCTGGAGGCAGATGAGAAAACGATTGGTAGAGGGGGCGATTTGCTCACAGAGCCAACGTTCTATTCACAATTGCAGGGAGCGGGTATTCAAATTCCAGATACAATAAAGCTACCTAATCCATCTCCACAACCTTTAAATGCATCTGGAAATAAGGTCACTTTCGAACAATTAGGATATCCAGATATGGTGATGGAGAACGCGGCTATTGGGAATACACATATCGAATATACATTTCCTTCGGAATGGGAAGTGGACGATGAACTGAAATTGAAGCTCCTATATCGTCATTCCAAGGCATTGAATTTTGCGGAGTCTGTCTTGACGGTATCGGCAAATAACACACCCCTTGCAAGTAAATTCCTAAGTGCGGAATCCAGTGATACAGGCATTCTAGAATTGACAATTCCGAAGGATACCATTGCTGGAAAATCGAGCTTGGCTCTAGATATATCTTTTCAACTGTGGACTACGAAGGATCGAGATACTTGTGCAGAAGCGAGTCCTCATCTAGGGGAATGGGCGATTATTGATAAGACATCCTTCTTGACAGTACCTTTTCATGATCGGCAGAACTATCAGTTAAGTAACTTACCAGCACCGTTTATTAAAGGTGGAAAGTGGGATAGCACAACATTCGTTCTTCCTGAACATCCGACCTCCAAGGAACTAAGTTTATTTGCGGCTGTAAGAAGTGCGATGGGAAAAATGGCAAGTACAGATGAAGAAGCGACGATAACACTTACATCCGCAAATTTAAAATCTGAAGTTACAGATCGGAATATGATTGTAATTGGGGGAGTGGAGACGATCTCACCGCTGTTTTGGGAAGGGGGGACGATCCCTTTTCGAATGAATGGGAAGACAATAGTCCCAACGATGTCTGATGTTCAACTTCTTCCACAGGTGCAGAATCAAGCAGCGATACTAAGCCTTTCACCAGCACCATTTAATAAGTCTAAGTCATTACTGCTGTATACAAGCATAGAGCGTAATGGGATTAGCGAGTGGAACGAGATCCTTCGTAATCCGGAGCAAGATGGGAAATTGAAGGGGACTTTCGCGCTTGTCGATTCCATTGGCCGCGTTCACACTTTTGAAGCTAAGACAGAACCTAAGAAGCCAGGCTTTTTTAGTCATTTAGGAGACAAGCTATCACTTGAGGGACATCCTTTACTATTTAGGTTTGCCATTTCTATATTATTTGTTGCTGTAGTGGCAGTCATTGGTATTGCCTTATGGAAAATGAAAAAGCGCAAAAAAGGACAAAAGGGTCATTGACATCAAATTCAAATCGCGCTATAACTGAGAATATAATAGTATATTCCCATTTAATTCGTTGACGAGAAGGAGTACGCTTGCGTTTCTGTTCCCTAGAGAGTTGGCACCTGCTGAAAGCCAATGTTCAGAACCTAGTCGAATATCATCTCTGAGAAGTAAAGCTGAAATGGATAGTAAGCTTTAACGGTTTCCTCCGTTACAAGGAGCACGTATGATTGTACGTGACAAAAGATGCTGCCCTTGATCTTTGTTATCCATATCTATTTGGAACAAGAACCTCGGCAGAATTAGGGTGGTAACGCGAGCTTACAAATCTCGTCCCTTGCGGACGGGATTTTTTGTTATTTTAATCCAAATCAAAAGAAAGGGTGAGAAAATCATGGAATCGGTATACACGACATCTGCAGTCACAGCAGAATCAATTGTCCGCGCGCACCATACTTTGAAGGAAGTCGTCCAGAAGACGCCACTGCTTAGAGATCCGAACTTATCTGACAAATTCAATTGTAACTTGTTTTTAAAACGGGAAGACTTACAAATTGTAAGGTCATTTAAAATTCGTGGTGCCTATCACTTGATTCGGAGCTTAACAGATGAGCAATTAGCAAAAGGGATCGTTTGTGCGAGCGCGGGTAACCATGCTCAGGGGGTTGCATTTTCTTGTCAATCACTTGGTATTCATGGCAAAATATTTATGCCAAGCACAACGCCACGCCAAAAAATCTCACAAGTCAAAAAGTTTGGTGGATCCTATGTGGATGTCATTTTGATCGGTGACACTTACGATGATGCTTATGCGGAAGCAATCAAAACATGCAATGAAATGGAAATGACGTTTGTCCATCCGTTTGATGACCCGCATATTATTGCAGGCAATGGTACGGTTGCTATGGAAATCATGGAAAGCATGGATTCGCCAGTTGACTATTTATTTGTAACGGTCGGTGGTGGAGGATTAGCTTCAGGTGTCGGTACATTTGTCAAAATGTTCAGTCCACATACGAAGGTGATCGGCGTTGAACCAAGCGGTGCGACTTCGATGAAAGAAGCTTTCGAGCATAGCGGAGCGATTACAATGGACACCATTGATAAATTCGTAGATGGAGCAGCTGTGAAGCGTGCAGGTGATCTGACGTACCAGATCTGTAAGGATGTTATTGATGAGCTTGTTGCTGTACCAGAAGGTAAAGTATGTACAACTTTACTTGAGCTTTATAATGAGAATGCGATCGTGGCAGAACCAGCAGGTGCGCTTCCGATTAGTGCGCTGGACTTTTATAAAGATGAGATTGTTGGAAAGAATGTCGTCTGCATCATCAGTGGGGGGAACAATGACATTGATCGGATGCAGGAAGTAAAAGAACGTTCGCTGATTTATGAAGGATTAAAGCACTATTTTACCGTTAACTTCCCACAACGGGCCGGTGCTCTGCGTGAATTCCTAGATGAAGTGCTTGGACCCAGTGACGATATTACAAGATTCGAATATACGAAGAAGCATAACAAGGATAACGGACCAGCGCTTGTTGGTATTGAGCTTAAGAGCAGAGAAGATTATGAGCCACTGCTTGAACGAATGAAGCAAAAAGGAATTACGTATAATGAACTGAATAAAGATCCGTTCTTATATAATTTACTAATCTAATAGATACAATACGATTCAGGCTTCAAGTGATGTGAACACCGCGTCATTTGGGGCCTTTTGTTTATCTCATAATCCCTTGCCAGACAAGGGTCTGATCGGGACTTATCCTAGAGTCTGAGAGGTACCCCGACCTTGGTCTAGTACCAAATACCGTCGTGAGTCTGTTTTGGCAAAGATCGATTCGGTCTACAATAAGTACATGAAGCACACGAGAAACAAACGAAAGGTGGTGAAAAAGAAATGGCTTGGAATCGAAATTCAGGATTGGCATTAGCGCTTATCGCAATCGGTGGTATTATTTTACTTAACAAGTTCGGTTTCATCTTCGGCCCGATTATGTCATATGTTATTCCAGTAGTTCTCATCGCACTTGGTTATTATGGAATCAAGAGAGGAAGCACAATGGGCTGGATCGTAGCGACTGTGGGTGTATTGATTCTTCTAGCGAAGCTTTCAACAATCTTCATTATTATCACAGCGGTCGTGCTTGTAGGAATTGGTGTAACCATGTTAACAGGCAAAGGCAGATCGAGAGTATAGAAGCATAATATAAGCAGCATTTAAACATAAGGTAGGTGGAGTGATAACAATGAGTATATGGAAACGGATGAGAGACATCACAGTTGCTACATTGAATGAGCGATTGGAATCAGCAGAAGACCCAGTTCGGATGTTAGATCATTATCTCGCTGGAATGCGTGAGCAACTTCGACAGTCAGAGCGATTGCATCAGCAGTGCGCAATCCACGCGAATAGCCTCAGACAGCAATACTTAACAGCACTCGAAACAAAGGAAAAGCGCGAGTCGCAAGCACTGCTTGCACTTAAAGCAGGCGAGGATAACATGGCACGCATTGTTCTCCACGAGAAGATGCAAGCCGAAGAGCGCTGTGAGCAGTTTAAGAAATTATATGAGCAGACCAAAGAATCTCTAACGGATATGGAAGATCAGCTTGCTGAGCTTCGCTCCGATTACGAGGAGGCTGCAAGTAAACGCAGTTACTACATGGCTCGCATGGAATCGGCACGATTGCAGCATCGTATGAATGCACGTATGAATGCGATGGGTGGCAGCATGCCGCAGGTATATAATCGAATTGATGAGCGTGTAACAGATATGGAATTAGAAGCGAGAAGCATGCGTGATCTACGTAGAATGACACAGGAGGGCGCGTATAACCCCGGTTATGGTCAAGGGCATCCAGAACTTGAGCAAGAACTGGAGAACTTACGCAAGAAACTTAAAGGAGAGGGGTAAACATCGATGTCCACGTCAAAATTATATCGTTCACGTACGAATAAAAAAGTTGCTGGACTATGCGGTGGGCTATCCGAAGTACTTAATATCGATGTAACTCTGCTTCGTCTGGTCGTGGCAGTAGCGGCCATCTTTACAAGCGGCGCGGTCATCTTAGTGTACTTTGTAGCCGCCATGATAGTTCCTAAAGAACCCAAATATACGGATCACTATGATCCTTACGGCCACAGAGGGCCATATAACAATCCATTTAATGACGGTAATTTTGCAGGCAGATCGGACTTTAGAAGACCTGAGCCACCGCCAAGACCGGGCCAGTATCGTGCTACTTATGAAGCACCACAGCAAACCGACAATATCGATGCCATGATGAAAGATATCGAGAAAAAAGCGATGCAAAAAGAAATCGAAGAATTGCGTATAAAGCTGAATCAATTAGAAAAAAACCAAAACAAAAATAATGATACTAAGGGAGATGTGTAACAATGGGCGTATTTTCAAGAATTAAATCAATGACAGTAGCATCTATTAATGAAGTGTTAGATAAAGTGGAAGATCCGATCGTCATGCTTAACCAATACATTCGTGAGATGGAAGAAGAAATTGCGAAGTCTGAAGTGACTGTTGCTCGTCAAATGGCAAATGAGCGCAAGCTAAAAGGCCAAATGGAAGAAAACCTTCGTCTAGCTGCTGAGCGTGAATTCAGAGCAAGTGCAGCTCTCAAAAATGGTAACGAAGCTGCAGCGCGTCAAGCGTTGGAAGAAAAATTACACTATGCAGAAAGAGCAAATGATCTGGCTGATCTACATGCATCTTCCAAAGCACAAGCAGAAGAGTTGACACAACAATTGCACGAAATCAAGAATGAGTTCTACAAAATGCGTAACAAGCGCAACGAACTAGTAACTCGTGCTCAAATGGCAAAAGCGAAAAAACAAATGGCTCAAACGGTATACAATGGTTCCATCGAAGCAGGCACAGCATCACGCGGCTTCCACCGTATGGAAGAGAAGATCATGCAAATGGAAGCGGAAGCTGATGTGGTTCGCAGACCATACTCCGGTACAGGGGCATATGGCGGTCAAACTTTCGTTGACCCAACAAAGCAAGCACAAGTGGATGAGCAGCTTGAGTTGTTAAAACAAAAATTAAACGATAACAACTAATAGAGATCAGATAATTATCGGATAAGAAGATGAGAAACAGGCGGTTACTGCGAGGGCAGAGCCGTCTTTTTTCTTGGGTTTTTTTGATGGCAAATATAAGGTCCAATCCCAACAATTTAGCTTCCTCGGTTGTTTCCTTCTCGGTCATACTAGGTGTACAAGGGGGGAACGGCATGTGTAGACATTTGTTTACAGTAATGATAATCGGGCTTGTGATCAGTGCTTGCTTGACTGGCTGCCGAATAGGCATGAAAGCGAAAGATCAAGGATTAGATGGATCACATCTCATACCTACACCACAGACGTTGAGTACACCACAAGCAACGAAAGTGCCTAATCGTACCATAACACCATCTATACAGCCCTCACCTATACCTAAGTTAACCATTCAGAATAAGCCTGTTAAGAAAAGTAATGTGAAACCTGCAAAGTCAGTCAATAATTTACCGCGCACAGGTCGTAAAATTGCCTATTTGACATTTGATGATGGTCCATCGCCCATAACGATGCGCGTGCTCGATACGTTGAAAAAATATGGCGTTCATGCGACATTTTTTGTGAATGGCAATCCTTCTCCACTCGGGATCTCGTTATACAAACGAATGGCAAGTGAAGGACATGCTATTGGTAATCATACGTATTCACATCATTATGCTTCCATTTATCGATCCCCCCGTGCCTATCAACAGGACGTAGACAAACTTGGGAATTTGCTTGAACGTGTAGTCGGGTATCGACCTACTATTATGCGTTTCCCTGGTGGTTCGAACAATACAGTTAGCCACAGAGCTGGTGGTCCCTACGTGATGAATGCGATAACAGCCAAGATGATCGCAGATGGATACACGTATTTTGACTGGAATGTGGACTCTGAAGATGCTTCAGGGCGTAAGATGGGCAGTAACGATATTTTCCGATCTGTACGGTATTATACAACGGGTCAGCGCAGGGCGATCGTGCTCTTACATGATGCAGCAGGTAAACGGATGACGGCGGAAGCTCTACCTGATATTATTAATTATTTAAAGGGACAAGGATACGAATTTGATGTTCTAAGACGTACATCGTATACGTATCAGTTCTTAAGGCCGTAATTGAAAAGAGGGGGAACATGCCGTCCATTGTAGAAGTAGGACCATTAGTCATTAAAGGAGTCTTATTAACCCTTATATTGAGCTGCCTTGCTGGATTTTTATATTTGGCTTTGCAGCTTAGAAAAACAGCTTATGCCAAGTCACCGCTTTATGATATTTTTGCAAGCGCCCTGTTGATTCTTTTTTTAAGTTGGAAATTGGGTCCGCTATTATCTGAACCATCTTTATTGTGGGAAAACCCGATTAAACTGCTCGTAGTCGCGGGATCCGCAGATGGGATGATTTTTGGCGTCATATTAGCGCTTGTATTCGTGCAAGTAAAGATGAGAAAGAAAGGGCTTTCCGCACTTCTTGTACTTGATGCCGGGAGTTACTTTGCCATAGCTGCCACACTTGTATATCAAATATTGACACCCGTGTATGGATATGCAACAAAGTTGCCTTGGGGAATAGCGGACGAGTACTCGATCATGTCATACCATCCGATTCATCTCTATATGGGACTCTTGTGTGGAATCGGTATTGCGATTTTGTATGTAAAAAGGTCTGCATGGAAGCTCGGGGAGGGTGCTGTCGCACACTTTGTGCTCATGCTCTTCGGTGTTGGGGGTTTAGGTATTAGCTTATTGGCACCGCAGCAGATCGCTTTTCTTTATTTAAGCAAGATACAGCTCTTATACATTGTATTTGCACTTGCAAGTATCGCCCTTACTCGGCTTCATCCGGTAGGCATAGAGGCGGGAGGGGATGTACATACTAACGCTGGAAAGGAGTGAGAGCCACTATGCCAGCAAATAACGGAAATTCCAAAGAACAAGAGCGTCAAGCTCAACAAAACAAATCGAGACAAGATCAACCGGGAATCGATAAAAAATTAAATGGCCCTAACCGCCCTTCGACCTAAGTCGGAGGGTTTTGTATCCCACTATGAGTAACGATAAGCAGAAAAAGCCGTTGGATCCTTTTGAAATTGAATTCTTATCTAAGTTCGAAAAAGGGCGCGGTCCGAGAGAAGTATTCGTGAATGAACATGGCGTCGTCATTGGGGATCATGAATATGCATCTCCACAGTCACCGCTCGAGCAGTGGACAGCAAATACGGATCCTGCGATTATGTCAGGTGAAGAATGGGTACATCCGTTTAAAGATGTAGGATTTCAGATGGAGAAGAACCGCGATTATTTTGAAAAGGGGATTGAGCCGCAGGCCGGCATCCTTACACATCCCACAATAAACAGTTCGGAGCCTGAATCAAATAGGGATTAGCTCTTTGCTTTCACTTTGACTAAAGGTATAATAAGATTAGAATGATTATTAAATACTTTTATACGTTTAGAGGAGTGAATGTGCAGTGTCAATGTCGTTTGATGCATACATGAAAGATATGATTAGACCGATGCGCGAAGATTTAACTCGTGCTGGTGTAACAGAATTATTAACACCTGAGCAAGTAACAGAAGTGATGGACAATACAAAAGGAACAATGCTAGTTGTTATCAACTCCGTTTGCGGTTGTGCAGCAGGTCTATGCCGTCCTGGTGTTGTACGCGCTCTTGAGAATGAAGCGAAGCCGGAACACCTTTACACGGTGTTTGCTGGACAAGAGAAAGAAGCGACTGCTAAATTGCGTGAGTACATCACAACGTACCCACCTTCATCGCCTTCGATCGCTTTGTTCAAGGATGGCGAACTTGTTCACTTTATTCAACGTCACCAAATCGAAGATCGCTCTGCTGAAATGATCGCAGCTGATCTTGTTGGGGCATTCAACGAATTCTGTAAGTAATCACATCGTGAAGCTTGAGACCAGTCCAATGTGGGCTGGTTTTTTATTTTGGAAAAAAAGGGAAAGTGGTGCCGGGAGCGAAAGTAAAAGTACGATTAATAATCAATTACAGTTGGAAGAAAGGTTATCAGGTCATGAACAAATCCAAGACATCCATTTGGAGGCAAAATCATTTTCTTGCATTATGGGGATCAGAGAGCTTTAACGCCATGGCACTGCTCGTTATGCAAGTTAGTATTATGGTCAAAGTGTATGAGCAGACAAATTCCTTGATGGGGTCGGCTTCCGTACTTGCGCTTCGTTCACTTTGTAATTTTATTGGTGGACTGACGGGCTCTTATTTCATCGATAAGTTTCCCTTATTGCGCTTACTTCGAATCTTAAACCGTTCGAGGTTCGTGCTATCGGTTATTATGGGGACACTAGTCTTCATGGATGTTTCCATCATGTACATATTGATCTTGTATTATTCCTTTACACTCATCGCCTCGTGGTATGGTCCATGTCGCTTCGCACTTATTTCACTTGTCGTGGATCGTGAATCTTACATGCAAGCACGAAGTTCGATTACGCTTGTGAATCAACTGATCTCAACAGCAGGTTGGGGGATTGGCGGGGTCTTGACTATGTATGTGTCTTTTTCGACATTAATTTGGGTGACTTGCGGATTCTTTTTCCTGTCTAGTCTATTAAATAGTCGAATTCGTGTGACGACAACGTCTGAGACTCTGACTAGCAATAAGAAACAAATGTCTTCCTTGAACACGTTGTTCACAACGCCTATTATTCGTACGATTACGGTGATCGAAGGACTAGAGGGACTAGCAAATGTCATTTGGTCTTCTGCGTTTTTGCTGACTTTCACCCATGTTGTGCTGCAAGCAAATAAAGAGTGGTGGGGCTATATTAATGCTTCCTATTTCATCGGCGCGATCTTAGGGAGCTTGATGGTCATGGTCTATTCGCGAACTTTTCAGAATAAGATGGGGACGTTAGTTACGCTAGGTGCTGCGGGAATGGGCATCCTGACACTTCTATTCACATTTGTGCCGATTGCCCCTGTATCTGTTCTTTTGTGTATTCTGATGGGTCCCTGCTATCAAGCTAGGGATATGGGGCTGTCCGCTATCTTTATTGATAACGTAGATCCAGTGAAAAGGGCGAGTATATCGGCTGCGAAAAATGCTGTCTTATCGCCATGGAATGCTGTAACACTGATCTTAATGTCATATATGGCAGAGCTCACTAACATGACAACCGTCTATGCTTTTGCAGGCGTACTGTATTTAGTAGTTGCTGCGATGATCTATAGGCAACCTGGTTTCCGCAAGTCTAGTTATTTAAAACATGAAGCAGTAAAAGCTTAATAGGTAGAAAGGGTGCTTTTCCATATGGCTAATAAATCTAGTGCACTTCCGAAATGGTTTCTTGTTATTACATTAATTGTACTAGCCGTAGAGATTGTCAGTTTCTTCTTAATCAAAAATATGTATTGGCGTAGTGGCGGGCAGTTCGCCACGTCTGTTTTTTGCTGTGCGTTTGGTGTGAAAGAGTGGAGAGGCAATAGAAAGATTGCGATCGCGTTTATAGCCCTTGCTGTTATGTCCTTCTTCATATCTCTACAAACGTTATGGATTGGGAAGTAGATAAAAGTGGCAGTCATGGATGATGATCGATATCCTAGACTGCCACTTCTATTTGTGAATGAAGCTTATTTGGTTTGAGGCGCTTTGATCCAAGCGTTACCTAACCAGGATACGATTTCTACCCATTCCACATTATTTTTATCTTTCTTTTTGCCAATCACAGTCACGTTTTGCGGTGATGCTGCGAATAGAACTTTACCATTGATGCCATCGTACACATTTGTTAATGTCTTAAGTTGCAGTTTATTTACCGTTGGTTGTTGGGCATCTTGATTATCTTTCCACTCTTCAGGTGTCATAAAGAAGCTATACTTCAAACTCTTGATGTGTTTGAACAATTCATTATAAATTGCGAAATCTTCACCACCTGGCTCGAACGGGTTCGATTGAGGACCGTTGAATGTCACGACAAGGTTATTTTCTTGGGCAAGGACTCCTCCCATATTAGGCTCATCTTTATGCTGCTCCCAGAATGCTTTGTCATAGACCGTAATACCAGCAAGGAATTGTGGGGATTGATCGCCAGAAGCATCTTTATGCTTCGGTTTATACATCATGTACGTTGCAGATTTTCCTCCAGAGATGTCTTTTAATTGCTCAGCATTCCGTTCAACCATTTGCACACTGTCTTTCCAATCACGTGGAACGATAAAGGTATATCCACCTTTTTTGCTATGGTAAGAGTTAATCGCTTCATTCATGGAAGATTTCTTATTGGTTTGCGTAACACGGAATTTCCCCTTTTCTTTATCGAATGCAAGGGTGGATTGCTCATAGCCAAGTGTCTCTGCATTGGACTCCCCTGTAATTCTTGTTGTGCTAATGAGCTCGTATACGCCATCTCCGTTCTGATCCACAGGCTCTAAGTGGTTGAACACTTGTTCTTGAGTCATATCTTCAAAAATAACTTTTGGTGCATCGCCAGCAAAGGAAACAATTCGGTTACTTACGTATCCGCCACTTCCGCCAGTATCTGCTGTCACCATAATATCTTCTTTGTGATCTCCGTTAAAATCACCTACGAAAGAAATGTATGGGTCATATCCAGCGTACTCTGAAATTTTACTTTGTAAGATACGCTCTGTCTTTCCATCTTGTACGACCAAATTCAAGTTCTCAACATAAGCATCTTTGGGATCTTCTTTTGTACCAATTAGGACGATGTGATCTGCTATACCATCGTGGTTAATATCTGCCCAGTCTTGATTGATTACATACGTATTTGGCTTTGTATCTATACCCTTCATTACAAAAGGTTTACCAGTTTCAATTGAAGTCATTTGCTCCGCATAGGCTGCGGAAGAAAGAGTGGCAAGGGCGACAACGACGGATGTTGCGGTCAGGACTAATTTTTTCATTATGTACACCTCGTGTTTGGTTAGTTAGTCATATGAGCTTAGAAATAAAGGAAAGTATTTCATAAACTGAATGACTTAATCACATCTTACAACAAGATTTCCCCAAGCGAGTTACAACATGGTTACAACCTATTTTATGCCTCGTTCTTCCATACTTCGCCGTTAATAAGGGAGGGAGGTCGAACGCCTTGCACAGCACATAACAGATTTCGAACAGCCAGTTTTTGCATTTCGATGCGTGTGGCTATTGTTGCAGAGCCCACGTGCGGAAGCGTGACAACCTTGTCCATACGAAGCAGCGGATGGTCTTGCGGGAGTGGTTCCTTTACGTAAACATCGAGTCCTGCAGAAGCAATTACGTCTTCTTCCAATGCGCGAACTAGCGCAGCTTCATCGACTGTTTTACCCCGTGAGCCGTTGATGAAAATAGCGGATTTTTTCATGAGCGCAAATTCACGCTCACCCATAAGATTCGTCGTCTCTGGCGTTAATGGTGTCATGAGACAGACGTAATCAGAGCGGGTCAACAGCTCATCTAGGGAGCAATAGCTAGCATCAAGTTCTTGTTCAGCTTCGACTGCACGTGAACGATTGTGATACAGAATCGGCATATGGAAACCGAGTTTTCCACGTCTGGCGATGGCTTGTCCAATTCTTCCCATCCCGATAATACCGAGAGTTTTGCCATAAACATCATGACTGTACAGATCGGTTCCGACAGAACCGGTCCACTTGCCTTCTTTTACATAACGATCAAGTTCTGGTATACGTCTTGCTGCTGCCATAAGCAGTCCGAACATCAGGTCTGCAGTCGTTTCGGTGAGTACATCTGGTGTATTGGTCGCCATGATGCCGCGAGCGGTAATAGCAGGCATGTCGAGATTGTCATACCCAACGGTGATATTGCTGATAACACGAAGCTTAGGTGCGAGTTCTAGACGTTCATTGCTCACCTTTAATCCACTGCCAATAATGGCGTCTGCCTGTGGTAAAGCTTGATTCATTTGATCACGAAAATCGGGTGCCTTCGGGTTCAGGGCAATGACCTCACAGACTTCGCGAATTTCTTCTAACAGATAGGGTTCAAGCTTGGAATAGACGATAACAACGGGCTTGATGGACATGAATAAACACTCCTTTTTCCGATAAAATAACAATTGATTTCATGCTAGCACAACCCTGTAAGCGTTGTCGATGCTCGTAGAGGGCAAAAAGAGGAAAGGCGCATTTTGTAATCTCAGGAGTTAGGATTATACTAAGTGAATAAGCACGAATTTGCGTACATATTTAAAGGGGGTCAAGTACATGAGCTTGCAACAAGAGATTATTGCCAGACTTGGCGTACAGCCAGAGATTGATGTCGATCAGGAGATCCGCAAGCGGGTCGATTTTTTGAAGGATTATGTATTAAAAACGAACGTTCGCGGGCTTCTAATTGCGATCTCAGGCGGGATCGATTCAGCGGTCGCGGCCGGGTTGTGCCAGCAGGCAACAGATGAGCTAACGGCAGAGCAGGGGAAGGAATACAAGACAGTTGGCGTGTTCCAACCGTATAGCACACAAGAAGACATCGAAGACAGTTATGCGACAGCACGTGCGTTCAATATGAAGCACCAGGTGGAGACGAACATTGAGGATGCCGTCGATGAGATCGGTATCTTAACGGAGTACGGGATGAAGCAGATCGGTGTGCATCAACATATTAGCCGTGCAGGAAAAGGCAATGTGAAGGCGAGAACGCGAATGGTTGTGCAGTATGCGCTTGCGTTCGACTTGAATTTGCTGGTAGTGGGAACCGATCATGCCTCGGAAGCAATTACAGGTTTCTACACCAAATGGGGCGATGGTGCGGTCGATATTACACCGCTTAGTACGCTGAATAAACGCCAAGTACGTATGCTAGCTGCGAAGTTGGGTGTGCCGCAGAGCATTCTGGATAAAGCGCCGACAGCGGGTCTCTGGGAAGGTCAGACCGATGAGAATGAGCTGGGTATCACGTACGAAGATAACAGCAATTACTTAGAGGGCAAACAAATTGCGCCTGAGATTCAAGAAAAGTTAGAGCGTCAGTACAAGAAGACAGAGCACAAACGTTCATCGATTCCAGGTATTTAAGAAAAAAATAAACGAGCCATCAGGATTTTTATGTCCAGTGGCTCGTTTTCATTATTGTTTCACCATGTACTTATTTTTGAATTCGTGTGCCAGCATACTCATCGTAATGGAATCATGATATTCGTAATTGTAATAGAGCACATCTCGCATTCTGCCTTCTTGTACAAATCCAATCTTCTCATAGGCGCGAATCGCACGTTGATTAAACGCATACACATTGAGCTCAATACGATGGAGATTGAGTACACCGAATGCATGATGGAGCAGTAAGCGAATCGCTTCAGGTCCATATCCTTTACCGTAATCTTCTTCGTCAAAAATGGTTATGCGCATATGCGCACTTCGATTGGTTTCATCCATGTCCATGAGTACAATATCGCCAACGCTTTTTTCATCCTGCTTGCGAATAAGAAGTAGATCGATTCGAGTCGAATCGGAAGAGATGCGTTCTACGAATTTTTCAATCATATCCTGTGAAAATATTGTTTTCGTGCCAGTCAATCTTCGCGATTCTTCATGAAATAAGGTGCTGTGGTAAGCTTCTACATCTTGCAGAGTGAACGGTCGGAGATACAATCGTTCACCTTCAAGTACTCGTTTATTGGTCTGCATATCTGCACAGTCTCCATTTCTTTTTTCACAATAAAATCTTATGCAATAACATACGAAGAATAAACAACGATCCCTACTATAACAACGATAAGCACCAATAGTGAGATCCAGCTAACAGGTCTGGCAAAATTGAGCGTCCAACCAACCCCCATTCTTTTTTCAACAAAGATGGAAGGGTCATTCGGATTGAAGTAAATAGCGCCAAGCTTCCAAAAAGCATCATCATTTCTAAAATGTTGACCAGCTCCTGCATGGGTATTGTGAGCTGCAACGCGGCTGCCACCTTGACCCGTCGTGAATGCCAGCCATATTATGCCAAGCAGGACGATGGATACGAACAAATGAATGATATAGGTCAGGATTTGAATGTCCCAAGGATATACAAAATTCCACTGAATGATTCCCAAGAGCAGGATGACGGATAGACCTATGACCAACAATAAGGTGGAAGAACGACGACGAAACAACAAGTCTTGCTGACGAGACACTTCAGGCTTGGAAACATCGATGATTTGTTTACTTGAACGAATGGAGTAGTTCAAAATGAAAAATAAAATGAACATGAAAATTTGAAGAACTTGAGGCATGAATACAATGCCATACGATTTGTTTGCTATGGAGATAATATTACCTTCAAAATCGAACTTCATTGCAATTTGCGCTGGAATTTGGTCATAGTGCGATAAGGTGAAAAAGAAACATCCAACGATGATTGCTGCATGAAGCACATACCACCAATTCGAACGGAGTGCCTGTTTACGAGAAGAGAGATCAATCGCAATACGACTGAGCTGCTGTGAGTTCCAATTATGAATGATCTTTAACTTCTTCATCCGGCTATAGAATAGGAAGGACACAATGGAAGAACAAGCAATTATTCCAATTATGCTTAGCGGAAATACGGTCCCCAAAGCATTCGTCTTTCCACCAATTAGATACAGACATCCTGAAAAAAGAATAATCATAAGCACCGTCATGATAAGCGCATATTGTTTTCTTAACGCTTTTAAAATAGGTGAATGGTAGATTTCCTCGGAGATCGATATGCCGAAGCTGACAGTTTTCCTTGTAAAATAAGGACTGAATATCAATAAGATCGACATCGGTACGAACATCGTCACCATATACAACCAGATCCAAGTATTCATCTGGATCGCTCCCTTACTTAGGATTTTTGATTTGTTGATACATCTCACTCACAATTTCTTGAAGCTGCTCCACTGACATCGTTCTACAGATTGCTTCGGCGATGATAGGTCGAAGCTCCTGTTGCAGCTTTTCTTCATATTCCTTCGTTACACCTGGCATGCTATCTGGCTGAATGACGACTCCTTTTTGTCGGTGAATTTGAATGAATCCATCTGCTTTCAGTAGGGTGTAGGCTTTATTCACTGTATGCAGGTTAATGCCAATATCAGCGGCTAAACTCCTTACAGATGGGAGTGGGTCACCGGGTTTGAGTTGTCCACTCGCAATCCCCTCCATGATCTGATTGACAAGTTGTGCGTAAATCGGTGTCTCGGATTGTAAGTCTAATTGAATGATCATCTGTACAGCTCCTTTAATTGGTTGAGCAACTGTTATACATAATATATAACAAATATTATTTGTATGCAAGAGTTAATTGCCATGTGCATGTGAATTTTTCCTCGTCTATTATAACGTAAAAAAAACACCTATGGATGTCCATAAGTGTTCATGTTTCGATATCATACGATTTTTTTGGAAAAATCACAGAACAACAGGTTCTTGTCCAAAATCATCCCGCATGAGCAGTTCAATTAAGCGGCTCGCGGCAGCTTCGGCTGTTAGAAGGTCGCCAGATTGTTTCAGATCGATAAATCGTTGTACTTGTTTAAAATTTTCTGCGCTCGTCTGCCGAATTTGTTCCTGCATTCCCGTATCGATCACGCCTGGAGAGACAGAAGCGAGCCTGACGGGATGCTGCGCTTCGGACTGTTCCATGGCTGCGCAGCGGGTAAAATGATCGAGCCCAGCTTTCGCTGTGCAGTACGCGCTCCATCCGTGGTAAGGTTTTTTGCCTGCGCCGGACGAGATGTTCAGCACACGCTTATCAATCGGGGATTTTTCCGCCCATTTGATAAAGTTCGTCGTCAGCAGCATTGGGGCAATGAGGTTGATCTTAATATTTTGATCGATGGATTCAGAATCACATTTGTTGAGGGGAGCCATGGGATGCAGGGTCCCCGCATTGTTGATAAGGTAAGCGGCCGTTAATTCAGAGAGCTTCACCTTAGCAAATATACGAGCTGTCAGTGCATCGATATGCTCGGTTGCTGTGAGATCGAATTCCAGGTTGTCCAGCTTCACTCCAGCCTCGGATGCAAGCGCGATAAGCTTCATATTCTTGTGACGTGAAATGCAAATAATGTGACGGTTTGGTGCAAGCAATTGCTGGGCAAAGGCTTCGCCAAGCCCACGTGATGTACCTGTAAGGATGATAAGTTCCATGGATTTTCCAGCCCCCTATTTTCTCTAAACCAGCAAGTAAGTGATGATTTCATTGTACCAAATACATATAATAAATACCATTAATGTAAAAAGTTCGGTGTATTTAAGGTGGTTAGCTTTGCCTGTCGCTTGACCTTTCATGTGTGTTAAGTAATGATGAATGTGAGTAAATGATCTTGCAAGTGAAGGGAATAGGACCTTAATGATTAGTGGTATTGGTAACGATATTATTCAGATTGATCGGATTCGCCGTGTACTAGAGTCGACTGCTTCCGAACGTTTTCTGGAAAAAATATTAACACCTGCCGAGCGTCAAATGGCTGCGAAGCGGCAAGGGCGCTTGTTCGAGTTTGTAGCAGGTCGTTTTGCAGTGAAAGAAGCCATTGTCAAAGCGCTTGGCTGTGGGATTGGTTCGGTGGTCGGTTTTCAAGATATGGAGATCACACCAGATGAGCTAGGGAAACCGTATTGCAAGTTATCTGATACTTGTGTCGAGCGATTAGGCTTACCCGAAGGTTATCGAATTCATGTTAGCATTTCACATAGCGAAGGACTAGCAGCAGCATTTGCAGTCGTTGAAATTTAGAGCTTTCACATATTTACATCCGCTACAAACTCCATTATGATAAAAATATTCATATTTATGAAACTTAGTTTCATTTAGTGAAACTTTGAATCGTGGGAGGCTGTTAAGGATGAGTTATGCTTTCGTAGGAATTGATCATGTACAACTTGCTGCACCAGCAGGGTGCGAAGAACAGGCAAGAGCTTTCTATGCCGATTTATTGGGGTTACCGGAAATTCCGAAGCCCATTAATTTGCAAAAACGTGGTGGCGTCTGGTTTAAATGTGGCAATCACGAAATCCATATTGGGGTGGAAGCTGCTTTCAAGCCTGCACGCAAGGCACATCCAGGTTTTGAAGTGAATGACCTTCCAGCTTTACGTGATAAATTTATTCAAGCAGGCTTACCTGTTGTTGAAGAAGAGCAGATCGAAGGTAGACTGCGGTTCCACACGGAAGATCCATTTGGTAACCGCTTGGAGTTTATAGAATATTTATAGGTCACTTATCTTATTCAGATTAGTCAACGATCTGCTGCTTGAAAAAGAAAAAAGGAGCTTACGCTCCTTATCTTGTATTAACTATAGGTGTCCTTCTGTATAGTAACCGTGTTGGGTTGCCATATAGAAGGATTTTTTATTTTTTCCACATCTTAAGCTGTACAGCCGTAGCTAACATCGAAACGCCGCCACATGCGGAAAGAATAAGTGGGGAGTAGCCGAGATAGAGGATGCTGAGTGCAGCAGTCAATGCGAAGAACCATATTCCGATCCAAGCTAAGGTTCGTCCGAGTAATAGACCAAGTGCTACGAGACCAGTAGCAAGTAAGAATGATTGGAAGATTGGGATAAAAAATAGGTTGACTGCACCGATTCGTTGCAGGATCCAGCAAGCCAGAAGGAACAAAAGCATCGGAATAATGAATAAGGCCGTTACTTGCGAATTTGTACTCCATGCGGGTTTGCGTAAGTTTAAGCAAATCACAATCACACTGATGACGATGGCGGTGAGAAAAAGATATGTATTCCATCCTTCAACATTGTACTTTTTTTCAGCAAGTAAAATAGCTGCTCGGACAATCCACTCCAAGCCCCAAATGAAGAAGAGCGGGATGAGGACGGATAGGTTGTTGACCATGTTTTTTCTTTGGTTGAACAAAATAACAAGCCTCCTAAACGGGTTTCAAGTATAATTATTATAACGCTTAACGGATGGAGAAGAAAGAAACGATGACAGAGCTTACTCATAATATACAAAAAAACTATTTTTCAACGCATTTATTAGCATGGTATCGCGAGCACAAGCGTGATTTACCTTGGCGCCGCAGCCGTGATCCTTATTATATTTGGGTATCTGAAGTGATGCTGCAGCAGACCAGAGTGGATACTGTAATTCCGTATTGGCACAGATTTTTGGACAAGTTCCCGACTGTTCAGGCATTGGCAGAAGCACCGGAAGAAGAGGTGTTGAAAGCTTGGGAAGGGCTTGGTTATTACTCCCGTGCACGTAATTTGCAGTCAGCTGTTCGTGAGGTGCATGAATGTTATGGCGGGGTGGTGCCAGATGAGAAAGAAGCGATTTCGTCTTTAAAAGGGGTCGGTCCTTACACCTCAGGTGCAGTACTTAGCATTGCCTATAACAAGCCAGAACCTGCAGTAGATGGCAACGTGATGCGGGTGCTGTCCAGATATTTTAATTTGGATGACGATATTGCGAAGCCGCGTACCCGTGTCAGGATGGAAAGCCTTGCACAGGAGCTCATTCCCGAAGGTGCGGCAGGCGATTTCAATCAAGGTTTAATGGAACTTGGAGCAACTGTATGTACGCCGAAGTCACCGAGCTGTCTGACTTGTCCCGTTATGGAACATTGTGCAGGGCGCATTGCAGGGAAGGAAGAAGTTCTGCCGGTGAAGACGAAGGCGAAACCGCCGCGTCCGGAGAGACGACTTATGGCTTTGATCGAAGGGACAGGCGAGCATGCAGGCAAAGTGTTGATTCGTCAACGTCCACAGGAAGGATTGCTTGCACGTATGTGGGAACTGCCGCATATGGAGCTTGAGGCTGATGGGAATCTGATTAAGGCCGACCCGAGTACGAAACTTGAAAAGAAGAATACGAAACCGAGCAAGTGGGTGAAACGTGATACGGAGTCCAATCCACTATTATTTAACCAACAAGATGAAAATTACGGTACACAGCTACGTGAACATATGCTGACACAGGAGCATATTCCCCTAGAGATCGGTGAGTGGATGATGGATGTGGAGCATATTTTCTCCCATATTCAATGGCAGATGAGCGTGTATCGCAGTCGCATTGCGGACGAGCAAGCTGGATTACCAGGATTCTTACCTTTTCATTACCGCTGGTTGTCGCAGGATGAGATGGAGCGGTATGCCTTTCCGAATGTATTCTTACGCGTATTAGAAGCCTATTTTGATCGATAAAATCGGATGAAGTGAGGATGTTTATATGGTTAAGGAAGAGTATATCATTCGCATGAATAAGGTCATTAATTATATCCAGCATCACTTGGATCAAGACCTGTCTTTGCATAAATTAGCTGAGCAGGCCGCGTTCTCCCCGTTTCATTTTCACAGGGTGTTCAAGCAGGTGATGGGTGTGAGTGTGAATGAATTCGTACGCCGTGAAAAGATCGAGCGTGCGGCTAAGATGTTACTTCATAACCCCAGTGCGGCACTCACTTCGGTTGCACTAGATTGTGGGTTCTCTTCTGTATCGACATTTTCACGTGCATTCAAAGAACGATTTGGCGTCAATGCGACGCAGTATCGGGAGCAATATCTTAAGCGACGAAATAGCAAGATTTGCAAAGTGGATAGCAAGAATGGAAAAGCAGAATTCCTTGCGGGCAGTTATGATAGTCGTACAGCAGCGGCCGCTGAGACTACGATCCAAAGGGGTTATGAAGCGATGAATGTTGAAGTAAGAGATTTGTCCAATTTACATGTAGCTTATGTTCGAGTTTATGAAGGTTATGAACCAGGTGAACTAAGCTCGGCTATTGATCAATCATTTAACAAGGTATGTGGATGGGTTGAGGCAAGAAATTTATTCACACCGGATACAAAGGTAATGGGCGTATTTTATGATGATTCGATAGTGACTTCGAGCAGCAATCGCAGATATGATGCAGCGGTCACGATTCCAGACACCATTCAAGCAGGAAGTGATGGCGTAGATACTCAGGTTATTCCTGCTAGTCAATATGCGGTTTGTAGGATCGAGGAGAGCTCGATGGGATCAGCAATCGCGAAGATGGATGATGCATTTGGCTATATGAAAAATGATTGGCTGCCATCAAGTGCTTATCAACTTGTCGATCAGCCATTAATTGAGATTTATGTCAGCGGGCCGAACGCACCGACGATCGTTATTGAGGCTTTAGTGCCGATTGCACCGAAGTAAGATCAAGCACATTCAAGCTCATGAACATAAAACAAGCACACAAGAATCCGTGAAGCGGCATGCTTCCTGCGAATATCTGGTGTGCTTGTTTATTTATTATAAAAATGACTTACTTCTTAGCTGCAGCATAACGAGCGTTAACTGCATCCCAGTTCACAACGTTCCAGAACGCTGCGATGTAGTCAGGGCGTTTGTTTTGGTAGTTCAAGTAGTAAGCATGCTCCCAAACATCAAGACCAAGAACAGGAGTTAGACCTTCCATGATTGGAGAGTCTTGGTTAGGTGTGGAGGACACAACAAGTGCGCCTTCAGCGTTCACGCTAAGCCAAGCCCAGCCGGAACCAAAACGAGTTGTTGCTGCTTTTGCAAAATCTTCTTTGAACTTCGCGAAACCGCCAAGCTCGCTGTCGATTGCAGCTAGGATTGCGCCAGTTGGCTCGCCGCCGCCGTTAGGTCCGATGATTTCCCAGAACAAGGAGTGGTTCGCGTGACCGCCACCATTGTTACGTACTGCTGTACGGATGTTTTCAGGAACCGCGTTCAAGTCAGCGATCAAATCTTCAACGGATTTAGCAGCAAGCTCATCATGACCTTCAAGTGCAGCATTGACGTTAGTCACGTATGTGTTGTGGTGACGATCATGGTGAATCATCATTGTCGTCTCGTCGATGTGCGGCTCAAGTGCGTTGTTTGCGTAAGGTAGAGCGGGTAATTGGTATGCCATCATTAAAACCTCCTAAAGGGTATGTATGGTTGTGAAGCGATACTATAAATTATGGCGTATTTCCATTCGTAAAGCAATCTTTCGTTTTACTCTATAAAGCGATTGAGGGCTTATTAGTCCTGTTTTTATTATAAAAATACCGCCTCCAACAATCGCATCAAGCGATCGAGGGGAGCGGTTTTATTTTAACCCATTATTTGTATGTCACTTGAATGGGCGTCCATTCTCCAGCCACTGTCTGACCGTGTAGGGATGTGCTGCCTTCAGGCGAAATGTCTTTCTCTGTCATAATACCAAGTGCAATTTTGAAGCCGTTAAATTTGATTGGCACGCGCTGCTCGCGGCGTACTTCCACACCGTTCACGAAGAAAATAATCTCGTCTGTTCCACGATTGTACGTAATGCGATACGTATTGAATTCACGAGGTTTAAAGTCTGTTGCTTCTTTAAACACGCAGAAGTAACGCGTCGCATCCATTGCGGGAACCGTGACACCTGGGAATGGCAGAATCGCATACACACTTGCATACTTGTCATTGCTCACGAAGAAATCGAGCGCAGCACCTGTGGAGAAGTCCATCAAGTTCAAGGACACGAAACCATCATACAAGTCGCCGGGTGCTGTACCTTGTGTACGCGAGCGAATTTGTAATTCAAAGCTAACTTCCTGCTCATCTTCGACAGGGAATGTTTCCACGGAATAATACATGTGCTTCGCATTATCGAGGAATTGGATCTTGTCATTGGAACGGCTAAGCGGCGCACGCACATATAGAATGCCATTACGCACAATAACGGTTGCATCAGGTTCGCGGAACGTCCAGAATGAACCGTCCGGAAGTGGGAACCCACCCATCTCCCATACTTGACCTTCATTAAGAATGGTATCAAAGCTGCCAACAGTCAGTTGTTTTTCCATTCGAATAAACTCCTCTCAGATGTAAATGTATATTAACCAATTAATCTTTGAATTAGTAAGCATACGATCATAATCATACCGCTTCGAAGTGTCAGCTTGAGTGAAGCGACCATGAGGGGACCGTACGCGTGAGATGGATTGTGTGTGCCCAGTTTTCGGTAGATCGCCCAAATCGGGTAAAACACAATAAGTGTCAGTAGGGCATATAGCGGAAATGCCTTGAACCATACAGCAACGCCGAGTGAAATGGCAGCTAGAATCAGGATAAAGCGTGAGAATATAAGCGCGCGCTTTTCACCCCATACGACAACAAGTGTCCGTTTGCCAGATTCTTTGTCTGCTTGCCAATGTAAAAAGTGATGGTTAAACAAAATTAATGTCGTTAAAAGTCCGATCGGGAGTGATGCAAGTAGTGCTTTTATATCGTAAGTGCCTGTCTGAACGTAGTAGCTGCCAAGCACAGGAAGAACTCCGAATGCAATTAGAATTGCAATTTCACTATAACCTTTGCCACGATAACCGAAGCGAATAGGTGGAGCCACATAAAAGTAAGCAATGAGAGCACCTAGAATCCCATACACCCATACCATGGGTCCGCGTGACACGGCGAGTATGACCCCGCATACGACAGTAAGCAGCAGCATGCTCCATGTCCATGTCGCAAACTTTTTCTCTGGAACGAGATTCCCAGTTAATAGACCCGAGTGCGTTCGTAGTGTGTCCTCCGTGACGGCTTGTACTTTATCTACTCCATTGCGATAGTCCCACAAGTCATTGACCATATTCGAGAAAAGATGGAGACTGCACGCACCAAGCAGTGTGAGCAGGAACCAGCCTACAGAGAACGTTTTGTTCCAAGCAACTGCGCCAACGGCTCCAATTAAGACAGGGAGTACCATCACAGGTATGACTTGAAAACGCGTGGCTTTAACGAAAAGAGCCCATTTGGTCATGCCATTACCTCCTATACCTGATGACTATGAAAACATGAAAAACTTAGGAAGTAGGAGTGACCCGATCCCTAAGTTTAAGTATGTTTTGATAATATCAAATATATAGGAGATTATCTATATCGTTATTATGGGAAAATACGAATCTAGTCTAGTGATGAGCAGATTTCAATTAGATTGCCATCTGGATCGCTCACGTAAGACACAATTTGTCCCCAAGGTTTCTCCAAAGGTTCCTTAACAACCGTAACACCTGCTTGGCGGAGCTGCTCAATTGTAGCTGCCACATCCGTGACAGTGAATCCAAGTTCATAGGTACGAGAGTGGTGGTCAGGGATGTCTAGACCTGTTATTTCACGAACACTTTCTCTTGTATTTATAGCTAGAATCGTCGAGCCTGTATCAAATTCGATATAACTATCATGTTCACCGCGGATTGGCAATCCGAGCAAATCTCGGTAAAAGGTGAGAGATTCTTGCGGATGATTCGTGTACAAAATCACATAGCGTAGCGTTAGTTGCATAACAAACAGCTCCTTTATAATAAGTTAGAACATACATTCGTCATATTGTGTGAAATTCCTTCTTAAGGAAATGTAAACGCTTGATATAAAGCGCTTTCACGAGAAAAACGGAGAATTTTGACGATTTTTGCGTTTTCGTTTAAAATAACAGCAGGATTTCGTAAAATATTGTCGTAATCTTTTTCTAAATATCATCGTGTTGTTTGTCGTACTGATCGACTTCCATTGCCTTGACGGTAGCCGATTGAAAAATACCAAAAAGTGGGAGCGATTTCAATGCTTATTCGTGATTTTCAACTGTCTGATCATGGTTCAGTTTCTATGTTACTAGAAGATACACTTAGCGAAGAATGTTTTGTAGAAACGATGCAAGCTTTAGGTAGACAATTATCATGGGATAGCGAATTAATTTTGGTGGCAGAAGTAGAAGGTCAAGTCGTGGGTACGATTATTGGAACGATCGATAACAATAAGGGATATTTTTATCGTATCGCCGTGACAAACGGGTATCAGGGCAAGGGGATTGGCATGTCCATGGTCAATGCGCTTAAGCAGCGTTTTCAAATGAGACATGTACAGAAGATCTTGATTAGTATTGATCGTCATAATGAAGTAGCGATCCCGGTATATTTATCGGCAGGCTATCAAGAAACCGATTTTGCCAGATCACCTGAGCGTCTTAGTATCGTCAAAAAAGTCATGTAAGAATTGACAAATAATTTTAACTTTTATATCATATCGATTCTCTAGTTTACCTTGGGAAATGATATGATTTTTTATTTTTATAGGGTACAATTATAACAAAGATTAGACCAATAAATAAGGTGAAAGGGGCTGTCGTAAAATGAATCCATATTCTTCTTGTGTGATTAAAAGCTATAAACACGACGGTCACTTGCACCGGATGTGGGTGGAGAATTGGATGGTTCCCAAACAGCTTCTGCATGCGGATCATGCGGCTAGGTCCATCACTGTTACCATTAATGAATATACGAAGATTATTGAAGGGGATGGCAAGGAGTGGACAAGCCGGATACCTGGCGTCACTTTTTTCATACCGAATGAATGGTTTAATATTGTGGCCCTATTGGTTGATGAGGGTGTTAGATATTACTGTAATATCGCTTCGCCACCAGAGATCAGCGAACATCTAGTGACTTATATTGATTACGACCTCGACGTCACGGTGTCACCAAGCGGATTCGTACAAGTGGTGGATCAGGATGAATATGAACTGCACAGGATGCAGTATACGTATACGCCAGATGTGGAAGAACACGTAATGCGGGGACTTGATAGCCTTCTAGAGCGAATTAAGGAGCATGCTCCACCGTTTGGGGAAGAGCAGGTTATGACCTATTATCAAATGTGGAAAGAGAGTATGCCTGATCGGCAGAGGTGAATGGCTTGCAATGGGATATAGACGAGGCTTCGCCTCAGGCATGGAAACAGCTTAAACAAGAGTTAAAAGACGCAGCATCGGAACTTGGCATTGATTCGATTGGATTTACATCAGGGAAGCCTTTTGAGGGTTTGAAGGAAATTTTACAGAACCATCGGGATAAAGGGTTTGAGTCGGGCTTTGAAGAATCGGATTTGGATAAAAGGGTACAACCGGACCTCAGCTTCGATGGTCCGTTATCCATACTTGCGATTGCTGTTGCATATCCGTCAAAGCTCCAAGATCCGCCGCGCTCCGAACCGGGCGCTTATCGGGGAATGATTGCAAGAAGCGCATGGGGAATCGATTATCACCATGTCCTTCGCGATCGCTTGGCTAAACTTGAAAATTGGCTAAAAGAAAGAGTTCGCGGCGTACGGACGTTAAGCATGGTGGATACCGGCGCTTTCGTGGATCGGGCTGTGTCGGAACGTGCGGGCGTTGGTTTTATCGGAAAGAACTGTGCGGTTATTACCCCTGAATGGGGCTCTTGGGTGTACTTGGGGGAAGTCATTACGAACATTCCATTTCCTGAGGATACGCCGATAACTCAATTGTGCGGGGAATGTACGAAGTGTATTGATGCATGCCCAACAGGTGCGCTAGTAGGACCAGGACAATTGAATGCGTCGCGATGCGTATCCTTTCTTACACAGACCAAGGGTGTTATTGAAGATGATGAACTGAAGAAAAAGATCGGTAATCGGTTATACGGATGTGATACGTGCCAGATCGTATGCCCTTTTAACAAAGGGAAGAATTGGACCCATCATGAGGAGCTGCAGCCCGATCCAGAGATCGTAAAGCCGCTGCTCATTCCACTGTTAACGATGGGTAATCGCGAATTTAAAGAAACATATGGCATGAGCGCTGCCGCTTGGCGAGGCAAAAAGCCGATTCAACGCAATGCGATTCTCGGGTTAGGTAATTTCAAAGATCGTTCAGCAGTACCTGTTCTTGGGAAGTTATTGAAAGATGATCCAAGGCCCGATATTCGGGCGACAGCAGCTTGGGCACTTGGCAACATTGGTGGCGAAGAAGCGTTGGATGTCATTCGCAAGGCGAAAGCATTTGAAAATGATGACCTCGTACTTAAAGAGCTTGAGCGTTCACAAGAGAGGTTGATGCAGGTCATCACAAGTGATGAGGGAGAGTGAACCGATGAAATCAACAACGGTAACAAAGCTGTATTGGGACGAAATGCTGCATACACCAATCGGATCACTGGCGTTAGCCGCAACGGATCAAGGACTGTGTTCGATCGAATTTTCAGGACAAGCAGATGCGGAGTCTAAGCTGTCTGCTTGGGCAGCGCGATATATCGGCAATTATGAGTGGGAACATTCGCCTGAGCAGCTTCGCGCTGTTCGTGAGCAGTTGGAAGCTTATTTTGAAGGTGATTTAACAACATTCGACGTGCCACTAGATTTATATGGCACCGGCTTTCAGCTGCGCGTATGGAAGGCCTTGCAGGACATTCCTCATGGCCGTGTAGCTTCTTACAAGGACATCGCAATCGCAGTCGGTTCTCCCAAAGGTGTCAGAGCGGTTGGCGGCGCCAATCATAACAATCCAGTGCCACTCATCATCCCTTGTCACCGCGTCATTGGTGCAAACGGCGCGATGGTCGGTTTCGGTGGAGGCCTACCCATTAAGGAAGCCCTGCTGCGGTTAGAAGGTTATTTAACAAATTAATTTCATCATGTTCAGTCACCTCCCCCATCACAGAAGACATCCCCAAAATCTTCCCTTCATACATTCAGCAAGTTACTTCAAATCGATAAGGAGTTCCTATGAAATTAAGATCAGGTTATACCATTGCACGACTTCTTCTCATCACATCCTTACTTTTTATTACCGCATGTAAACAAACATCATCTTCAAACGTACATACCGAACATGCAAGTTCCAAAACGCCAGATATTGTTGTGATCGGCTCTGAAATTGAAGGTGTCTATCTCGCTCGAGCGGCCAAAGATGAAGGCTTATCGGTTACGATTCTCGATCCACGAGAAAAGCTTGGCGGTCAGCTGATTCAAGGTGAAATGCTCTATCTGGATGAACCTTTTGATGATAATGGCAAGTCATTGCTGCAAGGGCGTGTGAAACAACTATTTGATGATTACAAAAAAGGAACGATCCGTAAAAGTGAAGATTTCCAAAAATACTATCATTCACTTTTAGATGGCATTCAGATTGAATCCGGCATTCGCATCACAGGCGTCGAAATGGATCCAAAATCAGATCCAAAGAAGATCAAATCGATCTCCTACCAAACACCATCTGGTGAAAAGAAACAAATCTCTGCGCAATATTGGGTCGAAAACACTGATTTCGCTGCCTTATCCAGTCAACTGAACGTTACACGCATTCCTGGAATTGAAACGGTATTCGGCGGTTCTCCGAAAGAGCATATGGCCTCGACCTATATGATGAAGTTCAAGAACGTGAATTGGAGCGAGTTCGAGCAGACAGTAAATGCATTAAGTAAAGAGGAAAGAGAAGAAAAGTACGGGGGTAATACCCATGTAAACCACACCTTTACTTACGGGTTTGGCAATGTCGGAAGAAGTTATAAGCCGACTAATAATCAAGTGTTCTTGCGGGGATTGAATACGATCAATATGCGAGATGGTGAAGCTGCGATTAATGCTCTTCTCGTATTTAATGTGGACCCGTCCGATCCAGCAAGTATTCAAAAAGCAGTAGATATTGGAAAGTCAGAATCTGAGCTTGTCGTCGAACATCTTCGTAAAACTTTGCCAGGATGGGAGAAGGCGGAGATAAATGGCACGACTCCTTATTTGTATGTTCGAGATTCGGATCGATACGAGACGAATTATGTCTTACAAGCTTCGGATCTTTTATCAGGCAAAATGTTTGAGGATAACGTCAGTATTGGCGGCTATTCAATCGATTTACAAGGCATACAATCGAATCCATGGGGTAAAACCATTGCCAAGCCAGATAAATATGGCATGCCGCTGCGCTCTTTTATGATAAAAGGATATAGCAATGTACTTGTTGCAGGTAAGAATGTCGGTGCATCCGCTGTTGCTTATGGCAGCGCGCGTATTCAACCTAATACATCATTAGCTGGGGAAACCATTGGTTACATACTGGGGCAGATCCATGGTAAGAAGATGCTAGGGGATTTAAAAGAGAAAGACTTTGCGCAGCTAACAGAATACATTCGCAAGAAACATAATATTACCCTGCAAAATGTAACCGCAAATAACAAGATTAAAGACTGGACCGAGCAGCAAGTTGAAAGTCTGAATAAAGGGATAATAAACCCGAAGTAATCTTTAGTTTTCCCTACTAAAAGCCGACATAAACTCTGAGGGGAGCGACCTATTATGAAATATGTACATATTGACTCCGTAGAGTCTGGGCAATATTTGGGAAGAACCATTTTTACGAGTAACGGTGTGGTTATGTTATCCGAAGGTGTACAGTTAACGGTCTATATGATTACGACGCTGCGCAGAATCGGTGTTACGATGATATATATTAAAGATCCGAACTACCAGGATATTGTGATCGAAGATGTTGTATCCGATGAGACGAAGCAGATTGTAATGAAACAGATGGGGGATACGTTTGAATCTCTCCGCTCTGGTAAGGAATTAAATACACGTTCCTTATCTCAATCAATCGATAAAATGCTCGATGATTTGTTTCGGAATAAAGAGATTTTGCTGCAACTAACGGATATTAGGACAAAAGATAATGAGATGTATGTACATGCGCTCAATGTGTGCATGATGTCTACGCTGATTGGGATATCCATGGAACTTAATGCGCTGCAATTAAAGGAACTAGCAACAGGCGCGCTCTTACATGATGTTGGGAAGGTAGAAGAGAATACTGATGATAGCGCGGAAGATCTGAAACAGCATCACACATGGCGAGGATATGAACTGCTCAAGAGTAAGCGTGAATACTCGTTGCTTATTGCGCATTGTGCATTCCAACATCATGAGGCGATTGATGGCACAGGAATGCCACGGGGACTTAAAGGTGAGGACATTCACCTCTATGCGAAGATCGTTGCGGTGGCTAACGCCTACGATAATTTGTTATTTAACCAGATGGATGGGAAAAATATGCTGCCCCATGAGGCTTGTGAACATATGATGGGTTGGTCGAATACGATGCTGGATCGGGAAGTGATGATTCATTTTCTTAAGACGGTATCCATTTACACGACAGGCTCGTCGGTTCGCTTATCAACCAAGGAAACAGGCGTAGTCGTTGGGCAGCACAGAGGCTTGCCGGGACGTCCGATTATACGAATTATTAAAAACGACGGGGGTCGGGATATGGATGTGAAAGAAGTCGATTTATCCAAGCATACAACCGTGTTTGTAGAGGATGTCCTAGCGTAATGCCACCATAAATATTGCTATTTGTGAATGGTAGGACGACATGGTATGATGTTTTTAAAATTTATCATTATTCAAGCTTTCGGAGGGATTACAAGATGGTGTGGCTTTATATCGCAATTGCTTTAATCGTAGGACTAGCAGGGGGATTTTTCATCGGCGTATTCTACTTGCGTAAACAATTAGAAAAAATGCAAAATGACCCAGAAATGATCCAAAAGATGGCCAAACAAATGGGGTACAATCTTAATAAGCAGCAAATGAATAAGATGCAAGGCATGATGAAAAAACAAAAGTTCAAATAAACAATGAATGATGTGTAGGCATGCGATAACAAGCAATCGTCTGCACATTATTATGTTTATAAGGGAGTAGAGGAGGAATTAAGAATGCCAGCTAAAGAATATAAGAATGAGCATGTCGGTAACAACCGCGAGCAGATTGAGTCGCATATCCGAGAGATTCTAAGGCTCATTGGGGAAGATCCTGATCGGGAAGGTCTACTAGATACACCTGCTCGAGTGACGCGTATGTATGAGGAGATCTTTGCCGGGTACAGTGCGGATGTTGAGGATGTACTTGGTGTTACATTCGATGAGCAGCATGAGGAGCTTGTCATTGTAAAAGATATTGTTTATTACAGCCAGTGTGAACACCATATGGCACCATTCTTCGGTAAAATCCATATTGGTTACCTGCCAAGCGGTAAAATTACGGGACTAAGTAAATTTGCTCGTCTTGTTGAGGCCGTAACACGTAGATTGCAAGTCCAAGAACGTATTACATCCGAGATTGCGGACATCTTGGAAAAGGTGCTGAAACCGCACGGTGTGATGGTTGTGGTTGAGGGTGAGCATCTATGTATGTGTGCAAGAGGCGTGAAAAAGCCGGGCAGCAAGACGATAACATCAGGCGTACGCGGTCGTTTCCGTTCGGACTCCAATTTGCGAGCTGAATTTTTGTCCTTAATTAAAGAGTAGTAAATAAGATAAGAGCTGAATGGGTAGAAAATCTACCTGTTCAGCTTTTTTAGTTCTAATTATTTGCCTTTGGCATGCTGCCGAAATTGTAGGGGAGGCATTGCCACGACAGCGCGAAATGCACGACTGAAGTGGGCTGACGATGAGAAGTGTAGCGTGAGTCCTATCTTTTCGATACTCCACTCTGTAGTAACTAACAGATGCTTCGCTTCACGGATGCGTACATGACGGAGAAAGTCACTCGGTGCGATGCCATATACACATTTAAAGCAGTGATGCAGGTGGGTACGGTGTACGCTTAGATGCCGTGCCAAATGGCTCATACGAACGTCTTCTAGCACATGCTCCTCCATCCAACAAGCAGCTTCACGAGCAAGTTTCAGTTGAGAGGGCTTAATTTTCGATAAGGTTAAACTACCTTCTTTTGTCTTTAAAAACCAGCTTGCTAGAATACCGATAATCTCAAGTAAGCTGGAGTGGATGTGCAGCAGCTGGATCGATTTCTCCATCTGAATTCGAATGTCATCTTGTTGAACGAAACCTTTTTGGTCCTTAAATGCCCCATCTCTACTCATCTGCTGCAAGCTTTCCCCAAACTCCGTTAAGAACCGCCGTACGCGATCGATCAGTTCCGGGTTTTCGGCATGGCGAATGACAGGATCGACAGCAAGTTGAAAAATGGCATGAATATCGTGTTGTTCCGCATCAAAATGGAAGCCGAAGAACGAACAACTTTCTTTGATTTCCATGTGATGAAACATATCTGATCCGATCATAATGGCATCTCCCGGATACAGCACATAGAGTTGACCGTTTACCCATTGATAAATTTCACCCTCTACACAACATAGAACTTCGAAGAAGGGATGGCGATGGTTCGGATACGTCCAACCTGCTGGCTGTTTGGCATACTCCATGCCTGGTAATCGAATGGCACTGTATAAATTCGGTAACGCAAATAAATTATCCATCCGTCTATCCTTTCGGCTCACACATTGTTAGATGCAAATTAACTACAATTATATAAAAAGTCAGGACGATCTGAAATGGTGAATTTACTTTTCTGGTGCTAGGATGAAGTCATCGTTTAAAGTGAACTGAATTAGGGGGGGGAATACCTAATGGCAAAGGAAGCATCATGGTCGAAGGTTGCTCAGATGAACACATTTGGCATTGAAGGTAAACATTTTGTAAGCAATGGTAAACCGGTGCAGCTTATTTCGGGTGCGATTCATTATTTTCGTGTACTACCTGCGTATTGGGAAGATAGACTACTAAAGCTCAAGGCATGTGGCTTTAACACCGTTGAGACGTATGTAGCTTGGAATATTCATGAGCCGAAAAAAGGTGAGTTTCAATTTGAGGGTATGACTGATCTGGTTCGTTTTATTGAAATGGCAGGTGATCTGGGGCTTCATGTCATCGTTCGTCCGAGTCCATACATTTGTGCAGAGTGGGAATTCGGCGGGATGCCGGCATGGCTGCTAGCTGATCCGGGTATGCGCTTGCGCTGCTATCACAAGCCATTCTTAGACCATGTGGATGCTTATTACGATGTGTTGTTACCAAAGCTTGTTCCACTGCTTTGCACGAATGGTGGTCCGATTATTGCCATGCAAATTGAAAATGAATATGGCAGTTATGGCAATGACATTAAATATCTGAATCATCTGAAAGAAAGTATGATTCAGCGTGGCATTGACGTTCTTTTGTTCACATCAGATGGTCCAGAAGACTTTATGCTGCAAGGCGGCATGGTTCCAGACGTCCTAGAGACGGTTAACTTCGGCTCCAGACCCTTGGAAGCATTCGAGAAGTTGAAGGAATATCAATCGGACAAGCCGCTGATGTGTATGGAATTTTGGAATGGATGGTTCGATCATTGGAGTAAGGAGCACCACACCCGTGATGCTGATGAAGTGGCACAAGTATTCGAGGCCATGCTTGCTGCAGGAGCGTCGGTGAATTTTTATATGTTCCATGGAGGTACGAATTTTGGCTTCTATAATGGAGCGAACTATGCAGATAAATACGCACCAACGATTACAAGCTACGATTATGATGTCTTATTGGATGAGTCTGGTGAACCAACAGATAAGTTTTATAAAGTACGTGATGTAATTAGCAAATTTGTAGATTTACCTGAGTTGAAACTACCCGTTCAGATGCCGAAGCGGTGTTATGGGGAGGTATCATTCACGCAGCAAGTAGGGTTATTTGATTCGTTACATGTATTATCATCGCCGATTCAGTGTACATGCCCAGAGACGATGGAAGCGCTTGGCCAGGACTACGGTTTTATTTTATATACAACGCATGTATCAGGTCCAAGACAGGAAACGGAGCTAATCTTGCAGGACGTGCATGACCGTGCCCTCATTTTCTTGGATGGTCAATATCTAGGTGTGATTGAGAGATGGAATCCGCAAGATCAGATCCATCTTGCAATTCCTGCTGGTGGGGCGACCTTGCAAATTTTAGTTGAGAACATGGGCAGAGTGAACTATGGTCCGTTTCTGAAAGATCAGAAAGGGATTACAGAAGGCGCACGCTTAGGGAATCAATTCTTATACGATTGGACGATTCATACGCTGCCATTAAATGATTTAAGTCGATTAAATTTTGGCGAAAATAATACGGATGTGCAGGCCCAGCCTACTTTTTATAGAGGAAATCTCCAAGTTGATGTACCGGGTGATACATTCATAAAGTTATCGGGATGGACCAAGGGAGTCGTTTATGTGAATGGGTTTAATTTAGGACGTTATTGGGAAGTTGGACCTCAGCAAACCCTCTACGTACCGGCTCCACTGCTGCGTGAGGGTGAGAATGAGATCGTACTATTCGAACTGCATGGTGCCAAAGATTACTGTGTTACGCTGCAAGATCGGGCGGAATTGGGCTAATTGAGGGAATCTGCTATTTACGTTCCTTTCCATTTTCAGTTATACTATAAGAAACTGTGTTTCATATGGTGAAACATTTATTGAAGGTGATAAAGGGATGGAAGATGGTAAATTAACGGTTCGTGCTGTAGAGCGGGCCTTGGATATTTTGTTATGCTTTACCCAGGTTCACGAGCTTTCATTGACGGAGATTTCGCAGCGCGTGGACTTGCACAAGAGCACTGTTCACCGGCTGCTTGCTTCTTTAGAAGTTAAAGGTTTTCTTATACGAGACGCTGCCAGCGATAAGTATCGCTTGGGATTCAGCTTATGGGAGCTGTCAGCGAATCTATCCCAGAGCGATGATCTCGGAGTGATTCTGCTGCCAGAAATGGAACGGTTGCGTGATTCACTTGGCGAGACGGTATCTCTTTACTTGCGTGATGGGATGGAACGCGTCCGCATTCAAGCGGTGCAAAGTAATCACGCCATCCGGCGTGTTGCACCGGTTGGGGCTCGGATGCCCCTCTTCGTGGGGGCATCAAGCAAAGTGCTCACCGCCTATGCGGACGAGGCGGTGCAAGAGCAGGTGCTGCAGGAGGCGCAGCGGTCGACCCCAGGGTTCGACCGTGACTCGTATCTGCAACATCTGCGGGAAACCCATAGGATGGGCTATGCCACATCCTTTGAAGAGCGCGAGCCCGGTGCAGCGGCAATCGCCGCACCGGTGCTCGGCCGCAGCGGCAAGCTCGCTGCAGCGCTTGCGGTGTCAGGTCCGGCGAATCGCCTGACACCGGAGATGATGTTGGCGTACGCACCGATCATCATCGAAGCAGCTCGGCGCATGGGCACGATGCTGCCTTAATCGCAACTAACATCCACACTTCTTTGGATCAGACCTTGCCGACAAAGCGCAGGGTCTGATTCCTATTTATCCCCTCCAAGAGATAACTTCTACTCCTAAACACGATCTAAATTTCAAATCAAATAAATTATCATGGAATCGAAAAAAAGATCATTACAGATAATTTCATGTAAGCGCTATTATTGGAATGTGCTTAACAAAAGATTTTATTCTTTTTAGGGGGATAACGAAATGAAAAAACGAGTTGTGACGAAGAAACTTTTTGTCGGAGCAATGGCAGTTATGATGGGTACAGGGCTGGCTGCATGCGGTTCGAAAGAAGAAACAGCAGCAACAGCAACCCCAGGAGCGGCATCACCTTCAACAGCTACACAACAACCTACACAAGCACCGACAGCCAAACCTGTTACATTGAAATTCCCAATTTGGTCTACGGTTACTCAAGATAATTTTGCAAAATTAAAATTGATTGAAGAATACAAGAAAGTGAAGCCGAATGTGACGATCGAGGTCGAACTGCTGAAAGATACAGAGTTCGAGAATACGATGAAAATTCGTAATGCGGCCAATGAGCTTCCAGATATTTTAACATTGAAACCATCTTGGCTCTTGAACTTCAAAGATAACATCATCCCACTGGACGATTTGAAAGCAGCACAGAACAATTTGTTCGCAAAAGACTACGCAATCGACGGTAAAATCTACGGTGTTCCGCAAGACCGTTTTAACGAATTTGTCTGGTACAGAAAGAGTGTATTTGCAGAATATAACCTTCAAATTCCAAAAACATGGGATCAATTCATTGAAGCAGCACAGAAAATTAAAGACGGCAAGAAATATACACCTTTACTGATGGGTGGTAAAGATGGATGGCCAGATTACCCGTTCAATGAATTCATGCCAGCACTTGAAACGGGCGACGGTCATATATGGAACTCTATGGCTGCTGTAGATGAGCCATTCTCGAAAGATCAACCCTTCTACAAAGCCTATGCGAAAATAAAAAAATTGTATGATGCCAAAGTAATGGGTAAAGACCCACTTGGTATTGGTTGGGATCAAGCGAAGGCTGCATTCGGCGCCAAACAAGGTGCTATGATTGCTTCCGGTCAATGGTTCGTCTCCGATGTTGAGAAAATGATGAATGGTGACATGAGCGACATCGGTGCATTCTTGCTGCCAGTCAGAGAGAAAGAAACCGATAAATTAAATACCATCACAATGGTAGATACATTCTTCACGATCCCTAAAGCATCCAAAAATCAACAAGAAGCGAAAGAATTCTTAGAGTGGTTCTTCAGCAAAGATTGGTATACAAAATTGATGACAACGTCCAAGATTGCATCAACGATGAAAGGTATAGATATCGACTTAGGCGCTACTTTCAAACCGGCATATGAGAACATAGACCTGAACTACGTTGTATATGCTGGCACGAACGAGAGCTACAAGAAAATCGAGTCCACTATTAAATTTGATGTGAAGAAAATGGGTCAAGACATGATGGCAGGCAAAGATTTTGAGAAGATGATGACAGACATGAACAAGCAATGGAAAGATGCTAAATCTAAAATCAAGTAATCGCATAACAAATTAATTTCACCAAATATAGTGGCTGCTGAATGATAGCGGTCGCTATATTTTTATATTATTTAAAATAATAAATCTATTATAATTAATTAAGATATCACGAGGCTGATAGACCAAGAGGAGAGTGGGCGCCATCAAACGTAAGGGTTTGACATATAAGTATTTAAAAGTGTTTATCCTGCTCATTGTGATCCCCATTTTCTTTATCAACTTTTTAATTTATACCGTTTACTCGCAGATTTTAATGAACAATTCGATTGATCGTAACTTGCAAGCGATGGAGCAGATTTCGTTTGCGGTTGAGAGTGAGATTAAGCGGTTAATATTCGCTGCTGCGAGCATTGCCAACGGTAATAAGAATGAAATTGTCGAGCTGGTGACGAATTGGAATCGAGCCGAAGATTTATCTACGAAGTTCCATTACTCGGATGATATTGACGCACGACTTGGTTATTTATTTAACTATCGAAGTGATTTACAGGCTGTCATATTCTTTTTCCGAGATCAAGGTCATTATTTTTATAAAAGTGGGTTAAGTCTGTCCGAAGATGATGTTCGTGAGCTGCAACCCTATCGGGCCGCACTTCAGCACAAAGGAAGGGCTGTCGTTCCTGGAGCACTGAAGACGATTACGGAGAACACGAAGGATAAATATTTACTCTCTATCTTGCTTAGTCCTGATGTCAATGGCGCGCGCAACGATGTAGAGATGATTTATATGGCATTGCAGACGAGCTACTTGGATACTTTTTACTCGGGTTTTAAGTACAATCGGATCGGCGAAATGCTCATTTTGGATGAGAATGGAACGGTTGTCGTCAGCCAAAATAAGAATCTGATGGGTACAAAGCTTGACCATTATGATGCACTTAAGCCGTATTTAGGTACGGATGCGAAATCCGTTAAAATGGATATAAATGGTAGTAAGAAGATGATTACAACGTTCCCGATCGAGACGACGAACTGGAGCATTGTGAACGAGATGGATTATCAAGTCATTACGCAGGATATCTCCAAAGTCTTCCGTATTTCGATCCTGATTTCAGTAGCGATTATTGTCCTGTTTTTTGTCTTTTCTATCTTGTTCTTTAGAGGGATATTAAATCCTGTTAATGATTTGATTCGTAAAATGAAAGATGTGGAACGCGGCAATTTTGATGCCAAAATTGATTTGAAGGGGGATGGTGAAATTCGTCATCTGAGTCATACCTTTAACAAAATGACGACCGAGATTAAGCTTCTAATGGAAGAGCGAGACTTGAAGGAACGAGAGCGAAGTCAGGCTGAGATTGAAGCCTTACAATCGCAGATTAACCCGCATTTTATTGCAAATACATTAAATTCAATTCGGCTTATGGCCATGATTGCTAAGGTTGACAGCATCCGAAAGATGATCGAAGCTTTTACGAAGTTACTCTCGAATTCTTTTGGCAGGGGAGGAACGCTAGCGTCGGTTCAACAAGAAATGGAAAGCTTGGAGAACTATATCTACATCATGAAAGTTCGATATGGAGAGCAGTTTGATGTTCAGTTCGATATGGAAGATCAGATTCAAGATTACATGATGCTCAAGATGCTGCTTCAGCCGATTATTGAGAATGCAATCCTACACGGTGTGAATCAAATTGAGCACAAAGGGATGATTACCGTTCGAGGTTACAAGCAAGGTGAGGGATTGTATTTTGAGGTTACGGATAATGGGGTAGGGATGACAGAGCAGCAGCTTCAGCAGTTAATGGCTCGTGGCAGTCGGATTAAATACGGCTTTAACAGCATTGGAATGCGGAATGTAGATCAGCGTATCAAGCTGAACTATGGTCAGCAATATGGACTTGAAGTTGAGAGTGTCATTGATCAATTCACACGGGTTCAGATGTATCTACCGATCATTATGAATGAAGGCGAGGAGAATCCGCATGTATAAAATGTTAATTGTGGAAGATGAGCACATTGTCAAAGTGGCACTGAAGTCATTAATTAACTGGAACGAGTATGGCTTTGATTATACATACGAAGCGTCTAACGGCAAGCAGGGTTTGGATATCCTGAAGCAGCATCCAGACATTGATGTTGTGATTACGGATATTAATATGCCTATTATGGATGGTCTGCAGATGATCAAAGAGATCCGGAATTTGGGGCTCTCTCCGCAGATTATCATTCTAAGTGCGTATGATGATTATGTGTTAGTTCGGCAAGCCCTTAAATTACAAACGTCCGATTACATGTTGAAAAATGAGATGGACTCCGATCATATGATTCATTTACTGAAAGAAATGAAAATCAAGTTGGAAGCCAAAAGCTATGAGCGTCAAAGTATTCATTACCCACCGAGTGTTAATAAATTGTCTAAAGAGCATGTGTTCAAGCAAATGACGAGCAGCAAATGGACTTCGGAAATGCAAGAGAAGATCGAAGAGCAGCAGATTCGTTTGACATCACGTAATCTTATTGTCTGCTACATCTGGATTGATGACTATGATGCAATAACGGATAAATATGATGAACCGACACAGAAAACGTTCGAGACGACCGTTCTGAATATTATGTATCAATGTTTGGATGAGGCCAATGTGGGAGAAGCCTTTCATCTAACGAAGCAGCAGTATGCCTGTGTTGTCTCACTGCCGAGTACCGGACTTAGTCAAATCCGACATGCGCTGACGGAATTGTTATCCCAAATCGCTTCCAATTTAAAGCATTACATGAATATTAGTGTTTCAATCGGAATTAGTGATGTGCGCACAGGCTTTGAACAAATTCAATCTCTGTTTACACAGGCGCAGAAACATGCCAGTCTTCGCTTTATTTTTGGGAAATCAAGGCTTATTTTTCCAGAGCATGCAGCAGCCTTTGTTGGAACGGCAAGTACTCGACTTTCAGGTAAGGAAGCTGCATATATCCAAGCTTTAAAAGATGCAGATCAAGATCAGGCATTACTCGAACTTGAACACTTATTCTCGATTATTGTTCAGACGATGTCAGATCAAATCGATGATTTGTATGGGCAATATAGGGAACTGCAATTTATCGTAATGCGATATATTTATGATCTAGGAGAAGAAGCGGAAGAAATGAATCGGATCGCAAAGCAGTTGTATTATACGATGACGAAATTTGAGACATGTGAAGAGATACATATGTCTATGCGTGACATGACAGTGAATATTATTACGTTCATGAAAACTCGTAAAGATACGACAATCATTAGTGCTGTTAACCGCGCCCAGCAATTTATCAGAGCGAATTATTGTGAAGACTTAACCTTGAAGATGGTTAGTGATTTTGTGGAATTAAGTGAGAGTCATTTCAGTCATATGTTCTCCAAGGAAACCGGAGGGACTTTTACCGATTTTCTGACCAAGACTCGGGTAGAGCGGGCGAAGGAGCTTATTGCGACGACGAATATGAAGGTGTATGAAATTGCGGAGAAAGTGGGGTATACGAATACGGAGCATTTTAGCCGTGTATTCAAAAAAGTAACGGGCTTTTCACCTGCACATTTTAAGCAATGCGAATCGATGCCGGGAATCCAATGATATATCATGTTAACCGAAAAATACATCATTAATTCCGCTAGTTGTAAGCGCTATTATTAGTGTGTACATACGTCATGCATGCTTTATTTCGAGGAGGCGGACAGGATCATGCTTACACTAGCTAGGCAAAAAACGTTATTGCTTATTACTTTCTTGTTTATCCCGGTCATTCTGCTTATCTTATTCGTTATTTATCCGACATTCGAATTGTTTCGAATTAGCCTTACAGACTGGGATGGTCTGAGTAAGACGCAAAATTATGTTGGAATAAGTAATTTCGTTAAGGTATTTACAGAATCAGCTGATATTTGGCTTTCACTGAAGAACAATTTGATTTATTTTATTGCACATTTGATTTTTATACCGATTGAATTAATGATAGCTATTGTGCTTGATAGTAAGATTCGCGCCAGTAAATTTTTTAAGACAATGGTATTCATGCCCTATATTATTAATGGGGTTGCCATTTCGTATATTTTCGCTTTCTTTTACAGTCCGATGAATGGTGGATTGAACGGCATTCTAGAGATGCTAGGTCTTGATTCTCTCATTACAGGTTGGTTAACGAATGAACATGTCGTCAATTTCAGCTTGGTGATTGTGTCCTTATGGCGGTTTAGTGGCTTTCACATCATTTTATTTCTCGCAGGTCTACAATCGATTCCGCGGGATCAGATTGAAGCTGCGATGATCGATGGTGCCACGGTTATCCAGAGATTTAAGTACATTATGATTCCAGGCGTTATGCGTGTCCTGCAAATCTTATTGTTCCTTAATGTTAATGGTGCGCTGCAAGTGTTCGATATTCCTTATATTATGACGCAAGGTGGACCTGGTCACGATAGCAGTACGTTTACACTCTACACGCTAGAGACTGCCTTTAAGTTTAACAGTTTTGGAATGGCTTCTACGATGGGAATTACGATGTTGTTCTTTATTATCATATTGAACTGGATTCAGAATCGGGCGTTAAGAACGAAAGGAGTGGGTGAAGAATGAAGGTAGATGTTGGACTTAATCGGAACACACCTGCCATTTCATTTAATCGCACGCGGTTTTTTAGTCTTGCTGCTAGGTATGTCTTGCTTGCAGCAATCTGTGTGATTGTTGTTATCCCGCTGCTGATTGCCATCTTTTCTTCTTTTAAAACTTCGGTTCAGATCGGTTTAGAATTTTCGTTACGACCGCCCTCAGAGTTCAATTTGGACAATTATAAAATCGTATTTACACAAGGTAATATATTTACCGGCTTTTTAAACTCTATGATTCTTGTCGTGGTAAGTGTCGTGGTCAATGCGTTATTGAGTGCGATGACGGCTTATTGTTTGAATCGCTTTGATTTTAAATTAAAAAAAGTCATACTCGGTTTATTCGTAGTCGGAATGATTATGCCTGCGATGATCACGGAAATCTCAAGATTCACAGTCATTAAGAACTTGCATCTGTACAATACGATCTGGGCACCCATTGTGATCTATGCGGCAGCAAATCTGATGCAGCTGTATATTTATTTTCAATTTATGGAGAAGATCCCTCGCTCGTTAGATGAGAGTGCGTTGATTGACGGAGGGAATTATTTTACTGTTTTTTGGAAAATTGTATTCCCGCTCATGGCACCCGCTACAGCTACACTGGCGATTATTAAGGCTGTTGATGTCATCAATGATATGTACGTACCGTACTTGTATATGCCTTCGGAGAAGCTGCGAACCTTAACGACGACATTGATGTATTTTAGCAGTTCGAAATTCGGGGCATGGGAATACTTGAGTGCGGCAATTGTAGTTGTTATGCTGCCGACATTGCTTATTTATCTGATCTTTCAAAAGTACATTTTTGCAGGTATTGTTGCCGGGGCAGTTAAAGAATAATGCTATAGGTATGGCATTATTATCCCGTCAGCGGCTATACTAAACATGAAGGAGGGATCCTTATGTCTGTACAAAGCCGCTCATCACTCATCGCAGTTTGGATTTCACTCCTAGCTAATATTGTGTTAACGGGTATGAAACTGATTGTCGGTTTTTTGTTTCAATCGCAAGTATTAATTGCAGATGGTATTCATAATGCGGGCGATGTGATCGCAGTTGCGACTGCTTATAGTGCAATGCGAGTATCGAATAAGCCAGCGGACGATGATCATCCTTATGGACATGGGAAGGCAGAAGTGCTTGGCGCTTTCATGGTCGCGATTATCCTCGGATTAGCTGCAGTTTATATGGGCTTCCATGCCGTTGATGCATTCTTTGGACCTGCGCCAAGTGTACATATTATCGCCTTTATTGCTGCCATCGTATCTTTAATAATCAAACAGGTATTGTACGTTTATACCATGCGTGTAGGACGAGAAGCGAATTCCAAGGGACTCATTGCAACGGCTTATGATCATCTTGCAGATGTTTATGCTTCTATTGCAGCAGCTGCGGGTATTGGGATTGGGCTTTTAGGCGACTTCTATCATATTCCGATCCTTGCTTACGGGGACCCCATTGCGGGACTTATCGTTTCTTTTCTCGTATTAAAACTGGCTTGGGAGATGGGGAAGGAATCGTACGATATTCTAATGGAGAAGTCCGTGGCACCAGAGGAACTGGATGCATTTGCTGCATTGATTAGTTCCGTACCTGAGGTTAAAAGGATTGATCGTCTTCGTGCACGCGAGCATGGTCACTATACGCTGGTTGATGCACGAGTTAGTGTGCTAGGAACGTTAAGCATTCAGGAAGGCCACGATGTTATTCGTGTGATGAAGAACAGTATTATGATGGCTTACCCAGAAGTGGATGAAGTACTTGTTCACTTAAATCCGTGGTATCCAAAAGACGATAATCGAGGGTGAGTAGAAATAGAGGTAGCTCCTGCTTAGGGGCTACCTCTATTTTATAGCTGGGAAGGACAGAGTTACGATGGTGCCTTTTCCAATTTGACTGTCAAAATGAATCGTCCCCTCCATCTCTGTGACAAGTCGGAATGTAACCATAACCCCAAGACCCGTTCCCGTTGTCTTAGTGGAATAGAATGCTTTACCGATGGAAAGAAGCTGTTCTTTGGACATCCCTTCCCCTGTGTCTGTCACTTTAATAACAATCCTCTCATTATCGATGCTTGCTGATACCATAATCATGTCGCCATAATGGCTTGCTTCGATTGCATTCTTCAGGATATTCATCAATATTTGCTTCAACTTTGCACGATCACCCAATAGGAAGAGATCCGGCTCAGATAGGACTTGTATTTCAACCCGCTGCAGTAAGCCATAGGCTGTCATGACCTGTACAGTCTCCATCAGATGTGTATTTAAATGGAGTGGTTCAATTTTATCATCACCGGATAGTTTGGCGAAGTTTAAGTAGTCAGTAATGATAAATTCTGCTCGGTCGAGCTCAGAAAGAACCAGATTCATATACTGGAGATGTTGGGCCTGTGCATCGCGCTTCATTAATTGCAGAAAGCCTTTCATTACCGTAAGAGGGTTACGCACTTCATGTGCGACAGATGCTGCAATTTCACTAATCGTATGCATTTTATCGGAGTGTTCAATAGATATTCGTAAGTACATGCGTTCATAAATATTTTCCATGAAAATGATGCAGATATGTACTGTAATGTTAGTTGCAACAAAAAAAATGATGAAATGTCTTAGAAAATCCAGCTTATCATAGTAAGTATTTAATAGATCTAGATAGAATAGGCTGGAAATAATAATAAGAAACATGACCGTATTCGACACAAGGTGGATGATCCATTTGCGGCGATAAGGGAGTGCACGTTGATAATGCGCTTTATAGATGAATACAAGAGGGACTAATATGATCATGCATGTAAAAGCGAGTAATAAGGCATCGCCTCCGACCAAGATGCGGGTGAAGATCATAAGTACACATCCGATTACGCAGGCTCTAAGCCCGCCATAAAGCATGCAAATGATGATTGGAATGAAACGAAGATCCAAGATGATCCCACCTACCGTATATAAAGGGAAAAGCATGCATAACGAAGCTGAAATGCCACAGGCAATTCCGAGTAGGACGTGATTCAGATGGGGATGTTTCGGTTTGAGCTTCACGAAGCAATACTCATATAAATAAAGTGAAATCGTGACTAAGCTAAACTGGATAAGCACGTCTTTCAACATATTATTTTCCTTATCTTAGTAGGTTTGATGTAATATGAATAATGCTATATCTAGTTTATATTTTATACATTTTACAATTAATTACAATATATTGATAGTTATTTCTATAAATTATTTATTAGAGAATGTTTGTGCAATTGGAGTCATTCACATGGTATATTGAAGGTGGTATTAAGTAATCTGTTCCATCTAGTATTGAAGGAGGCACATATCGTGAAGACAGTCAGAATCGGACTAATCGGTGTTGGACTAATTGGTAAAATGCATTTGGATGAGTATGCGAATATTCCTGGGGCAGAAGTTGTTGCTGTTTGTGATATTAACGAGGCTGAAGTGAAACTAGTAGCAGCTAAATATAATATATCTCATGTATATACTGATTTCAGACAATTGCTTGAGCGTGATGACTTGGATTGTATTGACGTGTGCTTACATAACAATTTCCATGCACCTGTCACGATTGCTGCGCTTGAAGCGGGTAAACATGTATACTGCGAGAAGCCGATTGCAGGTTCTTACTATGACGGAAAAGCGATGGTTGACGCGGCCATTCAATCTGGGAAAATGCTGCACGTTCAAATAGCGACTTTGTACCATAAAGAAACCAAGCTTGCTAAAGAGCTTATTGAAGCTGGGAAATTAGGAAAGTTATATCATGCCCGTTCGAATGGATTCCGCCGCCGAGGCCGTCCTTACGTCGATGGCTACGGAACACCGAGCTTTACACGTAAAGAGACAGCAGGTGGCGGGGCATTGTTTGACATGGGCGTTTATCATATCTCGCAAATTTTGTATTTATTAGGGATACCGAGTATTAGGACGATTACAGGTCAAACCTATCAGGAGATGGGCATGGATCCAGAACGTAGAGAGATTAGTGGCTTTAATGTGGAGGAGCTAGGTCTGGGGTTTGTTAAATTCGATGGAGGAGCATCACTGGATATTATGGAAGCCTGGTCGGTTCACCTTGGAGGGTTCGAAGGTAGTTGTGTGATCGGGTCTGAAGGTGGGATTCGTCTGCCAGCCTATAAGAGTGGTCAACCACAGACTCCAATGACGTTCCATAGCACTGTTAGCGACATGGATCTTGATAGTACGATTGACGTACATTCCAACAATAATAGACGAGAGCTTATGTCAGCGGACTATGACGCCTATCGTTCTTCCCAGCACCATCTTATTGCGGCAATACAAGAACGTGTGCCGATGCTGCCTACGGCGGAGATTTCTTTGCAAACGATGCTCATTAGTGAGGGGATCTACATGTCGAGTCAGCTTGGCCGCGAAGTAACAGCTGAGGAAGTCATTGCAGAGTCGAAGTCTACGGCGATTAAGTTGTAGGAACGTTCACAAAAAGTCTGGTCACTACGAAAAAAGAAGCACTAAGCATATGCTTACGAAGCAGGTTTTCCTAAGGAAAACCTATCAGGTCGCTGTTGAAATCGTGAATTTATGAATTGTTTATGAGGTATTTTCACGATTTCAAAGGCGAATGCTTCGCTCCTCCAGTTGCTTCTTTTTTCTATGTTTTTACTTTTTACTCACTTCGTATTTTAACAAGGAAAGCCCCGATTCATCTCGGATAAATCCGCAGATGATCGGGGCTTTTCATATCTATGCGATTATTCAGCCATAATTTGACGCAATACCGTCTGTAAAATACCGCTGTTGTGGTAGTAATCGACGTCAACCATGGAGTCAAGACGATTCACCGTGTTGAATTCAAGTGTTGTACCGTCTTCACGAGTTGCAACAACTTTCATTGTTTCACCTGGTTGTACATCATTGCTTAGGCCAGCGATGTCGAATGTTTCACGACCAGTCAAGCCAAGGGATTTCCAAGAATCGCCATTTGTAAATTGAAGAGGAAGAACGCCCATACCCACAAGGTTGGAACGGTGAATACGCTCGAAGCTCTCCGCAATAACAGCTTTCACGCCAAGTAAGAATGTACCTTTAGCTGCCCAGTCACGGGAAGAACCTGTACCGTATTCTTTACCTGCGATAACAACAAGTGGCGTACCGCTTGCTTGATACTTCATGGAAGCATCATAGATGGACATCACTTCACCCGTTGGTAGGTAAGTCGTTACGCCACCTTCAGTTCCTGGAGCTACGGCATTACGGATACGGATATTCGCGAACGTACCGCGCATCATCACTTCATGGTTACCACGGCGGGAGCCATAGGAGTTGAAGTCTTGACGCTTCACGCCGTTCTCGATCAAGTATTCGCCAGCAGGGCTGTCAGCTTTGATGTTACCCGCAGGGGAAATGTGGTCAGTCGTTACGGAATCACCTAGTAAGGCAAGAGTTTTCGCGCCACGAATTTCTGCAATGTCTGTAAGCTCAGGGCTTAGGTTTGTAAAGAATGGAGGCTCTTGAATGTAAGTGGATTTTTTATCCCAAGCGTACAATTCGCCTTCCGGTACATCGATTGCATTCCAACGCTCATTTGCACGGAATACATCATTATATTTTTCACGGTACATATCTGCATTCATGGCATGACCCATTGCCGCATCAATTTCCGCTTTAGTTGGCCAGATGTCTTTCAAGAATACAGGCTGGTTATTGGAATCATAACCAAGCGGCTCCGTGGACAAGTCAATGTTCACTGTTCCAGCGATTGCGTAAGCTACAACAAGTGGCGGGGAAGCCAGGTAGTTTGCTTTTACCTGTGCATGCACACGACCTTCAAAGTTACGGTTACCAGAGAGAACAGCCGCAACTGTCATATCATTGTCAGCGATCGCTTGGTTTACTTCGTCTGGCAATGGACCGGAGTTACCAATACATGTTGCACAGCCGTAGCCAGCTACGTGGAATCCAAGGTCTTCTAAAGAATCCATCAAGCCTGATTTGTTCAAGTACTCCGTAACAACAAGGGAACCTGGTGTTAAGGAACTTTTCACATAAGCAGGTTTTTTAAGTCCACGTGCTACTGCTTTTTTCGCAAGAATACCAGCGCCTAGCATTACGCTTGGGTTGGAAGTGTTCGTACAAGAAGTGATTGCAGCGATAACAACCGCGCCTGCTTTCATTTTCTCTGTTACGCCATTTGCATGTGTAACTGGAACTTCTTCCGCTATTTTCTCATCAGACAAGCCGTAGCCGCCTTTATCGATTGGTGTGCGGATGATGGAGTTCCAGGATTGTTTCATTTCAGTCAATTCAACGCGGTCTTGTGGACGTTTAGGTCCAGCTAAGCTCGGTACGACTGTGGAAAGATCGAGTTCAACTTTATCTGTAAAAATAGGATCTGGAGTTGCATCCGTACGGAACATACCTTGCTCTTTATAGTAAGCCTCAACAAGGGCGATTTGCTCTTCTTCACGTCCTGTTGATTTCAAGTAGCTAAGTGTCTCGCTATCCACTGGGAAGAATCCAATCGTTGCGCCATATTCAGGTGCCATGTTCGCAACTGTTGCACGGTCAGCTAGGGAGATGTTGCTAAGTCCTGGTCCAAAGAACTCAACGAACTTACCAACTACACCTTTCTTACGAAGCATTTGTGTAACGGTTAGTGCTAAGTCAGTTGCTGTGGAGCCTTCTGGCAATTGTCCAGTTAGCTTGAAGCCGATAACTTCAGGTGCAACGAAGTAAAGAGGTTGTCCAAGCATACCTGCTTCAGCTTCAATACCGCCAACACCCCAGCCCACAACACCAAGACCATTAATCATTGTTGTATGAGAGTCCGTACCTACAAGGGAATCTGGGTACACAACTGTGTCACCATCGATTACTTTCGTAGCAGCTACGGAAGCAAGGTACTCCAAGTTGACTTGGTGAACGATACCTGTTGCTGGTGGAACGGCACGGAAGTTATTGAATGCAGTTTGTGCCCAACGAAGGAAACGGTAACGCTCTTCATTACGCTCAAACTCTACATTCATGTTGTAGTCTAATGCGTCTTTGGATCCGAACGCGTCAACCATTACAGAGTGGTCGATTACAAGATCAACGGGAACAAGTGGATTAATGCGCTTCGGATCTCCACCGCTGCGTGCTGTTGTATCACGCATTGCAGCAAGATCAACGACAACCGGCACGCCTGTAAAGTCCTGAAGAACGATACGTGCTGGGATGAACGGAATTTCTTTGTTATCATCGCGGCCTTCCGCCCAGCCTGCGATTTGTTTTACGTGTTCAGGGGTAATTGCTCTGCCGTCATATTGACGAATAGCTGCTTCAAGCAACACTTTAATGGAAAAAGGCAGGTTTGCAATCGAACCGTTACCTTGCTCCTCGAAGCTTTGTAAGCTGTAATAATGGTAAGGCTTGTTTCCGACTTGAAGCTCTTTACGAACGGAAAAATGATCGTTTTTCGCCATGATGGGTTGCCTCCTTGAGATAGGTCATTCTGCAAACTTTCATTGTGTTTCACTGTATGAAACGTGATTTCATAATTTGCTCTACATTAAGTATACTCGCTGTGGCACTGTGCGTAAAGATGATTTCTATCATTTTTTTCGCAATTTTTTCATATATTGAATGGAATTGAGCCGTCTTTCGAGTAAGTTGCATGGAGGGGATTCGAAGATGTCATGGACACATACGCTTTATGGCTATGTACAGAGTAAAAACCAAATCTGTATCGAGTTTTCGGCAGATAGGCTAACGGATTATATTGCTGACGAATCCTATATTAGGCGTGAACACTCCATGCAGCACGGTTTGCATGAAATGGCACGTGAGCGCAATGTGTGGCCCTATTCTGGGGAAGTCAAGCTCCGCATTACGGATGCTGAGATTCTAAAAGATAGTGTAATCGCGCAAATTGTGCTGAACCATGTGCTGATGTATGACTCACCTCGGGGTCAGTATACCGAAGAACGTGTGACTTATGAACGTATTACCATGCATTATTTCCAGAATAGATGGTGGATAACGCGCATCGAACATCCTCAGTCAGAAATGGATGCCACTAGACATGTATTAGAGGAAGAGGGTCAGACAGCACCATCGCTTCCTTTTTATAACTATAGTATACTAAAACGAGGTTTTGACGTTTATCCAAGCCGAGTGTCGTATAGTCGTGACAAAGTAGCTCAGTATGCAGAAAGATGGTGGGATTCTTACAATCCCGCTTATCTTAAATTTGAGGTGGATTGCACGAATTTTGTCTCCCAATGTCTCTTTGCAGGGGGAGCGCCAATGAACTATACTGGGAAAAGGGATCAAGGCTGGTGGTATGTCGGAAAAAACTATAACCAAGAGCTGTGGAGCTTCTCATGGGCTGTCGCGAATGCGCTTGAGTCCTATGTGCCTCATAGTAATAAAGGTTTACGGGGGAAAATCGTATCCTCTCCGAGAGAGCTGGACATTGGTGATATGATTTCGTATGACTGGGAAGGGGATGGGAAATACACCCACTCAACAGTCGTCGTAGCCAAAGATGATTACGGCATGCCGCTTGTTAATGCACATACGAACAATAGCAGACATCGCTTCTGGGCGTATCGTGATTCATATGCATGGACAGCAAACACGAGATATGCTTTGGTACATATCGATGATATCATGGAGACATAGCAAGGGTTTACGTAGTCATTAACTACGTAAACATTTAGGGGGATAATATGACTACGAAAACAAGAGTTGGACTTATTTATGGTGGTAAATCTGGTGAACATGAAGTTTCTTTGCAAACGGCGTTCGCTGTATCGCAAGCAATGAACTATGATAAATACGAAATTATACCTTTTTATATAACGAAGCAAGGGGAATGGAAAAAAGGAACGCCTTTATTAAGCCCACCTGAATCTCCACTTGCCCTAGCCAGCCCAACAGCTTCAAGTGCGAAGGCAATGGCATCGATCTTTAGTGGTCTTCAGACCGAAGAGAAGGTGCAAGTTTCTAGTGTATCTTCAACTGTTTCTCAGAGTCAGGCAGCAGGTGAGGATACCCTTGATGTGTTTTTCCCGCTGCTTCACGGAACGTTCGGAGAAGATGGTACCATTCAAGGATTGCTAGAGATGGCCAATATGCCTTACGTTGGAGCGGGGGTTCTTGCTTCTGCTGTGGGTATGGATAAAGTGTTTATGAAAAAAGCATTTGCCGCAGAAGGCTTGCCGCAGTGTGTGTATCGTCATTTTACAAGAAGTCAGTGGGAGAAAGCGCAAAGTGATCTCATTATGGAAACGGAGATTTCCATTGGCTATCCAAGCTTCGTAAAACCTGCGAATTTAGGCTCCTCTGTAGGTATTACGAAGGCGAATAATCGTGATGAGCTGATTCAAGCTGTTGAATATGCGCTTCGCTTTGATCGTAAGGTCATTGTGGAAGAAAATATTGATGCTCGTGAGATAGAAGTGGCTGTTCTCGGTAATGATGAGCCTCAGGCTTCGGTACCAGGCGAAATCGTGTCTTCGAGTGAATACTATGACTATAAAGCGAAGTATGTGGATGGTAAATCTACGATGATTATTCCTGCAGAGATCCCTGCTGAATTAGCGAGTGAATTGCGGGAGATGGCGATTCGTGCATTTCAAGCAGTAGATGGCTCAGGGTTGTCTCGTGTGGACTTTTTCGTGCGAAGAGAAGATCAGGCTGTCATGATTAATGAGATCAACACCATGCCAGGATTTACGCCATTCTCCATGTATCCGCTCTTGTGGAAAGAAACGGGGAAGTCTTATGGCGAACTGCTTGACGATTTAATTCGTCTTGCTCTTGAGCGTCATGCGGCGAAGCAGAAGATCCAATATACGATGGATGAGTAGTCAGTATATAGCGTAATAACAGGCGGTAGCAGACCATGCTATCGTCTTTTTTTTGGATAAAAAAGCAAACACCTTATTGACAATGAGAATCAATATCAATTAAGATGAATAAGTAATTATATGATAATGATTATCATTATTAATTAAGGAGTGGTCAGCAAGTGAGAAAACAGTTCGTTATTTTCATCGTTGTTGCATCAATTGTTATAACAGCAGCAGGTTGTGGGAAAGAAACAGCTAAAAATGCTTCATCTACACAAGTTCCTGCAACCATAGCACCAGTTACGAGTACACCCGTACCAACAGCAGGGCAAGTAGGCTTGAAGGTTAAAGATTTCGCAAATCGCGAGATTTCGTTGGAAAAGACACCTCAGACGATCGCTTCCCTTAGTTCTGGGGATATGGAAATCATACATAAGCTGGGTGGTAAGATCGTAGGCCGTCCCACTTCCAAATCACCGCTACCAGCAGAGGAGTTAAAGTCCGCAGTAGAAATCGGTAGCGCGCATCAAGTGAGTATAGAGAAGATTGTAAGTATAAAGCCGGAGTTGTTAATTGCAGGCTCAGGTATTGAAAAAGATATGAAAACCCTTGAAGCACAAGGGATTAAAGTGTTCGTGTCTGCGGCAAATTCCATTAAAGATATTCAACAGAGCATCGATTTATATGGCACGATTTTAAATAAAAAAGATCAAGCCAAAGAAATCAACAAGCAAATTAGTGATAAAGTGAGCAGCTACGAGAAAGCAGCTAGTAAGAAAGCGAGAGCATTGCTTGTATATGGTGCACCTGGTTCTTACATGATTGCACTTCCGAACTCGCTAACGGGCGATTTGCTTGCGAAGGCAGGCGGAGAGAACGTTGCAGCGGATTATCCCAAAGCGAAGGACTTCCCTCAATACGCCTCATTAAGTGTGGAGCGAATTATTGAGAGTAAGCCAGATATTGTGTATTTGATTACACATGCGGATCCTGAAGCAGTGAAGAAGGCTTTTGAAGAGGAGATGTCTAAGAACGCGGCGTGGAAAAATCTCGATGCAGTGAAGGCGGGAAGAGTCGTCATCTTACCTGCACAACTATTCGGTGCAAATCCGGGAACCAAGATCACAGAAGCATTGGACTACATGTACACAAGTTTGCAGAAGGTAGTCAAATAAGATGAACACCTCCAAACGATGGCTTATCGTTATCCTGATGAGTTGCTTACTGCTGCTGGCCTGCTTGTATGGGTTAATCGTCGGCGCTGTGAGCTTTTCTTTTGATCAGATTATGAAAGGAATAGGGAACAAGGAATCATCGATGGCACGTGCGATTATTTGGGATTTACGCGTGCCAAGAGTACTTGTGGGGGTTATTGTGGGCATGTGTCTGGCAACTGCGGGTTCGTTATTGCAAGGCGTGATGCGCAATCCGCTTGCTGACCCTGGCATTATTGGTGTATCATCCGGGGCAGGGCTTATGGCAACGCTCGTTATGGTCGTGTTCCCGGAGTATACGATTTTTCTGCCCCTAGCTGCATTTGTTGGAGCATGTGTAACGGCATTTGTGATTTATGGATTGGCATGGAACAAGGGGGCGTCACCAGGTCGGATTATATTAGTCGGTATTTCGATTAATGCCGTCATTGGAGCGAGTATGTCAGCGCTTATGCTTCTTTATAGTGATCGTGTTCAGTCCGTACTGCCCTGGCTTGCAGGTGGGATATCCGGCGTAAGCTGGTCGCAGTTTAATATGATCATTTATTATGCGGTCATTGCTCTTGGATTATCGGTATTTGCGGTTAAACATGTGCGTATTCTAATGTTGGGGGATGAAGTTGCAAAGCTGATCGGTCATAAAGTGGAGCGCAGCCGTTTCTTCTTAATTGTACTGAGTACGTTGTTGTCGGGAATTGCCGTAAGTGTTTCAGGGTTAATTGGTTTTGTCGGTCTTGTCGTTCCTCATATCGTCCGTCTGCTTGTCGGAAATGACTATCGCTTCTTGCTGCCAATCTCGGCGCTTGGTGGTGGACTGCTCGTTGTTATAGCGGATGCCATTGCAAGAAGCTGGTTCGATCCGATTGAGCTGCCTGTTGGTATTCTGCTATCATTCCTTGGTGGCCCGTTCTTTTTGTTTATTTTGCAAAAGGGAGGAAAGCAAGTTGGACAACGTTCTGCATACTAAAGAACTTGGTTATCGACATTCTGAGCATTTTCAGCTTGGTGCTATCAACTTGGAAGTTCGCGAGGGTGAAATTCTGAGCTTGATTGGTCCGAATGGCTCTGGTAAATCGACCCTATTACGGCTGTTGGCTCGATTGTTAGACCCTGTACGGGGAGAGGTGTGGCTTGATGGCAAAGTGTTGCGGAATATGAGTAGCAGCGATATTGCAAAGAAACTCGCGATGCTGCCGCAAATGCATGATCATCAGCTTGAATTTACCGTGCGTGAGCTTGTGGAGTTCGGGAGGCATCCGCATAAGAAATGGTTCGAACGTCTTAGTGATGCGGATGAAGAAATCATTGCATGGGCACTGTCGGTCACGAACCTCACACCATATGAGAATCGCGCTTTGCCTTCCTTATCCGGTGGGGAGCGGCAGCGAGCATGGATTGCGATGGCGATCGCACAACGTCCGAAAGTGCTGCTGCTGGATGAACCGACTACTTATCTGGACATTTCGCATCAATTGGAAGTGATGGAACTTGTCCAAAGCTTGAATAGACAGTTCAACATGACAGTCATAATGGTGCTGCATGATATTAATCAGGCGGCACAATACAGCGATCGGCTTGTTGTGATGAAGAAGGGTGAAGTGGTCTACGATGGCATTCCACAGTGTGTGTTATGCAAGCCGATGTTCCAAAACGTTTTTGATATCGAAGTAGATATTTATGATGACGGCGATAAGCCATTTTTCACACCCAAAAGATCCAATTGCTGTGAGACACCTACAACACATAAGGAAATTAGAGGAGGCGCATTAGGATGATTATAGTTACGAATACGATTCAAGTGAAGCTTGGTTTTGGTGATAAGATCATAGAGGGCTTCAAGCAGGCAAAAGGAGTTCAATCTTTCAAAGGATTTGTACGCTTAGAAGTACTGAGAACAGAAGGGCTTGAGGAAAATGAGGAAATCAAGGTAAATACAACATGGGAATCTAAAGAAGATTTCCAAGTTTGGGTAACCAGTGATTCCTTTAAGCAGTCTCATTCTAGACAAAGAAGCGAGGGTGCAGGTAATGGAGATGGAGAGAAGAAAGAAAGTCCAGTACTCAGCTCTAAAATCTCGTACCACGAAATTGTCATCACCCATCTGCCGCAACAAGTAACAGCGGGAAGTGAGCAATAGCTAATAGAGAGCCGAAATTCCTACTTTTAAGGGAGAATCGGCTCTTTTTTATGGAAAAAGGGAATCCTACCTCTCATCAATTCTTCCTAGGAGGTACACCTTTGATCGTCAGATTCGGCTATGTGGCGATGTCAACCATTGTAGAGAAGGCATCACCTTCACGGACAATGACAGTAACATCGTTTAACAAACTTAATGATCGAGAAGCAGCGCTGCGTAAGCTGGAGCGACTAGCAGCAGAAAACTTGCATAATACGCTTCGCTTACTTAAGCATAATCGGGCGCATAACATCGCGGTCTATCGATTTTCCTCTAAGCTCATTCCGCTCATTGGGCACGAATCAGTTGCCGGGTGGGACCCAATGCCGGTTCTTGTGGATGATTTCAAAGCAATCGGCGATTATGTGAAGCAGCACAAGATGAGAGTCAGTTTCCATCCGGATCATTTTACCGTGTTATCCACGCCCCGCCAGTCCGTACTTCAGTCATCGATTGGAGATTTAGAGCGCCATACAGCGATGTTTGAAGCTATGGGACTTAATACCGATGCGAAGAGCAACATTCATATTGGCGGCGCTTATGGAGATAAACAGCAAGCCAGTCAGCGCTTTGTGGAGCATTTTGCGATGCTGCGTCCTGAGGTGCAGGCTCGTCTCACGTTAGAGAATGATGATAAGACGTTTACTGCTTTGGAAACGTTGGAAGTATGTGAGCAGGTAGGAGTGCCAATGGTGATGGATATTCATCATGATGAAGTGAATCCGTGCGAGCTGACAAGTGTCGAGCTGTGGCCGCGAATATTGAAAACGTGGGGTATCGGAATGAATGAGACCACTCTCCTGAGAACGGATTCCAATTCAGAATTCCCGCTACCACCGAAAATCCATGTCTCTTCACCTAAAAATGAATCAAGCCCTCGCAGTCATGCCGACTATGTGGTCCCTGAACGATTGTTGCAATTTATGCGAGGTATCGCTCCCATGACATCACGATTGGATGTAATGATTGAAGCGAAACACAAGGATCGCGCATTGATCCAATTGGTTCAAGATCTCTTGAAACAGTCGGATGTGGAGAAGATAGATGATGCTTCCATTTCCATCAAAACTTGAAATAAGAGGGGAAATCGGTTAATTTGTAGAATAAGTAGAACAGAGCATAACGACGTTAATATACAGTTCGAGAGGGGAATATTCAATCAATGAATGGATTAATGACTGGTAAAAATGTACTTGTAATGGGCGTTGCTAATGACCGTAGTATCGCATGGGCAATTGCACAATCCCTTGCAGCACAAGGTGCGAGATTGGCATTTACGTACGAGAGCGAGCGTGTAGAGGAGCGAGTTCGTAAACTGGCTAACACGCTTCCAGGTTCGGTTGTTCTGCCATGTAACGTAACCGTTGACGCGGAAATCGACACACTTGTGGACAAGCTGAAAGAGGAGTTTGGCGTTCTGCATGGCTTTGTACATTCCATCGCGTTTGCAAAAGGTGAAGAACTCGATGGTATGTTCGTGGGCACTTCTCGTGATGGATTTGCGCTTGCGAATGACATCTCCGCGTACTCCCTAGTTGCAGTTTCGAAGCGCGTGTACCCGTTAATGACAGAAGGCGGCTCCATCATGGCAATGACTTACCTAGGTGCTGAGCGCGTAATGAAGAACTACAATGTAATGGGTGTGGCAAAAGCAGCGCTAGAAGCAAGCATTCGTTACTTAGCGGCTGACCTGGGTCCATTCAACATCCGTGTTAATGGTGTATCCGCTGGCCCAATCCGTACACTAGCGGCTAAAGGAATTAAAGACTTCAACTCCATCCTTCATACGGTTGAAGAGAGAGCACCACTTCGCCGCACAACTGAAGTTGCAGAAGTGGGCGATACAGCGATGTTCTTGTTAAGCCCTCTGGCTCGTGGTATTACAGGCGAAGTGATCTATGTAGATGGTGGCTTCCACATCATGGGTGTTTAGTACCCATTAGACACGATCGATCATTCTTAAACATCAAGCGCGTACTGAACTCGATTCAGTGCGCGCTTGTTTACTTAAATCTTAATGAAACATCCCACTTTCTTCTCGCGTATTATCGACTATAATGGAAGTGATAACTGTAGAAAGAGTTGATTATAGATGTACACCATTGGATCAAAAAGCTTCACGGCGGTTGCGATTAACACGGCTTCTAAAGCAGGGGAATGGATTAAGAGTAAACTTGGAGGCATTCGTGAAATTAACTTAAAGCAATCCTCACAAGACTTAGTAACTGAAATTGATAAAGGTGCTGAAAAGCTGATTCGTAATTTAATTTTGACTCATTTTCCAGATCATTCAATCCTTGGAGAAGAAGGCGTAGAACCGGGACCTGCTGCTTCGGCAAAAGCGCTACAAGATATGAGTGATGCCGAATATTTATGGATTGTAGACCCAATAGACGGGACGACAAACTTTGTGCATGGATTCCCATTTTTCTGTGTATCGATTGCACTTGCTCATCGTGGTGAAGTTATTGTCGCAGCGATTTATGATCCCATGAAAGATGAATTATACGTCGCTGAAAAAGGAAAAGGTGCGTATCTGCGGGGCAAAGTGCTTCAAGTATCTGGTGAACAGACCTTAGCGCAGTCTTTAGTTGCAACAGGCTTCCCACCAGATCAACAGTATGCATTGCCATTAAATCTTGCTGGCGTGGCTTCTATTGGTCCGAAAGTGCGTAATCTGCGTGTAGCAGGCTCAGCTGCGCTGCACATGGCTTATGTAGCTGCAGGTAGATTAAGTGGATTTTGGGAAATTGGGCTCAACTCGTGGGATGTTGCTGCTGGCGCACTATTGATTCAAGAATCGGGTGGGCGAGTAACAGATACAGAAGGTAGACCTTACACCCTTGCCGTTCGTAATATGCTTGCTACCAACGGACATATCCATGATGAGATGGTGACTGAATTAACGAAAGTTCAATAAGCGCTTATATAAAAGGAAAAGCATGTGATCCCCATAGGAGGATGACATGCTTTTTTTGTGTCATATAACATTAATCTTGTTCGAATCGGAAAACTTTCGTTTTCTTCTGCAAGTTCGATGAGTACTCTCGTAAAACTTCGGATGATGCTGCGATTTCTTCCATGATGGCCGTCTGTTCTTGTGTAGATGCAGCCATATCCCGTGCGCCTTCTGCGATTTGTTCCGCAATCCCGGCAATACCAGAGGCTTGATCCAAGGTTTGCTTAATTTGTACATTCTGATCAGAGACCACTTCTACGATGCTTGTGACCGATTCGGAAGTTTGTTGAATCGATAGGTTGATCCCGTGAAGGGCTTCTTGCATATCTTCACCTTTAGAGGCTTCTTTTTCGACAATATTCATTTGCTGATTCGTTTGTGCAACTACACTTGACACTTGCTCTTGAATTTTCACAATGAGCTCCGTGATGTGATTTACTGCATTCGAGCTCTTCACAGCAAGTTTGCGAATCTCCTGGGCTACAACCGAGAATCCTTGACCATGTTCACCTGCACGTGCGGCTTCAATAGAGGCATTGAGCGCAAGTAAGCTAGTCTGATCCGAAATTTCTCTAACCACTTGGATAATCTCGCTAATTTCCAGCGTGTGAAGCTCTAGGCTGCGTACATCTTCCATGGTCAGGGCATTGGATTTGGCGATGGTGTTCATACCGTCAATCAGTGATTGTATGGACTGCATACTTTCTTCTAAAAGGTGAAACAAATCCTGTGTCGTATGGAATGTATGTGTGGCCTTTTCACTCACAACATTAGCGGCATCAGAAATTTGCCCAATTGACGCTAAAGCATGCGTAACGGTAACTGCTTGAACATCGGCTCCTTTGGAAACGTGATCGATGGTCCTGGCGATACTTTCAACTTGAAATGCAGCTTGCATGATGGCTTGACTTACGGTATCCGCACTTTGATTCGTGACAACCGCATTTTCAGCAATTTCTTTGATCATCTGTTTTAAATTATGTAGCATCGTATCAAAAGAAAGCGTAAGCGTCTGAATTTCATCGTTAAAAGGGTGCTTGGGCACATCCACTTCTAAGTTCCCACTAGCGGCTTCATTCATCGAACTCGCAAGTGCAATAAGTGGGCGAGTAAACCATTTGGCAGCTAAATAAGCGAGTAAACTCGTCCAGAAAATTCCGAGCGCAAGTACGCCGCTGTTAAATATCCATTGAGGCATGGAAGGGGCAATGATATCTTTGAGATAAAAAATAAAAAATGCACTCGTTCCATAAGTGATGATCGACACTGCAATAATGCCGAGCAATATCTTTTTAACTAATCCCAATTTCACTAGATCACCTTCACATGATAAAATGCTAACCATTTCCATGATGCAACAAACGAATAGTCTTCACTGTGACAAATATCACACAAAATGACGAAAGTGCATGTATTATCAGATAATTCAATGATATTTCACAAATTAGGAGATGATATAGTCTTGTAGAATGGACTCTACGCTGTTCACGAAATTTTGGCTTGCACCCCAATCGAATTTGAAAAACAACCCTTCCGAGCTTCCAGTTGAGATTACCCGAACATTGGTAACGCCTTGTAAATCATCAATTAAGACAACTAAAGCAACTTGATTTTTAGTACGGAAGTAATATTTTTCGAAAATAAGTGTTCCCATCTTCCTTCCATACTCGAGGTTATGGAACTCTTCATGGACGAGATCAGCATCTTGATGCTGAATAACGAGCGCATAAGCATCAGCAGGGGATAGGTTCACATTGAAACTGATTTTACTCATAGCAGATCACCTTTCTTTTGAAAAGGATATAACTTCGATATGCTTATATACGCAAATGACTTTCATTTGTTTCGTACAAAAAGAAGTGCCCGCTATAATTAAGGGGCACTTCTTCATGTTATAAAGTTATTCAGTTGCAACGGATTGATCCGCTTGTAACCCAACTGGTGCGATACGCACGAAGTTGTGCGCTAGATCAACAAGCAGGGCATCGATGCTCGCAGCTGCATCCGCTTGACCGGAGCTCGCAAGTTCGGTGCGATAAGCACCAAGTAACTCGGATAAGTCTTGTTTACTTTGCGGTCCGACAAATTCGATCTTAACCTTAGCACCTTTCGCGATACGGCGCTGGATTGCTTGAAGATCAAGACCCATCTTCTCGTTCAGTCGTTGATAAATCACACCACCGGTCATGCCTGCACACATCCATGGACCTGGATCGCCGAGTACAACTGCACGGCCGTTCGTCATATATTCAAAGGCAAAGCCCTTGAGATTTGCACGAGATGCGAGTCCACCAAGTTCATCACGGATTGGTTCTTTGATTTCACCACCGAATACCACATCCGCACCGGAGAAGCGAATACAAGCACGAGTATCGGCATTGCCTTGGATAAGGAACAAGCCTTTTTGCGCGCCATATCCGAATGATTTACCGACAGAACCGTCGATGTAAGTGCCATGTTGACCCGGTGATTTCAGGATCGCCACTTTACCCCCAAATGCGACTTTACCAACGCCGTCTTCAGCACCGCCGTGAACAGTAATGTTTACGCCACGTGCGTTAAAGGCTGCCAAACCATTACCAGGAACAGATCCATCATGCATGTGCAGGGATACGCTCGGCAATTCATCATAAGAGCCATCAAAGCGATCTCTAACACGGTGAGAAGCATATCTTGCACCTAGTATGCGTGATTCAGCATTGACCTTACTCCAGTTCCGCTCGATTGGAGTATCCCAAGCAAGTGCATCTGGGAAGAACTCTTGACCGAGGTTTCCTTCCGCAATTTTGATGTCAGAAGATGCAATAGCAACCTCAGCTTGTGCATGTGCCAGTTCCAAGGAAGCTGCTGCAGGCATTGGAGCAGCGCGTAGAATGTCCGATAAGTCAATGCGCTCAAGGTGACTGACTTGCTCAAGCAGGTCCGAGTGTCCCACGAGTTCTTGTAAATCTTTATAGCCTAAAGCAGCCACAATTTCACGAATTTCATCAGCCATTCCGCTGAATAAACGAACGAGTGAATCGACAGCTAGATCAAATTGACGAGGTACGAAGCGGCGAAGACCTTTTTCTTCGGCTTCTTCCAAGGAGTCAATTTGTGTTGCAATACCGACATGGCAAGTATCCAAGTGACAACCACGGCAAGTCGTGCAGCCAATCGCTTGCATAGAGAGGGAACCGAATCCGCAGCGGTTAGCGCCTAGCAGTACCATTTTGACAACATCCGCACCTGATTTTAATCCACCATCCGACCATAACTCCACTTGATTGCGTAGACCTGCTTCAATCAGGGCAACATGCGCCAGCTTTGTGCCAATTTCAGTTGGTAAGCCAACGTGGGTCAAGGAGTGTACCCGAGCAGCACCTGTACCGCCATCAAAGCCAGAGAGCGTAATGACATCTGCGCCGGCTTTGGCTACGCCGACAGCAATTGTTCCGATACCGGGTACAATCGGGATTTTCACGATAATTTTCGCTTTGCGACCGCTTGCTTCTTTCAGTTCCGAGATCATTTGCGCCAAGTCTTCGATCGAATAAATATCATGATTGTTAGATGGTGAGATCAGATCCGAACCAATCGTTGCATTACGAGCTGCAGCGATTTTTGCTGTTACTTTAGAACCTGGAAGATGTCCGCCTTCACCGGGTTTCGCGCCTTGACCTATCTTGATTTCCAAGAAAGCTACGGCATTTGCAAGTTCGATGTTGACGCCAAAACGTCCGGAAGCGACCTGCGCACCACGGGTCTTTTTGTAACGGCCAAGCATATCTTTAATTTCTCCGCCCTCACCGTTCATCGTCACCATGTTCAGACGCTCACCAGCTTCTGCGTAAGCTCGAAATGCTGTTTCATTCTGAGAGCCGAAGGACATGGAGGAAATGAGCATCGGCAAGGAATGATCGCCGACTGCAAGGTTTACATCTGAAGGTTGGAATGGTGTGCGGCCATCTTGAAGTGCTTTTGCATAATTAAAATCAGCCACGTGACGGATCGAAATTGGGTTTTTCTGTTCTTCCTCACGTAATTTATCACGGTAATCCGCATAAGGTGCAGCTCCAGAAGAAGCATCCCCGAGCGCTTTCCACATCCGTTGGAAGAAGCGGAAGTTTTTCGCAGCTTTCGCTTTAGGATTCGTGTAATCGAAGTAGCGCTTTTCAGCATCTGCCTCTAGTTCGCTAAAACCGGTTCCAACTTCTTGACTACCTAAATAGTTAACAATATCAAGTACTTCCGCAATTTCAGGCTTCAATCCAATGGAAGAGAAGAAGCGGGTATAACCGCGTAATTCATGCGTACCAATCGTTGAGATAACTTTCTCAAGACCTTTGGACAAGGCTGTATATACTCTGCGTGCTGCAACAGCACCTTCTTTAACGGATGCCGTTTGGAACAAGATATAAGGTGAGATGATGTCCGCGCCTAAGCCGCAAGCAACGGCAATGTCATGTAGGTTTCGAATCGCGGCTGAGCGAAGTACGATTGAAGCTTGACGACGTAGATTGTTACCAAGCGCAATTTTTTCAGCACGCAGGCGGATATCAACTTTGGATACTGCTAAGTGAGGTTCAATCCATAGACGGTCATTCTGATGAGCGCCTTTATCATCAAGCACTAAGAGCGAAGATCCGCCACGTACAGCAGTAGCTGCTTCTTCAGCGAGTGTATCTAACGCATCGCTAAGGGATGTGCCCCGAGCAAATGTTGTGGATAACACCGTCGTTTGACCACTGAACATCGTAAGCAAAGCCTCATAGCTAGGTTGTAATAAGTGCTGCTCGGAATCGACCCCATTAGCGCCCTCAAGCACTAGTGGTGCAAGTAATTCAACACGAAGACGTTGGTCCAAGCTGCCATATACAGCAGGACGCGGACCTACAACGATACGAGTAGAGAAGTGCTCCATTTCCCGGTCGCGGTCAATCGCAGGATTTGTTACTACAGCGACGCTTTCTTTTATGAAATCTGGAATGTTCTGACGTTCCCAGTGTAAAGCCGCGTGAGGCGCATCATGTCCGAGAGAGCGAATCGGTTCTGCACCCGTTTCTGCCATTTGTTCGATCATCGATATGCCATCCCGATCCCAACCAAATGCGCTGTATACCGCATCGGTTACATCAGCAGCTTCATCTGCTGCACATCCTACAATTCCATCTAGATCAGGACTCAGGTGCTTGCGCATGCCAGTAAAGTCAACACGCTTGGAAGCACGCTCTAATACGAGATTTTGTACTTCATAATACGGAACCACTTGAACAGGTTGACCTGCTGTTAATTGAACGCCGATTTTTTCCCCGGGTGCAATTGGCTTTGGTTCTGCGACCATGTTACCAACATTCACTACCCCTTGCTCCGAAGAGAAATAGAAGGATTCTGCCGTTTCAACCATCCATACGGGGCGAAGTCCTAGCGCATCAACAGAGAATATACACTCATTGCCATAGCGGGATACGATACCTGCTGGACCTTGTGCATAGTGACCCCAAATTTGGCGGAAGTACACATATAAATCTTGAAGCTCCGGACGGAAACTTTTCATTTCATTAATAATAGGAGGGAAGATGAGTTCCATGGCTTCGAACAAACTCATGCCAAAACGGTGAATGAATGTTTCAATTACACGGTTCATATCCTGCGAGTCAGAGCCGCCATCTACAAGTGGAACGCCGATCATATCCGCTTCAATGCGCATTTTCTTAACGGTATTAATCTCACCATTATGCCCGAGCAGTGAGAACGGCTGCACACGGAAGAACGAAGATAGGGTGTTCGTGGAATAGCGATTATGTCCAACTGTTACTTGAGAAGCAAACAATGGATCGCGTGTATCGTTAAAATATTGCTGTAAAATTGTTGCTGATCCCATTACTTTATAAGCAGCTGTCACATGGCTAAGCGTAGCAACGTGAACGCGGAATTGATTATCGATGGCAATATGAAGCTCGTAAAGTGCATTTGCAATGTCCTCATGAGACGAATCACTGAGAGCGGCAATTTGCCAAAATAAAGGTTCATCATTCAACCCGTTTGCACCAAGAACCGAGCGGTTTACGCCGTTTTCTTGCTCAAGAATAATGGAAATATTGTGTTTCGCGAACAATTTACGAATACCCGCTTGAATCGTATCGACCGACAAATCATCTTTACGCGGTACAAAAATATGTGCGACGGAGAATGCTTCATCATAAGCGAGAGAGCCATTCAGATTTGCATCTTGGAGTTTACGCTGCCATAAAGCGCGGGGGATATCAGTTAGAATACCGCATCCGTCTCCTTCGCCAGCGATAAAACCAGATCGGTGCTCCATTTTGACGAGGGCATCAATCGTTTTTTGAATGTTGCTAGTGGAAGGATGACCATCTTTTTCGATGATACATACAATGCCGCAGCTGTCGTGTTCGGTAAGTAATAAATTTTCAAAACGGCCTTCATTACGCATGGATTCGTTCATAGATCGGGGTCAGTTTCCTGACCTTCACCTCCTCAAAATGTTTGCAAAAATCAGAATGATAGCATATACATTTATTTTGCATAAATATACATATTGTAGAATATTTATGTTTGTTAAAAATAATAGATTCCTTATAAATGGCTATTGCTGAATCTTGCAAGGTGGGTAGTGAAAATGATCTTAATCGTATGAAAAATAAGTACAATAAGAATATCATGAACATCCTTTAGGAGACAATAACTCATGTTAGGTTTTCTAACGTGGAAACGATTACATTTTGCATAATTATGAATGAATTTATTTATATGGCTGATAAATAATTCATTAAACGCAAACGAACTATACCCGTATATCGAGTATAGTTCGTTTGTTGGTGTGTTTATGGTGATTTTTGAAGATCGATCTAATTGTTCATTTTAGCAAAAGCTCGTTCAGCCGCTTGAATCGTTACTTCGATATCTTCATCTGTATGCGCTAGCGTGACGAACCATGCTTCATATTTAGAAGGAGCCAGACAAATGCCTTCTTCCAGCATATAGCGGAAGAACATTGCAAATTGCTCGCCATCCGTATCTTGTGCCTCATTATAATTGGTTACTTGATGATTACAGAAGTGAGTCGAGATTGCACCGCCAATGCGGTTGATCGTCAGTGGCACGCCATGTTTTGCTGCCGCCGCGGCTAATCCTTCTGCGAGGCGTGCGCCTAAGCGCTCCAGTTTCTCATAACCGCCTGCCTCTTGAAGCACTTCAAGGCAGGCAATACCTGCGGCGATGGAGGCAGGGTTGCCTGCCATCGTACCAGCTTGATACGCAGGTCCGAGCGGAGCGACCTGCGCCATCACTTCCTTGCGGCCCCCATAAGCGCCAATCGGCAGTCCACCGCCGATTACCTTGCCTAGGGCCGTCAGGTCTGGCTCAATGGCCGCTGGGTCTGCGCCCAGGCCATTGTAAGTTTGCACCGTTCCGTAGTGGAACCGGAACGCTGTGATTACCTCGTCGTAGATGACGAGGGCGCCATGGCTGCGTGCCGCTTGGCAGAGCCCTTCGAGGAAACCTGGCTTCGGCATCACCATGCCGAAGTTTCCGACAATAGGCTCAACCATGACGGCAGCGATCTCGCCCTGCCAACGATCAAGCGCGGTGTTCAGCGCATCGAGATCGTTGAAAGGCACGGTTATCACTTCTTGTGCAATGGAAGCAGGTACACCTGCACTATCTGGCGTCCCCAGCGTGGAAGGACCAGAGCCTGCTGCAACAAGTACAAGATCCGAGTGACCGTGGTAACAACCTGCAAACTTTATTATTTTCGTTCGTCCTGTGTAAGCACGGGCAACGCGAATCGTTGTCATCACAGCTTCTGTGCCAGAGTTAACGAAGCGTACTTTATCGAGTGAAGGAATCGCTTCTTTTAACATTTTGGCAAATTTAATTTCAAGCGCAGTAGGAGTTCCGTACAAAGTTCCATTATGTGCAGCTTGGCAAATCGCCTCCGTAATATGAGGGTGAGCGTGCCCCGTAATAATGGGTCCGTAAGCAGCGAGGAAATCAATATACTTATTGCCATCCTCGTCCCAGAAATAAGCACCTTCGCCGCGTTTCATAAACACGGGGGCACCGCCACCGACTGCCTTGAATGATCGCGATGGAGAGTTAACTCCGCCTACAATATGTTCTAATGCCTCTTCATAAAGCTGTTCCGATCTTATACGTTCCATATTGGTATTTTCCCCTTTATTTCATAATTAAGCAGCAGACTAGCTGTTACTTCTTCCCATTTGAAGTGCCTTTGCTTGTTGTACTGCTTGAAGTTGCTTTATTTGTGGGTTGCCCCTCAGTTGTTATCGTGCCGTCAAAGATACCTTTGACATATTGTTGAAGCTTCGTTTTATCTGTCGTCACAACCGCCATGCCATCAATCATCCGGTCGGTATACAAATGCATCGGAGGCAATTGAATCGAGCTCATTTCCTTCGTATTCACCTCAAAAGCAAGTCCTGCCAGCTTCGTTAAGTCACTGATCTTTAAGTTCGTTTCGATGAAAGGCTCAACTTTGTTTAGAATCGTTGGCATTTTTAAAATAGAGGATGTTGACTGCATTTTCTGAGCAACAGCAGAGATGAATTTCCGCTGCCTTTCGGCACGACCGATATTATGCTGGTTATCGTGTCGGAATCGCACATATTGCAGCGCTGTTTTACCGTCCATTTGTTGAACACCTTTTTTCAGGTTAATGTCAAAAAGATGATTATCCGCTGCATCCGTGTATTTCATATCCTTCTCGACATCGATTGTAACACCACCTATGGAATCGACAAGGGCAATAAAACCTTTAAAGTCCGTGTACACGTAGTATTGAACCGGAATATTGAGCAGTTCACTTACGGTTCGCATTGCAAGATTTGGGCCGCCAAACGCAAGCGCTGCGTTAATTCGATTCTGGCCTTTGTTTGGAATCTTGACATATAAGTCACGCAAGATGGACATCATCGTTGCTTTCTTCGTCACGGGGTCGACAGAAAGCAGAATCATCGTATCCGATCGTGGCTTCTCCTTAATCGTTGATACGCGGGCATCGCCGCCCATAAGAAGGATGTTGACACGATCCTTCTTTTCCCAAACTGGAGGTAAGTTTTCTTTCTGCTGCTCCTTGGAAAAAAACGAATCTTGCTCTGACTTGTTGGAAATATTATTGGCGAAATTATAAAACGAATAAGCATAATACCCAACCCCAGCCAGTATGACAATGAGAAGTAAAAGCAGAAACCATTTCCACTTTCTTCGCAAGCTGTTCCCTCCTTTTCCATTCACTATGTCTTGTTGTATGATGTAAAAATGTACTTTTGCGGTGAGGGTCCCGCATATTATGACTCAATTATAGAGGTTTCAAAACAGGGATAGCAACCCAACTGCATGAAGTGGGAAGCAAGATAGGAGGAAACATATGCTAGCAATTGATGTGCATGATTTACGTAAGGAATTTAATGTACAAGTCAATCGCGGTGGGTTAAAAGGAGCCATGCGCGATTTATTTAATCGACAATATAAGCAAGTTACAGCGGTTAAAGATATTTCTTTTTCCATACCGAGTGGTGAGATTTGTGGTTATATTGGAGAGAATGGGGCAGGGAAGTCGACCACGATCAAGATGCTTACGGGGATTCTAGTACCCACATCAGGAGATATCAAGGTTAACGGATTTATACCCTATAAGGAACGTGAGAAATTTGTAAAAGAAATTGGTGTTGTTTTCGGTCAACGCTCACAGTTGTGGTGGGACTTAGGGGTTATCGAATCTTTTCAATTATTACGTAAAATTTATCGTGTGCCCGAAAATGATTTCAAAGCGATGCTCGATGAACTTGTGGAACGATTAGACTTAGGGGAATTGTTATCTAGACCGGTACGAAAGCTGAGCCTTGGACAACGGATGCGCTGTGAACTGGCAGCTTCGCTGCTTCATAATCCGTCTATTGTGTTCCTCGATGAGCCTACGATTGGATTAGATATTGTCGTAAAGACCGAAATTCGTGAATTTCTAAAAGATCTGAATCGCCGCTATGGGACGACAATCCTGTTAACCACCCATGACTTGCAAGATATTGAAGCGCTATGTTCACGGGTTATCATGCTTGATGATGGCCGCATTATTTATGATGGCGGTTTAGAAGAACTGAAGGAACGTTGGGGTCAAGGGAAAGAAGTTGTGCTGAAGTTCGAGCAATCCGTCACCCTGGAGCGTTTAGTGGAATTAACGGCAGGGTTAGACGTGGCATGGAAAATGAATGATGATCAAAGCGCGACCGCCTTCGTACCTCAGAAAACGGCTAATGTATCGGAAATGCTTGCTCGGGTTGTTGGCATGCTAGCGATTCGTGATATTCAAATTATTGAAACGAATACGGATGATATCGTTCGTGAAATTTATAAGTCCGGTTCAGCAAGCATACAGCGCGCAGAGGTGGAAGAGAGGTTAAGTGTCCATGTTTAGCGCGTATGTAGAAATTATTCGGATGCGGTTTTTGATGATGCTCGCTTACCGCGTCAATTATTATAGTGGCATTTTAATTTATGCCATTAACATTGGGTCTTATTATTTTCTATGGAAAGCGATATATGGTGGGACTGAGCAGCTTGGGGGACTCACGTTAACTCAGATGACCACGTACGTCGTGGTGTCGTGGATGAGTCGAGCGTTTTATTTTAACAACTTAGATCGTGAGATTGCCAATGACATTCGGGATGGTTCTGTCGCGGTGCAATTCATTCGTCCTTACAATTATATTATCGTAAAAATGATGCAAGGCTTCGGTGAAGGGATGTTCCGCTTACTGCTGTTCACAACACCCGGTCTTGTCATTGTATCCTTGCTATTCCCCGTTGAATTGCCAAGGGACTTGAGTGTATGGGGGATATACTTGCTGATGCTAGTGTTTGCTTTCCTGATTAACTCGCAAATTAACATCATCACCGGGTTATCTGCCTTTTTCTTAGAAAATGCAGAAGGCTTGATGCGCATGAAACGTGTTGCAATTGATTTATTTTCAGGACTGATTGTTCCGATTGCTTTGTTCCCAGGTTGGGCAGAGCGCATACTCGTATACTTGCCATTTCAAGCGATCACGTACTTACCGGGATCTGTCTTCACAGGTCGGGTGACGGGAAATGCGGTTTGGGGTCTGATTGGATTGCAGATCATATGGTTCTTGGTGCTTATCATTCCGATGATCTTGTTATGGAGAGCAGCACGTACGCGGCTGTTCGTACAAGGAGGGTGAAGCGATGTTTTATTTAGGACTGGCAGCTGGGTATTTGAAAAATTATATCAAAACACGCCTCACGTACCGTTCGGACTTTTGGATCGAGGTGCTGTCTGATTTATTATTTAACGGACTAAATTTATTGTTCATTCTTGTTGTATTTAATCAAACGGATTCACTCGGGGGTTGGAATCGAGAGCAAATTTTGTTCATTTATGGCTTTTTTATGATTCCGTATGGCTTATTTTCAGCTGTCTTTAATTTATACGGATTTTCGGAGCGCTATATTGTAAAAGGGGAAATGGACCGTATCCTAACACGCCCCGCGTATAACTTGTACCAGATTATTTTGGAGAACTTGGACCCAGCCGCCTTGTTTAGCTCACTTGCAGGTGCGGTCGTTATGGGATATTCCTGGACGAAGCTAGATATTTCATGGTCGTGGTACGATCCATTCGTGTTTATTGCACTTATAATCGGAGCTGTAATGATTTACTTCGGCGTATTTATTGCCATTACAGCAACAGCTTTTTACTCGGATGCGCCGACAGGCATTATGCCACTCATCTGGAACATTCAGAACTATGGGCGTTATCCGATTACGATCTACAACAAGTTGTTAAAAGGGTTATTAACATTCCTGCTCCCGTTTGCTTTTGTCGGCTTTTATCCTGCAGCATATTTCCTTGATCCAGACAATTGGATGGGCTATGCCCTAATGACACCTGTCGTGGGTATTGTCTTCTTTATTCTCGGTTTGTTTATCTGGAATACAGGCGTACATCGTTACCGCGGAGCGGGTTCGTAGAGAATGTGTTTAGAACATAGAACTTTTTGCAAAAAAGGAGTTAATACTTCATGTCTACACTGGAAATAGGTCAAGTTGTTCCAGATTTCACCTTACCAGCTTCGACCGGTGATGAGATATCACTTCGTGATTATCGTGGTAAGAAAATCATTATCTATTTTTATCCGAAAGATGCAACACCAGCTTGCACACAAGAAGCATGCGACTTTCGCGATCTGTATGGATCCTTTGGAGAGCATAACGCAGTCGTGCTCGGAATATCGCCTGATCCATTAAAGTCTCATGAGAAATTTACGACTAAACACACCTTACCATTCCCACTACTGTCAGATCCGGATCATAAAGTTAGTGAGTTGTTTGGTGTATGGAAACTAAAGAAATTATACGGACGTGAATATATGGGCATTGAACGTTCGACGTTTTTAATCGATGAACAGGGTAATCTTGTGCAAGCATGGCGTAAGGTTCGAGTAAAAGGTCATGTCGAGGATGTATTGAAAGTGTCAATGGAATAATATTTTTTCATTTCTAAATGAAGGGCAGTTTCCGTAAGGGGACTGCTTTTTTTGTTATGGGAAAAAGAAGGGAAAATGCACATTGATGTTTAATTCTCCATATAACAATCATGTGCACAGTCGCTCAGCAGGTGTCTTATCCATGAAGCGAAGGCAGGTATGCTAGATGAGGTAGGTTTTTCTATGAGTCGAAGTCATACTCTAGTTCCTACCAACATATAATCTAGCATCGGGCAAAATAGTAGATTGTATGGAGGGACCCCTAGTTATGCGAAAATTTGATCTGAACCGAAAATGTTTGGCTGTACGATTTAATCTTCTTTTTCTTGCTGTTATTGTTTTCGTTACACTTGTTCCTCCTAGGGATGTTTCTGCAAAAGATACATCTGATTCTGTTTATGAGCAGCTATTATCAGGTAAGAAAATTTTGCAGCCTCGTACCTATGAAAAACCTGAGAAACCAACGGTATACCTTACTTTTGACGATGGTCCAAGTGATCTGACACCTAAAGTGCTGGATATATTAAAAAAGGAAGGCATTCAAGCCACTTTTTTCGTATGCGGCGATCAAGTTGTTACAAGGAAAGATGTCTTAAAGCGTATTGTTGATGAAGGCCATGCCATTGGTAATCATTCCTATAATCATGTTTATAAAGAGCTTTATGGAGATTTCAATAACTTCTGGTCCCAAATTCAAAAGACCGAGAAGATCATTCAAGAGGTAAGTGGGGTTCGAACACCTTTAATTCGTGCACCTGGGGGAACGGCAACAAACTTTGACGCCTTTTATTTCTATTATTTAGATCAAGCTGGATATACGGTATACGATTGGAATATCGACAGTGGAGACTCTCGTAGAGTTAACGTGCCTGCAAGTGAGATCACTACGACTGTGGAGAATAGCCCGTTACGGCATGAACTAACTGTACTGCTGCATGATGGCACAGGACATAAGGGATCAGTTGATGCATTGCCAGCTATTATTCATCACTTTAAAAATAAAGGTTATTCCTTTGCGCCTATTACAACGAAGGTAAATCCAGAGCAATTCGCTGTGAAGAAGCTGAAATGGACGCGTAGTGTGAGCGACGCTTCTTTTAATAAGCAGCTTGGAGAGGCTCGTCAATATGCAGTTGAACACGCCGAGACTAAACCAGTAGCTATCGAGGAACCGGAACAAGAGGTGCGTCCTTCATTAGAACTAAATGTAGGAAAGCAACGGATGAACATGCCGCCAACACAGTACCTTTTGGATAATCATAAGGTATTAAAGGTGCCTTTACGGACGTTGGTTGAGAGCATGGGTGGTACGATTAAATGGGATGAAGTGAAGCAGAGAGTCATCGTGCATTTTGGGGCAGTGAATCTGGAATACGACACGGTGCATCGTAAAGTGGATACGTTTTATATGGGGCAGCGAGTAAAGACGTATGTATTAGCAGATCTCCAGTGGCAGGATGGCAGTATCTATGTGCCTTGGCGTACACTGATGGAACAATTGGGGCAGAAAGGTTCTTTTTCAGAGGGGGAGAAGATGCTTAATCTGACGATTACACCACGAAGTCTATTTCAACTTCTCAAAGTCTAGCATAATTATGATGTGACACGTCTAAATAGATAGGGAATAGGAAAAGCTAGAAGCATAACCTTTTAAAGGCGAATAAAGGAGGCTTCTTCATCATGCGAATTCCTATTCTATTATATGATCAACCCGCCAAAATTGTGGAGAGAATGATTCAACAACTAGAGAAAGTGATGATTGGCAAAAGAGAAATGATTGAAAAATCGCTCATTGCGATGTTAGCAGGTGGCCATTTGCTGCTAGAAGATGCGCCAGGCGTAGGTAAAACAAGGCTTGCACGTGCTCTGGCACGAACAATGGGCTGCGATTTGAAACGTATACAATGCACACCCGATTTGATGCCTTCGGACATCACAGGCATATCTGTGCTCAATCCGCTGACACATGAATTTGAATTTCGGCAAGGTCCTCTATTTACTTCTTTTATCCTCGCAGATGAACTCAATCGGACGACACCTAAGACACAAGCTGCTTTTTTGGAAGCGATGGAAGAGCGCAAGGTGAGTGTGGATGGCATCAGTTACACCTTACCTGAACCCTTTCATCTTATAGCGACACAAAACTCTCTTGACTATGAAGGGACCTATCCGCTGCCTGAAGCGCAGCTTGATCGATTTATATTACGCTTAAGTATTGGCTACCCAGCTATTAAAGATGAAATATTAATGCTTGATCACATTCTAAATCAACGTGCGATAGAAGATTTGAAGCCGGTTGTTCTGCCAGAGGAGTGGCTGCTTCTGGAGAAGGAGGCTTCTGCTGTCCATGTCGATCAATCTGTAAAAGTGTACATTGTCGGTCTCACATCATCCACAAGGAATCATCCGCATCTCCGTAGTGGCGCAAGTCCACGGGCATCTTATGCATTGATGCGTGCTGCACAAGCGAGAGCTTTAATGCTCGGTCGCAGTTACGTCATACCCGATGATGTCAAAGCACTTACTTATGATGTATTGGCACATCGCTTATCTTTAACCCCACAAGCCGAGATGGCAGGATATGATGTAGCGAACATTTTGGGTGAATCGATTGCCAGCGTTGCGACTCCGTTTATGCCTCATGTCTCGTCTAGGTAGGTGAGGACATGAAAACAGGAGGAAAATGGTTTTTTCTACTCGTTATGAGTGCGATCTGGCTTACAATGAGCTTGTCGTTTGGTGGAGTGGCAAATTGGTTTCTCGTTGGTGTTTTTGGTTTATTAACGATTAGTGCGTTGTTATTTCCACTATTAACTCTGATTCAAGTCGAAGTCTCTCACACGTTGTCTGCGAAGTGTGTCGTTAGCGGTAATGATATATTCGTGTCTGTTGATGTTAAGCAGCGCTCCTTACTCCCATTGCCTTGGCTAATTATAAAAGAAACATGGCAGCATGACGGTGGTGGGGGAGATTTAGAGTTTCAGCAGCTCATATTTCCTTGGTTTCATTCTCGAATGAATGTCTCGTATGTTTTGAATGGATTGCATCGGGGAACATATCGACTTATTCGCACAGAGCTTATTGCTGGGGATTTTCTTGGATTCACGGTGCGTAAACGGAGTTTGGTCCAGAAGAAGACATGTCTGATTACACCCAAGCCTTGGCTAGGACAGTGGAATGGGGCATTATCAGCAGGAACTGAGGGTCGGCGATTTCAGCATGTGACGATGCCAACGCACAATCTGATTCGTTCTGGTGTTCGCGAATATACGAATGGTGACCCACTTAATAGGATTCATTGGAAAGCAACCGCTCGAACTGGGAAGCTGCACACCAAGGAAGAAGGCAATTCGCAAACGGACAAAATCTTGCTGCTGCTTGATGGTGGAATGGCTAAAGGATCGGATGAAAAGTATGAAACATATAAACGTACCGGTTTCCCTTCCAAAAAAGAGCCTGTGAAGCGGTTAGATTATTTGTTCGAGCAACGTGTTGAACTTGCAGCTGGTATTTTACAAGAAACCAGATATGTGGGTACGGAAGTGCGATTTGCTACCAATGCGATTCAGGGTGAAGCTACAGGTGCTTATTTCTCTATGCCTAGCACAATGGATTGGAATGTTTGTAATGAGGGTTTGTCCCATTTGCAGGTTGGAGCGGGAATGTCTTTTGCAGACCTGCTAGTGAAAGAAAGTTCGCATATCCATACACAGATCTCTCTAATCTGCATCGTCTCTACCTTGGATGAGAATATCGTCGAAGCTTTGCATCGATGGATCAGACGTAAACGTTCAATAAAGCTTTATGTTGTACAAGATAGCATTCAGACCCTGTATTATATAGAACGCTTGGAAAATCTCGGATGCCAAGTTGTTTTATTGGAACCTAGGAATCCTTACATGAATACACAGCAGACTCCTACATTAGGAGGTGCTGCTGATGTCAGAATCTCTTAACCCAACCGTCTTAAGTCGATTTATCTTATCTATCGGACTCTTTTTTCTCATATGGGAATGGCTGCGTCCGATGCACGATATGATTGAGTTGAACGAACAGCAATTTGTCTATCCCGTCTTAATAATGAGTGGGCTCTTTCTATTGATGAATTGCATATCTGTTCCCATTTATTTAATGTGGCTAATAAAATGTATGGTGTTAATCGGTACGTTGGGTTATATGTTTAGTCCTGTTTTTGGAGTGCAGTGGATCGTTGATATAGGCGACATCTTGGTGCAGGATTTTATTCGCCTAACACTAGGGGATTGGCTTTCCATTAGTTCGGAGTTAAGAATGCTATGTTTTTTAATATGTTTAACATTAATGCTCCACCTGGTTCAGCATGTTATGGTGCAATATAACGCAATCGTTTGGTTTGTAGTCTTGACGCTCCTATATTTAGCATTGCTGCAATTGTTTTTGGAACTCGATACGGTAATTGCTATGTTCCGTGTGAGTGCAATAGGGCTAGCGATGGCGAGTCTTTTGCATTTACAAGAAATTAAATGGATTTACAATATTAAGATAAGGCCTAACGGCTGGCCAACCCATTGGTTCATTGCCAGTTTTATTCTAGGTGCCCTTATTTTCGTTGGTGGTTTATATGCAGCGCATACGCAGTCAAAGCCGCTTATGCAGCCTTTTTCCTCTGAACGACTTGTGGATAGCTTAGGAAAGATTACAGGTGTCAATTTCTCGGATTGGTCGAGCAATAAGTTAGCGGCGTCGAAGCATGCAACAACAGGTTATGGTGAGGATGATTCCAACCTAGGCGGCCCAACTACTGCGGATAACGAAATTGTCTTTACCGCTCGAACACCATACCTTACTTACTGGCGCGGTGAATCGAAGAGCTTTTACAATGGAACCGGTTGGCAACAACTTACAAATAATCAGAATAGAGTCACTTACTCAAACGATACCCCATCATCTTCTTCATTAATTGAGCAAGAAGTCATGTGGAAAAACAACACTGCTAATTATCAATTGTTTAGTGGAGGAACTCTTCGACGTATAGAGACATTGCTTTCGATTGATGGACAGGAAATTCAGACTAATTCGATTTATATGGATTTGTCCTCAGGTGAAACTAAATTAACATCTACAGCAACACCAATTAGCTTTTATAAGCTAGGGGTACAACCGCTGCAATGGGCGGACAGTGCTTCCTCGAATCGGACAGCGAATTTTTCACGCAATGACTATGATCAGGTGCCAAATGCATTTATGGAGGAATACTTACAGCTGCCTTCGCAGCTTCCGACTCGTATTCGCGAATTATCGGAGCAAATCACAGCAGGTGTAGTGACAGATTCCGATAGAGCAAGAGCGATTGCCAATTACCTGCGGACAAATTATGCCTACAGTCTCGACAAACCAACATTTCCCGGGAAAAGTGAAGACTTTGTCGATCACTTCTTATTCGTAGATCGTGCAGGCTACTGCAATCATTTTTCAAGTGCAATGGTTGTCATGCTGCGTTCGATTGGAATTCCAGCAAGATATGTAAAAGGATTCGCTCCAGGCGAAATTGTTGATCGTTCGGAAAATGGTAAACTGACTGTCACTGTTCGTAATCGCGATGCCCATTCTTGGGTTGAGGTATATGATTCTACACAAGGTTGGATATCCTATGAACCGACACCGGGATTTACTTTGCAGCAAGGCAATAAATCACAGGAAGTAGCTAATCGTGTGATTGCCGAACAAGGAACACATAATGAAGTCATGCCAATAAGGGCTAATTCATTTGGGGATCAAGTTCCTAATATGTACGAATTGAATCAAGTTATGAAAGCATCATCAGAGTTTGTATATATGATAGGTGGCGTACTGCTTCTCATCATTTTTTGGCTATTGCTGATATGGCGTCGATCCATAAAGCGTCGAAAAGTGGAGGTTGATCCACTTTCTATTTCATATCGGTTTTATCAAGCACCATCGCAGCATCGGCTTATCTTAAATAGTATGGATCGTATGTGGCGGCAGTTATTCCGTAAATATGGTCGTAAAATACCTAATCAGACTGCCCGTGAATATGTTCTGTCGCTAACAACAACAGGCGATACAGCTCGAAAAGCCTTAGATGAGTTTGTTTCCTTGTATGAAGGTATTCGACATGATCAAACCTCGAACACCATTTCAACACAGGAGTTGACAAATTTATGGAGACGCATAAATAGCGAGTAGATTCCTTGACCCTCCTCCAGACGTTATATATAATGGACAAGATTAAAGTGGTAGCTTACGTGGTTAAGCTCCCTAATAAGCCAGAGCATTTTTAAATATAGGAGGATTGCGGATTATGTCTAAACCGAATGAAATGATCGTCGTAATGGACTTTGGCGGTCAATATAACCAACTTATTGCAAGAAGAATACGTGATCTTGGTGTTTATAGTGAATTAGTACCATTTAATACACCAGCGGAAAAGATCAAGGAAATGAACCCGCGTGGTATCGTATTCTCGGGAGGACCGTCATCTGTATATGGTGAAGGCGCACCTCAAGTAGATCCCGGTGTATACGAGCTTAATGTTCCGATTATGGGAATTTGCTATGGTATGCAGCTAATGGCTCACCAAATGAACGGTAAAGTAGAGAAAGCAAGCAAGCGCGAGTACGGTAAAGCTGAAGTTGAGTTTATTGCAGGTTCCCGCCTAGTTGAGGGCTTAGAGGGCAACCAAGTGGTATGGATGAGCCATGGAGATCACGTTGTTGAACTTCCTGAAGGCTTCGTACTTGACGCAAGCACAGAGCACGCGCCAATCGCGGCAATGAGTCATCCGGAAAAAAGTTTCTATGCGGTTCAATTCCACCCAGAAGTGCGTCACTCTGTTCAAGGTAACGAAATGATTCGTAACTTCGTTTACAATGTATGTGGATGTACAGGTGACTGGAGCATGGTTACATTTGTTGAGGATGCCATTCGTGAAATTCGTGAACAAGTCGGCGACCGTAAAGTACTTTGTGCACTAAGTGGCGGCGTAGATTCATCCGTTGTTGCGATTCTTATTCACAAAGCAATTGGTGATCAATTGACATGTATGTTTATTGATCATGGTTTATTGCGTAAAGGTGAAGCAGAGAGCGTAATGGAGACGTTCGTAGGCAAATTCGATATGCACGTTGTTAAGATTGATGCTCGTGATCGCTTCTTAGGTAAGCTTGTTGGCGTTGATGATCCAGAACAAAAACGTAAAATTATCGGTAACGAATTTATCTATTGCTTCCAAGAAGAGTCCGAGAAATTGGGTCAATTTGATTTCTTAGCGCAAGGTACACTGTACACGGACATTGTTGAAAGTGGTACAGCAACTGCACAAACAATCAAATCCCATCATAATGTGGGCGGATTACCAGAGGACATTAAATTTGAACTGATTGAGCCACTCAAAACATTGTTCAAAGACGAAGTTCGTAAAGTAGGCGAGGAGTGCGGTCTTCCAGCTGCAATCGTTTGGCGTCAGCCATTCCCTGGACCAGGTCTTGCGATTCGAGTTCTAGGTGAAGTAACGGAAGATAAACTGCAAATTGTGCGTGAGTCCGATGCGATTTTACGTGACGAAATTGCAAAAGCAGGTCTAGACCGTGAGATCTGGCAGTACTTCACTGCACTTCCGAATATGAAAAGTGTTGGTGTAATGGGCGATGCTCGTACTTACTCCTACACAGTTGGTATCCGTGCAGTTACTTCCATCGATGGAATGACAGCAGACTGGGCTCGTATTCCTTGGGATGTTCTTGAGAAAATCTCTGTGCGGATTGTAAATGAGGTTGATAACGTAAATCGTATCGTTTACGATGTTACTTCCAAGCCACCAGCAACAATTGAGTGGGAATAAATAATTTGATAAAATAAACCATAACCCGGAAGTGGGACCTTTGAAAAAAGTGCCCATACTCCGGGTTTTTTGTATTTTAGAAGGCTAAAACCAATCCATCTTCCTGATCATCTTCTATTCGCATAGAAGTTCTTATTTAGTTTGTTAACGGATAATTTATTAAAACCGAACGGTAATTGAATTTTTAACAATTAATGTTCGGATTAATTATTGACAAAATTCGAGCTTTTCCCTTACAATAAGCGAATACTATAATCTCAGGAATGGGCCTGGGAGTATCTACGAGATCACCGTAATGATCTGTATCTAGGAGGAAAAATACAAATGGATCGCTTTTTTAAGTTGAAGGAAAATGGTACGAATATCCGTACCGAAATCATGGCGGGTATTACAACTTTTATGGCAATGGCATATATTCTTGCTGTAAACCCGAATGTTCTTACTGCATTTAGATCGGGAGCTACTGGTGGCGATTGGAACCAAGTATTCTTGGCCACTGCGATTGCAGCGGGTGTCATGACCATTATTATGGGTCTTCTTGTTAACTTCCCAGTTGCACTTGCACCGGGTATGGGGTTAAATGCTTATTTCGCTGCAGTAATCCTTGGTTCACAAGGGAAATTTACATTTGAAATGGCCTTAACAGCAGTGTTTATCTCGGGAATTATCTTCCTTTTACTAACAGTAACGAAAGTTCGCCAGTTAATGATTGTAGCTGTACCCGATGCTTTGAAGCATGCAATTACAGTCGGAATTGGGTTGTTCATCGCACTACTTGGAATTAAAAATTCTGGGCTGCTTACAATTGCAGTTGAAACGAATAATGATATTGCGGCACATGCGCATACTAAGCTTAAATATTTTGAAACCATCTTTTCACTTGGAAGCCTTCATGACCCAGAAGTCCAAACTGTTATTTTCGGATTAATTCTAATTGCAGTCTTGATGGTATTACATGTTCGTGGTGCAATCTTGTACGGTATTTTAGGATCAACGATTTTCGCGATTTGTGTGGGTCTTGTTGATTTCAACTCACTGAGCGCTTCAGGAACACAATGGGTTCCTGACTTTAGACAAATTCGTTTTGCGGATTTTGACTTCCCTGGCATCATGAGTACTGGGATTATAACAGTCATCCTGACATTCACTTTCGTGGAATTATTCGATACATTCGGTACGATGGTTGGTACGGCAAATCGTGCAGGTATTATGAAGAATAAACAAGAAGGTACGAAAAGAGTCGGTAAAGCAATGTTGGTTGACGCAATCGGTGTTAGTGGTGGTGCGTTATTAGGTACATCAACCGTAACAGCTTTCGTGGAAAGTACGGCTGGTATCGCTCAAGGTGGTCGTACAGGCCTAACAGCTGTAACAACAGGCGTTTGCTTCCTATTATCTTTGTTCTTAGCACCTGTAGTTTTCTTGATTCCTGGAGCTGCAACTTCGGCAGCGTTGATCGTTGTAGGGGTTCTTATGATGCAATCCATCCGCGAAATTGATTTCTCGGACATGGTAATAGCAATTCCAGCTTTCTTAACAATCGTATTGATGCCATTCACTTTTTCAATTG
>NZ_CP197466.1:640000-642500 GCF_052180255.1 Paenibacillus sp. KN14-4R
TAGAGTGAATAGCTCGAGGGGGTCGCAGTGAAAAGGCCCAAGCGACTGTTTAGCAAAAACACAGGTCTATGCGAAGCCGTAAGGCGAAGTATATGGGCTGACGCCTGCCCGGTGCTGGAAGGTTAAGGGGAGTGGTTAGGGAGCAATCCCGAAGCTGTGAACCGAAGCCCCAGTAAACGGCGGCCGTAACTATAACGGTCCTAAGGTAGCGAAATTCCTTGTCAGGTAAATTCTGACCCGCACGAATGGCGTAACGACTTGGGCGCTGTCTCAACGAGAGATCCGGTGAAATTTTAATACCTGTGAAGATGCAGGTTACCCGCGACAAGACGGAAAGACCCCATGGAGCTTTACTGCAGCTTGATATTGAACTTTGGTACGATCTGTACAGGATAGGTGGGAGCCTTAGAAGCCTGAGCGCCAGCTTAGGTGGAGGCAACGTTGGGATACCACCCTGATCGTATCGGAGTTCTAACCTACTACCGTATAACCGGTAGAGGGACCGTGTCAGGTGGGCAGTTTGACTGGGGCGGTCGCCTCCTAAAGAGTAACGGAGGCGTCCCAAGGTTCCCTCAGAATGGTTGGAAATCATTCGAAGAGTGCAAAGGCATAAGGGAGCTTGACTGCGAGACCAACAAGTCGAGCAGGGACGAAAGTCGGGCTTAGTGATCCGGTGGTACCGCATGGAAGGGCCATCGCTCAACGGATAAAAGCTACCCTGGGGATAACAGGCTTATCTCCCCCAAGAGTCCACATCGACGGGGAGGTTTGGCACCTCGATGTCGGCTCATCGCATCCTGGGGCTGAAGTAGGTCCCAAGGGTTGGGCTGTTCGCCCATTAAAGCGGTACGCGAGCTGGGTTCAGAACGTCGTGAGACAGTTCGGTCCCTATCTGTCGTGGGCGTAGGAAATTTGAGAGGAGCTGTCCTTAGTACGAGAGGACCGGGATGGACGTACCGCTGGTGTACCAGTTGTTCCGCCAGGAGCACCGCTGGGTAGCTATGTACGGAGGGGATAAGCGCTGAAAGCATCTAAGCGCGAAGCCCCCCTCAAGATGAGATTTCCCAATTAGTAAGACCCCTTGTAGACGACGAGGTTGATAGGTTGGAGGTGGAAGCGCAGCAATGTGTGGAGCTGACCAATACTAATCGGTCGAGGGCTTATCTAAAACATTACGAAGTCTGATCTTCGTAAACCCTATCTTTACTCTTCAATTCGCATCTAGTTTTCAAGGTACAAGCCTTGGTCGCTTTTTTAATAAAAGCTAGTTTGGTGACGATGGCGGAAGGGAACCACGCGTACCCATCCCGAACACGACCGTTAAGCCTTCCAGCGCCGATGGTACTTGGACCGAAGGGTCCTGGGAGAGTAGGACGTTGCCGAGCGAACGAAACCACCATTCACTTCATGTAGTGGTGGTTTTTATTCTCAACAATACAATTTATTTTCCCTGATAGCTCAGTTGGTAGAGCACACGACTGTTAATCGTGTTGTCACAGGTTCGAGCCCTGTTCGGGGAGCCATATGGAGAGGTGTCCGAGCTGGCCGAAGGAGCACGATTGGAAATCGTGTAGGCGTCACAAGCGTCTCGAGGGTTCGAATCCCTCTCTCTCCGCCACTATATTTCTTGCTACAAACAATGGAGGCTTAGCTCAGCTGGGAGAGCATCTGCCTTACAAGCAGAGGGTCAGCGGTTCGATCCCGTTAGCCTCCACCATTTATATTTAAAAAATGACGCGGGGTGGAGCAGCTCGGTAGCTCGTCGGGCTCATAACCCGAAGGCCGCAGGTTCAAATCCTGCCCCCGCAACCAAATTCTCTTCATGAGAAACCTAATGTGGAGCTGTGGTGTAGAGGCCTAACATGCCTGCCTGTCACGCAGGAGACCGCGAGTTCGAATCTCGTCAGCTCCGCCATTTCTTGACAATTTGATAGTAAGGCCCGTTGGTCAAGGGGTTAAGACACCTCCCTTTCACGGAGGTAACAGGGGTTCGAATCCCCTACGGGTCACCATGTACTTACATTTATTATCGCGGGGTGGAGCAGCTCGGTAGCTCGTCGGGCTCATAACCCGAAGGCCGCAGGTTCAAATCCTGCCCCCGCAACCAAATTCTCTTTATGAGAAACCTAATGTGGAGCTGTGGTGTAGAGGCCTAACATGCCTGCCTGTCACGCAGGAGACCGCGAGTTCGAATCTCGTCAGCTCCGCCATTTAAGTTTTACATCTTCATTTGTTCATTAAGTTGAACACGATGAGCCATTAGCTCAGTTGGTAGAGCACCTGACTTTTAATCAGGGTGTCGAAGGTTCGAGTCCTTCATGGCTCACCATGAATTACACAGTGTGCGCGTATGGCGGAATTGGCAGACGCACTAGACTTAGGATCTAGCGGGCGACCGTGGGGGTTCAAGTCCCTCTACGCGCATCAAAATGCGGAAGTGGCTCAGGGGTAGAGCATCGCCTTGCCAAGGCGAGGGTCGCGGGTTCGAATCCCGTCTTCC